>DATAVB010000039.1:0-16094 GCA_036267955.1 Mycobacteriales bacterium | reverse complement strand
TCGCGGGCCGGCCGACTCGGCCCAGGAGATCCGGCCGGTTTCCAATGCGGTACGCCATTGACGTGCGCTGCGACCCTGGCCAGTGCCGACGAACGTGGTATTCGCGATCGGCCGCAGGCCGTATTCGGCGGCCAGGTCGGTCAGGTGCTCGAGCCGGTCGGTCGCGTGCGGCCGCAGGGCCCGCCGGATCGGTGTCAGGATCGCGCCGACGTCACGGTCCGCATTGACGACCGCGTCGTCCTTGTCCACAGTCGTGACGAATACGCCGCCCGGACGCAGGACCCGCGCTGCCTCCGCCACCACCGGAGCGGCGTCGTCGAGCAGGTGTAGCAGCCAGACGAGGACGACGGCGTCCACGCCGCCGGATCTGATCGGCAGCCGCGTGGCGTCACTGACCGCGACCCGATGGGGAAGTCGCCCGGCCGCGAGCTTCAGCATGCCGGGGGAACGGTCGAAGCCCAGCACGTCTCGACCCGGACGCCGCAACAACCGGGTTACGATGCCGGTGCCGCAGGCGATATCGGCCACCGTCCGGGCATCCGGAGGCAGCAACCGCGAAACGGCCTCAGCCGCGGCTACAGCCCGCGGTTCGCCGCCACGCGACGCGTCGTAGCGCTCGGCCTCGGCATCGTAATCCAGCACCACCACACCGTACCCAAGTAATTCCGTGGCGGTGCGACTAGTTCGCTGGTTATCTGTCAATAACAGACACCCGAGAGGTAAGCGAATGATGTCGTGCCGATAGTTGCGGAGAAAGCGCTCGAGTCGATTGCGCGGACAGCGCTCGAGGCGTACGACCTGCCGTCGCCGGTGACGGTGCGGCTGCTTGGCCTGGGTCTCAATGCGGTGTACGGGATCCATTCCGGCGACGGTGCGTCACCACTCGTACTGCGCATTCATAGGCCCGGTTATCGGACGACGCAGAATACTCGTTCCGAGCTGTATTTCCTCCAGCAGATAGCGGAACGGTCGATCGACCCGATGACACCGCGACCGGTGCCGGCCCGGGACGGACGCCTGGTCGTCGAGGTGCGCGACATCGAAACGCCCCGGCACTGCGATCTGACCACATGGGTCGCCGGCCAGGAGTACCGGCCGGG
The DNA here is from genome assembly GCA_036267955.1 of Mycobacteriales bacterium. Taxonomy (GTDB): domain Bacteria; phylum Actinomycetota; class Actinomycetes; order Mycobacteriales; family QHCD01; genus DATAVB01. The sequence goes on along the minus strand of DATAVB010000039.1, from coordinate 14,994 downwards.
ATGTGGTCTGGGCCCGCGGGCGATCCAGCAACTCGGTCGGGCCATAGCGCAGGTGCACAATGTCGCGGATCAGCTGTCGGCGGCCGAGGTCGAATTCCCCCGGTGGGACGCCGACGGCATGTTCACCGCGGCCTCCCCGTATAATCCGCAGCTCAGTCTCGACGAGATCCTCGCCCCGGCTGATCGCGCAACGTTCGACGAGATCGCGGACCGAACGCGCGTCGTCTACGAAACCCTCGCCCAGCATCCTCGTACGTTCGGCGTCATCCACGGCGATTTCATTCTGGGTAACTGCTATCTCCGGCGCCGGCCGGGCGGCTGGGCCGCCGGGATCTTCGATTTCGACGACTGTGGCTGGGGCTTCTACCTCTACGACCTCTGTCCGATGCTGGGCAATCTCGCCGGCCTGCCGGGCGCGGTCTTCGGCAAGGTCAGCTTTTCGAGCATGCGCCGTGCGTTGCTGGACGGCTACCGGAGTGTCCGCCCGTTCCCGGCCGAATGGGAGGCGTACCTGCCGGTCCTGATGGCCGCCCGACATGCCAACCACTGCCTGTTGACCGCTGGCCCTGAGGTGTCGGAAACCCCGGTGGACGACGCGAAATGGCGGATGGAAATGGCCCGCCGATGCCTGGAGCTGGCCGGGCGCTAGCTCCAGGCGGCCGGAACTCTAGGCGGGTTTGAGCACTCCCTGGAACGTCAGGAAAGTCGTGTAGTTGTCGGCGTAGATCGAGTTTTCGTAGATCGGGTCGCCGTCCGGGGGATAACCCTTGATGTGGCTCTGCAGCATCGGGCTGTTGCCATAACGCTCCCAGAGCGGAATCACCGGCAACAATTCATTGAAGGCCAACGCCGCCGTTGTGGTGGCCGCCTTCAACGCATCTGGTGTGGCGCCCAGGCCGGAGTCGATGACGGTCTTCTGCAGATCGACCTCGCCGACCACGTCGGTCTTCTGTTTCATCGGGAAATCCATGCCCTTGCTGGTCGGCGCCAGCGTGGGGGTATTGAGGTTGAACAACGCGGTGCGGAAGCTGTCCGCCGGGAACGGGTTGCTCGAGGATCCCCAACTCTGGACAGCGAGAGTGAACTTGCTCTGCTGGACATCGACCTGGACCTGGGTCGACTGTTCACCGTGGAGGGTGATCTTGATGCCGAAGTCCTTGAACTGGCTGGCCAGGTTGTCCGACGCGGCCGACCAGTCGCCATAATCGGACGGGAAAAGGAGTTCGTACTCGGCCGGCTTGCCCTGCGGGGTATGCCAGACGGCGCCGACCTTCTTCCAGCCGGCCGCCTCAAGCAGCGTGGTGGCCTTTTTCTGGTCGTACGTGTATTTGATGAATTTCGCCTGATCCGCGGCCGAGATCCAGGTGGGCACCTGTGCGTCAGAGATGCCGGCGTAGAGCTTGATCTCCTTACCCGACTGGCCGAGTGAGACGCGGCCGTTCTGGGCGTGGTCTACCGCGTAACACAGCGCCTGCCGGACCCGCTTGTCGGCAAACTCCGGCAGCTTGGCGTAATTGAAGTACAGGGCCGGCCCGGAGTAGATGGGTGACCGGATGATCCGTAGCCCCGCCTTCACGACGGACTTCTCTTCCGCCGGAGTGGGCCCACCCGTCGTGTAATCCAGTTTCTTCTGCAGGATCAGCGGGACGATCGCGTTGAAGTCGAACGACGCGTAGTCGATGACCTTGTCGAAGTGGACCTTGTCCGCGAAGTAGCAGTTGTCGTTCTTCACCATCGTCAACTGCTGGCCGGTGAGGTTGTCCAGGTCGGGTTTGAACGGCCCGCTTGCGAGGATCGTCTTTGGCGTGAAGGCGGCGAGCGTCTTGTTCAGCGCGACCATCTTCTTGTCGGACTGGGACGTCTTGGCCTTGGCCATCGGCTCGGCCCGCTTCGCGTACGTGCCGTACACGGAATCGGCGACGATGTGTTCGCGCAGAAGGTAATACTGGGAGATCGGCGCCGGAGTGCCGATGTGGAAGGTGACCGTCATATCGTCGGTCTGCTCGAACGAATCGACATAGTCGAAGACCGGGCTACGGATGACGTAGCGGCAGAGCCAGGTTGTGTAGACATCCTTGGCGGTGATCTTGGATCCGTCGCTCCACTTCATCCCGCTGCGCACCTTGTAGGTGAAGGTCTTCCCGTCGGCGGAGAGATTGGAGGAGTCATCGGCGAGCAGGTAGAAATACTTCTGCGCTTTCCAATAGTAAATAGCGCCCGGGAGCACCATGTAGTCGCCGAGATAGCCGATGGCGTCTGGAATCGAGCTCGTCACGCCGCCGAGGGTGTGGTAATTACCGGCCGGCGGCGCGCTGAACGGATACCAACTGGAGTACGTGGTGGATCCGCTGCCGCCTTTGCCGCCACCGCCGCTGCCGCCCGCGCGGCTGCAGGCGGCCGCCGTGGCCAGCGACCCGACACCGAGCAATTGCAAAGCTGTCCGTCGCGACACGTCCAGCTTGGACTGCGGTTCTTCGGTGCTCACGGCGCTTCTCCCTCGGCTGCACTGGCTCGTCCGGTGCGCGGTGCCCCGAGCGCGCCCACAGTGTTTTGCATGATGCAGCAAAGCGCGGCGGGAAGCTAGTGGTCTGTACCACTATTTTTGCCAATTTTTGAGTTCCGCAACGTGACATGCGGCAGTAACAAACAGGTCTCGGTGGCGCTTGCGCAATTGCGTCGATATCATCGCGGCATCGACAGGACGTAGCTAGGGTTCCGCGGCCGGGTGCTGCTTCCGGCCGCCGCGCTCCACGCGGTCGCCGTTGCGGCGCTGATCTGGGTCGCCCGCCTCCAGCCGATCCGGGACGGCTACCTGATCGGCTGCGCCCTCGTCGTCGGTGTCGGCATGCCGCCGATCTCGGGGACCATCAAGTCGGCGTGGTCAGAGCTGGTCGACCGCGATCATCTGCATGCCGCATACACAGTGGAATCCTTGCTGCAGCAGGTGTTCTTTCTGTCCGGCCATTGCTGGTCGCCGGGGCGTCCGCAGTCTCCGGGCCGGCATTGGCGCTCGGCACATCCGCGATCCTGTTGATGTGCGGAACGATCGGCTTCGTACTGGCGACTCGGTCGACCGGACGCAGAATGCCGCCGGTCCGGATTCTGGCCGTCAGCACGCTCCTGCAGTCGATCACCTTCGGGCCGCCGGCGGGCGGCGATGTTCGCCGCTACCCGCGGCTCGTCGGCTGGTTCGCCGCCCTATTGGGCATCGTCGCGCCGCGCGGCTATGTGCTGGTGGAGCGGGCGACCGCGCACAGCCAGCGCACCGAGACGTTCGCCTGGCTGTCCACCGGTCAGGCGGTGGGGAATGCCGCCGGGTCGGCGCTGGCCGGAGTTGTCAGTCACCGCGGACTGCGCCGTTTCGCGGCGGTGGACGGATAGGGGCCAGGGTGGGAGCGTGAAGCCATGTCCATACTTCCGCTGCCGGTCGCCAGGCTTGCCTCGATCCGCGACGTCCCGGACCGGGCCCCGGAGGCGGATCGGTGTGGCGCCTTGGCGCGCGGCGCCATGAGCTGGCTCGCGCCGGCGGCCGGTTCGGTCAGCTGCGAGCGGATCCGCGGACACGAAGGCTCCCACGTGGCACCGCTGCCAGATCGGCCGCGGGCCCTGCGTCGCCGATTCTGCTACCGCTGGTGAGCCGTTTCCGTCAGGTTAATTCCGGCGCACCTTCGGCGTATCCAGCTGCGCCCGCGCGCGAACTGGCAGGTCAAGACCCTGTCGACATCGGCCAAATCGGCTTAACCGCAGTGCCTTTCGCTGCCCATATCTGCGAAACAACCCGTTGTTAGCGTTCGACGCATTGTCGGTCACGCTGGCGAAACGGAGTGATGATGGACCTCGACACGATCACCGCGGCGGCTGCCGCTCTGCGCGCCGGAACGACGACCTCAAAGGCGTTGGTCGAGAAGGTGATCCGGCAGGCGGACACCTGGGACGGCCCGCTGGGCGTATTTCTCGACCGTTACCAGGAGACCGCGCTGGCGGCCGCGGAGCGGGCCGACGCCGACTTCGCCGCCGGAATCGACCGCGGGCCACTGCAGGGGATTCCGCTGGGAATCAAGGACATCATCACCACATCGGAGGGCCCGACGACGGCGCAGAGCCTGATCCTGGACCCGATCTGGGGCGATCGGCAGGACGCACCGGTCGTCGCGCGACTGCGGGCCGCCGGCGCGATTATCGTCGGGAAAGCCTCGACGATGGAATTCGCGATCGGCCTGCCCGATCCCGACAAGCCTTTCCCGGTGCCGCGCAATCCGTGGAACCTGGACACCTGGACCGGCGGATCCAGTTCGGGCACCGGCTCCGGCGTGGCCGCCGGCCTATTCCTCGGAGGACTTGGTACGGACACCGGCGGCAGCATCCGCATTCCGGCGGCCTACTGCGGGATCACCGGCCTCAAGCCGACGTTCGGCCGGGTGCCGAAGTCCGGCTGCGTACCGCTCGGGTACAGCCTCGACCACATCGGACCGATGGCCCGCAGCGCCGCCGACTGTGCCGCGATGCTGCAGGTGATGGCCGGGCAGGACGCCTCAGATCCCTATACCACCGACGTTCCGGTGCCGGACTATTCTGCTGCCCTGACCGGCTCACTCGACGGGTTGCGGGTCGGTTTCGAACGCGGCGCATTGGCGGCGGCACCGGTGATCGACCCGGCTGTGCCGGCGGCATTGGCGGCGGCCGAGAGTGTCTTCGGCGATGCCGGCGCGGCGGTGCGGGACAGCGTGCTGGACTGTTACGACGAGTTGACCATCGTCGACTGGATCACGATGGCAGCCGAGGCTTTCGCCTACCACCGGGGCGATCTGGCCGAACGCTGGAACGACTACGGCCGTCCCACCCGGCGTTTTGTCGCGCAGGGCGCCTTGGTCTCGTCCGCCGACTTTGTGCAGGCGCAACGGCTCCGGACCGATCTTGTCCGACAACTCGGCGAGCTCTTCGTCGACCTTGACGTGCTGATCATGCCGACCGCGTCGACCGGAGCCCCGCGTTTCGACACCCTCGACATGGAATCCATGATGGGGACGATCTTCACCCCGGCCTGGAACACGGTTGGTCTTCCGGTCGCGTCCGTACCGATGGGATTCACCGCGGACGGCATGCCGCTCGGAATGCAGATCATCGGTCGCCCGATGGCGGAGGCCACGGTATTGCGGGTCGCGGACGCCTTTCAGCGACAGACCGACTGGCATCTGCGGGCGCCGGAATTGCCGGCCGGCGCAGTGGGTACCACGTTGCCGGCCTTCAACACCGACCCGGTCGCCGATGCCGATCGCGAAGCGGCTGCGGTCACCACCGCCCTGCTCCTTGCCGACGGCATCACGGTGCCGGCCGACGATCTCGCCGCGCTGGTCAAGGGTCACCGGGAGCTGGCCCAGATGAGCGGTTGCCTGCGCCGGGCTCGCGGCGAGCTCAATCCGGCGCTCGGCTTCAACCCCGGCACGCCGCGGACCGCAACGTCATCGTCGTTGATCGAGGTTGCGCCGGCGGCATAAGGCGAAACGGCCGCCGGGGAAGGGTCAGCGTCCGGCTTCGAGCTCGGTACGGGTCAGCGCGGCGCGCAAGGTGAGCCCTTCGGCGAGCAGATTGGCCGACCCGCCCTGTTCGCGGTCGATCGCGCAGACGACGGTGTCCACCGACGCGCCGGCCGCCCGGAGCATCGCGCACGATGCGAGCAGTGCGCCGCCGGTGGTGACGACGTCTTCGACGACCACAACCCGGCGTCCCTCGACCGAAGGCCCCTCGACTGCCTTGCGGGTGCCGTACTCCTTGGCCACCTTGCGGACGAAGACCGTCGGCCGGCCGGTCCGTTGCGACATGACAGTGGCGATCGGAATGCCACCCAATTCCATTCCGGCGAGCACGTCGCAGTCCGGCAGTAACGCCACCATCGCCGCTGCCACCTCGTCCACCAGCGCCGGCTGACCCTCGAACAGGTATTTGTCGAAGTATTCCTCGCTCACCTGTCCCGATCTCAACTGGAACGAGCCGGTCAGGTGGCAGGTGTCGTAAATCCGCTGTGCGAGCGTCGAATTCATGCCGAAAGCATTGCAGACCACGGATGGTTTCGTGTCGTGAGTCCGTTATCCGCCATGGGTTGAGGTACTGCTGAATCCGTCGTGCCAGGCGGCCCGGGCTCCCGACTCACCGATGCGGTAGACCTGCACCACTGCCCCGACCGAGACGACGACGGCGAGCGCCGCCGCGACAAGGCTTGATGGTCGGAGCCAGCCAGTTGGCACCACCGCGCGTCGCAGAATTGAGTGCCGAGGCAGGTCGTCGTCGGCCTGCCGACCGAGCCACCACACGACGGCCGCGAGGACGAAGGTTCCCAGCGCGAAGGGCAGCAGTTGATCTCCCAGCTCGGCGTGCTCACGGACCAGCTTGCTCGGCGCGACGTGGTCGCGGAGCCACTCACCGGCGCTCGTGGTGATGGGGACCAGCACCAGTGCGACCAGTGCGACCAGCGGCGTACCGATGCCAAACCGGCGCCGGGCGGCCGGCCAGATCGCGGATGCGATCGTCATCAGCGCGGCCAATGGCACGAGAACGACCACGGCGTGGATGAGCAGGACGTGTGCGGGCAGGCCACTGATCTTGGTCGGCACTCTGGCGATCTCCCTGTCGATTCGCGGGACACGATCTGTCCGGCGGGCCCAGGATCACGGCCGAATCTGGGAGAAATCTTGGAAACGTGGTCGTTTCGGCGATTAACGCCCGGGTGTGTCACGCTCGGGTGGTGAACGAGCTCTCGCTGTTGCTGGTGGAGGACGACCGGCAGCTGTCCGCGATGTTGGCCGAGTTGTTGTCCTCGGAGGGATACCAGGTTTCAGCCGCGGCGGACGGCCACACCGCATTGCACTGGGGGCTGACCCGGCCGTTCGACATTCTTGTCGTTGATCGCGGGCTTCCGGCGATCGAGGGCGTTGACCTCATCGGCCGGCTCCGCTCGCGCGGCGTCTCCACGCCGGCCCTGGTGCTCACCGCGCGCGGCACGCTCGAGGACCGCATCGAGGGCCTCGACGCCGGAGCGGACGACTATCTGGTGAAGCCGTTCGAGGTCGAGGAGTTGCTGGCCCGGCTACGGGCGCTGCTCCGGCGTCATTCCGACGGCGCGGAGGTCGTTCGGATGGGCCGGGCCGTGCTCGATGTCGCTACGCGGAGGGTTGTCTTCAGCGACGGGTCGGCCGAGGTTGAACTGTCCGGCCGGGAGGCCGATCTGCTCAACCTCCTGGCTCATCGGCCGAGACAGGTCTTCACTCGGGATGAGCTGCTGCACAAGGTTTTCGACGACGCGGAGCAGCCGGGTGCGGTCGATACGTACGTACATTATCTACGCCGTAAATTGGGCCGCGATGTCATCCGGACCGTCCACGGTGTCGGCTACCGGATGGGCTCGCTGTGAGCCGGCCCCGGGTGCGGTCCGATCGGCAGCTGCTGCGTCGCGCGGCGCTGAGTGTCGCCGTACAGACCGCGCTGGCGGTGGCCCTGGTGGTCGCGGTGGTCGCGGTGCTGGTCTTTGTCTTCAACCAGCGCGAGCAGTCCGAGCGGGCCCGGCAGGCGGTCCGTTCCGCGGCGCTGACAGCGGACGACGTCGGCGACCCGCCGGCGGGCGTCATCCTGGTCGAATACCGCGGCGGCGGAGCGGTGGCGCACAGCGCCGGCGCGCCGTCCGGCACGGACAACCTCACATTGTCCGATGTAGATAGTGGCTTGCGGACAGTGCACATCGGATCGGCCAGCTACCAGGCGTACGTAGCCGATCAGCATGACGGCCGACGTTTCGTCGCGCTGACCAGCATGACCGCGCGGGACGACGATCAGCGGCGGCTATTGGATGCGCTGCTCCTGGCCGGTGTCGTCGGGGTGGTCGGATCAGCGGTGGTGGGCGGGTTGATCGGTTGGTTGGCCGCCCGGCCGATGGGTCGCGCGCTTGCCCTGCAGCGGCGCTTCGTCGCCGATGCCAGTCATGAGCTCCGCACGCCGCTGACGGTGCTGCACACCCGCGCTCAACTCCTGGACCGCCGGGCGGCGCAGAGTGGTGACGCGGCGCTCGCGGCGCAGACCGGCGATCTGGTGGCCGACACCCGGGCGATGGGCGCGGTGGTGGAGGATTTGCTGCTCTCGGCGCAGCTGGAACATCAACCCGAGCGCGCCGAGACGGTCGATCTCGCCGTGGTCGTCGCGGGAGTGGTCCGGACATTCTCCGACCACGCGGCGACCCTCGAGGTGAGTCTGGTGGCCGATCTCCCCGACGATGCGCCGTTCCTGGTCGACGGAGTGGAGTCCGCGTTGCGGCGGGCGGTCTCGGCGCTGGTCGACAATGCGCTGGGTCACGAGCATGCCGGCGGCCGAATTACGATCGGGCTGCGTCGGCAACGGCGCCTGGTCGAGCTTTTCGTCGCCGACGACGGATCCGGTCTGGACCCGCGCGGTGCCGAGGAATTGATGCGACGATTTGTCCGCGGCCCGGCCCGGTCCGGTCATTCACCCCGATTCGGCATCGGGCTCGCACTCGTCCGCGAGGTCGTACAGGCCCACCGCGGCACGATCAGGATCGACGGTGAGCCGGGAATTGGCGCCCGATTCACCCTGACGTTTCCGCCGCACTCGTTAGAGTCGCGTGAAACCTGACCCTTGACGCACGGAGGACAGCGGTGTCGCAGGATTCGAACGCAGCAGCGCAGGACGCATTGCCGGCGGCGGCCCGGATGATGATCCCGGGACCGGAATACGACCTGATCCGCCGAATGGTCGGGCAATGGCAGGTCAATATGCGGATCTGGCCGGCCGACGGGGCCGAGCCGATGGTCGCACCGCCGATGGTCGCGACCCGTGAGCTGGTGCGGGACGCCTACCTGCAGGAGGTCATGGAGGCCGCGCTGGGGACCGACCAGGACCCGTTCACCCGGATCGCCTACCTGTCGTTCAACAATGCCCGCCGACGCTACGAATACCTGAGCATGGACACCCGGGCGCCCGGGATGATGTACGAGACGACGTATGGCGACGAGCTCGAGGAGCCCGGCACCATCGCGCTCTACCTGGACAATTTCACCTTCCCCGGCTGGGGTCAGGAGCTCACCGGGCAACTCGTCAAGCAGCGCCGGCTGCTCTCCGTTCAGGACGATGACACCACGCTGTGCCGGCAATACTGGACACTTCCGGCGGCCGCTCCGTACCTGTCCGTGGAGTACATCTACAAGCGCATCTGAGCGCCGGATCTGGCCGCTGTGCCGGCGGTCATAACAGCCGTAACGGCTGCGCGGCCGGTGATACACCTGAGCGGTGGCCTTCGTCCGCTTGACCCGGCGGGACCGAACGGTCGTCCGGGACGACATACCGCGCCGCGGGGTTTTCGCCGCCCTCAGAATCCGGGATTTCCGGTGGTGGTTTTTCGTCCAGATCTTTTCCGCCTCCGGGACCATGACGCAGGCCGTCGGCCAGTCCTGGTTGGTGATCAAGCTGGGCGGGAACGGGGTCGAGCTGGCCCTGCTCACGGCGGCCATTTCGGCGCCCGTGCTGCTCGGCGGCGCGGCCGGCGGCGCGCTGGTCGACCGGGTCGACCGGCGCCTGGTACTCCTGGTCACCCAGTCGGCCTTTCTCGCCATCGGCGGCGTTCTCGCGGTGCTGACGATCACCGGCACCATCACGATGTGGATGCTCTACGCCACCGCGCTGGCTGCCGGGATCGTCACCACCGTCGACGCACCGGCCCGCCAGGTCTACGTCATCGACCTGGTCGGGCGGAGCAACCTGGCCAGCGCGATCGGGCTGTACGAAGTGGTGCTCAACGCGGCCCGGGTGCTCGGCCCGGCGGTCGGTGGTGCACTGCTGGCCACCGCGGGGGTGGCGTCGTGTTTCCTGTTCAACGCGATCGCCTTCGTCCCGGCCGTCATCGTGCTCGTGTTCCACCGTCGCACGCCGGGCGTCGCGTACGTCCGGCCCGCGCAGAAGGTGTCTATCCGGTCAGGAATCCGTTATTCCTGGGGGCATCCGTCGATCCGATCCTGCCTCATTCTGGCCGCGACCGCGGGGATGTTGTTCAACCTCGGGGTCACCGCGCCACTGCTGGCGACCAAGGTGTTCCACCTCGGCGGCGGTGGATATGGCGCGATGAACGCCGCATTCGGGGTGGGTGCGCTCTTCGGCGCCTTCGCCGCCGCGACGGGCGTGCGGACGCCCAGCGGCCGGCAGGTGCGGCTGCTGGCGGTGCTCACCGGTGCGGGCGTGCTGCTCACCGCTGCCGCGCCGAATCCGGTGACGTTGTTCGCCGGCCTCGCGGTGGCCGGCTTCCTCTCGATCTGGTTCGTCGCGGTCGCCAATACCGTGGCCCAGATGCGGTCCGCTCCAGAGATGCGCGGTCGCGTGATGGGGGTGTGGAACATGGCCCTGCCCGGGATGAACCCGTTGACCGGGCTCGCCTCCGGATCGGTGGCGGACGCGTTCGGTGCACGCTCGGGATTCGGGCTCTCCGGTGTGGTGTTCTTCTGCACCGCGGCCATGACCTGGCGGGCGCTTGCTGAATCCGGAACGCCGCACGACGAGGTTACGCAGGTTTACCAGCCTGAATGATGGCGGAATGCATCTCATCGGCGACCTGGTGGGTGAAGGTCACCACGACGTCGCCGAAGCCGGCCGCGGTCAGCCCATCGATATATTCCGATTTCGTGAGCGCACCGGCGATGCAGCCCACGTACGAGCCGCGTTCGGCCCGGTCGGCCGGGCTGAGGTGATCCTCGGCGACGACATCGGAAATCCCGATTCGCCCACCCGGCGCCAGGACGCGGTACATTTCGGCCAGTACGGCTGGTTTGTCGGCCGAGAGATTGATGACGCAGTTGGAGATGACCACGTCGATCGACTTCGCCGGCAGGGGGATCTCTTCGATGGCGCCTTTGAGGAATTCCACATTGGACACATCGGCCCTGGCGGCATTGGCGCGGGCCAGACCGAGCATCTCGTCGGTCATGTCCAGTCCGAACGCCCGGCCGGTCGGGCCGACCCGACGGGCCGAGAGCAGCACGTCGATGCCGCCGCCCGAACCGAGATCGAGCACCCGCTCGCCCGGGTGCAGGTCGGCCACCGCCAGGGGGTTTCCGCAGCCGAGGCTTGCCAGCACGGCCTCGGTCGGCAGTTCGTCGTGCTCGGCGCCGCTGTAGAGACCGGCGCCGAAACTGCCGTCGACCTCGGTGGATGCCGTACCCGAACAGCACGCTTCGCCGCAGCCGTTGTCGGCCACCAGATTCTCGGTTGCCTGCTGGCCGGCCACGACCGCGGTGGCCGCCGCCGCGTACCGGGCCCGGACCTGCTCCCGCACGTCCTCGGTATCCATACTCATGACCGCACTCCTTGACTAGATGGGTATCGAAGCAGAGGTTGCCCGCTGATTAGATATCTGTCAAGGTAAGGCCATGTCGAAACAGTTGCCGGTGCTGGACCTGACCGCTGCCTGCTCCTGCTGCTCTCCGCTGGTCAGCGAGCCCCTCTCGCAGGCGGACGCGGGCGTCCTCGCGGCAGCGTTCAAGGCGTTGGGTGACCCGGTCCGGCTGCGGTTGCTGTCGTTGATCGCGTCGCATTCCGGCGAGGTCTGCGTCTGTGACCTGACCGACGCATTCGATCTGACCGGTCCGACGATCTCGCATCATCTCAAGACGCTGCGTACGGTCGGTCTCATCGACTGCGAACGCCGCGGCACCTGGGTCTACTACTGGATCCGGCCGGAAATCCTGCGAAATCTCGCCGCACTGTTGGACGTGTCCGAGGTGCCGGTCGGGTGACCGTCACGGTGTCTGAGGTCATCACCCGTCGGGTGCTGGCGCTGGCCTGGCTGAGCCTCGGCTGGATGACGGTCGAGGGCGTGCTGGGCCTCGTCGCCGGCCTGGCCGCGGGCTCGATCGCGCTCACCGGTTGGGCGCTCGGGTCGGTCATCGAAGGTGCCGCGAGTGTCATTGTGATCTGGCGTTTCACCGGGACGCGCCGTTTCAGCGAGGAGGCCGAGCGGCGCGCGGGCCGGGCGGTGGCGATCAGCTTCTTCGTACTGGCGCCGTATATAGCGGCCGAAGCTATTCGCGATCTTGTGGTGGGTCACGACTCCGGCTCGTCGGTGGTCGGCATCGTGGTGACCGCGGTGAGCCTGGTGGGAATGCCGGTGCTGGGTGTCGCGAAACGGCGGTACGGCCGGCAACTCGGGTCGGAAGCGACGGCCGGCGAGGGGACACAGAATCTCATCTGCGCGACCCAGGCCGGTGCGGTATTGCTCAGTCTCGCGGTCAATGCCGCGGTCCAGGTCAGCTGGCTCGACCCGGTGGTGGCGCTCCTGCTGGCCGGCTGGGCCGTACGGGAAGGCGTCTCGGCCTGGAACGGCGACGACGACTGCTGCTAGCGCCAGACCACTTCACCTTGATCATGAGGCAATCTAGCCGCGAATCGCCGACGAATTTGCCTCATGATCATGGAACGCCGTGTGGCGACGCGGCAGGTCAGTCGCGGTCGACGATCGGGACGTACTTGCGCTCGCCCGGGCCGGTGTAGATCTGGCGGGGGCGGCCGATCTTGGTCTCGGGGTCGTTGATCATCTCGTGCCACTGGGCGATCCAGCCGGGGAGGCGGCCGATGGCGAAGAGCACGGTGAACATCGAGGCCGGGAAACCCATCGCGCGGTAAATAAGGCCGGTATAGAAATCGACGTTTGGATAGAGCTTGCGGGAGATGAAGTAATCGTCGGAAAGTGCGACGCCCTCTAGCTCGATGGCGATATCCAGCAGGTCATCGCGTTTACCCAGCGCGGAAAGCACTTCGTCGGCCGATTTCTTCACGATCGCGGCCCGCGGGTCGTAATTCTTGTAGACGCGGTGGCCGAAGCCCATGAGGCGTACGCCGTCTTCTTTGTTTTTTACCTTCTTCACGAAGGAGGCGACGTCGCCACCGTCGTTGCGGATCGCCTCCAGCATTTCCAGCACTTCCTGGTTGGCGCCGCCGTGCAGCGGACCGGAGAGGGCGTGGATTCCGGCGGAGATCGAGGCGAAAAGGTTGGTCTCGGCGGATCCGACGAGGCGCACTGTCGAGGTGGAGCAGTTCTGCTCGTGATCGGCGTGCAGGATGAAGAGCAGGTCCAGCACCCGAGCGATGGTCGGGTCGACCTCGTAGTTCTCGGCCGGGAAGCCGAAGGTCATGCGCAGGAAGTTCTCCACCAGGCCGAGCGAGTTGTCCGGGTATAGCAGCGGCTGACCGACCGACTTCTTGTGTGCATACGCCGCGATCGTGGGGACCTTGGCCAGCAGGCGCACCGTGGAGAGCTCGACCTGCGCGGGATCGAACGGGTCGAGTGAGTCCTGGTAGAAGGTCGAGAGCGCCGACACCGCGGAGGAGAGCACCGGCATCGGGTGCGCATCACGCGGGAAGCCCTCGAAGAAACGTTTCATGTCCTCGTCGAGCAGGGTGTGCCGGCGGATGCGGCCGGTGAACGCCTCGAGTTGCTCGGCGCTGGGCAGTTCCCCGTAGATCAACAGGTAGCTGACCTCGGCGAAGGTGGAATGCTCGGCGAGCTGGTCGATCGGATAGCCGCGGTAGCGCAGGATGCCGGCGGCGCCGTCGATGTAGGTGATCTCCGACGAGCAGGCGGCGGTGTTGACGAAGCCGGGGTCGTAGGTGACCAGGCCGCCCGTGGCCAGCAGCTTGGCGATTTCGGCGCCCGGAGCGCCTTCGGTCGGCGTGTGCAGCGCGAGGTCCTGTGCGGTCCCGGTGCGGTCGGTGAAGCGAAGCGACCCGGCGCTCGTGGCGGTGTTCTCGGGCATGGGTGGCGCCCCTCTCGACAGTGAGACTGCATGCAGCGTTTGCGGCGGCGACCGACTCTGACGGACTCCGCTAGACCCAGTGGACCCTACTTACAGAACGGTGCTCCGCGCACTGACAGGACCGTTAGCGTGACGCACTAGACACCTTGAGTTCACGGCTGGATCTCCTCGCCATCGTACGCAACGTGACGGTCCGGGTACGACCGGTGCCGCCCGGCGTCCGCCGTCGCTAGCCGCCGGGCCGGGTCGGCAGGGTGGTGTCTGGTGTTGCGTTGTGGTCGCTGCTGTGGGTCGAGGAGTGGTGGCGGTATGACGTGCGGAATGCCTTCGTGGAAGGTGATCTGCCATTGGTCGTGGTGGATGGTCCAGTGGTGTCGGGGGCAGAGGAGGACGAGGTTGTTGAGGGCGGTGGGGCCGCCGTTGGTCCAGTGTTGGACGTGGTGGGCTTCGCAGCGTGGGGCGGGTGCGTCGCAGTCGGGGTGGATGCAGCCGAGGTCTCGGGCGACGATGGCTCGGCGGATGCCGGGTGGAATCGTCCGGGTGGCTCGGCCGATATCCAGGGGTTCGCCTTCGCTGCCGAGCAGGATGGGGATGATGGTGGCGTCGCAGGCGATGCGGCGGGCCGTTTCGGGGCTGACCGGGGCGCCGGTGTTGAGGGTGGCGTGGCCGGTGCCGTCGCGTAGGTCGTTCAAGCCGATGGTGACCGTCACGTGTGGCTTCTCGCCGGCCATGGTCGGCAATCCACCCGCACCGAGGGTCTGTTCGCTCAGCTCCACCAGCGCGTCGGCGCAGCGGCGGGCCGGGGATCGCGGATCGCGGACTCCGTCCTCGGCCGGGTGCGGCTGCATCAGCGGTGCGAGTGCGGCTTGCACGGTCGCGGATCCTTCGGCGTCGAGGCGCCCACGAATCACGTCCATCCCGTAGGCATCGCGCCGGAAGGTCAACTCCCGCCGGGACGGCTTGTCATCAGGCAGGTTCCCGTCCGGGTTCAGATGCAGATGCAACTGCCGGGCAACAGTCTTCAGATCCGACGGATCCAGGTCCCGGGCGTGCCCGGCCAGGGTCTTCTCGGCCCCGGTGACGACGTCTCGGTCCAGGCTGGTGGGTAGGTGTCGGATAGCGCTGCTGATGACCTGCGCATGCTCGCTCGATATGTCACCGGACGCCACAGCGGCCGCGGTCGCCGGCAGTTCCGGCG
>DATAVB010000038.1:0-31086 GCA_036267955.1 Mycobacteriales bacterium | reverse complement strand
ATGCTCGTCGAGCAGGTGGGTGCAGTCCAGGCCGGCTGGCAGCCCGTGTCCGTCGGGGCCTTCGGTCACCACCGCGACGTCCAGGTCGCGCCCGTGAATGTGCTCGATCAGTGCGGGAGTCGTGGCCTCGATCAATGACAGTGTCGTGTCGGGGCGGTCCTGTTGGAGGGCGTTGAGGGCCGTGGGGATGATCCCGGCGACAGCGGTGGGAAAGGCACCGACGGTGATGTGGCCTAGTGCGCCGTTGCGGATTCCGTCGAACTCGCGGCGCAGTTGATCGTCGTGGGCCAGGATCGCGTCCGCATGTTGCAGCAGAAGCTCCCCGTACGGCGTCGGCCGCACACCGGCAGGCCCACGCTCGAGCAGCGTTACGCCGTACTCGGCCTCCAAAGCGGCGATGTGACGGGAGACGGCCGACTGCGTATACCCAAGTGAGCGCGACGCCTCACCGAGAGAACCGCAGCGCACCGCCTCGCGGAAGACCTGGAACCAAAGCAGTCGCATAGGTCCCATGCTAAATCAGCATGGAATGCATGCCAAACAGTCGCTATCGGAATGCCCGCGAATGCGCTTCCATGGAGTCAGAAACCAATGGAGGCAGATGTGCGATACAGATTGCTTGGATCGTCCGGATTGCGGGTCTCGGAATTCGCATTGGGCACGATGACCTTTGGCGAGGGCAGGTCCTGGGGTATCGACGAACCCACCGCCAGGCTCATTCTGGACAAGTTCGCCGAAGCCGGTGGCACATTCATCGATACCGCCAACATCTACGCCGACGGCAATGCAGAAAGGATCCTCGGTGACTTCCTTCGGCCGGACCGCGACCGGTTCGTCATCGGCGCCAAGTACACGCTGCAGACACGGCCGGGTGACCTCAATTCGGCCGGCAACCATCGAAAGAACCTGGTGCGGTCGGTCGAGGCAAGCCTGCGCAGCTTGGGCACCGAGTACGTTGACCTGCTGTGGGTGCACACCCGCGAGGCGTGGACACCAGTCGTCGAGGTGATGCGTGCTCTCGATGATCTGGTCCGTTCCGGAAAGGTGTTGTACGTCGGCGTCTCCGACTGGCCCGCCTGGGAGGTCGCGGAAGCCAACACAGCCGCGGAACTGCGCGGCTGGACGCCTTTCGTCGCCCTTCAGTCGCGGTACAACATGCTGGAGCGGACACCGGAACGCGACCTGGTCCCGATGGCCGATGCCTTCGACCTTGCCGTCGTCGCGTGGGGTCCGCTCGCGGAAGGAAGGTTGACCGGCAAGTACCTCGCCGGCGGCCAAGGGCGACTGCGTGACGACGCCGAAGAGGGGATCTTCCAGCACAGCTGGTCCGGCCCGGACGAGACAGTAAACCTCGTCGTCAGGATCGCGGGCGACATAGGCTGTACCCCGGCGCAGGTGGCCCTCGCGTGGCTGAATGCCCGGCGCGGCAACATCATCCCGCTGCTCGGAGCGACGAGCGTCGCACAGCTGGACGAGAACCTGGCCGCCGCCGGCATACACCTCGACGACGACCAACTCCGCGTACTCGACGAAGCCAGCGCACCCTCGCTGGGTTTTCCGCACGACCTGCTCCAACGCGAAAACGTCACCAACGGCACGTACGGCGACCAATGGCGTCTCGTCGACGACCGACGGACGAAACACCGCCAGCGCCAGCCGCTGAGCCATTCGTCATGAACGACCTGACCATTTACACCCTCGCGAGAGCGCGGCTCGACGAGATCCACGCCGAAGCGGCCCTCGCCCGACTCGCGAACCAGTTCCGCCGGAATCGCGGTCGTCATTGCCAGGCATGCGGTGATCCTCGCCGCGCGCGGAGATGTGCCTGCTCCGCGATCTCTACTTGCGGAACGGTTCGGGAAAGGCGGAACCGTGAGCCTGGCCAGCCACGAACTCCGCAGCATCGATCCGACACGCGGCGCGGAATTTCTTCGAAGAACTTTCGTGCACCTATTGCGAGCGAAGGCCCAAATCTGTCCCGGTGTGGGAATCTGCGCGGGAGCTCTGTAGATGCAGGTCGGCCCACCGATCAGTGACTCCCAGGTCGCCGAGGTCGACGTGGCCGCTGCACTGGCCGTCTTCGTGTAGCAGCATGTTCGGAGAAATGGGGCGTACCGTGACGTCTTCCGAGACCTACCTTCAGGCGACCGAGACGACACCACAGCCACACCCGAGCGATAACTTGACGCAACCCCATAGCGGGATGCAGTACGGCAGACTGCTACCTCAGCGAGGTGAGCAATGATCGATATGTTGGCGACTCCCGCTCTGCCGACGGTTCAGCAGAGCTATCTGCTGCAGGCGCGGCAGATGCAGGCGCTGTCGTTCATGGTGCACATTCCGCTCGTCTGTTTCGGGATCGCGCTCCCGACGCTGATCCTGATCGTCGAGCGGCGCTACCTGCGCACCGGTGACGAGATCTATCGCACGCTGGCCCGACGATGGACGCGGGTACTGGTGACACTGTTCGCGGCCGGCGTGGTCACCGGCACGATCCTCAGCTTTGAGATGGCCCTGCTGTGGCCGAATTTCACGTCCACCTTCGGCAGCGTGTTCGGGTTGGGGTTCGCGATCGAGGGGTTCTCGTTCTTCCTCGAGGCGATCTTCATCGGCATCTACGTGTACGGCTGGGACCGCCTCTCGCCGCGCACGCACTTCCTCTCCGGCCTGCCCATCGCGGCGGCCGGCATCCTCGGCTCGACCATGGTCATCGCGGTGAACGGCTGGATGAACCACCCGGAAGGCTTCCGGCTCGTGGGTGGAAGGGTCACCGACGTCGACCCGTGGCGGGCGCTGTTCGGAAACTCCTACTTCTGGCACGAGCTGGTCCACATGTACCTGGCCGGCTACCTGGTCACCGGCTTCCTCATGGCCGGCGCCTACGCGATCGGCAGACTGCGCGGCCGATGGGGACGGTACGAGCGGATCGCGCTGGCGGTCCCGCTGACAGCCGCCGCGGTCGTCGCGCCGGTGCAGGTGCTGGTCGGCGACTGGGCCGCCCGCGACGTCGCCCGTGACCAGCCGATCAAACTGGCTGCCCTGGAGGGGCTGGGCCCGACCACGCGCGGCGCACCAATCCATGTGCTCGGCTGGTACAGCCACGGCCACATCGATTACGGCATCGAGATTCCGCGACTGCTGTCGTTCCTCGCCTTCCACAACATCAACGCCAGGGTGACTGGCCTGAGCGCGTTCCCGGCCGCCGACCTGCCGCCGGTCAACGTCGTCCGGGTCGCGTTCCAGCTGATGGTGGGTATCGGGACACTGCTCACGCTGCTGTCCGTGGTGTTTCTGTTCCTACGCTGGCGCAGCGGTGGATTGCCGATCAGTCGGTGGTTCTATCGCGCACTGGTCGTTGCCGGTCCGGCGTCCGTGGTCGCGCTCATCGCGGGCTGGGTGACCACCGAGGTGGGACGCCAGCCGTGGGTGGTCTACCGGGTGATGCGCACCAACGAGGCGGTGACCGGTGCGTCGGGCATACCGGTCAGCTACGGCGTGCTGGCGCTCACCTACCTCGTACTGATCGTGGCGGTCGTCTGGACGCTGCGCCGTCTCGCGTCCAGACCGATGCCGGCCGCGGAGGGTTGAGCCGTGCTCGAGACGATCGTCTTGCTGTTCGTACTGGCCGGATTGGTGCTCTACACGGTGCTCGCCGGTGCCGACTTCGGCGCCGGGTTGTGGCAGCTGCTGTCCGGCCCCGGATCGCGCGGGCGCGAGATCCGCGACCACGCTCACCACTCGATGGCCGCCGTCTGGGAAGCCAACCACGTCTGGCTCATCTTCGTACTCACCGTGGCGTGGACCGCGTTCCCCGAGGTGATCGGCTCGCTCGCCTCCACCCTCACCATTCCGCTCTCGGTGGCCGGTCTGGGCATCATCTTCCGCGGCCTGGCCTACGCGCTGCAGTCGGCGACCGACGTGCCACACGAGCGGCGCATCATCGACACCACCTTCGCCGTGTCGTCGGTCCTCACTCCATACATGCTCGGCGCGGCGGTGGGCGCCATCGCGTCGCTGCGCGTCCCGGTCGGAAACGCCGCCGGTGACCTCGTGACCAGCTGGGTAAATCCCACTTCGATCCTCACCGGATGTCTCGCCGTCGCAGTCGGCGCCTTCCTCGCCGCGGTATACCTGGCCGCCGACGCCACCCGCCTCGGCGAACCCGACCTCGTACGGGCATTCCGGGCCCGCGCCCTGGCCACCGGCGTGCTCACCGGAGTGCTGGCGCTCGGCGGGCTGGCCGTCGTGCACCACGATGCCCGGCATCTCTACCACGGACTGACCTCCGGCTATGGCCTTGCTGCCGTGATCGTCTCCGGACTCGGCGGGCTGGGCACACTCGCCCTGGTGTTCTGGTCGAAATTCCAGCCGGCGCGGTTGAGCGCGGCCGTCGCCGTCGCGGCCATCATCGCCGGCTGGGCCGCCGCCCAGCGACCGACGGTCCTGCCGGGGCTCACCCTGCACCAGGCCGCCGCCGGCCGCTCCACCCTGATCGCGGTAATCGTCGCCGTACTAGCCGGCGGCGCCATCCTGGCGCCGTCGCTCGGGCTGCTGTTCCGACTCCTGCTCGCCGGACGGTTCGACCCCGCCGCGTCGCCCCGACCCCATACGCCGACCGCACCAGCCGGCTCAGCACGACCGGCCCGTGCCGCGCGTTTGGCCGCAGCCAGCCTGCTCATCGGCTTCGTCCTGCTCACTGTGCTCGAGAACGCAATTGCCCATGCGTTCGGCGTCGCCGCCCTACTCGCCGCCGCCGGGCTCACCTTCGTGGCGGTCACTCCCACCGAAGTCCACGAGGGCTAGCGCACCGCAGACGACCGCCCGGTGGCTATTTTTCTGGGTGAGTTGAGGATTGCCTCGTGGGTCTACGGTAGTCATTCAGGCCGTGCGTGCGCTGTTCGTTGATCTGGACCCTATTGGCGCCTCTCACCTGCGGACCGAGCCAGACCCGCAGGGAGGTGTGTGTCGGTTATGAACGTCGATAGCGCCGGCGGCACGTCATGGCTGACCTGAGGGCGTTGCGGGCGGCGGTCGCGGTGGCGATGATCGCCGATTCCGATGAGGCGGCCGCAGCGGTGTGTCGGGTGTGCACCGCGGCGTTGCCGGTGCAGGGCGCGGCGTTCACCGCGATGGCCTCGGACCAGGCCCGGGAGCTGTTGTACGCCAGCGACCTGGTAATCGAGCAGGTCCAGTCGCTGCAGTTCAGCCTCGGTGAAGGTCCCGCCTTGGATGCCTTTCGCACCGGTCGGCCGACGTGCATCCCGGATCTGGCCGTTGTCGAGGTGGCCCGCTGGCCGATCCTGACCCGAGCGCTGGCCGAACTGCCCATCGGTGGCCTGTTCGCCTTCCCGGTCGGCGTCGGGGCGATCACGATCGGCGTTCTGGACGTTTACCGCAGCGCTCCGGGGTGGATCAGCCGCGAAGACCTGGCGACCGTACTGACGGTCTTAGACCTGGCCGCAGCGGCGCTACTTGCCTTACGTACCAGACTTCCGAGCGGCGCGCAGGTGGACGGCGGCGGAGGCGGCTCGCCGGGTGGCGCCTGGCTGGACGGGGTCGGGTCGGACCGGCGGGTACATCAGGCCACCGGGATGCTCATCGCCCAGCTCGGCATCGGCGCCGAGGCGGCGTTCGCCCGGCTGCGCGGTCACGCGTTCGCGACAGATCAACGCATCGGCGCGGTAGCCGAGGAGATCGTGGCCCGCCGCCTGCGACTGGACCTGCAACCAGACTGAAAGCGCTACTCGCTGATGACCGCTGGACATCCACAATGGATGGATCGGACCTTCTTGATATTCGGTGGCGCCAGGAGACATTTCCGGAAAACCGAATATTGATCACGTCCAACGTGCAGAATTCGAACGGAAGATCCCGCACTGGGCGAATGAGGGGCAACGATGCACACACCGGAATCCAACCAGGACGTGGCAAACGCTGCAGCACAGGTCCGCCTCGCCGTCGCCACGTACGAGCAGACCCTGCGGCTGGTGAAGGCTGCCGCCGCGGCCCGCACCGCGGAACGCGCGACGGCCCAAGCAGCGGCCTGACTCACGGGGGCCCGTCGTCGCGGCGCTGACCGCGGCAGGTTGAGCCATCCATCGGCGGCGCGACCGCTACGGTGGTGGCTGGTGCGCCGGGAAGTCTGGTCGGCAGCGATACTGTCATGCCCGTCGATCAGAGGATTCGCGTGTCCGGGACCTACCACTATGGACTGATCATCCTGCTGATCGCGGCGGTGGGATTGGCCGCGGTGGCGTCCAATCGGCTGACCGAGCACGTGAAGGTCCCGGTCCCGCTGCTCATGCTGGTCGGCGCCGCCATCGCGGTCAGCGTCGTACCGTCCCTGCACTCGCCGGACTACCACACGGTCGAGCGGGTCGTCACCCTCGCATTGGTTCTGATCCTCTTCGACGGGGGGATGCATATCGGCTGGTCCCGGTTCCGGGCCGCCGCCGGGCCGATCGTGGTGGTCGGCGTGGCCGGCACGTTCCTGACCGCCGCGGCCGGCGCGGTGCTGCTGCACGGGGCGTTCGGACTGACGTGGTACGTCGCCCTGCTGGTGGCGACCGCGGTCGCCCCGACCGACCCGGCGGTGGTGTTCTCGGTCCTGGGGCAACGCGAAATCGCCGGCCGCTCCAGCACGATCCTGGAAGGCGAATCCGGCGCCAACGACCCGGTCGGGATCGCGCTGATGGCCAGCCTGATCACCGCTGGCTCCCTCACCGGATCCGCAGCCGGGCACATCGCGGTCGAATTCCTGCTGCAAATGGGTATTGGCGGCGCTGTCGGCATCGCCGGCGGTCTCGGCCTGTTGTGGTTCATGCGGCGGATTCCGCTGCCGAGCGAGAGCCTGTACCCGCTGCGCACGATGATCAGCGCCTACCTCCTCTACGGCGTCGCCACCGTCGCCCACGGATCGGGCTTCCTGGCCGTTTTCGTCGCCGGGATCCTGCTGGGCGATCCCCGCGCCCCCTATAAAAACGAGATAACCCGATTCCACGCGGCGCTGGGCAGCCTCGCCGAGATCGTCGCGTTCGTCGTGCTGGGGCTGACCATCGATCTGCACGTCCTGACCCGGGCCAACGTCTGGGTCCCCGGGCTCGTCCTGGCCGTGGCCCTCACGCTGATCATCCGGCCGCTGCTCGTCGGCCTGTGTCTGATCCCGGCCCGGCTGCGCCGCACCGAGAACACCTTCGTCGTGCTGGCCGGATTGAAAGGCGCCGTACCGATCCTGCTCGGCGTCCTGATCCACCTCGCCCACCCGCCCGAGGCCGACCGGCTCTACGGCATCGTCGTCGTGGTCGTGGTTTTCTCTGTTCTGGTCCAAGGCAGCTTCGTACCCACCCTTGCCGCCGCGTTGCACCTCCCGATGCGCACCGTAGAGCCCGAACCCTGGGCCTTCGGCGTCCGACTCCGCGACGAACCCGAAGGCGTGCACCGGCTGACCATCGCACCCGCCGCCACCGCCGAGGACCGTACGATCGCCGAAGTCGCCGAGGATGCCGGCGATATCTGGATCAGCGTCATCGTCCGCGATCAACAACTCATCCCCGTCACGCCTAACACCCGGCTGCGTGCCGGCGACGAAATCATCGTGCTGGCCGACCCCGGCCTGCACGACACCCTCACCACCCTTTTCACCAGGGATGCCGGGAAAGGTTAGGTCGGGGACACGATCTTTGACCCCGGCGGCAACGTCGTCAGGTTGCGTCCAGGTCGTAGGGAGCGGGTTCGCCCACGGCCAGTGGCTGGAACTGTGCGGGCGCTGATCTTGGCGTTGGTTCAGTGCTGAACGGGTCGCTCAGCAGACCATCGGACTGGTCGTCGAGGAGGTGTCTGCGGACGAACGTGCGGGGGTTGAGCGATTCCAGGTCCAGGTCGCCGAATTCGGGGCCGAGCTCGGCGGTGAGTTGCTCGCGGGCGCCGGCAGCTACTTTGCGGAGCTTCTGTAGCGCCTGGGCGGCATCCCGGGCCAGGGCCGGCAGCCGTTCGGGCCCGAAAATGATCAGGGCCAGGAATCCCAGGACGAACAGTCGTTCCCAGCTCAGTGACCCCAACATGCGTCCCCCTCGGCCCCCGTGGCCCGGCGGCGTCGTTGTCAGGCTAATGCGATTCGAGCGGGGTGCACACCCGCCGATCGACGGGTTATTTCAGAAGCGGCCCGGCACGCGACCGGAGGATTTCGGCGGTGTCCGGATCGACGGGCAGGAATGCCTCGAGATGGAGCTCAGAGATCGTGACGTCGACGGCGGTGGCGAACGTCGAAAGCGTCGTGATGAGGCGCAGCTCGCCGTCGTCGGAGCGCAGCCGAAGTGGTACGGCGAACCCGACGTGATCGTGGCCGGGCGCGTCGGCCGGGAGATAGCCTTCGAGTTCCCCGATGAACTCGTCCAGTTGCGGGTCCGGGCTGCGGGCGGCCTGGCCGCGCAGGCTGTTGGTGATATGACGGCCCCACTCGGCCAGGTTGACGACGCGTTGCGCCATGCCGTCCGGGTGAAGGGCGAGGCGCAGCACGTTGAGCGGCGGCTCGAGCAGATCGGGACAGGCCCCGTCGGTAAGCACCGAGATGGCGCTATTGGCGGCGATCAGCTCGCCGTACGGGCGGGCGACGAGGGCCGGGTACGGCATGTGGCCGGCGAGGATGTGTTCGATGGCGTCTCGTACGGGCTGCAGCACGGGGGCATCCAGGGGCGTTTCGGCATACACCGGTGCGTAGCCGGCGGCGAGCAGCAATGTGTTCCGATCCCGCAATGACAGTCCGAGGGTCTCGGCGAGGCGCACGACCATGGCACGGCCAGGCCGCGAACGACCCTGCTCGATGAAGCTCACATGGCGCTGCGTTGTCTCGGCCCGGATCGCGAGCTCAAGTTGGCTCCACCGCCGCCGGGTCCGCCATCGTCGCAGCTCATCGCCGAGCACCTGGACCGGCACAGACATCGTCATACTGCACTTCCTAGCAAAGCGATGACCGACCCACGATTCCCTCGAGGGAATTGATGCTCCACTGCCGGCGGCTCACAGTGATCGCATGACCTGCCCCGATAACAGCACCGCCCTCGTCGACCGCTACATGGCGATGTGGAACGAGCCCGACCCCGAGATGCGCGGCGAGCTCATCCGCGGCCTGTGGGCGCTCAACGGCACCCAGATCCTCGCCGACCCGCCCGAGACCGTCCGCGAGAGCGCCATCGACCTGCAGGTCGGGCCGCCGTCCTTCGAGGTGCACGGTCACGCCGCACTCGAAGCCCGGGTGACGCGAGCGTACGAAATGTTCATCGCGCCAGGCGAGTACCGGTTCCAATCGAACGGCGCCCGGCATGACCTTCTCAAGGGCCTCGTCACGTTCGCCTGGGAGATGGTGTCGACCACGGACGGGACCCACGCCGGCGGTGGCGTCGAAGTCATCGATCTCGACGACAATGGCAAAATCCGGCGCGATTACCAATTCATCGAACAATGAGCCAGCTGGCAACCCCGGCGGAACCGCGGTTAGCAGCCGGACCGTGCGGTGGTGACGATCACGTGGTCAAAGGCCGCGCCGTGGTAGAGCACCAGTGTTTGGCCAGTCGGTGAGCTGTGGACGAGCGCGCGGTCCGACCCGCACGTCCGGACCCGCCAGCCAGGCAGCCGAACCAGCCCCAGCAGGTGCTGCGCCTCGGCGCCGGCATTCTGGACGTTGTAGACCGAACCGGCACTGGACGCGCCAATCGCCGCCCGCCCGCCGTCTGCATGTACCCCGCAGCCGCCGTGACCGCCGCCAGAGCGCCGGTCATCAGCCACGCCAATACAGAATTCCTACGCATCATCGTCCGCCCATGCCGCCTTAACAGCTAGACAAGATGGTCGCCCAGTCGGTTGCCTTCCACATGCGAAGGCAGAAATCCGGACTACCTCAAGCTGAATGGCATCCGAACTCGACACCGCCCGCTAATTCGGGAAATGACGGTTTACGGGGTGGTCGTTCATTGGTTTGCTTTCCTGGCCCGGTGATGTGCCCGAACCAGCCCGACCGCCACGACCAGCGCCCAGACCACGGCGACCGCGATTCCGTACCCACGGCCGTAGTTCAGTGCCAGCGCAGACGGATTGCTTGCGTGGTAACCCTTTCCGGACAGGAACGGCAGCGCGACGAGGGTGAGCGCCGCGGTGATGAACAGGCCCGCCTGTGCGTACGGCCGGACGCCGCCGGGCAACAGACGGGCGAGCAGCTCACCGAGCAGCACCACGACCGGCGCGATCAGGAGGTCATGTGCCAGCGCGCCGCCGACGAACCACTTCGCCGCCGAGGTCAGTGAATGGGTGCTGGTGGCGCCGATGAGACCGTCGATTCCGTACGCGGCGAGGCCGGCCCCGACGAGGACCGCCACGATGCGTACTGCCGTCTTCACCGCGCAGCCGTCTTCATAAGGCGGCCAGCCGGTTGACCCATTTCGTCTGTTGCACGCCCGGCCGGTCTGGCGCGATCAGCCGGCACGGGAATCCGTGGTCGAGATCCAGCTCCGCACCGTTCAGGCGCAGGGCCAGCAGGGTCCGGTCGTCCCGGGTGTGTGGGGTGTGGAGAGACGATTTGCGGTAAAGGCCCTTCTGCTGCATCGACTCGACCTCGACTTCGGCGTCGTGCGCTATCCCGGCACGATCAAGCAGGTCGCGGATACGGACACCGGTCCAGTCGGCGGAGGCGCTCCAGCCCTCCACACAGGCGATCGGGAGCCGCACCGTGTGTTGCGGCATGGCCCGCAGGTCCTCGAGCGTCATGGTGAATGGGCGGGGACCCTCGACGGCGAGGCGGTACGCCGGATCGCGAGTCACCTTGGCCTCGACGGCGGACTTGTTCACCGGCAGGTGCTGCGGGCCGATATCCGCGTGCCGCTGGCCGAGGACGGCGAGATCCTGCAGCGGCGTCACCGTCTGTCCAACGGTGACAAGCGTGACCGCGCCGGTGGCGGCGCTGACGGTGACGATGAATCCCCGGCGGGACAGTGATCCCGGCGCGTGATCGGGCTCATCCTGCCGTTTCAGCGGCGTGCCGAGACCGCGTCGTATCTCCGTCGCCTTGGCGGCGATATGCATGACCAGGGCGCCAAGGGTGATCCAGGCGACCCAGTAATGCGTGGTGGTGAAGAAGAATCCCCATGGATAGAACCGAGCCACGTTGATAAGGCCGGTCGTCACCTCGAATACCGAGCCGCCGACCAACAGCAGCAGCGAGCCGCGTTCCACGCCGTGCAATAAGGATCGCGCCGGCGGCCAGGTGAAGAGTTTCGGATATACGGTCCAGAGTTTCGCCACCAGCAACGGGATCGACGCGATCCCACTGGCCACGTGCAGACCCTGGGTGACGCGGTAGAGCCAGACCGGCGAGGTCGGCCAGTGGAGCCAGCCGGGCTGATGCTGCATGAAATGGCTGACCAGCCCGGTGAGAAAGCACAGCGTGAAGGCCACGCCGAGGGCGAGCCCGAGCCGGGCGGCGACCCGTTCGGTGTGCAGCGGGCTGCTGAAAGCGTCCTCCCGCAGCGGACCCCGGCGCAGCACCTCGAACCGGTGCCACGGGAAGCGGGCGACCGGGTCCCGTTCCCGCAATTTCTTCAGACGGCCACGAGTTGACTGAACCATCTGCCCGCCTCCGTCCACATGCGACAGAGCTGGAATCCGATCTCAGGTGCGGTCCGGGAGAGCTCGTCGGCGCCGAGCAGCGCCCAGGGAAACCAGGCGCTGTGCTGATCGGCCCGCTCCAGGCGCAATTGCAGCCGACGCAACGAGGTGCCGGGACGTTCGATTTCGCAGAGCACGCTGCCGCCCGGCGCCAACAACTCACCGGCCCGCTCCAGCAGGCGCCGCGGCTCGCCGCCGATCCCCACATTGCCGTCGGCCAGGATCACGTGCTGCCAGCGCCCCTCGCCCGGGATCGGCCCGAACACGTCCCGGCGCAGCGCCGCCACACCGCGGGCCCGGGTGCGCCGGATGGCCTCCGGGGCGATGTCGACGCCCAGCACCGGGACGCCGCGTTGGGCGAGCGCCTCGGTGAGCCGGCCCGGGCCGCAGCCGACGTCGAGGGTCGGGCCGGTGCAGCATTCCAGCAGCGTCTCGTCCCCAGGAATCAGTCCGCCGCACCAGCTCTGCAACGGGAATTCCCGGACGACGCCATCCTGCGAGCGGATCGACCAGCCGTGCTCCTCCCCGGCGGCGACGCTGTGCAGTCCCGACTCGTAACAGCCGATCACCGAGCTGTGCATGACAATTCCTCCACGGCGCGGGCGAAACGACTTCCCGGGACGGATTCTGCGACGAGTTGCGCGTCGTCGATCGTGTCCACGTCCCGCAGCCGCGGCAGATACCCGATCCGGGCTCCCGCCCCCTCGAGCGCCGCGATGGTCAGCCGGCCGGTGTCCGATGTGGACATCGGTACGTCCGGCAGTACGGACGCCCGGTGCGCGTCGCGCAGCCCGAGCGCCCACCAGCCGCCGTCCTCGGCAAGACCGAGCACCGCATCGTTATGGGCCAGCAGTTGCAGGGCGGCCGTCAGGAGTTCGGGCGTGACCTGTGGTGTGTCCATCCCGATCTGCACGACCGGATCTGGGTTCCGGGCGGCAGTATCGGCGAAGGCGTTGGCGATGCGTTCGCCGAGCCCGTCGCCACGCTGGCGGATGGCCTCCAAGTCCACTGTGGATTCGGTTGGCCCGTCGAAGGCGACGACGCGGCGCGTCACCGGCGTTCGCCGTACGGCATCCAGGGTGTCGGCCAGCGCCGCGGCCGCGACGCCGGCCGCCTCCTGAGGTGTACACGGTGGACAGAGCCGGGTCTTCACCCGGCCGGCTATCGGTCGTTTCGCCAGTACGAGCAGCTGACCGGTCACGTTGGCAGCGTTCATTGGGCTCACTGGGCCAGCACCGCCCGCATATCCCGGACGGCTCGCAGAGTCCCGCGTACAGAGCCGGTGACCTTGGACCGCGATCCCGGCGGCCGCGGGTAATAGTCGACGTCGACCTCCTCGATCCGCCACTGCGCCGCGGCGCCTTTCAGAACCATCTCCAGCGGGTAGCCGAATCGGCGATCGGCGATCTTCAACTGCAACAGCGTCTCCCGCCGCCCGGCCCGCATCGGCCCGAGGTCCCGAATGTCCACACCGGACCTTCGCCGCAGGTGACGGGCCAGCACGGCATTTCCCGCGCGGGCGTGCACCGGAAATGCACCGCGGGCCGCCGAACGGCGTCGACCGAGGACCAGGTCGGCTCGGCCTTCGACCACGGGACCCACGACCCGCGGCAGCTGCCGCGGATCCAAAGTGCCGTCGGCGTCGCAGAAACAGACCACGTCGCTGCTGCACGCCAGCAGCCCGGCGTGGGCCGCCGCGCCGAAACCCCGTTGCGGCACGTCGATCACAGTCGCGCCCAGATCGCGGGCGATGTCGGGTGAACCGTCGGTCGAGCCGTTGTCGGCGACCACGGCGCGGAATCCGTCCGGTATCCGGGATAGCAGGTCCGGCATGGACAGTGCCTCATTGAGGCAGGGAAAGACGATGTCGATCATGAAGGGCACGCTAGTGGTGATATACGCAAATAGATCTTACGAGCCGCGAACGCCTCGACCCGGAACGAGAATCAGCGCATACGATCCCCCCGTGACGATGACGACTGCTCCCCCGGAGACGGCTACGCCAGCGCGCCGCCGGCCGGTGATGGTCGACGTGAGCCT
Organism: Mycobacteriales bacterium; assembly: GCA_036267955.1. GTDB lineage: Bacteria > Actinomycetota > Actinomycetes > Mycobacteriales > QHCD01 > DATAVB01. The sequence goes on along the minus strand of DATAVB010000038.1, from coordinate 17,394 downwards.
GGTGGCGGCCGTCGGTCTGCTCGTCATCGCGACCCGGGAATGGGGACTGCGGCTGGAACACCGCGGCGTGGTCATTCTGCTGGCACACGGCGAGCCGCTGGCCGGACCGTTGGGGCGACGGCTGAATGACGGCACGCTGCGGGCAGTTCTGCTGGCTGTTGTCGCCGTCGTCGTGCTGCCGCAACTCGCGGCCCGGCTACGGTGGCGACCGCTGTTGGGATTCGCCACGCTGGCGGCCCTGGCCTGGTCGGTGGCGCTCGCCTCGACCGATGGTTGGCAACGTGGATTCGTCGACCGGCTCACCGGCAAGGACGAATACCTGCACGACGTGCATCGGGTGCACGGTAATCTCCTGCACATCTTCGCCGGTGGAATTCAGGGCCGCGACGGGCTGCAGTGGGCTACCCACGTCGCCGGTCACCCGCCCGGTGCGCTGCTGACTTTCTGGTCGCTGGATCGGCTCGGATTGTCCGGCGCCGGACCGGCGGCCGCATTCTGCGTGCTGACCGGTGCGTTGGCCGTTCCGGCGGTGCTGGTCACCGTTCGGTCCGTGGCCGGCGAAGAGTTGGCGCGTCGGGCGGCACCCTTTCTGTGCTCGGCGCCGGCCGCGGTCTGGATCGCGGTATCGGCCGATGCCTGGTTCCTGTGCGTCACTGCCTGGGGAATAGCGCTGCTCGGCCTGGCCGCGGCCCGACACGACGCGCTCGGCCCCGTCCAGGCACTGGCCGGCGGGCTGCTGCTCGGCGCCTCGCTGTTCCTCTCGTACGGCGTGGTCCTGCTGGCGCCGCTGGTGGTGGCGGTGGTCGTGGCGCGCCGCCGGGTTGGACCGCTGCTCGTCGGTGGAGGGGCGGTATGCGTTGTCGTACTGGCTTTTGCCGCCGGCGGATTCTGGTGGTTCGACGGGCTGACCCAAACGCAGGGCCGGGTCGCCGGCGGCGATGCCGGGCAGCGACCGTACAGCTATTTCCTGGTCGCAAACCTTGCGGCGCTGGCGATCGCGGTCGGCCCGGCGACGGTGGCCGGGTTGTCCCGGCTGAGCCGGCGCTCCGCCCTGGTGTGGCTTGCCGCGCCAGCGCTGCTCGGGCTCGTGGTCGCCGACGTCACCGGACTGTCCCGCGGCGAGGTCGAACGGATCTGGTTGCCGTTCATGCCCTGGCTGATTGCATCCTGCGCTTTACTGCCGCGCCGACAGCACCGCACCTGGCTCGCTTTCCAACTCCTGGTCGGGCTGACCGTGCAGACCTTGGTGGTGAGCTTGTGGTGAAACGGATGCGGGTCCTGGTCACCGGCGGCGCCGGATTCATCGGATCGCACGTCGCCGATCAACTCGCCGCCCGCGGTCACCAGGTGCGCGTTCTCGACCTGCTGTTGCCGGCGGCGCACCCGACCTATCCGCGCGGGAAGCCGGATTATCTAGGCCACGAACTCATCGTCGGCGACATCCGCGATAAATCCACAGTGGACGACGCACTGGACGGTGTCGACGCGGTCTGCCATCAGGCCGCGATGGTCGGTCTCGGCGTCGACGCGCAGGACCTCCCGCTCTACGCGAGCCACAACGACTTCGGCACCGCGGTCCTGCTGGCCGCGATGGACCGGGCCGGCGTCGGCCGGATGGTCCTCGCCAGCTCGATGGTCATCTACGGCGAGGGCCGATACCACTGCGCGGAGCACGGCGTCGTACGGCCCGGACCGAGAGCCGAGGCAGATCTGCGGGCCGGACGATTCGAGCCGCGCTGCCCTGCCTGCGACGCACCACTCGCCGACGGCAGGGTGCCCGAAGAGGCGCCCGCCGACCCGCGAAATACTTACGCCACAAGCAAACTGGCGCAGGAACACCTTGCCGCCTCCTGGGCCCGGGTCACCGGCGGCACGGTCGTGGGGTTGCGCTACCACAACGTGTACGGCCCGCGGATGCCGAGCAATACGCCCTACGCCGGCGTGGCCTCGATATTCCGTTCGGCGCTGCAACGCGGCGAGGCGCCGCGGGTCTTCGAGGACGGCGGGCAACGGCGCGATTTCATCCATGTCAGCGATATCGCGGCTGCGAATGTCGCCGCATTGGAGCGTGGCGGCACACCGGACGCGCTGACCGCCTACAACGTCAGCACCGGCGTCCCGCACACCGTCGGCGATATGGCAACCAGCCTCGCGGTGGCGTACGGCGGGCCCCCGCCGATCGTGACTGGCGATTACCGCCTGGGCGACGTGCGGCACATTGTCGCCGCACCGGACCGGGCTCGGCAGCAACTCAACTTCACAGCCCGGGTGGACTTCGCCACGGGAATGGCAGAATTCGCCCACGCACCACTGCGCGGCTGACCCCGGCAATTACGGGTGGGCGTAGCCCGTTAATGCGCCGGACTAGCTGGCGGACAGGGTGATCGCCGCGGTATGCAGGTGGTTGGCGGTCTTGAATTGGATGAACATCCGATATTTCCCTGCCACCGGCAGATTCGCATGAACGGTAAGGGTCGGGCCGCCGTGATCACCATGCGTCGCGCCGGCGGGGTGCAGATGAGCGAACGCGAGGTCGCCGGCGTGTACGGCGGTGACATGGGCGTAGGTGTCCAGGTACGGCTGCAGATCGGCGACTGGCTTTCTGTTCTTGCTGACGCTGATCTGCAGCGGCGTCTCGGTGCCGGCGTTCGGGCGGCCGGTCACGGCGACGGTGTAGTCGTCGACCGTAGTACTACCGCTTGGCGCCGGCAGCGCCGCGCCCGAGGCGGCCTTCCCGGCAACGGTGATCGGCCGGGAGGTGACCAGTGCCCCGCCGTTGGGGTCGGCGTGCGGCAGGAATTGTGTGTAGACCCGATATTTCCCCGCTGTGAGTGCGCTTGGGGTGACGCTCCAGGTGCCGGCGTCGTTCATGGTGGGGTGCAGGTGTTGGAATCCAGTCAGGTCATTCCGGATCAGGTAGAAATGCATGAGCTTGGTCTGTTCCGGATCGAACACGGTGACCGGCTCCCCGCCCCTGGTGATGGTGAAGGTCAGCGGCATCGCCATCCCTGCCATCGGTTGGCGATGCACATTCAGGGTGTAGCCACTTACGCTGCCGGACAGGCCATTGCCCGATGGCATACTCATGCCCGGCATCGATCCGCTCATACCGGGCATCGAGCTGCGGGCGTGACCACCGGAGTGAGACATGCCGGTGCTCTGGCCGGCACTGCCGGTGCCGCAGGCTGCAGCGATGGTGAGGCTCGCGGCGGCCAGGCCGGCAAGTAGAAGTCGGGTGCGCATCAGCGAATATTCCTTCACGTTGTGTGTGAGGTGTACAGCCGAGCGGGACGCTTCGTCGGCCTGGGAGGTGGGGGGTGAGACATCGGTTAACTTCCGGAGCCGTGGTTGTGCTGGCTCATGTCGTCCGGTCCGCCGCCCATCATGCTCAGCATTCCACGGCCCCCGGTCAGGAAAAACCGCCAGACCAGAACCGCCGCCAGAATGAGGAAGACCATGTTGAGCCAGGTCGTGTAATTCCAGCTCGGGCCGTCCATCCCGGTCATGGCGTGCCGCGGCCCGGTCGGGATCAACCCGACCACCCCGAAAACCAGCTCCATCACGTATCCAGCGGCAACCATCGTCAAATAGAAGACACCGGTGAGCAGCCAGGCCATCCGCGGGCCGTAGTACTTCCGATAGATCAGGATCAACGGCACGATAATAAGATCGGCGAACAGGAACGACACCACGCCGCCGAAACTGATCCCGCCGTTCCACAACACCGCTGCCAATGGCACGTTGCCGATCGAGCAGACGAACGACGCGACCGCGACCAGGGGCCCGATCAACGGTCCCCAGATCTTCGCCAGCACCGGGTGTCCGGTGAGGAACAGGTGCCCCCAGAAGGTGTCCGGAATCCATGCTGCCGCGGCGCCGGCGATGAACAATCCAATCACCAGATCACGCAGGATCGCCGCCCATTCCATGACGAAGTTGTGACTGACTGAGGTGAAGCCGGCCGAGCTGGCCAGCCGCCGCCAGAAACTCCCGGAGCCGGTGACGCTCATGTCCATCGCGGCGTGGCCCTCCATCGACCCGGCCACCGCCTGCTCCGCCTGCTCCCGCGCCATTTCGATCCGCCGCGGAGTCAGCAGGCGACGTAGAATAACCGCCAACAACACGATCATCAACGGCCCACCGATGAACTCCGCGGCGGTGAAACGCCACCCCACCAACAATCCCAGAATCAGTCCAAGCTCGATCACCAAATTCGTCGACGCGAACTGAAACGCCATTGCCGCCGTGAAATCCGCGCCCTTCCGGAACAACGACCGCGCCAAGGCCACCGCCGCGTACGAACACGACGAGGACGCAGCACCCAACCCGGTCGCCGTCGCCAACGACCGCGGCCGCGCATCCGGCAACAACCGGGCGATCGTCGACTTCCGCACCAACGCCTCGATCACCGCCGACAGGGTGAAACCCAGGATCAACGACCACGTGATCTGCCAGGTCATCGACCCCGTCACCTTCAAGGCATGCAGAATGCCGAACCACACGGTCATCGCACCCTCCGGGTCTCGTCGGCGATCATTCATCGACACCATACCCGATACCCGATAGGGGTATACGATCGGCCAGCATTCCGGGCGCTGGCCTGAGGGCCACCGGGCTCGCACCAGCGAGTGCAGGGATACTGGCCCGGCGCGGTGCCTGTCGCGGCGCGGCCGAGCAACGGCGCCGACGGCCACCTATCGGGCTCTGGAAGGAACTGCGTCGTGGTGCTGCGGTTGGCGGCGTTCGTTCTGCCCCTCGGGTTGGACTCCTTCGCAATCGCTGCCGCGCTGGGCGCTGCCGGGATCACTGTCCAGCAACGCTGGCGGATCTCGGTGCTGTTCGTGGTGTTTGAGGGTGGTATGCCGCTCGTCGGGCTCGCTGCCGGAGCGCCGCTGGCGCACGCGGTCGGCCACGTCGCGGACTACCTTGCCGCCGGAGTGCTGACCGCCCTGGGCGGCTGGCTGCTGTTGCACGATGACGACGAGGACGAGGCGGAAAAAGCCGGGCAGCTATCCACCGCCCGCGGGCTGGCCGTCATCGGGCTCGGCGTCTCCATCAGCCTCGACGAACTCGCCGTCGGATTCAGCCTCGGCCTCACCCATCTACCCATCGCCGCGGTCATTGCCGCGATCGCGATCCAGGCCCTCATCGCCACCCAGGTCGGCCTGCACCTCGGCACCCGAATCGGCGAACGCATCCGCGAAGGCGCCGAGCACCTAGCCGGCGCCGCTCTGCTTCTTCTCGGCCTCTACCTCCTCACCACCCGGCTCATCGGACATGACGGCAGCTGACGAACAACAGGGCCGCACACATCACTGGAACTGGATCAACCCCTTGACGCTGGCGTCTGGATGAGCGCACCTTGTAATGAGGCGACGCCGCTGACGGCACGTCGCCGGCAGAGCGGGACGAAGAAGGCGATCCGCAGTGGAACCACCTCCGGGCTACCTGGTCGTCGGTTGCGACAGCAGACCGGGATGCGGTGCGGCCCTGCGGTTCGCCTTCTCCGAAGCCCGCGTACGTGCCACCCACGTCGTGATCGTGGCGGCCTACCATCGCCCGGTCGACCCCGATCTGGACGAATTCGACACCACCGACCAGCAATTCCGCGAACAGACAGAATCCCAGGTCGAGCAGCTGCTCACCCGGACACTCGGCCCGGGCCGCAGCGACCTCCCCGACTACCGGATCGTCGCCGCCGAAGGCGACCCGGCCCGGATTCTGGTAACGGAAGCAGCCGACGCCGCCATGATCGTAATCGGCATCCACGACCGGCCGCTGCTGGGACGACTGTTCAGGCATCTCACCCGCGAACACATTCTGCATGCCTGTCGGGTCCCGGTCACGATCGTCCCTCCGGGAGCTCCGTAGACCACACGAGATTCATCTCAGCGGCCGGCGGCAGCGGTGAGCGATGCGGCGTCGGACCAGGTGATGCGCAATTTGTTTGGCGAGCCGTTGAGGCGGGCCGGCATACCGCCGGGAGCCGACACCTTTGTTCTTTCGGTGCAGGTGCCGCCAAGAGCCTGGTAGAACTGCTGCGCGGCCGTATTCTGCTCATGCACCCACAAATACATGGACCTGCCTGTCCCCTGCCGGGTTACGGCTTCGGCGGCGCAGGCGAGGAGCGCGGTACCAATACCGGTCCGCTGTCGGTCTCGAACAACGTGCAAGTTGTCGACGAGACTGCCCCAACGGTCATCGTCATCGAAGACGACATGCACAAAGCCCATTACCGAGGTGTCGTCCTCGGCGACCACCGTTGTGGAATTGGCTGGCGCAGCCAGCCGCGACGCCCAAACCGACAGGCGGTCGGGGACGATGTCACCGTCCAGAAATGAGTCGGCGTACGCGCCTCGGTAGTGCCTACGCCAACTGTGGGCATGCAACAGTGCCACCACCTCGGCGTCGTCGGGTCCTGCTGCACGCAACCGCGGCAACGTCATGCGAACGTCCCCTTCCGATCTCGTCAACCGCGACGCCCGGCCGCGTGAATCCGGCGCGTGAATCTCGCGATCGGCCCAATTCTAGGGCCGGGCCTATCGGTAGGCGCGAGCCTGCAGTTCGAAGAGCTCAGCGTAGAGGCCGCCTCGGGTGAGCAGGTCGGCATGATTGCCGATTTCGGCGACACGTCCGCGATTGAGGACGACGATGAGATCGGCCATACGGACAGTAGAAAAACGGTGCGAGACCAGGATCGTGATGGCGCCGACGGTGTGCCGGAGTTCGGCGGCAGCGGCGGTCCAACGTTCGAACAATTGGTGCTCGGTGTCGGCGTCCAGGGCGGCGGTGGGTTCGTCCAGGAGCAGTAGGAGCGGTCGGGTGCGCATCATGGCCCGGGCGAGGGCGAGTTTCTGCCATTGGCCGCCGGAGAGGTCGATGCCGTCGGGCCAGTTCGGGCCCAGCTGGGTGTCGATGCCCGCCGGGAGGGTGGCCGCCAGGTCGACAGCGCCGGCATGTTCGAGCGCGGCGATGATGGCCTCGTCGTCGTCGAGTGCGGCGAGGTCGCCAACGCCGACGGTATTGCGGAGAAGGAACTCGAACCGGGCGTGGTCTTGGAACCCGGCCGAGAGGTGTTGGCGCCATTCCTCGGGGTCGAGACCGGTGACGTCGGTTCCGTCGATGGTGATCCGGCCGGCGGTGGGCCGGTAGAGCCCGGCCAGGAGTTTGACGAGCGTCGTCTTCCCGGCGCCGTTGTCTCCGACAATGGCGACGGTGGCTCCGGCGGGCAGCTCCAGGGTGATGTCATGCAGGACATCGTGATCGCCGGCGGGGTAACGATAGGAGACGTTCGCCAGCTCAATGCCGACACTGAGCCGCCCTGGCGGCGGGGCCGTGGTCGCAGGTCCTGGTCTGTGCTCGGCCGCGATGTCGGTGAGGTACACGAACCGCGCGGTGGCAGCGAGGTTGCGGAATCCGAGCTGAATGAGGTCGGCCGACCCGGTGACGAGGGTGAGGATCTGTCCGGCCAGAACAGCGGTCAGGCCGGCGTCGCCAATGGTGGCGCGGCCGTCGACGGCGAGGACAACGACGAACGTGATCGCAGTGAAGTAGCCGACCAGGAAGGCTATCCGTCCGAGCAGACCAAGCGCCTGACCGGTGAGGTTGACTCGGCGGTGAATGCGTTGGATTTCGATCTCGGTGCGGTGGAACCGCGTCGTCAATTCATCGGCGAGACGGAAGAGGCGTACCTCCTTGGCCGGGCCGGGATTCGTGGCTAATTCGTAGAGATGGTGGGCGAGGCGGGCGGGCGCCGCAGCCCGGTCATTGCCCAGGCCGAATAACTCTCCGGTCTTGGAACTGAGAGCGAGAGTAGGGATCGCAAACAGCGGCAACAACAGCAGGGCGGGGCTGACTTCGGCCAGTAGCACGCCGGCCACCACGATGCGGATACTCGTGGCGAACATGCCGAGCAGACTGGGGATAGCATTTCCGAGCTTCCAGCTCTCCCGGTTGAGAGCGTGCAGCTGGTCGAGATATTCGGGCGTTTCGTGGATCTGCAGGGTCGGCGTGCCGCCGACCAGGACCATGAGGCGTTCATCGACCTCAGCCAGGGTGCGATCCCGCAGAGCGATTTCGACCCGTTGCCCGGTGTAATTCAACACCGCCGAAACGGCGATCGCGCTGGCCATACCGCACGCCGCCAGCACGACTCTTGCGCTATTGATCGGATTGACGGCATCGAGCAGGAGCCGCAGCCACCAGGCGAACAGCGACGCGGTGAACGCCTGCACACCGAGCAGCACAAACGCCACCGCCGTACGGGTTCGATCTGTCTGCCAGGCGATCTGCAGCAGCACCCGGGCCGATCGCCAGCGGCTCACAACAGGACGGTCGCTCATGATGATTCCTCGCTGTAACGCATGGCTTGTTTGCTGAATAGTCGGGCGTACGTACCGCCGGCGGCGACGAGTTGCTGGTGGCTGCCGTCCTCGCTGATCCGGCCGCCATCAAGAACGACGATGCGATCGGCGCGCCGGACGGTCGAGAAGCGGTGACTGATCACGATCGTGGTGAGCCCGCGAGTCAATTCCAGGAACCGGTCGTACACGTCGGCCTCCGCCCGCACATCCAGCTGCGCGGTCGGCTCGTCGAGAATGAGCACCTGAGCCCCGGCCTGTAGCGCCCGCACCGCCCTGGCCAGGGCGATCCGCTGCCACTGTCCACCGGAGAGATCAACCCCACCGGCGAAAGCGGCCGACAGCGGTGTATGCGGCCCGTGCGGCAGCTCGGCGAGGATCTGCCCGGCGCCGGCACGTCCCGCTGCCGCTATTACCCGGCCCGCGGCGTCGGGGTCGTGCAGTTGCTCGATGGCGCCGAAACCGATGTTGTCCTGTGCGGGCAACTCGTAATGCACGAAATCCTGGAAGATCGCCGCGATATTCCGGCGCCATGACGCTGGATCGATGTTGGCCAGGTTGATCCCATCGATGCTGATCCGCCCGCGTTGCGGGGTCTCCAGACCGGTGAGCAACTTGGCCAGAGTTGTTTTCCCGGCACCGTTGAGCCCCACGATCGCCAGCGACTGGCCCGCCGCGATCGGCAGATCCAGCTCGTCGTACACCGGTGCGGCGCGGCCCGGATAGGTGAAGCTCACCCGCTCGAACCGGATCTCCTGCCGTGGAAGTCGCTCGGCCATGATTGTGCCGGCCCGACGATTGTCCAGCGCCGCAACGGAGCTCTCAACCTGGACCACATCCGGAATCCGGCTCGCGCCCCAGCCGATCAGCAGATCGCCTTCCTGATCGGCCAGCATCGGCATCCCGACCAGCCCCTGGACCAGCACCGTCACTGCACCAATGCTCATCGTCCCGTCGATTACGGCGTGGGCCGCCCACAACAGGGCGGCTACATTTCCGGTAATCACGGCGGCCAGCAGCAGCAGCCAATTTCTACGGTCCACCTGCCGCGCCGACGCCAACTGATCGATGACCACATTCCGATGCACCCGATAGGCAGCTCGCACCCAATCGACCAGGCCGAAGATTCGCAATTCCTTGGCCCACTCCGGCAGCAGCGCGATGTTCTTGAAATAGCCGGCGCGCCGCATAGGCAAACCACCCTCGGCCGCGAACAACCGGTAGTCCGCTCCCAGCCGACGGCCCACCAACACCCAGATCGCGGCGAGAACCACCGCCGCGATCGGCCACACCGTCGCGACCAGGATCGCCGAGCCGATCCCCTGCACCTGCGCGGCCCATTTGGCACCGAGCCCGTCGACCAGATCGCCGGGTTCCTGCCGTGCCAGCGTAGCGATCTGATCCAACCGCCCGGCCGAGGTCGGATCGTCAAACAACTCCAGTCCCGGCGCGCTCAATGTTGCCGCCATCACCCGCGCCAGCAGGTATTCCTCGTACCGCCGGTACAGATCTGCCTGTACGAATGAACGACCCGCCGAGACGAGAGCATCTGCCAGCAGCACGACGGCCATCGCTACCAGCGTTAACTGCAGCTGACGACCAGGCGGCGAATCCAGTCCACCGCGGACCGCGGACGGCAGCTGGGTCACCAACCGTGCCACGAGCGCCGCGAAGACCGCCGGCAAGGCACCCGTCAACGCGGTCAATCCGACCCACAGCGTGACCCAACCGGGGAACGCCCGCGCCAACGCCTTCGACGCAACCCACCGCACCCGCGGTGGCCGTTGCCTGGACCTCTGAGTTCTACCCGACCCGCACACGACAAGCTTTGCAGACCCAACCCGCTATGTCACGGGAGTTGGATAAATAGGGTTGATGCCCCTAGATCCGCGGATCTGTCGGGGCGCGGAGCATGGCACAGGTGGTCAGGCTCAGACATCCGCATTTCAGACAATCGGCCACCGTGGCGCGTAGCTGACTGAGCCGGTCAATGAGCGCGTCGAGTTCGGGGAGTCGCCGGGTGGCGAGTGCGGCCCACTGTTCACGGACGTTTGCGTCGGGACGTTGGTCGAGCAGCACCTTGATTTCAGCCAGGGTGAACCCGGCCTCCTGGGCGGCGCGGATCAGGGCCAGCCGGCGCAGGACGGTGCTCGGGAAGCGCCGGGCGCCAGCTTTTCGTGGGATATCACCGAGCAGGCCAATGTCGTCGTAATACCGGAGCGCGGAGGTGGCGAGCCCCGCGCGGGTGGCCACCTCGCCGATCAGCAGTTCACGCATCATCGATCCTTGCCTTCAAGTGCGCTTGAAGGACGAGGCTACGACACATGTCCATCACAGTCGAGCATCTGGCGAAGGAATTCCGTCGGGTACGCCGCAAACAGGGACGATTCTCGGGAGTTCGGACACTGATGAGTCGTGACTATGAATCGATCCGGGCGGTATCCGACGTATCATTTTCGATTTCTCCAGGAGAATTGGTTGGCTATCTCGGTCCTAACGGCGCTGGGAAGTCGACGACGATCAAGATGCTCACGGGCATCTTGACCCCGAGCAGTGGCCGTGTCAGGGTCGCTGGTTTGGACCCGTCCCGGCAGCGTAAGGCCAATGCGCGCAATATCGGCGTGGTGTTCGGTCAGCGGAGCCAGCTGTGGTGGGATCTGCCGCTATGTGAGTCTTTCCGCGCAATCCGGGACCTGTACGGCGTGCCGGCCCGCATCGGTGATCGACGCGAGGCGGAATTGGTCGATCTGCTCGAGCTCGGGCGCATTCTTGACACTCCGGTCCGGCAGTTGTCCTTGGGCCAGCGCATGCGCGGCGATCTCGTGCCCGCGATGCTCTATCAGCCGCAGTTGCTCTATCTGGACGAACCGACCGTTGGCCTCGACGTCGTCGCCAGGACGCGGATTCGCGATTTCATCGCCCGGATCAATTCAGAGCGGGGCACGACCATCGTGCTCACGACGCATGATCTGGAGGATGTCGAAAAACTGTGCCGTCGCATCATTCTGATCGATCACGGTCAAGTTCTGTATGACGGCGAGCTGACTCGTCTCATGGCGCGGTATGCACCGTATCGCGACCTAGTGATCAGGCTGGCCGAACCGGCCGACGTGAGCATCCCGCAGGCCGAACAGATTTCGCGGGATGGGCCGGTCGCGACGCTCCGTTTTCACGCCGACCGCGTTCGAGCCCCGGAAGTCATCGCGTCGGTAACTGCAGGTTATGCCGTCATCGACCTTGCAGTCGTTGAGCCGCGTCTCGATGACGTGGTCGAACGCATCTACACCGGACACGCACCGTCGGACGAGGTGCGATGAGGCTGGTTCGCGCCGTCGGCAGCCCCGTACCCGCTCAACATACTTCCGCGGCCGGTATCTTATTTGCTCACCTTCCTGTTACCCCTGGCATTCTCAGCCTATTTCCCCGCAGCGATTCTTCTCGGTCGATCGGACGGACTCTACGTTCCAACCTGGTTCGCGGCCTGCGCACCACTCGTAGGTATAGTTCTCTTGATCGCGGCGATCGCCACATTCAACCGGCAATCTCGCTACTACTCGAGCCCTGGGCACTAGACGAAGGCATCCGGCCTGTAGAGCTGCTGCTGTGTCGTGCCGGAGGAGCGGCCGTGGCCCTTGGCGTGATTGGGAGACTCTGATGGGTTCGTTCGATGTGCTGCTGGACGACGAACGCACACAGCTCGAGGCATTCATCGACGAATACCGCGGGGCCATTGAGGTGACTCTCGACTCTCTCACCGAGGAGCAGGCCCGACGCCGGCTCGTCTCGTCAGCGACGACGCTGCTCGGGCTGCTCAAGCACGTCACGTGGATGCAGCGGGTGTGGTTCGAGGAGTGCATCGGCGGCTCGTCCCGCCGGGAGCTCGGCCTGGTACAGAGTCCGGATGAATCCTTCCGGCTCGCCGCCGGCGACACCGTCGCCTCGGTCACGGCAGCCCACCGGGAAGCCTGTGCCACGGCCCGGACGGCGGTCGCAGACCTGCCGCTGAACGCGGTCGTGACCGGCCACAGGTCCGGACCGCGCACGCTGCGTTGGGTGTACCTGCAAGTGCTGCGGGAACTGGCCCACCACTGCGGACACGCCGACATTCTGCGCGAACAGGTACTTGCCGACTGAGCTCTGAGATTCCTCGGTGGCTTCTGGTCGACGGACGGACCCGCATCCGCCCAGCTGACCTACGAACTCGTCCACGGTTACACGAGGAGGGCGAAACCGTACGGTTACAACTGACACTTGACACCGTACGGTTCCAGAGCCACCCTGACACCGTACGGTTACATCGAAGCTGCTTTAGGGGTGACCATGCGGGTCGCAACGGTGCACCAGGTTCAAGCGCTGGTTCGAGGGCGGCGTAAAGACATTGGCGTGAGTCAAGAGTTCCTGGCCCGGACCGCCGGTGTATCGCGAAAGTGGCTCTCGGAGTTCGAACGGGGCGCCACGACGGCCGTCGAATTGCCCCACGTTCTCAGGGCGCTGGGCGCTCTGGGGTTGGTAATTGAGATCAACGCTCCACCAGCCGGCTTAGCTGACTCACCTGACGGACCGGACGAGAGCGTCGAGATCGACCTGGACAAGGTCCTCAGCGACTACAGCAGCCGACCCTCAGACCGATGAATTCCGGGTTCTCAACCGAATAGCCCGTCTTCAGGATATCTCTCATGCGTCACTTGGCGATTTTCTCAACTGAGATGAGCGGCATCACCACGCAGTCGACGATCTCGGCTGCCTCCCGCGTGGTGACGGGCTGGTTGTTGAGAATCATCCGGTAGGTGAGCATCGCCGGGAGCGCCTCGGCATACACGCCACGCACCGCCTCCGGACGGACTTCGCCGCGCTCGACGCCACGGCGGAGCAGTTCGACAAATGCCGCCTGCTTGGGGCGGTAGACCTTCTGCTCGACCGCGGCCGCTAGATCGGCGTCACGGGTGGCCTCACATGCCACGGCGCGGATGATCTCGCCGCCCTCGTCGGACAACTGGCAGATCCGGGTAGCCAATCTCACCAGCAGGTCGCGGGTCGGCGCCTCGGTGTCGACGAGCAATTCGCTGACGATGTCGTCGGGCCCACCGAATCGAGCGATGAACGCCTCGAGCACCAGGTCCTGCCTGGTCCCCCACCGGCGGTAGATGCTGGCCTTGCCGGTCCGCGCCCGTGCGGCGACGGCCTCGATCGTGAAGGCGGCGTAGCCGACCGCTGCCAACTCGGCGAAGACCGCGTCGTGGATCGCGTCCTCAAGTGCCGCGCCCCGCCTGCGCTGACGCGTCGCTGGAACTGCTGAGACCACGCTCACAGTCAGTCAGACCTTTCTGCCGAGAGCTGAAGCACATCCATAGTGCACGCTTGCGTTCCTTAATGAGTGTACGTACTGTCTCCAGCTTAGGAGACGTTCGCGTTCCCTAACGTTACTACCCAGCCGCGGTACTACACGACACATCACGGAGATACCTGTGACCGACACAGTTCGAGCCGATATCGGCTCGGCGCCGCCACGCACCACGGCGCGGCGCACCAGCCATCCTGCGCTGCTGCTGTTCCTCATCGCCGGCGCCCAGCTCATGGTCGTACTGGACTCGACGATCGTGAATATTGCGCTGCCGTCCATGGGGCGCCATTTCGGCAGGAGCCAGACCGACATGACGTGGGCGATCAACGCCTACACGCTCGCGTTCGGCGGCCTGCTGTTGCTCGGCGGGCGAGCCGCCGACATTCTGGGTCGGCGGCGAATGTTCATCGTCGGCCTCGGCCTCTTCTCACTGGGCAGCTTCATCGGCGGCGTGGCGGCGAACTTTGACATGCTGCTGATCGGCCGAGTCATCCAGGGCATCGGCGGCGCGATCGCGGCACCGACCGCTCTGTCACTCATCACCACGCTGTTCAAAGAGGGGCCTGAACGAAACCGCGCATTTGCCGTCTATGCCGGCGTTTCCGGCGGCGGTGCGGCCATCGGCTTGCTGCTCGGCGGCGTGCTGACCGAATACCTCGACTGGCGCTGGGTGCTGTTCGTCAACGTCCCGATCGGGATCGCGTTGATGGTCGGCGGCTTCCTCTACATCCACACCTCCGAGCGGCTGTCCGGCAAGTTCGACATCGTGGGATCGCTGCTCTCGGTGGCCGGCATGGTGGCCGTGGTCTACGGCTTCATCAACGCGGCGAACCACAGCTGGACCGCGGGCACGACCGTCGCCTCGCTCGTCGGCGGTGTCGTGTTGCTTGGGGCATTCGTCCTGTACGAATCGCGCTCCACGATCGCGATGATGCCGATGCGGATCTTTGCCAACCGGTCCCGCGCCGGCGCGTACGTGATCATGATGATCATCGGCGCCGCCCTGTTCGGCATGTTCTACTTCCTGACATTCTTCATTCAGGGCGTCATGGGATTCAGCTCGCTGAAGACCGGCATTTCATACCTGCCGTTCAGCGCGGTGATCATTGTTGGCTCGGGAATTGTCAGCCAGGTGCTGCCCAGAGTCGGGCCCAAGCCGCTGCTCGTGCTCGGCTCGGCGTTCCTCACCGGCGGGCTGTTCTGGTTTGCCCAGGTGGGTACGGCCACCAAGTACTGGTCGGGCGTGTTCCCGCCGATGATGGTGATGGCGACCGGCATGGCGATGGTGTTCATCACGCTCACCGTCGTCGCCGTCACCAAGGTCACCAATACCGACACCGGGCTGGCCTCCGCGCTGCTCAACGTCGGTCAGCAGGTGGGCGGTTCGATCGGCCTCGCGGTGCTCGCCACCGCGTTTGCCAGCGCCTCGAAGAGCGAGGGCAAAACCCAGCTCGGCCGGTTGACCGGCGCGTCTCAGCGGCATTTCCAGGAACTCCTCGGGAGTTCGCAGACCGGCAAGCCCGCTTCATCGGCGGCATACGCCGATCACCCGGCGCTGAACGCGTTCCACGCCGTGCAGGCGCACGGCTCGAGCCACGGCTTCATGGTTGCCGCGATCTTCGGCATCGTCTCGGTGCTGGCCGCCGTCGTGCTGATCACCGTCAAGAAGCGCGACATGGTGCAGGTATCCGAGGTCGTCGTCGGCTGACCCCAGCCGACCGCCGCCGCCCAGACCCGCCGCCGCCGGCGGGTCTGGGCGAACCACCTGCCTATACCGCCGCGATCAGGCCGGTGCGGAATCGGCCCGGCCGAGATGGCGGGCCAGGAATCCGTCGTCGAGTCCGAACCAGCGGATGTTGCGGTGGTCGCCCGGGTTGGCGTGCAACGTCTTCTCGGTCGAGGCGAACGCATCGAACAACGCGAGGGCGGATTGACGGTCGACGTGCTCGTCGTCCCACGGGAGCAGGAATTGGACCGGAACGGTGATGTGCCTCGCCGCCTCGATCAGGGTTTCGTCCACAACGAACCCGCCGCCGAAGATAGCGGCGCTGATCCTGGGTTCGGCTGCCGTGAGCGGTATTCCGATCCCGGTACCCAACGTGATGCCACCGCCGTAACCGATCGGCGCTTCGGTGCCAATCTCCGGCAATTGCTGGAGCGCATCCAGGGTCGCCTGCCATTCCGGCACGGCACGCTCCGCCAGCGAGATGCCATACCGGACGCTGATCGACGCGACGCGTTCGGTATCACCCGCAGCCATCGCCTGCCTGAGGTCGGCGCGGACCCGATCGTCCTCCGCTGTGCGCGGACGATCGCCGTGACCGGGGGCGTCGATGGCGATCACGTGAAAACCGTTGGCGCTCACGCACTGCTGCGCGCGGGCCACTTGCGCCGGTGTCTTCTTGTGTAGGCCGCCGCCGTGACCCATCAGCACCAGGGGCGCATATCCGGAGCCGGATGCGGGCGACCAGGGCACGCCGGTGATGTCACCCAGAGTGAAATCACGTTCAACGACACCGTTCAACGATGTCTGGGCGGTGAAACGTAAAGAATGCATAGGTGTTGCCTTTCGGGAGAGCCGTGTTTGTTGAGGCACTCCCGGCGACACCTAGGTCAATCGCCCAACCGTAACGAAATGAGGGAGCACCCACCTGCGTAGAGCCTTCATGGGTCTCACCTCCTCGTGCGGTCTCACGGTCTCCGGCACACTATCAGGTCGAGCCCGGCCAACGTCCGCAGTACGTCACTGCCGATTTCGTTAACGAGATAAACCGCTCCCCGTTCGGTGGCGGCCCGGGGTGCTGCCGACGATGTTGGTGAAAGCAGCAATGAAACTGCTGGGATTCGCCCATCCGCAGGCGTGCGCGACCCGGGTCGTGTCGTGGCCCTCGGCCAGCAGGACAAGTGCGTAATAAATGCGTAGTTGAGTACGCCATTGATAGAAGGTCATGCCGAGTTCGTCGTGGAACAGTCGGCTGAGACTGCGGGCGCTGGCGCCGATCGTCTGCCCGAGCTCGGCCAGCGAGGTGCTGTCTGCGGGCCGGTCGTACAGAATCCGGGTGATGGCCCGCAACCGGTCATCCTGCGGCTCCGGCAGCTGAAGTGGCTGCTCATGTGCCTCGTGGAGTTCATCGACGAGGACCCGGCGAAGACGGGTGAGCGCCGCGCGATCACCGTCCCGGGGATCGTCATTGCGTGGGCCGGTGAGCGTGAGCAGAATTTCGCGGGCGAGGTCGGAGACCAGATAGACAACAGGATGGTCCGGGGTGAGCCGGGCCAGGGATGCCGGCAGAAACAGGATCCGCATATCCGTCTCGCCGTGCGCCCGATGGGAATGCGCGAACCCGGCGGGAGTCCAGGCGATTCGATTGGCGGGCACGATCGAGGTGCCGCGTTCGGTCTGAATGGAAAGCACGCCACGGGCCGCGTAGACCAGGTGTCCACGTGCATGGGAATGCAAAGAGCTTGTTCCGCCAGACGGCCACAGATGCGCGCCGCCGGACGGCCACAGCCGCGACATCACCGGCGTCTGGACAGGTTGGCGGCCAACGGGCATAGGTTGGCATTCTAACGGTGGCCGGCCGCACCTTCCTTGGGCGACAGTGTGCGCATGAGCAAAAGAATGCGAGCGGCGGTCTGTGTCAGGTCGGGCGACCCGGAGGTACTGGAGATCCGGGAGGTGCCGGTGCCGGC
>DATAVB010000037.1:0-36925 GCA_036267955.1 Mycobacteriales bacterium | reverse complement strand
CGTGCCCATGGGCGGCATACCCCGGCACAACCGCCGCTGCGCAAGCGGATCGCCGGTCGGGCTGCGCGGCCGCTCCAGGCTCGCACGAGTCTGTGCCACCGCCTGGCTCGTCCGCGACACCGGCCCGGTGCGGCGTCGCCGCAACCATGATTTCATACGTGTTAGCGTACTACTTCTACGTCCAGACGTCCTGATTCCTAACAACCGTTGAGATCCTCTTGACTCATTAGTACGTGTTAGCGTATCGATCGTGACGGCCGGGCCGTCTGGGCATAGCGAACCGGCGCGCACCCACCCGCATCCGCGCACCCGGCATTTCCATGATCGTGATCGCGTTATGCCGGTGGTAGCCGGTCGAACGCCATCTCGATCATGGAAATAGGCTGCCGGGAAGCGATCGCGTCACCTCGACGGTGATCATGGGGCTATGGGGCCGCGAATCGCCGACGAATCTGCCTCATGATCATCGGAATCCGGGAAGGCCGGGATGGGCTGCTGTCGAGTGTCCTCGACCATGATCATGAGTGGATTTGATACCCGTGGCGGTGCTAAATCCACTCACGATCATGAAAACCGGATGCCCTGATCCGGCGCGGCGGGGGCGGACTCGCCGCTGGAGCAGGCCCGGCCTAATCTCTGATTGTGCCGATGCCTACGGAAGATATCGCTGCCTGCAAGGAATCCCACCAACGCCTGCACCAGACGCTGCGGGACATGGACGACGCCTTCGCGCGGCGCCCGAGCCGGCTGCCGGGCTGGACCAACGGCCACCTGGTCACCCACCTGGCCCGCAACGCCGATACCGTCGTACGCCGGCTCGATGCCGCGCTGGCCGGCCACGTCGTCGACATGTACGAGGGTGGGCCGCCGGCCCGGGCAGCGGCCATCGAGGCTGGCGCCGGGCGGCCGGCGAGCGACCTGCTCGTCGATCTGATCTCGGCCGACGACGCGGTCGAGGCGATGTTCGACAGCGTGCCGGAGTCCGTCTGGGAGGTGGCAGTCCGATTCCGTGGCACCGACGAGGCGCCCGCCGCCGAATTGGTGTGGAATCGCACGCGCGAGGTCGAGATCCACCTGGTCGACCTGGACGTGGGGTACGCACCGGCAGATTGGCCCCAGTCGCTGGTGGACCGGTGGCTCCCCGAGTTGTTGGCCGACCTGCCGGTACGGGCCGACCGCCGAGACGTGATGGCCTGGCTGCTTGGGCGCGGAAATCCTCCCTCGCTCGGGCCCTGGGGCTAACCCTCCCCGCCATGATCATGAGGCAAATTCATCGGCGGTTCGCGACTAAATTGCCTCATGATCATGGAAGAGAGGGCGTAGGCGGGCCGGTGGTCAGCAGATTTTGTTCTTCTGCCAGCGCACCCTCTCATCCCATTCGCTGAATCGCAGCTCGCGATCCTGCCAGTAATAGGCGAGGGTGCGATCGGCCCAGCCGGCATAGATGTCATCCCAACTGTCCACATTGCAGTGCACCTGCACCGAGCCCTCGTGAATGTCCTCGTCGGCCGGCTGATAGCGGTAGTCGCAGGAAAGCCGTACCTGGTCGGGATACTGGTTCGGCAGCGCCCGGTGCACCGTCTGGCAGGAAAAGGTCAACACATCGCCGGCCGAATACGGCCCCATCGCCCACGGATAATCCAGATCGCAGAGGTACGCCTCGAGCCCGCCGGCGCCGTCGGCCGCCTTGTAGGACAGCACGCCGTCGCGCTGCGACCCGGCGAGCGCGGTCAGCCCACCCAATTCGACCGGACAGTCGCCGAGCGGAAACCACGCCGTCCAGACATTCTTGGTGCCCTGGATATGAATGAAATCCTGATGCGGCGGCGTCGGGCTGCTGCCCGTGGCAGGAATCATTATGCGGGCGATATTGCGCGGATGCGGCAGCACCGGGCGGCCGAAAAGGCCGCCGAACACCTGCAGCAGCCGCGGATGGTGGGCCAGCTGATGGAACTGCTCAATGCGCTGGATCGCGCGATAGGCCTCCGCGGGTATGCCGACGCCGCAGAATTCCCGCTCCGCCGCCGGCACCGCGCCGAACGCCGCATGGTCGACGGTCCCGGCCGAGGCATCCGCCAACCAACCCCGCTCGGCCAACACCTGGAGCATCCTTCGGCGCAGGTCCAACACCTCGTCGGCCGGCAGCAGCCCGCGGAAGAACAGGTAGCCGAGCTCGTCGGCCCGGGCCCGCAACGCGGCCGGGTCATCGAGGATCGGCGTGGAATCGACGAAGTCCACGGAAGGGCTCAGGGCTGCGGTCATGTCGACCTCCGGAAAGCGTGGGAACAAAGCTGCCTTCAGTTCAGCAGCCGACGCCGGCCGCTGCCATAGTCGATATCATCAATTGATGGAGAATCCGACCGTCACGGCGGACGGCTTCCCGCTCGTCGCGCAGGCCTCCGAGGTGCAATTGGGCGCGGACCGCGGGCCGTCGTTCACGAGGGTCGAGTCGCGCATGGCGCTCGGCTGTCACTCCGGCCGCGGCACGGTCACCATCAACGGTCGGCGCTATCCGCTGGGTCCCTCGTCGCTCTTCCTGCTGCCGTGGGGACATGCGATCAGCTACGCCGCCGATCCGGCCGTCCCGCTTTTCGTGTACGGCATGCACCTCATTCCGTGGCACCGCGCCGATGCGCCGGTCGAGCTGGCCGTGCCGCACGATCCCCGGCACCACCTCGCCGGCGTGCCATGGCGACGCGACGTGCCACTCGGCGCGGACACCGAGGTGGTGGTCGGGACCGAGCAGCAGCGGCCGGCCCTGGCCGCGCTGGTCCGGTACGCGATCCATCTCGGGCAACACACCCTGCCCGGCGTCGACGTCGCCCGTGCCCTCGGCACCCTCGCACTGGCCGAGTTCCCGAAGCCGCGCCGGCCACCGCTCGACGACGTGCCGGTGGAGTTGCATCGGCTGCTGACCTGGATCGACGCCCACCTGACCGATCCGATCACGCTGGCCGGCCTCGCCGCCCTGGCCCATCGCGGCACCACGACCGTCAATCGACTCTTCCACCGGCATCTCGGCCTGTCGCCGATGACCTGGGTCGCTGGGCGGCGCATCGACCTGGCCCGGCGACTGCTGTCCACCACCCACCTGACCGTCGGGCAGGTGGCCACGGCCTGCGGGATCGCCGACCCGTACTACTTCTCCCGGCTGTTCAAGGAACACACCGGTATGGCGCCCCGGGACTGGCGCCGGCATCGGGCCACTCCGTGACGGCTTACGGCTGTCACCGGGTGCCGGCCGGCCCCAGTGCCTTCAGCAGCGCACCGGTCGCCGCCGTCACGTTGGCTGCCACGGTCGGATAGTCGTACGCGTTGGACTGCCGGGTCAGCACCACGGTGATGTACTGGTCGCGGGAGCCGACCAGCCCCGTGGTGTGCAGCAGGCGGTACGGGCGGTACCCGAGCCAGCCCTGCTTGGCGGCCACGTACGCCGGCCGTACGCCGGGGCCCAGCAGGCCGAAGTACTGGTCGAATCCGTCCGCCAGCCCGTAATGCGTCGGCTTGGACAGCGCGGTCAGTACGAGGTTGCGGTCGGCCGCGGTTAGGTGGGCCAGCAGGTACCGGTAGATCGAGACCGTGTCGCTGGCGGAGATGATGGCCTCGCCCCACTGCGCCGGATCGGCCGGGACCGACGTTTCGTGCAGCCCGGCCAGACCAATAATCTGTTGCAGGGCGGCCATTCCGTTGAAGGTGCTCCACAGCGAGTTCATCGCGTTGTCGTCGCTGCCGGACAGGGATCGGTCGATCAGGTTGATGTCGTCGGCGTCGAGCGTGATCGTTCCCTGCTCGCGCTGATGGAGCAGGTCGACGATCACGTACAGCTTGATCACCGACGCCGACATCATCGGCGTCGTGCCATACCGGCCCAACACCAGCTTGTGGTTGGCCCGGTCGTAGACCGCGACCCCGTACTGCGCGACCGGATCGTCATTGTCATCGTTGAACGCGTCGGCGGCGGCGGCCGCCGCGTTGGCCAGCGCCGGATTCACCGGGAATGGTGTCGGAGTCGGTGCGGGTGTGGGCTTCGGTGACGGCTTCGGGCTGACGGTCGGCGCGGTCGTGGTCGGCGCGGTCGTGGTCGGCGCGGTCGTGGTGGGGGCGGACGTAGTCGGTGCGGTCGTGGCGGGAGTGCTGGAGGACGCTGCGGCCGCAGACGGCGACCCGGATGATGAGCCGGGCAGGGTCGACACCGGCTCGGTCGGGCCTGACTGCGCGACGGCCTTGTTGTGGGTTTTGTGCGCCGACACCGCGACCCGGGTTACGACGAACGCCGCAACGAACACAACCACGACCGACAGACTCACCCAGGTGGTGCGCCGCCTGGCCCATCCGCTCATATCGACCCTGCCGGATCCGGACCGCCCTGCCCGACCATTCATCCCCCAGCCCGTCCGGCGAGCTACGCCGACTACTCAGCACAGCGAAGCACGTTTCTCTGAACAATGGCTGAGATTAGGACTTTCTACCCTTAGCTGGAAAGCCGCGTCGAACGGGATGGTCGGCCGACACCGGGCGGCCCTACCGGTCGTCGATCTTGAAGTTATCGCCCACCAATGTCCGAAATGTGGGGCATTATCATCAAGATCGACGAAGGAAAGCGCATTCCGGCGGTCGGAGAGCGCTAATCTTGACCTTGTGGCTGGACAAACCGGACACGAGTCGACCATAAGGTCAAGCTCGGCGGGAGAGGGCAAGCTCTGGTGGTTCCAGCGGATAACCGCGCCCGGCGTAGTCGAAGCCGTAGAGCTCTAGCCGATCGAGATCTGGTGCCTGCGGTGACGCGTAGTAGGCCCGGATCTCCCGGATCAGCCCGCTGTCCCGATCGAACAGGTACCACTCGTCGCCGCGGAGGGCCTTCCCGTCAGCGGTCTTGAAGTGCGTCCACTCGATCACCGCGCGTGCCCCGTCCGGGTCGGTGAGGACCTGATCGATGGTCCAGATCGAGCCGATCCGCGCCACGGCGGCGAGCCAGGACTCGGCGATCGCCTTCGCGCCGACGAATGGGCCGCCGTACATACCCGGCGGGAAGTAGTGCACCGCATCCTCGACGAAACAGGCGGCGATCTTCTCCGCATCCGCCTCGTTGCAGCCGTCGAAGTACGTTCGGATGAGCCGTTCCATCCCTTGCCGGGTCAGCGATATCTGCGCCATGTCGTCACCTCTCGCTCGAATGTCACACGAACCGGCACGAGACCGTGCCGTAGGAATCGAAGACGGCTGTATAGGTCTCGCCCGCGAGCGCCGGCACCGCCCCGGTCATGGAGCCCGACATCACATAATCTCCGGCCCGCAGGCCGCGGTCGTACTCCGCCAACGCATTGGCCAGCCAGGCCACGGCGGCTGCAGGATGCCCCAGGACGACCTCACCCAGGCCGGTGTCGAGCTCCGCGCCGTCGCGCAACAGCCGTACCCGTTCGCCCCGCAGATCCACAGTGGATACCGGGTCGTACGGCAGGGCAGCGCCGAATACGCAGCGCGCGCTGCTGCCGTTGTCGGCGACCGTGTCGACGAAGGTGATGTCCCAGCCGCGAATCCGACTGTCGATGATCTCCAACGACGGCAGCACCGAAGCGGTCGCGTCGAGCACATCGACAACCGTCAGGCCGGGTCCGCGCAGATCCTTCTCCAGCAGGAAGGTCAGCTCGGGCTCGACCATGGGTGCGATCAGGTTCATCACCGCGATCTCGGCCGCGTCAGCCACCACCATGTCGTCGAACAGCTGCCCGAAGTCCGGGGTGTCGATATTGAAGAATTCCTGGATCGTCTTGTTGGTGCAGCCGATCTTGCGACCGATCAGTCGGGCACCGGCCTCGATCCGCAGCTGCGCGTACCGCTCCTGAATGGCATACGCCGCAGCCGGGTCGAGATCGGGGTGGCGCCCGCTCAACGACTCGTCTGGTTTCGCGGCCCGCTCGGCGATGTACAGTCCGCTGGCCAGTTCCATGACAACTTCTATGTCCACAGTGGTCACCCGTCCTGATTTCGTCCCTGGCTACGCGACGCGGAAGCGTGCGAAGGCGTCATCCTCAAAGGTGGTCGAGGCGCCCGGCGTCTCCGGTACGTGGAACACTCCGGATCGAATATCCGCCGGCTCGCAGAAAAGGTCCTGCAACCAGGGAATGCACTCGATCATCGGAGCGGCCGGATGCCCTGCGCCGAGGTGCTGGTGGACCCGCATCATGTCCGCGTGGTGCGGCACGACCGGGACGTGGTGCGCCTGGGCGAGCTCTGCCACCGCGAGCCATTCGGTGACCCCGCCGACCCGCGTCGCATCCGCTTGCACGTAACCGATGTGGCCACGCTCGATGAGGTCGCGGAACGCGGTCCTGGAGTAGACGTGTTCGCCGGCCGCGATCGGAATGTTGGTCGCGTCGGCCAGGCGAGCGTGCCCCTCCACATCGTCGGGATCGATCGGCTCTTCCAGCCAGGTAATGTCGAATTCCGCGAACCGGTCCGCCCAGGAGAGGGCGTGAGTCAGGTTCCAGCGCTGGTTCACGTCGATCATCAGGTCGATATCGGGGCCAATTGCGGCGCGCACCGCGGCCACCCGGGCGATATCCTCGCGAGTGTTCTCCTTGCCGATCTTCATCTTGACGCCGGACCAACCCTGCCCAACGATCGCGGTCATCTCGTCCACCAGCTGGCTGACCTCGAAGTTCAGCCAGCCGCCGTCGGTGTTGTAGGACGCCACCGTGCCTTGTTTATGTCCGCCGACCAGCCGCCACAACGGCATTCCACACTGCTTGGCCTTGAGATCCCACAGTGCGATGTCGACCGCCGCGAGCGCCATGTGGGTGATGCCGAGCCGGCCGACCCAGTGCGCCTCCGACCAGTACATACGGTCCCAGTGTCGCTGGGTGTCGGATGCCTCCTCCCCTAGCAGCAGCGGGGCATAAATACGGTCGATCACTTCCTTGATGGCGAAATCGCCGTGCCCCAGCGTACTGGTGTATCCGGTGCCGACGAGGCCGTCGTCGGTGCGAATGCGGACGCCGGGAAGGCCCCACGCATCAGCACGGTTGAAGGCGTCCGTCACTAATCGCGGAATGGGGGCGTGCAGGATGAAAGACTCTACGTCGACGATCTTCATGGTCGCGAATCTCCTGTGCTCAGCTCGGCGAGCTCTCGAAGGTAATGGCGAAATCCGTGGCGGGCCATGGCGATATCGGCGGACAGCACGACCAGGCGGGCGCCGCCGCGCAGCCAGCGGTCGGCCGCGACCGGAGTCGGACAGTAGACGGCCGTGCCGGTGCCGAGCGCGGCCACGGTACGCAGAATCTCCCGCACCTTGTCGATGACCTGAGGGTGCTCGGGTTGCCCCACCAGACCAAGTGACGCGGAGAGGTCGACCGGTCCGACGAAGACCGCGTCGATGCCCTCGACCGTCGCGATCTCCGGAAGGGCAGCGACGCCGTCCGGCCCCTCCACCATGACCATGACCGCCACGGTCTCATTGGCCCTGGCCGCGAATTCATCCTCCGCGCGATAGCCCGACGCGCGGACGTACGGGTTGAGGCTGCGGTCACCCTCCGGGGGATACCGTCCCGCCATCACCGCCGCGCGCGCCTCCTCGACATTCCCGACGTGCGGCAGCACGATCCCGTCCACCCCGGTATCGAGGACACTGCCAACGACCGACGGAGTCCCATCCCCGACCCGGACCAGCACGAAGATTCCAACCCCGTGGCCGGCGGCGACCAGGGCGGGCAACTCGGCGACCGTGATCGGCCCGTGCTCCAGGTCGATCACCGCCGCGTCGAATCCGGCCGCTCCCAGGGCCTCCACGATCTCGATTCGCGGCACCAGTACGAACGCCGCCACGATCGGGGTGGCCGGCGCGCACAGGGCACGGCGAAGGCCAGGGGCGGACTGATCGTTCGGCACTGTGTGCTCCTCAGCTCGACGACAATGTTTTCTTTCCGTGCCGGAGCGCCGGTGCCCCGAATCGATCCTCGAATCAGGATTGAAGTCTTGCGAGTTCCTGCGCCAACGCATCCCAGTCGCCCCGGTAGAGCGCGGCCGCCGCGGTATTCAACCGCCGGCGCGCAGTGATGTCGCCGCTGTCCCGAGCTGCCCTGGCCAGATCGAACAGCCGATCCTGGAATTCCGGATAACGCTCGTCCACCGGCGGCAAAAGGTCAGCCCGCGACGGCAATTCTGGAAAGGCCGGCGCATTCGGCGTCTGATACCAGTACCCCACCGAGGCGTATCCATTGCCGAAGTTGTTGGCATGCCCGTGTTCGAGTGTCCACTTCAGACTCTGCTGAAACCGGATCGGGTCGTGGACGTACCACCGGAACATCCCGGTAAGGCCGTCGAAGTCCGGCGACTCGACCAGATGAAAGCCGGTGTACGGCCCGGCGTATTCGACGTTCGGACAGGCGCCGCCACCGAAGATCTCCTCAGTGCCCGTGCCGTGGATCGCCGGTGGCCACTCCTGGCCGTCGATGAACACCATGTCATCGCCCTCGCCGTACCAACCGCCAGCGTCGTTGATGATCTGCAGGTGCAGCCCGACCATCTGGCCGGCGCCCTTCGTGTCCAGTACGACGTAGTTCTCGCTGCCATCGAGATTGACCGCGTCGTGCAGGGTCTGGTTCGGGTTCGGACCGATCGGGTCCGTGTGCCGCTCCTGCCGGTACTGCGCATGGAAATGCAGCACGTCGTCGGGAATGGCGTCCTCATACACCTCGTAGTCGACGTGGAACCAGAGCGCGCCGACCACACCGCCGAGGGTGCTCTCGCCCCGGTGTTCCAGCGTGATGCGTGCATGCTGGGAGAACGGCATCGGGAAATAGCAGTTGAAGCCGTGCGACGCGCCATATCCGGGATTGACTGTCATCATCTGGCTCGTGAATTCACGCACCCGGGCGTGCGACAGGCCAAAGAAGTCGCCGAGCGGGACCTCGACCGACGGGGTGGCCGATCCTTCCCAGTAACAGCGGATGATCGCATCGCGGTAGTCGGTCAACGCCGGCAGGATCATCGCCGCATAGAAGTGCGTGACGCAGCCCGCGCCCTCGTGCTCTAGCAGGGTTATCGTCTCGCCTGGCTGCACGGAAACCCAGTCGTGGTTGGCCCCGGTCCGGTCCCAGGAACTGCTACGTCGCGACCGGGCACCACTCCGGGTGAAGAGATGGCCCGCCTGCTGGGCGAATACCGGGTGTCGGTTGGTCAGGATCTCGGTCATCAAAAATCCTCCGGTACGGGCGCGTCCGGCCGCAGCAGCCGCTCCCGTTTCAGGTCGAGCCAGAGATCTGGCGGAATGGGAAACTCGAATGCGGCGGCATTCTCGGCGAGTTCGGCCGTCGAGCGCACCCCGGTGAGGACGCAGGCGACCGCCGGGTGACCGAGTGGGAACTGCAGCGCCGCAGCCTTGACGGGCACGCCGTGCCGCTCGCATACGGCGCCGATCCGGCGGGCGCGCTCCACGATCGGCGCCTCGGCCTTTGCATAGTCGTAGTGCGCGCCCGGTTTCGGATCGACGAGGACGCCGCTGTTGAAGACGCCACCGGCGACGATGGAGATGCCCCGCTCGGCACAGACCGGCAGCAGATTGTCCAGCGCACCCTGTTCCAGCAGGGTGTAACGACCGGCCAGCAGGAAGCAGTCGAATTCGCCGGCCCGGGCGAGCGTGGTCAGGGTTTCGGCACTATTCGCGCCGGCTCCCACCGCACGGATGACCCCCGAGTCGCGCAGCTCGAGCACGGCCTTGTGCGCACCGGACACCGCCTCCTCGAGGTGGTCGTCGGGATCGTGGATGTGCGCCACGTCCACGCGGTCCAATTGCAACCGCTCCAGGCTCTCGGCCATGGACCGCAGAACCCCGTCGTGGCTGAAATCGAAGATCGGGTTCACCGGCGGTGTGCCGTGGAATATCACCGGCTGGTCGGCGGGGGTGGGCCGCAGCAACCGGCCCACCTTGGTGGCGATGCTGAACTCGTCCCGGGAACGGGTCGCCAGCGCCTCGCCCAACCAACCCTCCGACAGGCCGTGGCCGTACAGCGGCGCGGTGTCGAAGAACCGGAATCCGGCCGCCCAGGCGGCATTGATCACGTCCAGCGCCACCTGCGGGTCGGTCGCCTCCGGCCAGCCGCCCAGCGGCGCCGTTCCGAGGGCCAGTCGCGTCACGGAAACGTCGCTGTGCCCGAGCCGTACGGTCCGGGTCGCCCGCCTGGACGTGCCGTGGTCGTCCCCGGTCACGGCGTCCGCTGCAGAATGCTCGAGAGCTGACCACAGATCTTCTTCGTCGCCTTCGGGATCGACTCCGATCCGGTCATGACGACCTTGAATTCGTTGTCCCACAGGGTCGATGCCTCGGTGCCGTTGGCGAAAGCCTCCGGGGGGCGGCGATTCTGCTTGGGCTCCAACTGGGAAATGATCATCTGGTTGTCGGCGCGGTGCTCGGCGCCGCCGTAGCTGAGCCACTCATCGCCCAATGCCAGCTTCTTGACCGGCGAGATCGAACGTCCGCCGTAAATGTCCAGCCAGGCCTGCTGGCCCTCCTCGCCACTGAACCACTTCATCAGCGTCCAGGCCGCGTCCTTGTTCTTCGTCGACGCGGACATCGCCCACATGTCCGTGTAGACGGGGATCACCGGCGCCTGACCCTGTGGGCCGTGCGGCAACGGCCGGATCGTCCAGTCGAACTTCTTCGTGGTGACCAGTCCCGGCCGCAGCCACGGCCCGTAGATGCCGAACCCGATGACCCCACCGATAAACGCGTCGTTCTCGGCCGACTGGCTGCCGAAGGAGGCCAACGCGCCGGGCGCTGGAGCTGCCTTGTCCTTGACCCGCAGGCCGAAGAAGAATTCCAGCCCGGCCTGGGTTTTCGGCGTGGTCATCTGGCACTGCTTGCCCGTGTAGACCTCGCCACCGTCGGTCCAGACGAACGGGCTCCAGTTCCAACTGGTGTTGTTCAGGACCGTGCCCCATTTGGTGACCTTCGTGCCGGTGTTCAGCTTCGCCGTGAGCTCCTTGGCGATCGATCGGTACTCGTCCCAGGTCCAATCGACCGACGGCAACGCGACACCGGTCTTCTTGAAGAGGTCCTTGTTGAGATAGATGAGGACGTTGCTCATGTCCTTCGGCAGGGCGTACTTGTGACCCTGGTAGGTGCATCCGTCGACGACCTGCGGCCAATAGACGCCCAGATCGACCTTGTCCTTGGCGATCAGGTCGTCCACACTGGCCAGTGCCTTACGCGCCGCCAGTGACTCGAATTGGCCGGAATTCAGCATCATCAGGTCCGGTGGTGTGCCGCCAGCGATCATCTGCTGCAGTTTGGTCGAGCCGTACGGTCCACCGTTCACGATGTTGATGTATTGGATGTCGATCTTCGGATTCGATTTCTTGAATTTGGCCGCGAGCTGATTCATCGCCTTCAGTTCGTCGGCGCCGAGCCAGACGGTGACCTGGAGTTTCACCCTGCCGCCGGAGCTGCCACCGCCGCTCCCGCTGCTGCAGGAGGCCGCCAGCACGGATCCGGTGGCCGCCGCGGAGCCGGCGAGCACCTGCCGGCGGGTGACCGGCCTCTTCAATCGCAACATATTCAACACCTGCCCTTTCGAAAGCTGAGTCTCATTTGCCGCCGGTCGCGCTGAGCGCGAGTCCGCGGATGAAGTACTTCTGGAATGCGAGGAAGATGATGACCACCGGCACGGTCATGACGGCGGCGTAGGCCATCATCAGGTTGAACTGGAGCCGGAAGTCGCCCTGGAACAGGTTGACCGCGAGCGGGAGCGTCCACTTGTCCTGCGTGTTCAGATACACCAGGGGCGCGATGAAATCGTTCCAATGGGTCAGCACGGACAGGATCGCCACCGTGGCAAGGCCCGGCCGGGCCAACGGCATGGCGATGCTCCACCAGATCCGCAGGAATCCGGCCCCGTCCAACCGGGCAGACTCCTCGATCTCGGCCGGCAGACTCCGGAAGAACTGACGGAGCAGGAAGATGTAGATCGGCTGTCCGAAGATCGACGGGATGATCAGCGGCCACAGGGTGTTGACCAGCTCGAGTTTCCGGAACAGTACGAACTGCGGAATCAACGTGACGACATATGGCAACATCACCGTGCTCAGTACCACCATGAACAGGGCGTCGCGGCCGGGGAACCGGAGCCGGGCGAATCCGTACGCGACGAGTGCGGAGACCAGCACGTCACCGATGAGCGTCAGAGCGGCGATGACCGCGCTGTTCTGCAGGAAGGTCAGCAGTGGCACCACGGTGAAGATGCGGCTGTAGTTCTTCCATTCGATGGGATCGGGTATCCATCGAATGGGAGTGGCAAGCTCCTGCCCGTCGACCTTCAGGGAGGTGCTGACGGCGTAGAACAATGGAACGAGAGCGGCGAAGGCAAAGACGGTAAGGACGACATATACGACTACCCGGCGGGCTATCCGGTCGGCTCGGCCGCGCGTGCTGGGACGTCGCCGGGTGATACGGGCACCATCGGTGACCATCAGTTGTCCCCCTCGTAGTAGACCCAGCGCCGAGCCAGCTTGAACTGCGCCAGGGTCAACACCAGAATGACGACGAAAAGAATCCAGGAGAGCAGCGACGCATAACCCATCTGGAAGTTCTGGAATCCCTCCTGATAGATATAGAGAACTCCCATCAGCGAGTCATTTCCGGGCCCGCCGTTCGTCATGACATAGGGCGGTACGAACACCTGAAGCGCGCCGATGGTGCCCAGAATCAGGTTGAAGAAGATGATCGGGGACAGCATCGGAATGGTTACGTGCCAGAATCTGGACACCACACCGGCGCCGTCGATGGACGCCGCCTCCTGCAGGCTGGCCGGGACGTTCTGCAGCCCGGCCAGGAAGATGATCATCGCGTTGCCGAAGGCCCAGATTCCCATGATGATGAGGGCAGGCTTGACCGTTCTCCCGTCGGTGAGCCACTGGACGGCGGGAATATGCAGCTTTCCGAGAAATTCGTTGGCCAGGCCGTGATCCGGATTATAGATGACAAACCAGAGAATCGCGGTGGCCACGAACGGTATCTGCGACGGCAGAAACATGGCCGCCCGATACAGGTTCTTTCCCCAAACATCGAGGTTGAGAAGTAGCGCGGCGCCAAGCGCGACGATGAGCTGGAAAGGCACCGTCAATCCGGTGTACATCAACGTGTTCAGCAAGACACGCCGGAATACTGAATCGTGAATAAGCTGCGTGAAGTTCGCGAATCCGACCCATTGCGGCGAAGAAATCAGATCCCACTTCGTAAAGGTGAGATAGCCGGCAAAGGCCATCGGCCCCACCGTGAACAGCAGAAATCCCAGTATCCACGGCGAGATCGCGGCGTACCCGGTGATCGCTTCCCGTCGCCGCAGCGTCAGCCACGGCGATTCGGTCTTCTTCGGCCGGATGGCCGTCGGGGGTTCGGTAAAGGTCGTCGTCATGCTCGGCGTGCCTCCTCAGTTGCGGCGAGGCCGACCATCGAGGCAGGAAACTGTCCGCCAGATTGGCTGGACTCGTGTATCGTAGAGGATATGGAGAACGTCCGCAAGGGAGACCGCTCGGCGCAGGCGACGACGCGCATCCGCCGACCGTCGCGTCAGGTGCTGACCGACGGCGCCTACGAGGCGCTCAAAGGGCTGATCATGGATCACCAGGTCGGTCCGGGTGAGCGCCTCAACATCGACGAGCTGGCCCGGCAGCTCGACGTGTCGGCGACGCCGGTCCGGGAGGCGCTGGCCCGGCTGGAGTCGGACGGCCTGGTCACGAAGCGACCACTCAGCGGCTATGCCGTCACCGAGCTGCTCGACATCACGTCGCTGGGCAACCTCTTCGAGATCCGGCACGTGCTCGAGCCCTACACGGCCCGGAAGGCAGCGACCAGGGCAACCGCCGAGGACATCAAGGCGTTAAAGAAGGTGGCCGCGGCGATGAAGACCGACAACCTGGGCGCGGCCTACGGTCAGTACAAGGGTTTCGCCGCCCACGACACGGAGTTCCACGCGCTGATCGCCCGCACCTCCGGCAATCCGATGCTGGAGCAGACCCTGTCCGGGCTGCACTTCCACTGGCATCTCTACCGGCTGCATTTCGCCGCCGAGGTCGGTGTGGACACCGCGGCCGAGCACCAGGCAATCGTGACCGCGGTGGCTGACCACGACCCGGAGGCGGCGGCCGAGGCGATGGAGCGACATCTGCGGCAGTCCGAGGAACGGCTCATCGAGGCGGCGAAGAAGGCGACCTGACCACCCGATGCGGCAGACCGGCGCGGCATCGGGCAGAGTTGTGGCATGTACGAGCTGTCAGCTTGCCTGGAACTGCTCTTCACCGAGGCCGGACCGGACTGCGCCGACCGCATCCGTGCGGCCGCCGATCGGCAGGTGCACGGCGTCGAGATCTGGGGCTGGCGCAACAAGGATCTGCCGGGAGTACGGACCGCACTGACGGACACGTCCAGCACGCTGGTCTCGATGGTCTCCGATCCCCAGTGTCAGCTGACCGATCCCGCCTCGCACGAGACGTTCCTCAGTGGACTGCGCGATTCTCTCGAGGTCGGGGCCGATCTCGGCGTGCCCTTTCTCGTCGTGGTGGCTGGCGACGCGCGGCCCGATGTGCCACGCGCCGAGCAGCATCGGGCAGTCGTCGAGGTGCTCCAGCGGGCGGCCGACATGGTCGCCAATGGTGACATCACGCTGATCCTCGAGCCGCTGAATTCCCGTGTCGATCACGTCGGGACCTTCCTTGACAGCACCCGTGAGGGAATTCAGATCCTGCGCGAGGTCGACTCTTCCCGGGTGCGTCTGCTCTACGACGCCTACCACTCCCTGGTCATGGACGAGGACCCGCGCGACCAACTGTCCGACGCGATGGATCTGGTGGCCCATATCCAGATCGCCGACGCGCCGGGCCGCGGCGAGCCCGGAACCGGTCGCCTCGACTGGCGCCAGCACCTCTCGACATTCTATTCGCTGGGTTATCGGGGCCGCATCGGGCTGGAATACCGGCCGACGATCGCGACCGGCGATTCGCTGCGCCAGATCGAAGCGATCGCGGCGGCAGCCCCACTGGCATAGCAATTCCACTGAATGCCGGTTCCGGTCACTGACCGGGTCTGGCCAAATCACCGCCCTATCCGACAGCTGCCTGGCTGTTTATTGAACAATCGTGTCCGTTCTCGCCCCGAGGGACACGGCCCGAGCGCCCTAGAATCGCCAGGACAACAGCGGCACCGAGATGCCCGGTGGAAGGACGACAGTGGACGACGCGCAGCTCAGCTTCTATCGGGACAACGGCTATCTCCTGGTCAAAGGATTGCTCGACAAGGATGAGGCCGCGGCCTACCGGGCCGAGTGCCACGATCTCGCGCGGCGGCTGGGCGGACACGATCTAGACTCCACCTGGGGCAGCGCCCGGGAAGTCGCGGGCGACACAACGACCACGCTGACGCACTGCCACGACGTCCAATTTCACTCGGCCGCATTCGGCCGGCTGCTGCTCGACGATCGGTTCACCGGCACCGCTGCGGCGTTGATGGACACCCCCAACGTCCAACTGCACCACACCAAGATGTTCATCAAGCCGCCGGAGCAGGGCTCCCCCTTCCCCATGCACCAGGACTATCCGTTCTTCCCGCACGCGCAGCATTCCGTCGCGGCGGCCATCTTCCATTTCGACGACGCACCAGAGGAAAAGGGCTGCGTGCGCGTCGTGCCGGGCAGCCACAAGCGGGGGGCGCTGGATCACGCGGCCGAGGGAAACTGGCATCTACCGCCGGCCGAATGGCCGCTGTCGTCAGCGATCCCGTGCGAGGCCGAGGCCGGCGACGTGCTTTTCTTCAGTTATTTCCTGGTCCACGGATCCGGGATCAACACCAGTTCCGAGTCGCGGACGACCCTGCTCGTACAGTTCCGGGACCCGGCGGACCGGCCGACCAAGGACGTACACACGCATTCGCTCGGCCAGGGCTCGATTCTCCGGGGCGTGGATCCGACCGGGCGATCGTGACGTGACCGGCGGTATCGCGGATCTCACGACGGATCCGATCGTCACCCGGATCGCCGGACACCGGGCCGAGTTTCTGCACTGGGGGTACATCGGCGCCGCGCCATGGCGCAATTACCTCCACCGGCACGCGCATTTCGAGGTCTGTTATGCGCACTCCGGGCGCGGCACATTCCGGATCGGCACGCAGGTACGGCCGGTCGGCACCGGCGACATCTTCATCGCCCGGCCCGGCGACGCGCACGAAATCATCTCCGGTGACGACGATCCGCTGGAGATTTCATTCTGGTCCTACACATTGCTGCCGGATGAGAAACGGGCCGGAACGGACAGTGGGCGCGACGTCATTGAGACGTTCGCCGGCGGCGGGCCCGCGGTGTCGCACCGCGCCGGTTCCGTACCGGCATTGCTGTCACTGCTGGACGACGAGGCCACCCGGCCAATGGTGGGCCGTCACGATTTCGTGGCCAACCTGGCCGGTGCGCTGGTCCTGGCCACCGCACGGGCGATCGTCATCGCCCCCGCCGCGCCGCCGCTGGCGATGCACGAAGTTGCCGATTCCGCTGAGGCGACTGCGGTCCGCGGCATGCTGCGGTATCTGCACGACAATTACGAGCAACGGCTCAGCGTCGCCGGGGTCGCCGCCGAGGTACGGTTGAGTCCGCGGCACGCGAGCCGGTTGTTCGCCCGCGGCACGGGCATCTCGATTACGGCCTATCTGCAACGACTTCGACTGACGACGGCGGCGCAGCGGCTGGTGGAGCACGAGCTTTCCGTAAAGGAGATCGCCCACCGTTCCGGATATTCCAACGTGCACTACTTCACCACCGCATTTCGCCAGCAGTGGTCGCAGACACCCGCCGCCTTCCGTCGGCAGAACGGCCGACAATCGCTCGATTCGCTGTGATCCATCCCCCGTCCCAGAGGAAGCCGATGCCCGCGTTCCGGTCCCGATTGCAGAGACGACTCGTCCGTTACGGCGCCGCGCTGGTGGTCGTCGCGACCGCCGCCGCGTGCAGCGCCAGCGGGAGCGGCAGTTCGCCGCAGGCGGCGGCTCCCCTGCAGTTCGGCGTCTGCTGCTCCTGGGGTGCGACCTGGTCCTATAACCCTTATACAGCGTTCTTTCCCGGCTTCGGGGACGACTTCGTCCTGCAGACCCTGGCGATGCAGAACCCGCCGACGCTGACCGATTTCATCCCGCAACTTGCAGACAAATGGACGACCAGCGGACGCCGGATCACCGTCCATCTCCGCGCCGGCGCGAAGTGGCAGGACGGAAAGGCCGTGTCCAGCACCGATCTGCTGGACACCATCCTGCTCAATGGAACCAACGGCGATCCGCTGTGGAACGACATCACCGATGTCGCCGCACCGTCGGGCAGCGAGGTCACGGTGACCGTGCGCAATTCGATTCCCACCGCGCAGGCGCTGACCGATCTGCTCGCCACCAGGCCAGTCCCGGCCAGCGTGTACGGAACGATGGTTCCGGCAAACCTGAAGCAACAGTTGGTCAGCTATTAC
Source organism: Mycobacteriales bacterium (assembly GCA_036267955.1). Lineage (GTDB taxonomy): Bacteria > Actinomycetota > Actinomycetes > Mycobacteriales > QHCD01 > DATAVB01. The sequence goes on along the minus strand of DATAVB010000037.1, from coordinate 19,438 downwards.
AACCAGCAGGCGACCGACCCGGCTGCGGCCGACCGGAGTCCAGCCAAAACCGCGATGACCAAGGTCTTCACCGGACTGTCGAAATTCAGTCCGAAGACGCTGGTGGGCGACGGCCCGTACAAGCTGGAATCGATGAACTCCCAGCAGGCGAAGCTCGCCAGATCTGGCGCCTACTACAACGCCGACAAGATCAAGGTCGCGGAGATCGACTACATCGGCGGTGAACAGACCACCCAGCTCTACGGCACCCTGACCTCGCAACAGCTGGACTTCTCAAACCTCTACCTGCCGGCGCCGATCGCGCAGAAGTTCACCCACACACCCAATTCACAGGTGGCGTTGCCGCCTTCGTTCAGTCACGCGATTCTGTTCAACTGCCTGCATTACCCGCTGTCCATCACCAAGGTGCGGCAGGCGCTCGCGTACCTCATCCCCAGAAAGGACATGGCCGCGGCGGCCTACGGAACGACCGACGCGGGCGGTGTCGCGGCCGGACACACGGACGGTCTCACGCCGGCGGTGGAGAAGGTGTGGCTGACCAAGGCCCAGTCCGACTCGCTGAACCCGTACAACCTCGATCCCGGCAAAGCGACCGCCCTTCTGCAGGAGGCCGGATTCCACCAGGCCGGCAAGCAGTGGATCATGCCGAATGGCAAGCCGTTCACACTCGACATGGAGAGTAATGCCGAGACCACGAACGTCGTGCTTTCGTTCAAGACCGCCGCGTCGGCGCTGACCAACTTCGGAATCAAGACCGACGTCACCGCGGTGCCGGGCGCGAAGCAGACCGCTGACCTGCACAGCGGCGATTTCCAGATCACCGCGGGGACACCCAACAGCCTGAACCCGCTCGCCGAGATCGATCAGATTCTCGGCTCGACCAACAACTTCAGCACGCTCGGCAACTACAAGGGTCAGAAGGGCATCGGTTACGGCCCGGAAGTCGACGTACCCGATCTGGGCCGGGTCAATGTGGCGCAGACGATCGATCACCAGGTCCGCACGGTGGCGCCGGGCGCGGACATGAAGAAGCTGACCTGGACGTGGGCACGGCTGGTCAATCAGGACGTGCCTTACCTGCAGTACGACAACAAGGTCTATCAGTTCGCCTTCACCACGACGCATTACACGAAGTGGCCGGGTGTGAAGGACAGCATCTGGGATCTCGTCCAGTACAACCTCAACGGTGGCTTCGTGCACGCCGAGGAGGCGGGCTTCATCCAGCCCCGATAGGCGCGCCCCGCGTGTGTGATGCCCGCACGCCTCTCGCCGATCTTGACCTTATGGCTGGACAAACTCGACATGAGGCAGCCATAAGGTCAAGATCGGCGGGGAAACGCGATCAGCCGCATTCAGCCACATTCAGCCACATTCCAGGTTGTCCAGGACCCAACCGATGATCGCGTCGGCCTGCTCACGGTCGACCGACGGAAGGTGCTGCGGGAGCACCGGCGGACGGTGCGGCAGCTGCGGATCCGGCCGAGGCCCCGGAGGCAGCCCGGCAGCCTGGATCTGCCGGACAAGTTGGGAGTTGTCTACGGACACGAGCGGATCCTACTGCTCCTCGCGGCCAGTTCTCTCGGCAAGCAACGCGTACACGCTGGGCGCGTTGAAACGCCGATGCCCACCGGGGGTGCGAACGCTCTCGATACGGCCCGCGGTCGCCCACCGGCTGACCGTTTTGGGGTCGACCCGGAACAGGTCTGCCACCTCGCCCGGCGTGAGTAGCGATGCGTTCATGTCAATCGTCATCGAGCCCGACTCCCCGAGAGTTCCGAATACGAACCGTCCAACCACATCCATCTACAACAGTCCGTCAACCACTGATCACCAGTAGTCACAAGTAGTAGATCATCGCAACCCGCCCATGTCCTGGATTCCCGATTCATTACGCCGAAGCCCCGGCTCGGCTCCCCCGGACGGGTGGCACGACGACCCCCAGCCCGAGCCGTCAGCGGGAGATACGCCATCGGCGGCAACCTGTCATCATCGACAAATGGCGCGGATCGAGCCCGGTCCAAGAATTCCGGCAAGCGGAGCTATCTGCACTGGCCGCAAGCCCGACCACGAGGTTCAGCGGCTGATAGCCGCGTCGACAAGCACCTCGGCCACCACGCGGGCCGAGGCCGCGGCCGCCAGATTGCTGTCCATGCGGGCCGAGATCGAGGCACCGTCATAGAGCAGCACCAGTTGCCCGGCCAGCCGCTCGGGATCGCCGGCACCTGCGTCGCGACCGAGATCGACGAACAGGCGCCGCAACCATTCGCGATGCTCGGCGGCGGCCTCATGGATCGGACCTTCAGAGCTCGCCTCCGCACTGGCGTTGACGAGCGCGCAGCCATGAAACCCGGGCTGCACAATGGATTCGCCGAGTGCGTCGAAGACGGCGAGCAGGCGTTCGCAAGGAGCCTCGACGCGCTCGACATGCCGCAGGATCCGCTCGCGACTGATCTCGTTCCGGCCGCGCAGGTAAGCCGTGATGAGCCCGTCCTTGCTGCCGAAGGCGTTGTACAGCGTCGCCTTGGCCACGCCGGCATGTGCGATCACCCGGTCGATCCCGACCGTGTGCACGCCTTCCCGGTAGAACAACTCGTTCGCGGAGGCCAGTAGCCGATCGCGGGCCGAGAGCCTCTCTGTGACGTCTGCAGCCATGCCTTGACAGTACCAGACAGATCTGTCTACGGTCACTCGTAGCAGACAGACCTGTCTGACTAATTCCAGCCGCGGGAGCGATCCTTGTCCGCCGTCAGATCAGCAGCTGCCCGAGCCACCCAGTCGCCAACCGCGAACACTCATACGCGCCGGCGCCTGCCGAGCGGTGTCGCGTTCTATCTCCAGGCGTCGATCGTGGTTTTCTTCCTCGCCGGATCCAGCGCACCCACTCCGCTGTATGCCGTCTACCAGGCCGAATGGGGCTTCTCGCCGATCACCACCACCGTCGTGTTCGGCGTCTACGCGCTGGCGGTTCTGGTCGCCCTGCTAACCGTCGGCTCGCTGTCCGACCACGTCGGCCGCCGACCGGTGCTGATCACCGCGATCGCCATGCAGGCAGTGACCATGCTGGTCTTCGCCACCGCGGGCGGAGTGACCGAGTTGCTGATCGCCCGCGTCATCCAGGGTTTGTCGACCGGCGCCGCGGTCGGCGCAGTCGGCGCCGGGATGCTCGACCTGAGCAAGGCGAAGGGCACCATCACCAACGCGGTCGCCCCACTCATGGGCACCGCCACCGGAGGCATCGCATCCGGTCTGCTGGTGCAGTACCTGCCGGCTCCGGTTCATCTGGTGTACCTCGTCCTGTTCGGCATCTTCATCCTGCAGGGGATCGGCGTCGTCCTGATAGCCGAGACCTCCACGCCGAAGGCCGGCGCGCTCGCCTCGCTGCGGCCGCAGTTCGCGGCGCCGCAGGCCGCCCGCGGTCCGTTGCTGCTGGCCATTCCCGTACTGGTCGCGGTCTGGGCGCTCGCCGGCTTCTACGGTTCGGTCGGCCCGGCGGTGGTCCGCCTGGTGACCGGCTCCAACTCCCTGCTGCTCGGCGGATTGGCTCTCTTCGTCCTCGCCGGCAGCGGTGGCATCGCGGTGTTGCTGTTGCGCGGCGCGCGTCCGCGGACGGTCATGATCCTTGGTACGACGGCCCTGATCGTCGGCGTCGGCGCCACCCTGCTGGCCATCGCACACACCTCGACCGGCCTGTTCTTCGCCGGAGCCACGGTGGCCGGAGCGGGATTCGGCGCCGGATTCCAGGGCGCGATCCGCACGGTCGTCCCACTCGCCGCGCCGCATGAGCGGTCCGGGCTGCTCTCCACGATGTACGTGGTCTCCTACCTCGCCATGGGCCTGCCCGCGGTGATCGGCGGATTCCTGGTCGTCGACGGCGGCGGCCTGCTCCCGACGGCCCGGGAGTACGGGATCGCCGTGATGGCGCTCGCCGCCATCGCTCTCGTCGGCGTTGCCCGGCCGCGCCGAAACGCGCCCGCAGTCGTCCCCGAGCCGGCGCACCACGACGAACGGGCCCGCCACGAGGCGGCCCCGAACCTTGAACGCCGGCCCTGCCTGGCCGGCAGCCGGCTCGACACGATGCCGGAGGCCTGAACAGGACCGAGCCGGTGACCGGGCCGCCTGATCGGTGAGAGAATCGCCGGGCGATGGCAGAAGCGGCGGGACTCGGGGGCTACGTCCGGCTCCTTCGGCACGGTCCGGCGGTCCGACCGTTCGGCGCGGCGGTGCTGGCCAGGTTGCCGATCTCGATGGCCCCGCTGAGCATGATCCTCTTGATCCAGCAAGTCCGGGGCCAGTACGGAATCGCCGGCGTGGTCACCGGCGTCTATGCCCTCGGCACCGCCGCCGGATCCCCGCTGTGGGGGCGGTGCATGGACCGGTTCGGCCAGTTTCGGGTCATCGCGCCGACCGCCGTGACCAGCGCGGGACTGCTGGTGGCGCTCGCCCTGACCGCTGACAGCAGCGCCGGGACGGGCTCGCTCTTCGTCTGCGCCGCCCTGGCCGGATTCGCCTTTCCACCAGTGGGCCCGGGGATGCGAGCGGCCTGGCGGGTGATCTACCCGGACCCGAAATCCCGCCGGGTCGGGTACGCCCTGGACGCCTCGGCGGTCGAGCTGATCTTCGTCGGCGGGCCATTGTTGCTCTCCCTGCTGCTGGTGGTCAGCCCGGCGATCGTGCCGCTGCTGGTCACCGCCGGCCTGCTCGCGGTCGGCGGAGTCAGCTACAGCCTGAGCGCCGCGGCCCGGTCGTACCGGCCGCTGCAGACCGAGGAACGCACCCGGCAACGGGCCGGCGGCCGGTCCGCGATCTCCGCACCGGGGGTGCTGGCGCTGCTCGCGGTCAACCTGGTGATGAGCATCGGCTTCGGGCAGTGCGACACCTCGCTGGCCGCGACCGCACGGCAGGTGCTGCACGACCAGGCGCGCCTCGGAGTTCTGTTCGCGGCCATCGCCGGCGGCAGCGCGATCGGCGGGCTCTGGTACGGATCACGACACTGGCCGGGGTACGAGCACCGCCGGCTGCCGGTGTCGCTGGGCATCTTCACGGTGGCTCTCGTGCCGCTCCCCCTGCTGTTGGGGCACCGCCCGTCACTGGGTGCGCTGCTGCCGCTGCTTTTCCTGGCCGGGCTGGCGATCGCGCCGTCACTGATCATGCAGCAGAACGTCCTGGACGCGCTCGCCCCGCGGCGCCGCATCAACGAGGCGCAGGCCCTGCTCACCGCCGCGAACACCAGCGGAGCGGCGGCCGGCACCGCCCTGGCCGGCATCATCATCGACGCCGGCGGCCCGCGGTGGTCCTTCGCCGGTGCGGCCATCGCCATCGGCGGCGCCGCCACGGTGGCGCTGCTGAGCCAGCACCGCTGGCACGCCGCCACCGATCGCGCCCAGGCCGCGGCCCCGCAAACTCCAATACCGCAACCGATGCCGGAAGAGCCGGCCCGCTGACCGGTTTCGACCAGCCGCGTCGGCTGATCAGGCGGCCGCTGGTCAGGCGGCCGCTGGTCAGGCGCCGTGGCCGGGCGGCACGACCTCGGCCGGCAGTGGCGGGCCAGGGGGCGTTCCGTCGCCGAACGGCCGTCCACCCAGCGTTTCCCGGCCGTGCGCGGTCAGCCAACCGGACAGGTCCGGCCCGGCCGGCACGATCCCGGTCGGATTGATGGTGCGGTGCATCTCGTAGTAATGGCGCTTGATGTGCACGAAATCCGTCGTGTCACCGAATCCCGGCGTCTGGAAAAGGTCGCGCGCATAGGCCCACAGCACCGGCAGCTCCGCGAGTTTCTGCCGATTGCATTTGAAATGGCCGTGATAGACCGCGTCGAACCGGGCCAGTGTCGTGAACAGCCGGACGTCCGCCTCGGTGATCGTGTCGCCGACCAGATAACGTCGGCCGGAAAGCCGCTCCGACAGCCAGTCCAGCCGTTCGAACAGCCGGCGGTACGCCTTGTCGTACGACTCCTGTGAGCCGGCGAATCCGCACCGGTAGACGCCGTTGTTGACGTCCTGGAAGACCAGCTCGGCGACCTCGTCGATTTCCGCCCGCCGGTCCTCCGGATACAACTCCGGGGCCCCCGGCCGGTGGAATTCCCGCCATTCGGTCGACAGATCCAGCGTGATCTGGGCGAAGTCGTTGGTAACCACCGCGCCGGACGGGATGTCGACGATCGCGGGCACGGTGATGCCGCGCGGATAATTCGGGTCGCGGGCGAAAAACGCCTCCTGCAGCCGTTCGATGCCGAGCACCGGGTCGCGTCCGCCCGGATCAAGGTCGAACGTCCAGCTCCGCTCGTCGTGGGTCGGGCCGCAGATGCCCATCGACAGCGCCTCCTCCAGCCCGAGCAGCCGGCGGACGATGATGGCCCGATTGGCCCACGGGCAGGCCCGGGCGACCACCAATCGGTACCGACCCTTCTCGACCGGATAACCGCTGCGGCCGTCGGCCGTGATCCGGTCGCTCAGGTAATTCTGGTCGCGGGTGAACTCACCGCTCTTCGTGTCAGCCATGGCCCCATCATCACCCGTTTCCCCACCCGGCCACCATCGATGGCCCGATCCGCACAGAGTTGGCAGGATGGTGCGGGCATGATGTGCGGACGGAGGTACCGATGAGCCTGAACAGCTACCGCGCCAAACGGGATGCGGCGAAGACACCGGAGCCGGTGCCGGCCGACCACGAGGAGAGCGTCGACCACACCGGCGACGAGCAGGAGGGTCGCGGCGACCGGTTCGTGATCCAGGAGCACCACGCAACCGCGTTGCACTGGGACATCCGGCTGCAGCGGGACGGCGTCCTGGTCTCGTGGGCGGTGCCCAAGGGCGTACCGCTCGATCCCGCCACCAACCATCTCGCCAAACAGACCGAGGACCATCCCGAATCGTACGAGTCGTTTTCCGGTGAGATTCCGAAAGGCCAGTACGGCGGCGGCACCATGAGCATCTGGGACACCGGTACGTACGAGCTGGAGAAATGGCGCGACCGTGAGGTGAAACTGACGCTGCACGGCAGCCGATTCGGCGGCCGGTACGTCTTTTTCCGCACCCGCGGCAACGACTGGATGCTGCACCGGATGGATCCCTCGCCGGACGGCTGGTCGCCGTTGCCGGACGGCCTCTGCCCGATGACCGGGCGGCCCGGCCAACTTCCGCGTGATGACGCGACATGGAATTACGACATTGCCTGGGACGGGGTGCGCGTTCTGGTGGCGGTCGACGGTGGCCGGCTCACCGTCACCGATGACGGTGGCGCGAATGTCACGTCGTCGTACCCGGAATTGCGCGGCCTCGGCCTGCAACTCGGCTCCCGGCAGGCACTCTTGGACGGCGAGATCGTGGCCTTCGGTCAGGACGGCGGCGTCGACGCTGAACGCCTGCGGACCCGGGTGGGCACCGCGAAACCCAAGCCGGCGCAGCTCAAATCCACGCCGGTGCAATTGCTGCTGACCGACCTGCTGCAGCTCGAGGGTCGGTCGATGCTCGACGAGCCGCACACCGGGCGCCGCGCCGCCCTGGAATCGTTGGAGCTCGGCGGCGACCAGTGGCAGGTCCCGGACACCTTCCACGGCAACGGGAAAGCCGTCCTGCAGGCAGCCCAGGCCCAGCACCTGAAAGGCGTCATCGCCAAGCGCCGGAATTCGACTTACGAACCGGGCCGCGAATCCGACAGCTGGCGGACCGTCGAGCCCAAACGGCGCGGTTGAACAGTGGTCAGCTCTCCAGCAGGTACTTGAGGTCGTCCAGCCGGTCGCGCCAGTAGATCTTCAATGTGGCGGCGGTTTCGATATCCGGCAGGCGCTCGTGGATCAGCGCCACCTGACTCTTGTGGTCACCCCGGACGAGGAAGCCGACATTCACCCGGGTGCTGCCGTCCGTCCAGTCGAAACGCACCGAGCGTCCCGGCACGGAGGCCTGCTCGCGCAGCACCGCGCCGGGTAGCCAGAGCGCTCGGACGGCAGGGTCGGTGAAGGCGCCGAAGAGTTCGTCGACCGACACGCCGACCGTCCGGCTGGCGCTGATCGCACGGGCGCTGTCGCGGTTTTCGCCGGGCTCGCGCAGCCCACGCTCGCGTTCGTACTCGACGGTGATCGTCTGCGCCCACCAGCGCTGGACCCGATGTTCCTCGGCGAGCCAGCCGGTGATCTCCCCGTGTTCCCGTCCCACGGCGCCCCACGCGTCCAGCACCGCGATCCAGGTTGCCCAATCCCTGCCGGTTGCGCCCTGAATGGCCTGTTCCGAGGTGAGCCGTTCGCGCGCGACGGGTTTTCCGTTCGCCTCGCTGCCGGTCATCGTCGTCCTCTCCGCCAGTGTCTGAGCGCGATTGTGTGAGCGAATCATCTCCGACCGGAGCGGGTCACGGTGACAATTCGCGGCGATCGGATCGGCTCGAACCGGCGGATCTGCACCGATGGCAGCCCGCGGGGGGCAAATGTCCGACTCGGTCCGGCGAGCCGTCGAAGAACCTTTCGTATGGATTTACGGCCAGAGCCGGACGTGCGACCAGGCATCATCGGCGAATTCGTACCGCAGGCGAACGTGTCGGCGGCTCGGATCACCCTGCCAGAATTCGACCTGTCGGGGCCGGACCGCGTAGGAGATCCACTCCGCCGGGACCAGCCGCGGATCCGCCGCCAACTCCAGTCGGGATTTCTCCAGCGCCTCGTCCACCTCGGCCGGGTCGACAAACGGCTGGCTCTGCCGCCGGGTCAGGGCCATTTCCCGCGATCCGGTGGATCTGGCGAGGAAGTCGGCCGCGCTCACCGCTGCCGGGTCGGCGATCACCGGGCCGCTGATTCGGACCTGCCGGATCAACTCGGGCCAGTAGAAGGTGAGTGCGGCGGCAGGACGCGCCGCCAGCTCGGCCCCCTTGCGGCTGACTGCGCTGACGGCGAAATGCCAACCGCCCGCGTCGACGTCCTTGAGAATCAGCACCCGCGCATCCGGCCGGCCATCCTGATCCACTGTGGACACTGTCATCGCATGTGGCTCACGGACGCCCGCGCGGACCGCTCCGGACAGCCATTCGACGAACAATGCGACCGGCTCGTCCGGCGCCGCGTCGGGCTCGAACGGCGGCGGATCGCCTTTGAGCACGGGAAGATCCCGCAGCAGGTCACGTACCTCGTCCAGCCCGGTGGGCTCCTCCGCCATAACGCTCCCTCGCACCCGCGCGGCCGGCGGGTCGATCGCAGTCTCATGCCGGGCCAACTCTATCCGGCCGCAGCTCGCCGCGACCATCTCCCGGTTTCATGATCATGAGGCAATTTCGTCGGGATTCGCGGCTTTCCTGCCTCATGATCATGGGTGGCGGGGCGGGCTGCGGCTCAGCGCTGCGTGATCCGGCGGGACCGGCCCCGCTCGTGGGCCGAGGCGCGCGTGGCGTCCAGGAATACCTGGGTGATCTCGGGATGACGCTCCTGCAGCTCCTCGTCGAGGCGGGTGCTGAGTGCCTCCAATCCGTCGGAGTCGATGCCGTCGACCAGGTCGAGCCGGGCGGCCACCAGCACCTCTTCCGGGGCGAGTTGCATGGTCAACACCTCGACCACCGCATCCACCTCGGCCGCCCCGGCCAGCTCCTGCCACACCTGCTCACGCAACTCCGGATCGGCGGCGGCTCCGATCAGCAGTTCCTTGGTGCCGTGGCCGAGGCGAATGGCCACGAAGGCGAGCAACAGCCCGATGGCGAGCGCCGCAGCGGCGTCCCACTGCGGGGCACCGGTGGCCTGTCGCAGTCCGAGGCCGGTAGCCGCCATCGCAAGTCCGACCAGGGCCGCGGAGTCCTCGGAGAAGACCGTCTTGACGGTCGGATCCGGGCTCCGCCGGACGTGCTCCATGGTTGGCCGGCCGGTCGAACGCGCCTCGCCGCGCAGCTGCCGTACTGCGGTAATCAGCGAGATCCCCTCGGTGATGAAGGCGAAACCGAGCACCGCGTACGAGAGGATCGGATTGCCGAGCTCGGCCGGCTGGCCGACCAGGCCCTTCACTCCCTCGTAGATGGAGAAGGCCGCACCGGAGACGAAGATCCCGACGGCCGCCAGCAGGGACCAGAAAAACCGCTCCATCCCGTACCCGAACGGGTGGCTGCGGTCCGCCGGCCGGGAACTCCGCCACAACGCGGTCAACAGAAACACTTCGTTGGTCGTGTCGGCCACCGAATGGGCGCCCTCGGACAACATCGCGCTGGATCCGCTCGCGACCCCAGCAATGATTTTGGCGACGGCGACCACGGCGTTGCTGGCCAGTGCGACCAGTACGGTCCGGGTGCTGCGCTCCGCCATTGCTGCGTCCTACCCGGATCGCCGACGCTGAAAGCCGCCACCGCGTCGCCGGCCGGGAGATGCCGATCACGCGGACGTACCGCCTCCCGCGCGGGCCCTCGCGTCCACTCTCTCCCGGCGAACCTTGAGTCCTATGTGGACTATGGGCTGGATCGGCCGGTGTCCGGACTCGACTTGACTCGTTCCAGAATCAGGGGGAACGTGAGGTACCGCGGCGTCAACGCCGTCCGGATTCCAGCAAAAGACGAGGGACAAATCGTAGATTACAACCGAATATCACGGGAGGAACGGCAGTGACTGACAAGCAGCAACCCCACTTCACCACGACGGATGCCGGTATTCCGGTCGAAAGCGACGAACACTCGCTCTCTGTCGGTCCCGACGGCCCGCTCCTCCTGCAGGACCATTACCTGATCGAACAGATGGCGCAGTTCAACCGCGAGCGCGTTCCCGAGCGCCAGCCGCACGCGAAAGGCAGTGGCGCGTTCGGCCATTTCGAGGTGACCAACGACGTCAGTGCGTACACAAAGGCCGCCGTCTTCCAGCCCGGCACCCGGACGGAAATCGTGGCCCGCTTCTCCACAGTGGCCGGCGAGCGCGGCAGTCCGGACACCTGGCGCGACCCACGCGGCTTCGCCCTCAAGTTCTATACCGCCGAGGGCAATTACGACATGGTCGGGAACAACACCCCGGTGTTCTTCATCCGCGACCCACTGAAGTTCCAGCATTTCATCCGGTCCCAGAAACGCCGGGCGGACAACAACCTGCGCGACCACGACATGCAGTGGGATTTCTGGACGCTCTCCCCGGAATCCGCGCACCAGGTGACCTGGTTGATGGGCGACCGCGGGATTCCGCGCAGCTGGCGACACATGAACGGATACAGCTCGCACACCTATCTGTGGGTCAACGCCCAGGGCCAGAAATTCTGGGTGAAATATCATTTCAAGACCGACCAGGGCGTCGAATTCTTCACTCAGGACGAAGCCGATCAAATGGCGTCGGCCGACACCGACTACCACACTCGCGACCTCTTCGAGGCTATCGTCCGGGGCGACCACCCGAGTTGGTCGCTGAAGATGCAGTTCATGCCGTTCGAGGACGCGAAGAACTACCGGTTCAATCCGTTTGACCTGACCAAGGTGTGGCCGCACTCGGACTATCCGCTGGTGGACGTCGGGCGGATGACCCTCGACCGCAATCCGACCGATCATCACACCGAGATCGAGCAGGCGGCATTCGAGCCCAACAATCTCGTCCCTGGTATCGGTCCGAGCCCGGACAAGATGTTGCTCGGCCGGATATTCGCCTATGCGGATGCGCATCGTTACCGGATCGGGCCGAATTACAAGCAGCTGCCTGTCAACGCCCCCAGATCGCCGGTGCACACGTACAGCAAGGACGGGGCGATGCGATTCCAGAACGCCTCCGACCCGGTGTATGCGCCGAACTCCAAGGGCGGCCCGCGCGCGGACACCGAGCGCTACGGCACTCCGGCGGGGTGGCACACCGACGGCGACATGGTGCGCTCGGCGTACACGCTGCACGCCGAGGACGACGATTGGGGCCAGGCGGGCACCATGGTCCGCGACGTGCTCGACGACGGCCAGCGCGGGCGGCTGGTCGACAATATTGTCGGTCATTTGCTGAACGGGGTCAGCGAGCCCGTGCTGCAGCGCGCTTTCCAATACTGGCGGAATGTCGACAAGAGCCTCGGCGACAGGGTCGAAGCCGGCGTCCGGGCGAAGCAGGATGAGAAGGATCCCAAGGCGGCCAGGCAGGCGAATCCCGCCCGTACGACCATGCAGGACAAGGCGTAGCGGCTGAGGTGAACGAAAGGCCCGGCACCCGTGATGGGTGCCGGGTCTTTTTCGCGCGGCCGGCTCCGGTCTTGAACGGGTTGGCGGTGCGCGGCGCTGGATAGAGTGCGGGGCAGGTAACCGCTATCTGTGGGGCCGATGGCTCCCGGAGGGGAAGTACCGGAATGGGCACCACGATCAGAGGGCTGCGCCGCGACCAACTGACCCATGGAATTGTGCAGATCTCGTTGGATCTGGCCTCGGTCGAAGATGCGCTGCGACTGGCGGCGATCGCGGTGGAGGCCGGCGCGGACTGGCTCGAGGCCGGCACGCCGTTGCTGGTGTCGGAGGGCAGGCGCGCCGTCCGCGCGCTGCGTAAGGAATTCCCGGATCACCCGATCGTCGCCGACCTGAAGATGATGGACGGCGGGTACGGCGAGACGAGCCTGTACGCCGACGCCGGGGCCGACGCGGTGGTCGTCATGGGGCGCTCGCACGACGCCACCATCGAGCGGGCGGCCGAGGCCGCGGAGGCCGGCGGGCTGCTGCTGATGGGCGACGATATGGTCGCCACTGACCGGCCCGCCGAGGGAGCCCGGCTGGAGTCGTTGGGCGTCGGCCTGGTCATCCATCACGTCGGGCACGACCACCGCACCAGGCACCGCGCCGAGAAGCTCTCACCACTGACCGACCTGCCGGCGATCGTCGCCGCCACTACAGTCCCGGTGCAGGCCGTGGGCGGCCTCAGCGTCGAGGAAGCGATCGGCTGTCCGTCGCTCGGCGCCGGCGTCGTCGTCTTCGGCGCACCGCTGGTCATCGACGACGAACGCTCGTTCGCCATCTCCGAGGGCGATCTGCCGGGCGTGCTGTCCGCGGCCATCGCCCGCGTGCACGCCGCCGAGGTCGTCTACCCCTGACGTCCCGCAGCCGCTGGGCTCGCTGATCGAACCCTTGATCGGGCAGCGAGTTGTTGATCATGAAGTTCCCGACGCGACACGCCGGCGGCACGCCGACAGGTCCGGAGGTAATTTCATGATCAACAAACTGTGGGGCGGCAGAGCGGCCGAAAGCCCGGCGGGTGCAATTCAGAGTCAGCGGTCGAGCATGGCCACGAGGTCGGCCCGATTGAGCATCCGGCAGCACCATTCGTAGTGGCCGTCCTGGCCGGTCGAGCTGTACATGTTGCTGGTGAGCATCGCGTAGACAGCGCGATACATGGCCAGGCGCCGCGGGTCGTACCCGAATTTCTGGCTGACGAGAGACAGCAGCAGCCGGTCGGACTCATCGCCGGCCGGTCCGTACATGTCGAAAAGGCCGCAGGTGAGGCCGGCGTCGAAGGCCGGATCGCCTGCAGTGGACAGGAATCCGAAGTCCAACAAGCCGATGGGACGCAATTCCTCGTCGACCAGGATATTGTCCGGGACCAGGTCGCCGTGCAGGACGCCGAGCGCAGATGTGTCGGTGGATTCGCGCAGCAGGGATCGCACCCGATCGTGCTTCCGGTCGAATTCCTCGACACTCACTCTCAGCTGTTCCACGAATGGCCGGACCCGGCGCTCCAGCAGGGCCAGCAGCGCATCGGTCCAGTCGGCGCGCCCGGTCCAGAATCCGGCCGGCTCGTCCAGTACGGCCAGCGCCCGAGACGCGGGCGACGGCGGTACGGAGCCAAGCGCCGAGAGCACCTCGAGGACGCAGGCCTGCGCGGCCGCGCCGGGCACCGGTCTCGGCTCGCCCAGCCGGTCGGCCAGGGTGGCACCGCGCAGCTCGCGTTCCAGCGTCACCGATTTTCCGTTGACCCGATCGACCGAGACGATCTCCGGCGTCGCGAACGGAAGGCCGGCCCGGCGGAGGTCGGCGTAGAAATCCGCGAGCCGCCGCAGCTCGGCGGTGTCGCGCAGGCGCCAGACTTTGGCGATGGCGCCGTCCCGCAGCAGGTATACCGCGCCCTCCATGCCCGCGGCCAATGGTCGCGCATCGGGAAATCCGCGGGAACGGAAATGGTTCAGCCATTCCGCACTGTGCTGTTCCATCGTCGCCTCCTCGGCCCGGGACAGCCTAGACGGCCGCGACCCCGCCTTGCCGAACCCCCACTCGGTGTTGATCATGCGGAAACTGTTGCTCTCATCGGCGTGTCGCAAACAGTTTCCGCATGATCAACGCGGTGGTTGGGCGGTAGGAGTCGTTCGCCGGCCCGTCGGCGTCGCGCGCCAGAATTGCCGGGGCGCGAATCCCTCCCGGCGTAACCAGTGTTCGGTGTAGACGATCCGCTCTGAGGCGATGACGACGAGCGTCTCGACCGGCGGCTCGGCCACCGGGCGAGACCGCTCGACGTGGTCGGACTGCCAGCGAACCGCCGACCAGTAGTGGCCGTGGTCCCGGTGATCCGGCGGCAGAATGCGGGCGTTCCCGAACAGTTGCGCGCCGCGGCTGCTGGCCTGCCCGACGAGCGGGGCGAAGATTCCGATCGACACCCGCGGATCAGCGGCGATGTTGCGCAGCTTCGGTGAGGTCGGCGATGCCGTAAACACGATCGTGAAGTCCAGGTGGAAATACCGCACCGGCGTGGCGAGTGGCCCGTCGGCGTCGGCAGTGGCCAGCACGCACATATTCTGCGACGACAGCAGGTTGCGGATGCGTTCTTCCAGGCGTTCCCGGTCGAGTCGTGCTGTTGGTGCCGGGCCGGCGAGCCAGGGATTCGTGACAGGCATGGGTAAGGATGGCACGACAACCGCTCTTGATCTAGCCGAAGGTGAACGAATACGCCTGCAGGCCGGGCGAAAGGGTGACCGTGACAGTGTCGCGTTCCTGATTCTTGGTGTGCACCAGGGTGTAGATGTTCGGCGCACCGGAAATCTTGTACGACGTCGTTTTCCCGTCAACGGTGGCGGTGACCGTTCCGGCGCCGCCCACATCGAGGTAGACGTCGTCCGCCAGGTATTTCAGCCGGATGCCGCTATTGTTTTTCGCTGTGATCGATTCATCGGTGACCGACCAGGTGCCGGTGAGCAGGAATTGGTCGTCAGGCGAGCGGTCTGGATAACTGAACGTATGGGTACCCGCCTGGATCGGCTGGTCGCCGCCGTACGTACTGGCCCGGGCCGCGCCGAGATAAGTCTCCGGTGTCTGCACCGCCGAGGTCGGCGTGGTGTCCGCCAAATGGGTGGCCTGTGGCAGCGTGGCACCCGGATGCGCCGCGAGCAGGAGATCCCGGATCACCGATTCGGTGCCGTCATAGTCGCCCTCGCCGATGCCCACGTGCCGGACCTTGCCGGTCGCGTCGATCAGATAGTCGGCCGGCC
Organism: Mycobacteriales bacterium; assembly: GCA_036267955.1. Taxonomy (GTDB): domain Bacteria; phylum Actinomycetota; class Actinomycetes; order Mycobacteriales; family QHCD01; genus DATAVB01. The sequence goes on along the minus strand of DATAVB010000037.1, from coordinate 4,076 downwards.
AGGACTGGTTGCCGAAGTTGTTCCAGGTCGAATAGTTGTTGTCCAGCGCGACGGGATATTTGATGCCGAGCCGCTTGGCCCCCGCGGCCACATTTCCCGGCACGTGCTCGAAGGCGTACTCCGGCGTGTGCACGCCGATCACCACGAAACCGGCCGACTTGTACGCGGAATACCAGGCGTTGACGTGCGGGATCGCGCGCTGGCAGTTGATGCACGAGTACGCCCAGAAGTCGACCAGGACCACTTTGCCCTTGAGCGAGCTCAGGCTGAGCGACGAGCCATGTGGGGTATTCAGCCATTTCTGAATTCCGGAGATTGCCGGCGCCGGGCCGCAGTCCTGCGGGACCGTGTCCGGGTTCTGCGCACATTCGGCCAGGTTCGCACTCTGCGCCGTACCCAGCGGCTGTGACTTCCCGGCCTTGTCCAGCGCGGTATTCAGCTTGGCCGTGTAATCCGGAACGGCCCGCTGCAGCGCGTCCGTCACGTTGAAGGTGAGCGCGACCGCCAGGCCGATAACGACGGCGCCCGCGGCGATCCGTACGCCACGCTGCCGGTTGCGGAAGGCCCGGACCCGCTCCGCCACACCACGACCGGCCAGCGCGAACGCGAGCAACGGAATTGCCGTCCCGACGGCGAAGGCCACGGTCAACGCGACGGTCTCGCCACCGATCTTCCCGGTGGCGCCGGCCACCGTGATGGCCGCCAGAACCGGTCCGGCACAGGGAACGTAGACCGCGCCGAGGGCGAGCCCGAGCACAAATCCGCCGTGCTCGGCGCCGACCCGGCGTTGCGGGATCCGGGCAAACGGCTTCTCCAGCAGCGCCTCCACCCGCGGGAACATCATCGCCACGCCGAGCAGCACCAGCACGACCAGGCCGGCCCACCGGATGGTGTCCTTGGGCAGCGGCAGCGCGCTCAATAGCAATGTCCCGAGCAACGTGAAGACGCTGAAGCTGAGGGCCAGGCCGGCGACGATCAGATACGGCCGCCGATTCTGATTGGCATCGGCAGCTTCGCGGGCGCCCTGCGCGCCACCGGTCAGGAAGATCACCGGCAGAACTGGCAGCACGCACGGGGAAATTCCGGTGATCAGGCCACCCACCAGACCGATCAACACCAGCGTCAGCAGGACAGCCTCCCGAGGTCGCAAGCCGGCTGGAGAGCGGTCCGGCAACCGAATCCTATGTGGCGCCGCGCTTCCTTAGTCGGGCAAGTGGTTTCGAAAGTCTTACGGCCAAGGCCGCCGCACGGTTCATTTGTGCCGCGGGGAGTTCACATCCGGGCGAGCCGGCCGACCAGTTCCGGTTGCGCCACCTGCAGGCGCTGCGGCGGCAGTCCGGCGGCGATCGCCTCCAGATCGTCGACCACCATGCGACCGATCTCCCACAGCCCCTCCGGCACCGAGCCGGCGCGGTGCGCGGAGAGGATGGCGCCCGGAGCCGTCCGGATGGGGTGGTCGGCCGGGATGGGTTCGACCGGGAAGACGTCGATCGCGGCCTTGAACCGGCCTTGCAGCACCAGGTCGGTGAGGGCGTCGAAGTCGACGACGTGGGCCCGGCTGATCAGCACGAGCACAGCACCCGACGCGAGTCGTTCCAGCAGTTCGCGGGAGAGCAGCGCGCCGTTCTCCTTGCTCGGCGCGGCCAGCACGAAGATCACCCGCGACGTCCGCAGCAACTCGTCCAACGGCTTCGGCGCTACGTTCCTGCTGCGCAGGAAACCATCGCCGAGCCAGGGATCGTACGCCGAGATCCGGCAGCGGAACGGCGCCAAAAGGGCCGCGAGTGAACGCGCGATGCTGCCGAATCCGATGAACCCGACCGGCTGGTCGTACAGCTGGAAGGTCGTCTCGTTTCCGGCCCAGAGCCAGCGTTCGGTGCCGTTGCGTATGGCGGAATCACCGGCCACGATCTCCCGCGCGGCGGCCAATGCCATGCCCAGCGCCATTTCCGCGACCTGCGGCCCGAACGCCGGCGCCGCGGAGAGCACCCGGATGCCCCGCGCCGCACAGGCCCGATAGTCCAATGTGGACGGAAAGCCGCCGGATACGTCGACGATTGCGCGCAGGTCGGCCAGCTCGTCGACCGCGCCGTACCGCCAGCCGGAACACACCACCGCGACCGCGTCCTTCAACGCGTCCTGCGCGTCGGCCAGCGGCATGAGCTCATCCTCACCCCACGCCACATCCACCGTCGAATGCAGCCGCAGCAGATCATCCGCGGAGAAGATCTCGGACATTTTGCGGAAATGCGGATCGACGACGACTCGCGGCTTTCCCGTCATGCTGCGACTCCATTCCGTGGAGAATCAGTCGGTGGCGCTGGGATGTGCAGTGCAGGCGAGCTTGAGCCACACAATTCGTTTCTCGTTGTCGAGCAGGTACCAGATGCGCCCGCCTCCGGTGACCTCGTATTGCCATTGTGGTAGAACCTCGCCCGCATGCGTCGAGCTTGCCAACTCACCCTTGAGACGGTGATGTCGAGTAGCGCCAGGCGTGGGGCCGGGTTCGCTGCGTAGTTCGATCCACGCCTGTCGGGTGTTGCTGGCGGCCTGCTGACACAGTTGATCCCAGCCCTTGGCAGCCTCGGTGGTGGCGAAACGTAGCTCCCATTCGTCCTGAGCGGCTGGCGGCGCGACGCGGTCACCGCGTTTGGGGCTCACTCTGCCGGCGCCGCGACCGAACCGAAGTCGCCGTCTGTGCCACGGCGTAACGCTGCGGCCAGCTCGGAATCGGCATGGATCTCGGCCGTGTGACGCCATGCGGTGAGCACCTGTGCGACCGGCGCGGGATTGTCCAACTCTTCGGCCGCACGCAGGGTTTCAACAAGCTCGAGTACGAACGCCTGCACATCTTCGCGAGACAGAAAGCGCACCCAGGGGAATGCATCCGGCACCACGTCGACCAACAGCGAAACGGCACGCGGACTGCTTTGCATGAGTGCCACGAACATCCTTGTCGTGGCCGAGGTGACGTCACTGCTCTGCTTCGCGCGACTGGCGGTGGTCAGCACCAGATCTTCCTCGTCGCCTCGTCGATGCAGCCGCAATGCCCGCCCGTGAGCAGCGTCGAGTCTGGCTACGGTGTCCCGCGGCCGGTTCAGCAGCTCGGAGAATGGCACTTCACTGATTGTCGCCATACTTCGAAACTACTTGACAAGTCGTCTGGTAGCAAGCGAACACCTAGCCGTTGTCGCGGGCGGCCCGTTTGCGCCGTTTGCCCTCGTGCATGGCCTGGACGCGGGCGATCGGAATCGTCCGGCCCTCCTCGATCAGGTCGTCGGGCAGCCGCTGCGCATCCGGCATCTGCTCGGCCCAGGGATCGCGATCGGCCAGCACCGCGATCGCGGTGTGGATGGTGAAGTCGGCCGGCGTGACGTCGTCCAGCTCATCCCAGGTCACCGGGAACGAGACCGGAACGCCGGGTCGGATGCGCGGGCTGTACGCCGCCGCCACCGTGGCTCCCCCGGCCCGGGTCGAATCGAGGAACACCTTGCCCTCGCGGTCCTCCCGGATGAACGCCGTCGTCGCGACGGCCGGATCGAGCCGCTCGGCCCGGGCGGCCAGGGCCCGGGTCGCGCCGGCCACGCCCTCGATCGAGGCGCCGTCGTCGATCGGCACGAAGATGTGTACGCCCTTGGAGCCGCTGGTCTTGACCGCGCCGGCCAGCCCGGAGTCGGCCAGCGCCTGCCGAACGAGGTGTGCGGCCCGGACAACCGCCGGAAAATCGTCGCCGGACGGCGGATCGAGGTCGAGCACGAGATGGGTCGGCCGGTCACCGCGGACCAGGGTCGGGTGGTATTCGATCGCCCGCTGGTTGGCGAACCACAGCAGCGTTCGCCGGTCGTTGCACAGCGCGTACGACACCTCGCGTTTGGAGCTTTCCGCCCACAACGTGATCGTCCGTACCCACTCCGGCGTGTACTTCGGGACGTTCTTCTGCATGAACTGCTTCTGCCCGCGCAGGATGCGGATCACCGACAGTGGCCGGTCCCGCAGTTCCGGGATGATCCGCTCGCTGACGGCATCCAGATAGTCGACCAGATCGCGTTTGGTGGCGCCGGCACCCTCGAACAACG
>DATAVB010000036.1:0-105776 GCA_036267955.1 Mycobacteriales bacterium | reverse complement strand
GTGTCGGGGTGGCGGGATTCGAACCCACGGCCTCTTCGTCCCGAACGAAGCACGCTACCAAGCTGCGCCACACCCCGGTGGTGCGCGACTAGCATAGCCGACTCCCGCGGCCTCCTCGCACTCGGTTACCGGGCCGCTCATGATCATGGTGCGGCAGGGCCCACCCCACTGGGCGCAACGGCACCATGATCACGAGAAAGCCGGGGATCAGGCGCGCGGCACCAGGGTGAGCAGCGTCGCCTCCGGCGGGCAGGCGAACCGGACCGGTGCGTATGGTGACGTCCCCAACCCGGCCGACACGTGCAGCCACGAGTCGTTCCACCGGGAAACCCAGCGGCAGCGGGCCCGGTCGATCCCGCAGTTCGTCACCAGCGCCCCGTAGAACGGCACTCGCAGCTGTCCGCCGTGCGTATGCCCGGCGAGAATCAGCTCGTACCCGTCGCCGGTGAACCGGTCCAGGATGCGCGGCTCCGGGCTGTGCGTCAGCGCGATCCGCAGGTCCGCGTCCGGATCGGCCGGGCCGGCGATCTTCTGATACCGGTCCCGTTTGATGTGCGGGTCGTCCACGCCGGCCAGCGCGATGTGCCGGCCGTCCACCTTGAGCTTGCCGCGGTTGTTGTTCAGATCCAGCCAGCCGGTCGAGACCATCTCATCGCGCAGGTCCTCCCACGGCAGCATCGTGTTGGGGACCTTGAGCTTGCGCTTCTTGAAGAAGTACCGCAGCGGGTTGCGCGGCCGCGGCTCGTAGTAGTCGTTGCTGCCGAAGATGAACGCCCCCGGCCGATCCCGCAGCGGGCCGAGCGCGGCCAGCGTCGGCGCCACCGCGTCCTGGCTGGCGATGTTGTCGCCGGTGGTGAGTACGAGGTCGGGCTCGAGCCGATCCAGCCGGCGGATCCAGCGCTGCTTGCCGCGCTGGTCAGCCGTCATGTGGAAGTCGGAGAGATGCAGGATCGTCAACGGTCTCGAACCGGGCTCCAGGACCGGAATGTCAAAGCGGCGCAACGTCCACCGCGTCCGTTCAACGACGGTGGCGTACGCGGTGGTCGCCGCACCGGCGGCCAGAATGCCCAGGGGGATCGAGATTCGCGCTCTCATCCAACCAGAGTAGGTTGCCGGGCATGAGCGAGCTCAAGACACGCCTACGTTCGGACCTGACGGCCGCCATGAAGGCCCGCAACAGCCTCACTCTGGGCACTCTCCGGATGGTGCTCACCGCGGTCGGGAACGAGGAGGTGGCCGGCAAATCGGCCCGCGAGCTCAGTGACGCCGAGGTCATCACGGTGCTGACCCGCGAGGCCAAGAAGCGCCGCGAATCCGCCGAGGCCTTCGCCAGCGCCGGTCGCGACGAATTGGCGGCGAAGGAGAAGGCCGAGGGCGAGATTATCGCCGGTTATCTCCCGGCCGCTCTCTCGGACGACGAGATCGCGGACATCGTGCGGGCCGCCATCGCCGAGACCGGTGCCGAGGGTCCGCGCGCCATGGGCTCGGTGATGAAGGTCGTTCAGCCCAAGGTTGCCGGCCGGGCCGAGGGCGGTCGGGTCGCGGCCGAGGTCAAACGCCAACTCGCCGACTGAGCACGGCCCAACCTTCCATGATCGACATCCGCTAACGGCTGCTGTAGCGACCATCAGCGGATGTCGATCATGGGCTGGGAGTGCGTGCGGACAGCGTCGATCAGCCGGGTGTCACGTGGTGCCGCGGCGGCCCGCCCCGCTTCGGTGGCTTCGTTTTCTTCGGGGGAGTCGTTTTCTTCGGCGGCGGAGCCTTCTTGATCAGCTTCCCGTTGCTCGTGGTGAGGGAGATCGTGCCGCCCTTCTGACCACGGGTATTACAGGCGGGATCCTGACTCAACACCGTTCCGACGGGCTTGTCCGAGTCGATCGCCGCGCCGGGTGAGGAGTTGAAGCCCAGGTTGGCGAGGTAGTTGGACGCGTCGCCGACATTCTGCCCGACCGCACAGGGGATCGCGACCGAGTTGCCGTTCACGATCGACTGGTCCGGGGCCGGCCAGGCCGACGGCGCCTGCGCGGAGATGACCGGGGACAACGCCTGGTTCCAGATGTCCGCGGCGAAGGCGCCGTACAGGTTCTGCCCGTCGCCCAGATAACCCGGAATCGTGGTCATCGCCTTCGACGGCGCCGCGGGATTGAAGACGCCGACCGCGCCCGCGTACTGCGGGGTGTAACCGGCGAAGAACAGGCCGGCCGAGTCGTTGGCCGTTCCGGTCTTGCCGGCGACCGCGTGGTTGTCGCCGACGCTGATCGCACCGTGCGTCGTGTTGTACGGGACGTCCGAGCGGGTGTCGCCCTTGAGGATGTTGCTCATCCCGATCGCGACCTTGGAGCTGATCGCCTGCGTGCATTTCGGCGCCGCCACCGGCAGCGACTTCCCGGTGGAATCGGTGATCGACAGGATCGGGTTGGGCGGGCACATCTTGCCGTTGGCGCCGATCGTGGCGTACGCATTGGCGAGGTCCAGCGGGCTGGTCGCCACCGCACCCAGAGTGAACGAACCGCGGTGGTTGTCCACGACGTCCTTGGCGACGCCGGCGGTGACGCTGTTCGCCGACATGCCCATCCGCTGCGCGTCCTGCACCGGCAGCTGCATATTGTCGGCGAAATATTCGCCGTCCAGCAGCTTGATGAAGTAGGTGTTCACCGACTGCACGACCGCGTGTTCGAGGGTGAAGGTGCCCTTCTCGCTCGTGCTGTCGTTCTTCACCGGGTTCTTAGCCGTGTATCCAAGCCCGGGGGCCACCGCGGAGGAGTCGGTCGGGATCTCGTAGCCGAACGGCACCTGCCGCTGCAGCGCCGCCGCCAGTGTGAACGCCTTGTACGTGGAGCCGCCGAAGCCGACCGCCCGGGTCGCCAGGTTGATCGACGTCTGGGTCTTGTCCTTCGGATCGTTGCCGAACTTGCGGTTGACGGCCATCGCGAGCACCCGCCCGGTGCCGGGCTGCACCACGTCCATCACCGCGGCGGCCGGATTGTCCATCGGCACGGCCTTCGATACGGCCGCGGCCGCGTTCTTCTGGATCGTCGTGTTGAGCGTGGTGCGGATCTTCAGCCCGCCCTTGTAGAGCTGGGTCTGGGTGAGGTGCAGGACGTCGGTGAGGTAGCTGCGGACGTAGTCACAGAAGAATCCGGTGCTGGGTGTGATGGCTTCCGTACACCCATTCGCCGGCGTGTCGGACTTCTTTGTGAGGGTGATTTTCTCTTGATCGGCCGCAGTCATCTGCGCCTTGGTGATGTAGTGCTGCTGCTGCATATGGACCAGCACCTCGTGCCGCCGGGCCAATGCCTTGTCCATGTGCCGGTACGGGTCATAGCCGTAAGGGCTCTGCACGATGCCGCCGAGAAGCGCAGCCTGGGCCAGATCCAGCTTCATCGCCGAGACACCGAAGTAGGTGTGGGCCGCGGTCTCGATGCCGTACGCACCCTCACCGTAGTAGGCGATGTTCATGTAGCGGGCGAGAATGTCGTTCTTCGACAGCCGCTTCTCCAGGTCCAGCGCGATGTGCGCCTCCTTGAGCTTGCGGGCCACCGTGTCCGCGGTCGCCGCCTGCTGCTGGTTGGCGTTGTCGGTCTGGTAGAGCAGCACCTGCTTCACGTACTGCTGGGTCAGCGTCGAGGCGCCCTGCGAGGCGCCACCGCGGCGTACGTCGCTCACCACGGCACGCAGGATGCCGCGGGGGTCGACGCCGTGGTGCTTGTAGAACCGGGAGTCCTCGATCGAGATCAGCGCCTTCTGGGCGATGTTCGGGATCTGCGACAACGGCACCACCTGCCGGTTCTGCAGGTAGAGGTTGGCGATCCGGCTCTCACCGTCGGACGCCACGATCACCGACCGTTGCGGCGGCTTCCCGTCGTCGGCCAGGCTCGCGGGCATGTTGTTGAAAGAGTCGATGCTCTTTCGTGCCACGAGGCCCAGGCCGCCGACCGTCGGGAGCGCGAGGGCTGCCAAGAGCAGCCCGCCCACGATCGCGACGATGAAAAGCTTGGCGACGGTACTGGCTGGATTCCTATGCTGGGTGCCTGCCACGGAGACCAAGAGTACGGCGCTACGCAGCGTGCTGGTGACCATCCCCGCGAGCGGCCGGTTGCGGCGTTTCGGTGACTGCGCCATTTGCGCTGAGGCACGCGTCCAGATCGACCAGTCGCGTGCGATACGTCCGGTGTAAACAAAATAGGCTTTACGGGGACTGTCGGCCCGGTTGTCCGATTCCTACGGTGTGACATAGGCCCGAAGCCATTGGGGGGCGGCGGGCGAACTGGGGGGTTGGACGGTTTTATGATTGCGACAGCAGGTTGGGCGGCACGTGCCGCCTGCAAGGGAACGGATCCGGACGCGCTGTTCGTACAGGGCGCCGCACAGAATCGGGCGAAGCGCGTTTGCGCCGGATGCCCGGTCCGCACCGAATGTCTCTCGGACGCACTGGACAACCGGATGGAGTTCGGGGTCTGGGGCGGTATGACCGAACGGGAACGGCGGGCGTTGCTCCGTCGCCGTCCGGACGTCGAGTCCTGGCGGACGCTTTTCGATGATGCACGACGGGACGCCATGGCGGTTCGCGCCGCAGTCTGACGGCTTTCCACCGGCGAGGCCGGACCTCCGAGGAAACTCGGGCGTCCGGCCTCGTTGCGTACGGGTGAGTCTCAGGCCTGGTCGGTGGCGGACGACCGCTCGGCCAACGCGGCGCCAATTCCGCGCAGCCCGTCGAGGTCGTGCACATCCACCGCCATCGCCGGCACCTCGGCCACCGGCACGTCCGGGTGCGCCCGGGTGAACCGGCCGAGCAACCGGCGTTCGTCGGCGGCCCGGACGGCTCGTTCCGCGTGCACCCGCAGTACGCCGGCCGCCAGCTTGTTGCCGGCCTGCAGCGAATCGGCCGCGGCCTCGGCGGCCGCCGCCGACAGCGTCGGCGCCAGCACCGTGTGCCGGCGGTTGAGCACCAGCCCGGCCAGCGGCATCCGCTCGGCCGAGAGCCGGTCGACGAAATACGACGCCTCGCGCAGCGCGTCCGGCTCGGGCGCGGCAACCACCACGAACGCGGTGCCGGGCCGGCGGAGCAGTTCGTACGTGGCCTGCGCTCGTTCCCGGAAGCCGCCGAACATCGTCTCCATCGCGCCCACGAACGCCGAGATGTCGGTCAGGACCGTGGTGCTGATGATCTTGGTGAGTACCCGGCTGAACAAGGCGAACCCGGCGCCGACCATCTTGGCGCCGATCCGGCCGCCCGCCTTTGCCGGCGCGGTCAGCAACCGGATCATCCTGCCGTCCAGGAACCGGCCGAGCCGCTGCGGCGCGTCCAGGAAGTCCAGCGCCGACCGCGACGGCGGGGTGTCGACGACGATGAGATCCCATTCGCCGCGGGCCCGCAGCTGCCCGAGTTTCTCCATCGCCATGTATTCCTGCGTTCCGGAGAAACTCGAGGAAAGCGCCTGGTAGAAGGGATTGGCGAAGATCTGTTCGGCCTTCGGGGCGGTGGTGTGGGCGAGCACCACCTCGTCGAAGGTGCGTTTCATGTCCAGCATCATCGCGTCCAGCGAGCCGCCGGCCGTGTCGTCGATCCCGACGACCGCCCGCGGTTCGTTGTCCAGTTCGGACAGTCCCATCGAGTTGGCGAGCCGGCGGGCCGGGTCGATCGTCAGCACGACGACCCGCCGGCCGGCCTCGGCGGCGCGCAGCCCCAGTGCCGCGGCGGTCGTGGTCTTGCCGACCCCGCCGCTGCCGCAGCAGACGATGACCCGGGTCTTCCGATCGCGGGCCACCGCGTCCAGGTCCAACCGCGCGACGTCACTCATGCGACACGCCCTGTTCGCGCAGTGACTCGGCCAGCTCGTACAGCCCGCCGAGGTCCATCGGCGGCGGGAGCAGGGGCAGCTCATACAGCGGCAGCTTGAGCCCGGCCAATTCCTTGCGGTAACCCTGTTCCAGCGCATGCCGGGCCGCGTGTTCACCGGCCTCCTCGGCCAGCTGTGGCGCCAGCGTCGGGTCGATGCCCACCTGGCCCAGGGCGTCGGCGATCCGGTCCTGATCGAGCCGGCCGGCCGCCGCCCGGGACAGCTCGCGGACCGGCAGCAGCGGCGGCCGGGTCATGTTCACCAGCACCCCGCCGACCGGCAGGCCCAGTTCAGCCAGTGCCGCGGCCGCGTCGCGGGTCTCCTGGACCGGCATCTCCTCCAGCAGCGTCACCAGGTGTACCGCGGTCTGGCTGGACCGCAGCACCGCCATCACGCCGTCGCTCTGGGTCTTGATCGGCCCGGCCCGGGCCAGCCCGGCCACGTCGGTGTTGACGTTCAGGAACCGGGTGATCCGCCCGGTCGGCGGCGCATCCAGGATGACCGCGTCGTACACCCGGCGTCCGTCCCGGACCCGGGTGACCGCCTCTTTGACCTTGCCGGTCAGCAGCACGTCCCGCAGCCCCGGCGCGATGGTGGTGGCGAAATCGATCGCGCCCATCCGGCGCAGCAGCCGGCCGGCCCGGCGCAGGTTGTAGAAGAGCTCCAGGTATTCCAGCAGCGCGGCCTCGGCGTCGACGGCCAGCGCGCAGACCTCGCCACCCTCGGGGGCCACCGCGATCCGGCGCTCGGCGTACGGCAGCGGCGGGGTGTCGAAGAGCTGCGCGATGCCCTGCCGGCCCTCGACCTCGACCAGCAGAGTCCGGCGGCCGCCGGTGGCCAACGCGATCGCCACGGCCGCGGCGACGGTCGTCTTGCCGGCGCCGCCCTTGCCGGTGACGACGTGCAGCCGCGCGGGTGGCCATTCAGCGTCGAGCACGGGCCAAGCCTAGGCTGGCGGCGCGGCCGGTACGGCATCCACCGGTGTGGCCTGCATAACGGTCGTCTACCGTGCGGGCATGCAGAAATGGGAATACGCCACCGTCCCGTTGTTGGTGCACGCCACCAAGCAGATCCTCGACAACTGGGGCCAGGACGGCTGGGAGCTGGTCGCCGTGGTGCCCGGTCCCAGCGCCGAGCAGCTGGTCGCCTACCTGAAACGACCGCTCCAATCGTGAGTACGTCAGCGCGATTGGCCGAGCTGGGGATCAAGTTGCCCGCGGTCGCCGCGCCGGTTGCGAGCTACGTTCCGGCTGTCCGTTCGGGCGCTTTCGTCTACACCTCAGGCCAATTGCCGATGGTGGACGGTCAGCTGCCGGCCGTCGGCAAGGTCGGCGGGCAGGTCACGCCCGAGGCTGCCCAGGCCTACGCCCGGACCTGCGCTCTGAACGCGTTGGCCGCGGTCGACGCGCTGGTCGGCATCGACTCGGTCGCCCGGGTGGTCAAGGTGGTCGGATTCGTCGCCAGCGCCGAGGGATTCACCGGCCAGCCGGGTGTCGTCAACGGGGCCAGTGAGCTGCTCACCGAGGTATTCGGCACGGCCGGTCAGCACGCCCGTTCCGCCGTCGGGGTGGCCGAGTTGCCGCTCGGCGCGCCGGTCGAGGTCGAGCTGATTGTCGAGTTGGCGGCCGAGCCCAGCGCGGGCTGAATCATGGTCGGCAGCTCCGCGGTCCGGGACGCCGCCACGGTGGCGTTGCTGCGGGACGGTGCGGCCGGCATCGAGGTGTTCCTGCTCCGGCGGGTGGCCGGGATGGCCTTCGCCGGCGGGATGACGGTCTTTCCCGGCGGTTCGGTGGATCCGTCCGACGGTGTCGATTCGATCGGCTGGACCGGGCCCGAGCCGGCCGCCTGGTCGGCTGCGTTGTCCGCCGGCGAGCGACTGTCCCGGGCGCTGGTCTGCGCCGCGGTCCGGGAGACCTTCGAAGAGTCCGGCGTACTGCTGGCCGGATCGGGTGCGGGCGCTACCGACGCCGACCGGCTCGGGTTGGAACGACACGAGTTGACGCTCGCCCAGTTGCTCACCCGGCTGGACCTGCCGGTACGGGCCGACCTGCTGCGGCCGTGGGCGCACTGGATCACGCCGGAGGACGAGCCGCGCCGGTACGACACCCGGTTCTTCATCGCCGCCCTTCCGCCCGGCCAGGAGGCCCGTGACGGCACCAGCGAGGCGGAAGTCGCAGAGTGGGTGCGCCCGGCCGATGCGTTGACGCAGCATGCCGCTGGTCGTCGCGCGATGTTGCCGCCGACCGTGGTGACGCTGCGCGAGCTGGCCGCGTTTGCGATCGTCGCCGGGGCCTGGGCGGCGGCGGCCGACCGGGAAATCATGCCGATCATGCCGCGGCTGAGCGGCTCGACCGCGATCCTGCCGGACGGCGAAGCGATCGGACTGCCGTGACGGCGTACGGAGTGCTGCGGCCGGTGAATCCGGTGGCCGGTGTGCTGCTGGCGCACAACCCATCGCCGATGACGTTGGACGGCACCAATTCCTGGGTTCTGCGGGCGCCGGGGGAGCGGTCCTGCATCGTCGTCGACCCGGGGCCGGACGATGCCGCACACCTCGATGCGCTCGCGGCCGCCGGGCCGGTGGCGCTGATCCTGCTCACCCACCGGCATGCCGACCACACCGCCGGGATTCCCGGGCTGCACTCTCGCACCGGCGCGCCCGTCCGGGCCGCCGACCCGGAGTTCTGCGTCGCCGCCGAGCCATTGCGGGACGGGGAGTCGATCGCCGCCGCCGGGCTGGAGTTGCGGGTGCTGGCGACTCCAGGGCACACCACCGACTCGGTCAGCTTCGTGCGGCCCGACGCCGTGCTGACCGGCGACACGATCCTGGGCCGCGGCACCACGGTCGTGGCCCATCCCGACGGGCGGCTCGGCCCGTACCTTGCGTCACTGCGCCGGCTGGCCGAATTGGGCGCCCGCGCCGTACTGCCGGGGCACGGTCCCGACCGGCCGGACCTGTCCGCGGTGGCGGCGGAGTACCTGGAACACCGGATGCGCCGGCTGGATCAGGTGCGGGCCGTGGCGGGGTCGCCGGCCGAGATCGTCCGGCAGGTGTATGCCGACGTCGACCCGGCGCTGTGGCCGGCGGCCGAGTTGTCGGTCCGGGCCCAACTGGAGTACCTCCGCGATTCCCGGGTCCGACCGGTACCGTCGAAGGGTGAGCACCCCGATCAACAGTGATCAGCAGCAGCCGCTCGCTGAGGAACTGATCGACCCGTGCAAGGAACGGCACGAGGTCAGCCACCGCCTGCTCGGCGTCGAGAACCGCGGCCTGGACGTCTTCCTGTCCGGCACGGTCTTCATCGACATGATCTTCTCCGGGCTGCCCGGTTTGCCGGCGCCCGGCACCGAGCTCTACACCGGCGGCCTCGGCTCGGCGCCCGGCGGCAGCGCCAACATGGCGGTCGCGATGTCCCGGCTCGGCCTGCGGGTCGGGCTGGCCGCGGCCTTCGGTGACGACATGTTCGGTGGCTATCTGTGGCGGACGCTGGCCGAGCAGGAGGGCATCGACCTGTCCGCCTCGCAGCGGATCCGGCGCTGGCCGACGCCTGTCACGGTGTCGCTCTCGTACGACTCCGACCGGAGCATGATCACCTACGGTGAGCCGTTGCCGGTCGGCAAGGACGAACTGGTGACCGCGCCGCCGGCGGCCGCGACCTGTTTCGTCGATCTGGACGACGGCCCGCCGGAATGGGCGGCGAAATTGCGGGCGAGCGGCACGATGGTCTTCGCCGATGTCGGCTGGGACGGGACCGGGGAATGGTCCCCGGCAATTCTGGATCGACTGTCCCAAGTGGACGTGTTTTTGCCCAACGCGGTCGAGGCGATGTCGTACACGCGGACGGATTCGCCTGAGGCGGCGCTGGATGCGCTCGGATCGCGGGTGCCGGTATGCGTCGTGAAAGCCGGCGCACGCGGGGCTTTCGGAATAGACAACCGGACCGGCGAAAAGGCTTTCGCGTCGGCAATTCCGGTGACCGCGCTCGACCCGACCGGGGCCGGCGACGTATTCGATGCGGGCTTCGTTTTCGGCACTCTGGCCGGGTGGCCGCTGGAGCAGCGGCTGAAGTTCGCCAATCTCTGCGCCGGGTTGTCGGTGCGGCATTACTCGGGCTCGCTGGGTGCGCCGTGTTGGGGCGAGATCGCCGCCTGGGGCGAGGATCCGGACGTGCCGGAGGAGGTGCTGGCGCAGTACGGATTTGTTGTTCCGTACATTCCAGCGTCGGCGGCCGACGACATCGCGCGCGCCTTCCCGACCGTCGGCTACGGCGCCGAACTCACCGACGACTGATCTCGCCCCGCCCGGCCCGGCGTGCCCCCCTTTTTCGTGATCATGCAGAAATGGTCCGTCCGTACGGCGTGTCGCGGACCATTTCTGCATGATCACCGAGGTCGGGGGTCGCTTGAATGAGTCGCCGGACGCGGGCGACCATCCGAACGTGGGCGCGGTAGACATCGACGTCGGTCACCCAGAGAATTCGCCAGCCATTCTGGGTCAGCCAGGCGCGTCGCTCGATATCGGACCGTTGCCGGGCTCGATCGAGGTGGTCGACGCCGTCGTATTCGAGCCCCACCCGGTATTCGGGCCAGGCAAGGTCCAGCCGGTAGATGGGCTTTCCGTGGTGGTCACGCACCCACCATTGCGGAGCCGGCGCCGGTAGGTCGGAATCGAGGAGGTGGAGCCGAGCCCGGCTCTCCATCGGCGATTCGGCCGCCGGATCGCCCCAATCGACGATCCGCCTGGCCTGAACAATGCCTCGCGATGATCGTTGGCTCAGTGCCTGTTCGGCGAGACCTTCCGGGGAACAGGCGTTGACGCGCAGCGCCAGGTCGACGACCGCCAACGCGTCGAGCCGGTTGGCGGAGCGGGCCAGGTCAACGACGGTGCGGGCGGCGGTTGTCGTGGCAACACCGGCAACGTGCGTGATGTCCTTGGGCGGCAGCTTGTATCCGTGAATGTGAATGCCGGGCGGTGTGCGGGCGGTCTTCCGCTGATCACCGGCCAGATGGATCGCGCCGTCCTCGAGCACACCGAACCCGTGCAGGACCGCCGCCGATTCCCGGACCACAACCAGGTCCGCGCCCGCGGACATCAGGGCAAGCTGGATCGAGGTCTGGTCGTCGCACTGCGTGTCAGCGCTGACGTAGACGCCCCGGAATGGTCGGGTCCAGACACCCGTGTCGAGCCATCGACGCACGCGCGGCCGACCGTAGAGCTGCAGGGCCTGTTCCGCGGTGAAGATGCCGCTCGGCCAACTTGTCATCCGGGCAGAGTGCCGCAAATCCGGGTCGGCCCGACGGACTCTTCCGCCGGACTGTGGACAACCGGCCCCGACCCTGGTGATCATGCACAAATGGTCCGCGACACGCCGTACGGACGGACCATTTCTGCATGATCACGAAAAGGGGGGAGGCGGGGATGGTCCGGCGTACGCGATCCGGGGGCGGCTGGCAGGATCGGGGAATGAGCATCAGCTTCCCGCGCCAGCACGCCCGGACCCGACGGTTCACCCTGGGCGTGCCGCGCGCGTTCACCGTCAGCCCGGACGGGCAGCGGGTCTTCTTCCTGCGCACGAAGAGCGGCGTCGACCCGGTCACCTGCCTGTGGCGGTACGACGTGCCGACCGGCGCCGAGACGCTCCTGGCCGATCCGGCTGCTCTCGGCGCCGACGAGCAGGACCTGCCGCCGGAGGAGCGCGCCCGCCGCGAACGCACTCGCGAGTCGGCCGGCGGCATCGTCGGCTACGCGACCGACAACGCCTGCACGGCAGCGGTTTTCGCCCTCGCCGGGCAGGCGTACCGGACCGAGCTGGCCACCGGCGAGACGCGCGAGTTGCCGACGGCGACGCCGGTCATCGATCCGCGGCTCGACCCGACGGGCAGCCGGGTCGCCTACGTGGCCGGCCGGGCGCTGCGCGTCCTGGACCTCGACACCGGCTCCGACCGGGCGCTCGCGGAGCCGGAGAACGAGCTGGTCTGCTACGGCCTCGCCGAGTTCGCCGCGGCCGAGGAGATGGGCCGGTTCCGCGGTTACTGGTGGAGCCCGGACGGCACCACCCTGCTGGTCGAGCGGTCCGACGAGTCGCCGGTGAACCGCTGGCACATCGCCGATCCGGCCAACCCCGGCACCTCGGCCACCGAGGTCCGCTACCCGGCCGCCGGCACGCCGAACGCCGATGTCGAGCTGATCCTGTTGACCGTCGACGGCGCCCGCACCCCGGTCGACCTCGGCGACTTCCCTTATATAACTGAGGTCAGCTGGTCCAGCGACCTGCTCGTCACCACCCAGAGTCGCGACCAGCGGACCGTAAAATTGTCCACTGTGGATCCAGAAACCGCTGCCGTCACCACGGTGCGGACGGATTCGGACCCGATCTGGCTGGACATCGTCCCCGGCGTGCCGGCGCGGACCGGATCGGGGCACCTGGTCTGGACGGCCGATCAGGAGGACGCCCGCCGACTGCTCATCGACGGCGAGCCGGTCACCCCACCGTCGTTGCAGGTCCGCGGGGTCAACTCCCTGGACGGCGACACGGTGCTGTTCACCGCCTCCGAGGAGCCGACCGAGATCGACCTGTGGAGCTACGGTCCCGGCGGCCTCGAGCGGATCGCGGCGGGCGGTGTCCACTCCGGACAGACGTCCGGCGGCACCACTGTCGTGATCGGACACCGGTTGGACGCCGACGGTGTCTCGGTGCGGATTCTCCAGCAGGGCAAGGAGATCGGCACGATCGCGAGCCTCGCTGAGCGGCCGGCAATCGCCGCGCCCCGGGTCGAGCTCATCCGGGCCGGCGAGCGGGAGTTGCGCACCGCGGTGCTGCTGCCGACCGGACACCAGCCTGGCTCCGGTCCGCTGCCGGTGTTGCTGGACCCGTACGGCGGGCCGCATGCGCAGCGGGTGACCGCCGCCCGGGCCGGTTACCTGACCTCGCAGTGGTTCGCCGACCAGGGTTTCGCGGTGGTCATCACCGATGGCCGCGGCACCCCCGGCCGTGGGCCGGCCTGGGACCGGGCCGTGCACGGCGACCTCGCCACCGCCGTACTCGAGGACCAGATCGAGGGGCTCACCGCGGCGGCCGAGCGGTACCCCGACCTGGACCTGGCCCGGGTTGGCATCCGGGGCTGGTCGTTCGGCGGCTATCTCGCCGCCCTGGCGGTGCTGCGCCGGCCGGACGTCTTCCACGCCGCCATCGCCGGCGCCCCGGTCACCGACTGGCGGCTCTACGACACCCACTACACCGAGCGCTACCTCGGCGACCCGACCGCCGACCCGGCCCCGTACGACCGCAGCTCACTGCTGGACGATGCGGAGAAACTGACCCGGCCACTGCTGCTGATCCACGGCCTGGCCGACGACAACGTGGTGGCGGCGCACACGCTGCGGCTCTCCTCGGCGCTGCTGGCCGCGGGTCGGCCACACAGCGTGCTGCCGCTGTCCGGGGTCACGCACATGACGCCGCAGGAAGTGGTGGCGGAGAACCTGCTGCTCCTGCAGGTCGACTTCCTGGTCAGGTCGCTCGGCGGCGTGACACCGGCCGGGTTAGCGGTATGACCTGCGGAGCTCACGGCGCCAGGACAGCCGCAGCCCCGACCAGTCGTCGTCGATCGCCGCGACCTTGTTGTCGACCAGACCCAGCGGCAGGGCCACCTCGCGAATCAGGTTCTCGGTCATGTCGCTGACGTGTCCGCCGGCCTTGCGCGGCCAGGCGATCCAGACCGCGCCGGCCGGGTAGATCACCGTGGCGAGCAGGCCGATGCGCTCGTGCAGCACGGCAGCGGTCCGGGCAAACGCCAGCACCACGTCAGGCCTGCAGTATGTGTTCGCCGGATCCGCGGGTTGGTCCGGGTCGGGCATATCGTCAGCGGTCCACCGGACGTCGACGCCCGCGGGCAGGTCGGGCACCGCCCAGCCGGCCGGTGCGTCGAGCAGCATCAGCACGCTGTCGGGCTTGATCCCGAGCTTGCGAGCGGCCCGGGCCGCCGAGTAGCCGGGCACGAGAAATCCGTCAGCGGGCGCGGCGGGTGAGCCGTTCCCGTTCCAGGATGACGACCGACTTGCCTTCCAGCCGCAGCCAGCCGCGGGCGGCGAAGTCGGCCAGCGCCTTGTTGACGGTCTCGCGAGAGGCGCCGACGAGCTGGGCCAACTCCTCCTGGGTGAGGTCGTGGGTGACCCGCAGGTTGCCGTTCTCCAGCGTGCCGAACTTCTGGGCCAGCTGCAGCAGGGCCTTGGCCACCCGGCCGGGCACGTCGGTGAAGATCAGGTCGGCGAGCATGTGCTCGGTACGCCGCAACCGGCGGGCGATAACGTGCAGCAGCCGCTCGGCGATCTCCGGCCGGTTGGTGATCCAGGCGCGCAGCGCCGGTTTCGTCATCCGGGCCAGCCGGGCGTCGGTGACCGCGGTCGCCGTCGACATCCGGGGACCGGGGTCGAAGAGCGACAGCTCACCGAACTGGTCGGACGGGCCGAGCACCGCGACCAGATTCTCCCGGCCGTCGGGCGACTTGCGGCCCAGCTTGATCTTGCCCTCGAGTACGACGTACAGGCTGTCGCCAGGCTCGCCCTCGTGGAACACCACCCGGCTGCGCGGTACCTCGACGTACTCGAACTGCGCGGCGGCAGCCTCGGCCGCCGCAGGGTCGATGCCCTGCAACAACCCTGACCTTGATAGAACCTCGTCCACTTTCACCCTCCCGCCAGCCCAGCGGTGCACACAGTACGCGCACCCTGAGTGATCTTTGCCTCTCGGCAGGCCGCCGTCTAGCACATGCGGCGATAAGTTAACGCGCGCCGTGTTGCTGCCTGTAACCGCCGTTCGTCGCTCACCGCCCGTTGACCGGTAACGGACAGCTGGTCAGCTATCGCTATCGGTCGCTGCCGGTTCGGCTCGGCAGCGGCAGCAGACGGGTCAGCTGGTGGCGGCGACGGTGCCGCCAGCGGGCGAACGCGTTCGCGAAACCCTCGCGTACCAGCGTGTCGACCTCGTCGGCCTGGGCCGTCTCCAGGAATTCCGCCACCCGATCTTCGTCGGCGTCGTGCCGCAGCGGGTCCTCGACCCGCTCCATCAACAGCATGAAAGCCATCAACAGGAGCGGGAAGAGCAGCACAAGGAGACTGAGCATCGGAGCTATTGTCCCCTACCACCGGATCGGACCCGCGCCGGGCCGGGCGCGTTCGTCGACGTACGCTGGTCGGCGTGTCTTCCGCAGGCTTGACCCGTAGCGCCGCCGGTAAGACCGAGACGCCGCTGGCGCTGACCCGCCGGGCCCGCCGGATCAACCGCGAGCTGGCCGCGCTGTATCCCGACGCGCATTGCGAGCTGGATTTCAGCTCGCCGCTCGAGCTCGCGGTCGCCACCATTCTCTCCGCGCAGTGCACCGACAAGCGGGTCAACGAGGTCACGCCGGCGCTGTTCCGCCGCTACCGGACCGCGGCCGACTACGCCGGCGCCAACCGGGCCGAGCTGGAGGAACTGGTCCGTTCGACCGGCTTCTTCCGCAACAAGACGAACTCGATCATCGGGTTGGGACAGGCCCTGCTGGAGCGGTACGACGGGGTGCTGCCCAACCGGATCGAGGATCTGGTCACGTTGCCAGGATTTGGCCGTAAGACCGCCAATGTCGTTCTCGGCAACGCGTTCGACACCCCCGGGCTGACCGTCGACACCCACTTCGGCCGGCTGGTCCGGCGCTGGGGCTGGACCACCGAGCTCGATCCGGTGAAGGTCGAGAAGGTGGTCGCCGGGCTGCTGCCCAGGTCGGAGTGGACGCAGTTCTCACACCGGGCCATCTGGCACGGCCGGCGGGTCTGCCAGTCTCGCAAGCCCGCCTGCGGAGCCTGCGCCCTGGACCGGCTGTGCCCGTCGTACGGCGACGGCCCGACCGATCCGGAGACGGCCGCCCGGCTGGTGAAGTCGCCGGCCGCGGTGGAGGTGACACTGTGACGGTGCCTGTGACTGTGAGGGCCCGGAAGGCGTTCGTCGCGATCGTCGCCTGCCTGACGCTGCTGGCCGGGTGTACGTCCGGCGGTTCGGGCAGCGGATCGAAGAGCCACCCGCACGCCCTCGACCCGGCCACCGCGAAGCTCGCCCAGCAGGCGGCGCTGCAGCCCTGCCCGACCGCGGGCAAACCGGCCGCCGGCGCGAAGGTGCTGCCCGATCTGACCCTGCAGTGCCTCGGCGGCACCGGCTCGGTCCCGCTCCGCAAACTCACCGGAACGCCCACGGTGCTGAACTTCTGGGCCACCTGGTGCACCGACTGCCGAGCCGAGATGTCGGCGCTGCAGCAGTTCGCCACCGCGGCGGCCGGGAAGGTGCGGGTGGTCGGGGTCAACAGCCAGGACCTCTCGCAGAAGGCGCCGCTGAGTTTCCTCGCCGACAACAAGATCCATTTCGCCAGCGTGTACGACAAGCAGGGCTCGGCCGGCCGCGCGCTCGGCCTGCCTGGCCTGCCGGTCACGGTGCTGATCCGGGCCGACGGGTCGATCGTGCAGGTGCATCCGGCGGGAGTGACGTTCGCGGCGCTGCGCCAACTGGTACGCCAGCAGCTGCACGTCGACATCCGTGGCTGAGTTGGACGATCGTCTCGCTGGCGCCGCCGACCTGCCGGACTGGCTGCGGCCGCTGGTCGACGAGGTCGAACGGGCGCAGGAGCGGGGACGTCCGGCACCGCCGGAGGGCGCCCGCCAGTCGGCGGTGCTGCTGCTGCTCGGCCCCGGTCCGGACGTGCTGCTGATCGAACGGGCCGAGACGTTGCGGCACCACGCCGGGCAGCCGGCCTTCCCCGGCGGCTCGGTCGATCCGGACGACAGCGGCCCGGTCGGCACGGCGTTGCGGGAGGCCGCGGAGGAGGTCGGCGTCGACCCGGCCGGCGTGGACGTGCTCGGGACCCTGCCGGCGCTCTACATCGCGGCCTCCGGGTTCGCCGTCACCCCGGTCCTGGGCTGGTGGCGCGAGCCGTCCCCGGTCCGGGTGGTCGATGCGGCCGAGGTGGCCCGGGTTGTCCGGGTGCCGCTGGCCGAGCTGGCCGATCCGGCCAACCGGATCCGGGTCCGCCACCCCAGCGGCCGGATCGGTCCGGGCTTCGACGTCGCCGAAATGTTGGTCTGGGGCTTCACCGCGGGGCTCATCGACCGGCTGCTGACCCTCAGCGGGTTGGCCCGTCCGTGGGTCCCCGGCCCACCGAGGCAGCCCTGGGGGACCCGTTGACACCGAGCGCCGGTACCGTCAAATCAATGAACCGAACCGGTATTGCCGCGGTGGCCGGAGTGTGCGCAGCGCTGGCCCTCGCCGGCTGCTCCAACCGGGACGCCCCGCAGGAGAAGACCGCCCACGCCGGCAATGTGCAGGTCACCGCCGGCGCCGACGGCGTCCAGGCCGTGACCCTGACCGGCGGCGACGATCTGCGCTTCAGCCCCTCGACGTTCCACGTACACCCTGGCAAGGTGAAGATCACGCTGCGCGACGGCGGGACCACACCGCACGACCTCACCTTCACGGGAAAGCTGCATGCGGAGATCCCCATGACGATGCACGGCCAGTCCAACTCGATGGAGCTGACCGTCCGTACGCCCGGGCGCTACCCGTTCGAGTGCGAGCTGCACATCCAGGAAAAAATGACCGGCACGATGATCGTCGACCGCTGATCCGAGTCTGGGCGACTAGGTGGGCGATTAGGTGACGTACAGCGTGATCGACCTCATCGTGCTGGTGCTCGCGATCTGCTTCGCCATTTCCGGTTACCGGCAGGGCTTTGTCACCGCTGTGCTGTCGTTCGTCGGATTCGTCGGCGGCGCCGCGCTGGGCATCCAGCTGGCCTCGCCGATCGCGAAGGCCGTGGCCCACGGGCAGGGTCAGGTCGTCGTCGCGGTCGCCGTGGTGCTGGGCATCGCGCTGATCGGCCAGGTCGCCGCGGTCTATCTCGGCTCCGAGCTGCGCCGGCGGATCACCTGGCAGTCCGCCCGGACCGTCGACTCGGTGCTCGGCACCGTGGTGTCGGTGCTGACCGTGCTGCTGGTCAGCTGGATGGTGGCGACCCCGCTGGCCGCCTCGCCGTACCCGAAACTCTCGTCAGCGGTTCGCAAATCCGCCGTGGTCCGCGAGGTCAACTCGATCGTCCCGTCGCCGGTGCGCGAGATCTACCAGTCCTTCCGCGGAGTCATCGACCGGGGCGACTTCCCGGACGTCTTCGGGCCGCTGTCGCCGACCCGGGTGCTGCCGGTCGAGCCGCCGGACCCGAAGCTGGCGGAGGATCCGGTGGTACGCCGGGTGCACGCCTCGGTGGTGAAGGTGGTCGGGGTGGCGCCGTCCTGTTCCCGGCGGATCGAGGGATCGGGCTTCGTCTATGCGAACGGCCGGGTGCTGACCAACGCACACGTCGTGGCCGGCGTGCAGTCCCCGACCGTGCAGGTCGACGGCCGGGTCCGGGACGCCACCGTGGTGCTGTACGACCCGGACCGGGACGTCGCCGTGCTGGCGGTGCCGGGGATGCAGGCGCCGCCGCTGCCGTTCGCCGGGACGGCGGGCCGGCGCGGGGACAGCGCGATCATCCTGGGCTACCCGGAGGATGGGCCGTTCTTCGTCGGACCGGCCCGGGTGCGGGATCGGGAGAACATCCGCGGCCCCAACATCTACAACAACAAGACGGTGACCAGGGGCGCGTACACGGTGCGTGGCGACGTTCGCAGCGGCAACTCCGGCGGTCCGCTGCTGAGCCCTGGCGGCAGCGTGTACGGGATGATCTTCGCTGCCGCGCTGGACCAGAAGGAGACCGGGTTCGCGCTCACCGCCGCCGAAATCATCGGTGATGCGAACCAGGGTCGGGACGCTCAGACCGCCGTCAGCACGCAGGGCTGCGACTAGCCCGGATTTCCAATCATCTCGGTGACTCGGTGATAGCCCATCCCGATGTATCCGATCGAAGTGTGCTTTACCCGGCGAAACAGACTTCATGACCGGGCAAAGCGCACTTCGATCGGCAGGCGGCAGGCGGCAGGCGGGTCGCGGATGGCCGATGGCGGCTCGCGGCTCGCGGCTCGCGGCTCGCAAATGGTTCGGCTTAGGCGCCTTTGGCCCAGCGGATCAGTTCGCCGCTGACCGTGTCCGGCGCCTCCTCGTGCAGGAAGTGCCCGGCATCGGCCAGCAGCCGCCATTCGTACGCGGCGGCGACGTAGCGGCCGGAGCCCTGCGCGGTCCGCGGCAGCAGGCAGCTGTCCTGGCCGCCGTGCAACTGCAGAGTCGGGGCCGAGACCGGCTCGGACAGCAGCTTCGCGTACCGCCAGCCGTCCGGGCGCAACTGCGACCGGATCATCCAGCGGTAGTACTCCAGCGCGCAATGCGCCACGGCCGGGATCTGGATGGCACTGCGGTACTGCCGCTCCGCGATCCCGAAGTCCTCGGTGCCCGGCCAGCCGGGCCCGGACCAGCGGCGCAGCAGCTCGCCGACCCAGGCGCCGTCGTCGCGGGTGAGCAGCGACTCGGGCAGCCGCGGCGACTGGAAGCCGAGGATATGCCGGGTGGCGCGCAGTTGGCCGCGCGGATCGGTGAGCATCGCCTGCCGCAGCCGCAACGGATGCGGCGCACTCAACACGGCGATGCGGCGTACCACTCGCGGATGCAGCGTGGCCGCGGTCCAGGCCAGGATCCCGCCCCAGCCGTGCCCGACCAACGTCGCGTCGGACTCACCCAGCGCGCGGACCAGACCGGCGACGTCGCCGGAGAGGGTGAACCCGTCGTAACCGCGCGGCGGTTTGTCGCTGCCGCCGTAGCCGCGCAGGTCGACCGCCACGGCCCGCAGTCCGGCGTCGGCGAGGGCCACCAGTTGACTGCGCCAGGCCCACCAGAACTCCGGGAAACCGTGCAGTAGAAGGACAAGCGGCCCGGCGCCGGCCTCGACCACATGCTGCCGGATGCCGTTGGCACTCACCTCGTGGTGGATCCACGGTCCCTCGGTGTTGATCGCCGGCAACGCCGCCTCGGCCATGGGCATCAGGGTCGCACACGCGGTAATCGGCCGATCGGTTGGTGTGTGGCGCTGGGTTCCGGCGCGGCGCGCGATCTCGCGCCGGCGTCGTCGGTCCCGAGGACCGCTACCGCATCCGCGTCTCGCTCCGGCGGTCGGCTCCGCGCGATCCGGGCGATCCGGGCGATCCGGCCCAATGCCCTGGGCCGAAGCGCAGACCCGTCCGCGCGCCTACGACACTGCTCCGAGGTGCGGAGCAAGGTCGTAGGGCGCGGCGGGAAGGGCTAGACAGGCCCGCCGGCGGGGTGGCGTGTCGGCAAGAGCGGGCCGGACGGGGCAGGGTCGTACGGGCGGCGGCGCGCGGGCAGGTCAGGCGGTCTTGGTCGGGTGCTTCGCCCAGCTTGCGGTGTCCTTGACGGTGGTCATCGTGCGCTCGGGCTTGCTGACTCGCTTGATGAGCCGGAAGCCGATGAACCCGGCCAGCGCGGCGATCAGCACGAGCAGGCCGAAGACGGTGAGGTAGGACGCCCAGCGGTAGAGGCCGAGCGCGTGGATGCCCTCGGCGAGGCCGATGAACGCGAAGGTGAGGGAGAAGAGCAGGACCGCGGCGGCGACGACGAACAGCGCGATGCTGATGCCAGCCTTCTTCACGGTGCCCATGAGCTCGGTCTTGGCGAGCTCGATCTCGCTGCGGATCAGGGTGGACATGTGGGTGGAGGCGTCCTTGACCAGGTCGCCGACCGACGGATCCTCCGGCTGGATCGCCGGTGCCGCGGCATTTCGCGGCTGCAATGACTTGACCGAATCGCTACCCGTACTGGTCACGAAGGCCCCTCCCGCGTTCGCCCGGCAGTGTGCCGGGTAGGTCCAACACCGTAGCGGAGTGACTCGGGAACCGAGCCAATGCCGCCGTATAGGTGCCGTACCTACCCGTGCACACGGGCGGTAACCGAGGGTTGCGGTCTATCGGGAGGTACTAGTCCTCGGTCGCCGTGGGTAGCTTGGCCGAGATCAGATCCATGACCGACGAGTCCTGCAGCGTGGTGACATCACCCAGCGAGCGGTGCTCGGCGACGTCGCGCAGCAGCCGGCGCATGATCTTGCCGGACCGGGTCTTCGGCAGCTCCTGGACGATGAGGATCTGCCGCGGCTTGGCGATCGGGCCGATCTCCTTGGCCACGTGGTTGCGCAGCTCGGTGGCCATCGCGTCGCCCCCGTCGGCGGATCCGCCGCGCAGGATGACGAACGCGACGATGCCCTGACCGGTGGTCGGGTCGGTGGCGCCGACGACCGCGGCCTCGGCCACCTTCGGGTTGGAGACCAGGGCCGACTCGACCTCGGTGGTGGAGATCCGGTGACCGGAGACGTTCATGACGTCGTCGACCCGGCCGAGCAGCCACACGTCGCCGTCGTCGTCCTTCTTCGCGCCGTCACCGGCGAAGTAGTAGCCCTGCTCAGCGAACCGGGACCAGTACGTGTCCTTGTACCGTTCGTCGTCGCCCCAGATGCCACGCAGCATGCCGGGCCACGGCTCGGTCAGCACCAGGTAACCGCCGCCGCCGTTCGGGACGGGAGTGCCGCTCTCGTCGACCACGTCGATCGAGATGCCGGGCACCGCGACCTGGGCCGAGCCGGGCTTGGTGCCGGTGACGCCGGGCAGCGGGCTGATCATGATGCCGCCGGTCTCGGTCTGCCACCAGGTGTCGACGATCGGGCAGTTCTCGTGGCCGATGTTCTCCCGATACCAGATCCACGCCTCCGGGTTGATCGGCTCGCCGACCGAGCCGAGCAGCCGCAGCGAGGACAGGTCGAACTTCGCCGGGATGTCCTGACCCCACTTCATGAAGGTCCGGATCGTGGTCGGTGCGGTGTAGAGGATCGACACCTTGTACTTGTCGATGATTTCCCAGAACCGGCCCTGATGCGGGGTGTCCGGGGTGCCCTCGTACATCACCTGAGTGGCCCGGTTGGCCAGCGGGCCGTACACGATGTAGGTGTGTCCGGTGACCCAGCCGATGTCGGCGGCGCACCAGTAGATGTCGTTGTCCGGCTTCAGGTCGAACACCGCGTTGTGGGTGTACGCGGCCTGGGTGAGGTAGCCGCCTGAGGTGTGCAGGATGCCCTTCGGCTTGGCCGTGGTGCCGGAGGTGTACAGGATGAAGAGCGGGTGCTCGGAGTCGAAGTACTCCGGGGTGTGCGAGCTGGACTGACGCTCCACGACGTCGTGCCACCAGACGTCGCGGCCCTCGGTCATCGGGACCTCTTCGCCGGTGCGGCGCACCACCAGCACCTTCTCGATGCCGGTGCCGTCGATGGCCTCGTCCGCGTGCGGCTTCAGCGCGCTGGGCTTGCCGCGCCGGTAGCCACCGTCGGCGGTGATGAGCACCTTGGCCTGGGCGTCGTCGATCCGGTTGCGCAGCGAGTCGGCCGAGAAACCGCCGAATACCACCGAGTGCGGCGCGCCGATCCGGGCGCAGGCCAGGAAGGAGAACACCGCCTCGGGGATCATGGGCAGGTAGATCATCACCCGGTCGCCGGTCTGCACGCCCAGCTCGATGAGCGCGTTGGCGGCCTTGCACACCTCGTCCTGCAATTGGGCGTACGTAATGGTGCGGGTGTCGCCCGGCTCGCCCTCCCAGTGGATCGCCACCTGGTCGCCGTGTCCGGCCGCGACGTGCCGGTCCACCGCGTTGACCGCGACGTTGAGCTTGCCGCCGACGAACCACTTGGCGAACGGGGCGTCCCACTCCAGAACCTTGTCCCACTTCTGGGCCCAGTCCAGCCGCTCGGCCTGCTTCTCCCAGTACGCCAACCGGTCGGCCTTCGCCTCCTGGTAGGCCTCGGCCGTGATGTTCGCGTGTGCGGCCAGCTCCGCGTTCGGCTCGAAGCGCCGATCCTCGCGGCTCAGATTGGACAGCGTGCTCTGGCCATCGGGTGTTCCAGTCACCGTGATTGCTCCGCTCTTGCGATCAGGAAAACGGTCCGTCTGTGCTCTCTTTAGCAGAGATCAACGCGCTTTGGCAGGCCAGGTTGGCAGCACCGTACGTTTCCACGTCGCATTGGTCACTGCGGCGAACGAGGCATACCACGCGACGATTGCGGTGATCAGGCCCAGGTAGCCGCCGACCTTCAGGATGTTGGTGTTGACCGCGAGGTTGCCGATCGCCAGCAGCAGGAACGTCAGGGTCAGAAATGCGAAGACGGCGAGCACCGCTCCGCTGACCCGCACCGACGCGACGGTCATGTAGGCGGTGAAGATCGTCCACGCCAGCAGATAGAAGCCGACGGCGTGGCTGGCCTGGTCGGCGCTGACGCCCTCCGGCTTGTAGAAAAACAGAATTCCGGCGAAGGACAGCCAGAATCCACCGTAGGAAGAGAAAGCGACCGCACCGAAGGTGTTGTTCTTGCGGAATTCCCACATGCCGGCGGCGAACTGTCCGAGGCCGCCGTAGAACAGGGCCAGGCCGATCACGACGGTCTCGGTGCCGGTCTTGAGCCAGCCGGCGTTGACGCAGCTGAGCACAAAGGTGGTCAGCGCGAAAGCAGCGAGGCCCAATGGGCCGGGATCGGCGATCGCGCTTGTCGGCCCGGCGGCCGGCCTGAGGTCTGTCTGGCTGGTGGTCGCTCTGGTGTCAACCATTGCTGCTCCCTGGGGTCCGTGGTTGCAGGCGAGCCGGCCCGGTGATCCAGACCACACCGGCTACGCCCCGACGGTAAGTCCGATTTCGGCCAGCGACAGTGGTTCGCGGCCGGGGCATCGCCGAGCGGAGCGAGGGAGGTGGCCGGCGTGCGGGCCGGCCGGTGAACGGTCGATTGCGGACGGTCAGCGGTCGGCGACCGGTTCGGGCGATTGCAGCGATTCGGGGGCGTGCATCATCACCATCACCTCCATGACGGCCGCCGCCCGGCGGGTGACCCGGGCGCGAGTCGCCTTGGAAACGACGATCATCACCACGAACGCGCAGGGCACGGTGAGCGCGGCCGGCTCGGCGAGCAGTGCACCCCACCACCCGGCGCCGGGCCGGGTGAGCATGGCGCCGAGGACGGCCGCGGTGGCCAGCCCGCCGCCGACCAGCAGCCCCGCGGCCGCGCCCACGTCGCTGAGCCCGCGCCACCAGATGCCGAGCAGCAACAATGGACACAGCGAGGACGCGGCGACGGCGAAGGCCAGCCCGACCGCATCAGCGATGGACAGGCTCACCGCGGCGACGGCGAACAGGTACGGGGCAACGATCGCGAGCACCGTGCCGGCCCGAAACCCCTGCACGCCACGCCAATGCGGCAGTACGTCCTGGGCCAGCACGCCGGCCACCGACACCGCGAGCCCCGAGGAGGTGGACAGGAATGCGGCGAACGCGCCGGCCGCCGCGAGCGCGGACAGCACCTCGCCGCCGGTCCCGGGCAGCAGCCGGCTCGGTAGCAGAAGCACCACCGCGTCGGTGTTTCCGGTGAGCAGCAGCTCCGGACTGTAAAGCCGGCCGAGCGCGCCGTACGCGGTGGGCAGCAGGTAGAAGGCGCCGAGCAGACCGAGCACGACCAGCGTCGTCCGCCGGGCGGCCCGGCCGTCCCGGTTGGTGTAGAAGCGGACCAGAACGTGCGGCAGCCCCATGGTGCCGAGGAACGTCGCGATCACCAGCGAATAGGTGGCATACAGCGGATGACCACCGGTCGCCGAGGAGAATGGCCCGGCCCAGGTGTGGTTGTCGGCGGTGGCGGACCCCGACATGACCGGCACCGCGGCCCCGGCCGGAAAGGTCAGCCGGCTGTCCGCGGCGACGCGGTGCGACCCGGGCGTGAGTCTCCGGGTGACACCGATGCGATGTCCGTCGACCACGCCGTTACCGGTGATGGTTACCGGTTTCCTTACCTTTATGGTGAGGGCCGTCTCGACCCGTACGGTGGTGCTGTGGTCGAAGGCAGGGGCCGGGTGCGCGGTGACCCGCGGCGCGCCGTGGTGCGACCACATGATGGCGCAGAACAACAGCGGAACGCTGATCGCAGTGAGCTTCACCCAGTACTGGAACGCCTGCACAGCGGTGATGCTGCGCATTCCGCCGGACAGCACGCTGAGCAGCACGACACCGGTGACGACCAGCCCGCCGAGCCAGCGTGGGGCGCCGGTCGCCGTACGCAGGGTCAGCCCAGCCGCCTGCAGCTGCGGCACCAGATAGAGCCAGCCGATGACGACGACCAGCACGCTGGCCATCCGGCGTACCGGCAGCGAGCCGAGCCGCGCTTCGGCGAAGTCCGCGAGCGTATAGGCGCCGGAACGACGCAGTGGCGCCGCGACGAAAAGCAGCAGTACGAGATATCCGGCCGCGTATCCGACCGGATACCAGAGCATGTTCAGGCCGTAGGCGAAAATCAGCCCGGCGACGCCGAGAAATGACGCCGCCGATAGGTATTCGCCACTGATCGCGGACGCATTCCACAGTGGAGAGACGGCGCGTGACGCAACGTAGAAGTCCGAGGTGGTGCGCGACAGTCGTAGCCCCCAACCGCCTACCGCCAGGGTGATTCCGGTGATCAGGGCGATGGCGACAGTCGCGTAGGTCGCATTCACGAGTGATCCACGAAGTCCTCGAAGTCACGCTCGTTGCGTTCGGCCTGGCGTACGTAGAGAGCGGCGCCGCCGATCAACACGGGATACACCAGGACGCCGAGCAGCAGCCAGGACAGCGGCAGCCCGAATACGTGTACTCGCCGGATCGCCGGCAGGTAGGCCAGAGCGAGCGGCAGCGATCCGAGTAGCACGCCGATCAGCCCGGCGAGCCGGATGGCCAGATGCAATTGGGTGCGGATCAGCGAGCGGATCAGGATGTCGCCGAGCCGGGTCTGCTCGCCGAGATCCAGCCGGCCGGAGGATCCGACCCGGGCACCGGAGGACCGGGGCGCGGTGATGACGACCCGCTTTCTCGGCGGCCGGCCGGATGGTTGGGTCATCGTGCGGCTCCCGGCCGGGCATTGCGTACCAACAGGTTACGCAGCTCGCGGGTGTGCCGCCGGCTCACCGCGAGTGTCGTGCCGCCGATCCGCACCGTGCAGTGGCCGGCATCGACGCGCATCTCCTCGACATAGGCCAGCGCCACCAGATAGGAGCGGTGGATGCGGGCGAAGCCGGCCTTCTCCCATTCCTGCTCGAGAGTGGCCAACGAGGTGCGGATCAGATAGTTGCCGTCGTGGGTGTGCAGGCGGGTGTAGTCACCCTGCGCCTCGGCATAGCGGACGGTGGAGCGCCTGACGAAAGTGGTGACACCGCCGAGCTCGGCGGGAATTGTGTCGTCCTCGCCGGGCGGTCGCGGGCCGATCGGCTGCCCGTCGACGAGCCGCCCGATCGCCTCCGCGAGCCGCTCGGGCCGAACCGGTTTGAGCAGGTAGTCCGCGGCTCGCAATTCGAATGCGTCGACGGCGTGCGTCTCGTACGCGGTCACGAAGACGACCTGCGGCGGATCCGCGAAATGGGCCAGTACGCGGGCCAGGTCCAGCCCGGACAGGCCCGGCATGTGGATGTCGAGAAAGAGCGCGTCGATTTCCCGCCGGTCCAGCGCGCGCAACGCGCTATCGGCGTCCACGGCGGTGTGTACGGCGGCGATCCGGTTGTCGGCGGAGAGCAGGTAGCGCAGTTCCTCAAGCGCGGGCGGTTCGTCGTCCACGACCAGGACCCGCAGACCGTCGGCTGACTTCATGACGCACGGACCCCCGCCTTGAATTTGGGTAGATGCAGGCTCACCTTTGTGCCCGCGCCCGGCGCGGTTTCGACGACCAGACCGAATTCGTCGCCGTACACCTGGCGCATCCGCTCATTGACGTTGGCCAGGCCGATCGAATCACCGGAGGGCTCGCCGGCGAGGGCCCGGCGCACCAACTCCGGTGCCATTCCGGCTCCGTCGTCCTCGACGCTGATCACGCATTCCTGACCCATGTCGGCGGCCACCACACTGAGGTGCCCGACTCCGTTCGCGCCGCCCAGACCGTGGCGTACGGCGTTCTCCACCAGCGGTTGGAGGCTCAGGAACGGCAGCGCGACCCCCAGGACCTCCGGCGCGATCTGGAGGGTAACCAGCAGCCGGTCACCGAACCGGGCCTGTTCGAGCGCAACGTACCGCTCAATTGCCATCAATTCGTCGGCGAGAGTGGTGAAATCGCCGCGGGTCCGGAAGGAATACCGGGTGAAATCCGCGAACTCCAGCAGGAGCTCCCTGGCCCGCTCGGGATTCGTCCGCACAAAAGAGGCGATGGTGGTCAGTGAGTTGTAGATGAAATGCGGCGATATCTGCGCCCGTAGCGCGCGAACCTGAGCCTCGGCCAGACGGGTCCGGGACCGGTCGAGCTCGGCGAGCTCGAGTTGGGTGGAGGCCCAGCGACCGACCTCCGTCACCGCGCGGATCAGAGCCGCCGTGGCGGTCACGCCATAGGCGCCGATCGTCCCGACGACCCGGTCCTCGACGGTCAGCGGGGCGATGACGGCATGCAGGATCGGGCAGGTGGCATCGGCGCAACCGGCCTGGTCGGGCTCCAGCACCTGGGTACGGCCGGTGTGCAACGTATTGTCGGCGAAGGTCATCACCTCGCTCGCATGTGACTCTCCGCGACCGTCCCAGGTCAACAATTGCTCGCCGTCGGTGATCGACACCGCCGTCACATCGAGCAGTGCGCGGAAATGGCGCGCCGCCCGGCCGGCGCTCTGTTCACTCAGGCCGCCGCGCAATGCCGGCGCGGCGAGGGACGCCGTGTGCAATGTCTGATATGCGGCCTGCTCAGCAGCGCTGCCGAAATTGCGGTGGTTACGGGTTACCGCTCGCATGAGAACGGCCAGACCGACAATTGCGGCCACAATCAGCAGCAAGACCAGCGCGGTCGACATGGTCACCATGCTACGACGAGCACGAAACTGCATACCCGTTTGCGTGCGCCGGGCCAGGTCGCTAAGCTACTGCGCCGGTCCTCATCCCCGACATCCACGCGACGCTCACCTCGTCGCGCATTCCCCGCTGCGCGGGCAATTCGCGCTGCCCATTTCCGCTCAAGGGAGGGGTGTCCAATGACGGTGTACGCGGCCGTCTTCCGGCGGAGTTTCCGCCGCTATTCCACGTACCGCGCGGCGACGTTCGCCGGCATCTTCACCAACACGATCTTCGGCTTCATCATGGCGTACACGTACATCGCGCTGTGGAAGGTGCGGCCGCACCTGGGTGGATACGATAAATCGCAGGCCGTCACCTACGTCTTCATTGGTCAGGCGCTGCTCATCACCTGCGCGATCTTCGGCGGCGGTTTTTCTGAGGATTTCGCCGAACGGGTGCGCAATGGCGATATCGCGATCGATCTCTACCGCCCGGTCGACCTGCAGGGCTGGTGGCTGGCCTCCGATCTCGGCCGGGCCGCCTTCCATCTCACCGGTCGGGGGCTGCCGCCGCTATTGATCGGCGCGGTCGTATTCCGGCTGCCGCTGCCCACTAATCCGCTGACCTGGTTGGCCTTCGCGGTCTCGATCTTTCTCGGGGTGGTCGTCAGTTTCGGGCTGCGGTATCTGGTGGCGCTGGCGGGCTTCTGGTTGTTGGATGCCCGCGGGCTGGAACAGCTGGCCGGTCTGCTGGCGATGTTCATGTCCGGCATGGTGTTGCCGCTGACGGTGTTTCCGTCCTGGTTGGGCTCGTTGGCCCGTAACCTGCCGTGGTCCTCGCTGTTGCAGGTGCCGGTGGATGTGCTGCTGGGCAAGGCGGATGTGCTCGCCTCGTTGCGGTTCGAGGCGCTCTGGGCGATCGTCGTGCTCCTGCTCGGCCGGGCGGCCACCGCCGTGGCGACGCGACGAGTGGTGGTGCAGGGTGGCTGAATCGCTGCGCGCGTATTTCGTGATCGTCGCCATGTGGGTCAGGTCCGCCATGGTCTACCGGACCTCCTTCGTGCTCCTGACGGTTGGGCAGTTCGTTATCACCGGACTGGACTTCGTGACGGTCGGCATCATGTTCACCCACACGCACACACTGGGCGGTTACACCCTGCCGGAGGTCGCGTTTCTCTACGCGAGCTCCAGCTTTGCGCTGGGAATGGCCGACCTGCTCTGCGGAAATGTCGACCGGCTGGGCCGGCGGGTGCGGGACGGATCGTTCGACGTGATGCTGATCCGGCCGGTGGCGCCCATTGTGCAGATGTCGGCCGACCGTTTCGAATTGCGCCGGCTCGGCCGCATATCGCAGGCAAGCGTCGTCCTGGTCTGGTCGATGACCCGGCTGCCGGTGCACTGGACCGCCGACCGGATCGTGCTGGTCCCGGTCATGCTGATCAGCGGGACGGCGATCTTCTGTGCGATCTTCGTGTTTGGCGCCGCCTTCCAATTTCTCTCCACGGATGCGTCCGAGGTCGTGAACGCCTTTACCTACGGCGGAAATTTTCTGACCCAGTACCCGCCAACCATCTTCGCCCGGGAACTGGTCCGGGGCGCGACCCTCATCGTGCCGCTGGGTTTCGTCAATTGGATGCCGGCACTGCACATTCTCGGCCGACCGATGCCGGCCGGCATTCCGGCATTTCTCCAGTACGGATCGCCGATCGTCGCCGTACTGCTCGGCGCGGTGGCCGGATGGGTCTGGCAGGCCGGAATTCGCAGCTATCGCAGCACAGGGAGTTGAGTCGTGATCGAGGTGGAGAACGTCGCCAAGACGTTCGTGGTCAGGCAACGTACGAAGGGAATGCGGCGCAGCCGGCGGGAGGTCAACGCGGTCTCCGGCCTGACGTTCTCCGTCGCGGCCGGCGAAATGGTCGGCTATATCGGCCCGAATGGAGCCGGCAAATCGACGACAATCAAGATGCTGACCGGAATCCTGGTGCCCAGCAGCGGACGGCTCCTGGTCGCCGGCGTCGAGCCGGCCCGGGAGCGGGTCGGCCTGGCGCGGCGGATCGGGGTGGTGTTCGGCCAGCGCACCACGCTGTGGTGGGACCTGCCATTGCGGGACAGTTTCGGCCTGCTGCGGCGGATCTACCGAATCCCGGCGGCCCGCTATCGGGAGAATCTCGACCGGTTTGTGGAATTGCTCGAGCTCGAACCGCTGTTGGATGTGCCGGTGCGGCAACTTTCGCTCGGCCAGCGGATGCGCGGTGACATCGCCGCCGCCCTGCTGCACGACCCGGACGTGCTGTATCTGGATGAGCCGACGATCGGCCTGGACATCATCAGCAAGGTGAAGGTCCGGGAATTCCTCCGCGACCTGCGCGCGGAGCAGGGCACCACGGTGCTGCTCACCACGCACGACCTGACCGACATCGAGCAGCTCTGCTCGCGGGTGATGGTGATCGATCACGGCCGGCTGGTCTACGACGGCGGGCTGCCGGGGCTGCACGCCCTCGGCGAGAGCGAGCGGACCATGATCGTCGACCTGGACCGGCCGATGCCACCGATCTCGGCCGGCGCGGCGCGGGTGGTCCGGACCGACGGACCGCGGCAGTGGCTGGCCTTCCCGGCCTCGGCCAGCGCGGCGCCGCTGGTGTCGCAGATCGCCGCCAACTATCCGTTGGCCGACCTCTCGATCGCCGAGCCGGCGATCGAGGACGTCATCGCGCGGCTGTACGTGCAGGGCCGCGCCTCCTGATCCCGTTCCGGCTCGCCCTTTGTCGTGATCATGCAGAAAGGGTCCGCGACACGCCGTACGGACGGACCCTTTCTGCATGATCACGGACGGGATGGGACCGTCGCCTAGGCTCGGGGAATGCCTTCTGTCGCTACCGATCCCCTGTTGCCACTGCTGGAGTTGCCCGGCGTCGCGGCCGCCGCGGACAGCGCGCGCGACGCCGTCGACGCGCTGCGCCGGCACCGGGTGCTGCGCTGGCGCAGCACCGAGGTGAGCGCCGAGGCCGCCCTGCACGGAGCGCGGGCGTCGGCGGCGCTGGACGGGGCCGACTATCCGCTGGCCGAGGTGCGGACCGGTGCGATCACCGATCCGGTGCTGCAAGGCGCGTTGCGGGCCAGCGGCGCGCTCGGTGGGCTGACCGCGACCTGGCGGGTGGCGCCGATGCAGGTGCTGGCCCGGCTGCATGTGCTCGCCGCGGCCGGTCGGGCCGTCGAGCTGGGCCGGCCGGACACCGCGGACTCCGCCCGGCTGACCGCGCTGGCCGGCGTCATCATCGCGCCCAGCGGGGACGTGCCGGCGGTGGTGCGCGCCGCGGTCGTACACGGGGAACTGCTTGCGCTGGCCCCGTTCGCGATCGCCAACGGCGTGGTGGCGCGGGCCGCCGCCCGGCTGACGATGGTGGCCTGCGGAATGGACCCGAAGGCGCTCTCCGTACCTGAAGTGGGCCATCTCGAGTCCGGCGCCGACTACCCGTCCGCGCTCGCCGCCTACGGCACCGGATCTGCGGGCGGCGTGACGCGGTGGCTGCTGCACTGCTGCTCGGCGGCCGAGCGGGGCGCCCAGGAGGGGCTGGCGATCTGCGAGGCGGTGCTGCGCGGGTGAGCCTGGACTTTCTCGACTCGATGCCGGCCGCGGTCGGCCGGCAGCGCGACCTGTTGCGGCGATTGTTGGAGCTGATCGGGCCGGACCCGGCGTGGCGCTGGTTCGAGTTGAGCTGCTCGCTGTCCCGCGGCGCCGGCGACGAATTGTCCGATGTGGACTGTGGCGCCGGAGTCGTCGACTGGCCGACCACCGTGGCAACGGTCGACGGGCTGGTCCGCGAGCTGGGCCCGGTGATCGACGTGCTGCACCAGCCGTTCGGGACGGACGCCACGCATACCTTCGTGCAGTACGCGGACGGGCTTCAGTTGAGTCTCGTGGTGATGCCGGCCGAGGCCCGTCCCGGCCTGCCGCCACCGTCGGTTGCCCTGCTGGACAAGGACGGTCGGCTGGCGACGCCATGGCGGCCGTCCGCCTACCGTTCCTCGGCGGCGCAGGTCCGGGAATGGACCTTCCTGGGCTGGATCGCGCTGGCCGACCTGGCGAAGTACCTGCAGCGCGGCTCGCTCTGGGAGGCGCGGGTCAAACTGGAGGACGCGCGGGCCGAACTCTTCCGGCTCTGGGTCGCGGGTCACGATGTGGACTATCCCGCGTTCGGTCTCACGTCCATTCTGGAGACTGCCGGCCTGGAGCTGCCTTCAGGTATCGAGTCGACCGTTGTGGGGCTGAACCCGGCGGCGCTGCGTACGGCCGCGCGGCACTGCGCAACGCTGCTGCGGGCGCACGGAGTCGAACTGGCAATGGGTGACTATGTCGACGACCCGACGCGCTGCAATTGATTTTGCCGGTCGTTTGACGGAATTGTTTTACGCTAATAAATGCGGCCATTGTTATTCGTACGCAATCGAACTAAAAATGACCCCGGACGCGCGAACGGCGCCCTGGGCAGGGCGCCGTTCGGCCGGACATCGGGTTACCATGCGTGCACCTTTATTGTCTTACGCAGGCCGCTTTGCAGTCCACGTAGACTCTGCCACTCGCGGGCTGGAGACTCGCGTGGGTGCCCGATGCTCGTGCTCGGAATTCGTCCTCTCGATAGTCTGAAGTCGTCCTCCGTGACTCCATTCTTACGCCTGTTATCGCGCGCTGTGAAGAGGGTGTCCAAATTATCCGAAAGGCCAGTGAAATTGTCGGCGTGTCGCGGTGATTGCGAAGAAATCTCACGCCCGGCTGCGGCGGGAGCGGGCGTACCAGGCGATTCCGGCGGCGGCGCTCAACCCGACCGCGGTGCCGATGACCGGGCGGGACTGCCGGGCCAGCGACAACCGGGACCGCAGCGAAACGGGCTTGTCGAATACGACGAGGGGCCAGCCCTGCGCCATGGCCTCTCGCCGCAGGGCCCGATCCGGGTTGACCGCGGTCGGATGCCCGACGGCCGCCAGCATCGGCAGGTCGGTGATCGAGTCGCTGTAGGCGTAGCAGTGCGCCAGGTCGTACCCCGCGCCCGCGGCCAGCTCGCGGATGGCGACCGCCTTGTTGTCGCCGTACGCGTAGAAGTCGATCTCGCCGGTGTACCGACCGTCGCGGATCACCATCCGGGTGGCGATCACCCGGTCGACGCCGAGCATTTCGCCAATCGGTCCGACCACCTCCAGACCACTGCTGGAGACGAGCACCACCTCGCGCCCGGCGGTGCGGTGCAACTCGATCAGCTCGGCCGCCTCGGCGTAGATGAGCGGGTCGACGATGTCGACCAACGTCTCCTCCACGATCTCCCGTACGACCTGCACGTCCCAGCCGGTGCAGAGCTCGGCGATCTGGTCCCGCATCCGGTCCATCGCCACCGCGTCGGCGCCCATCCGCGCGAAGACCAACTGGGCATACGTGGCCTTGAGGGCGGCGCGCCGGTTGATCAGGCCGCCCTGCATGAAGGGTCGGCCGAACGCCAGCGTGCTTGATTTGGCGAGGACCGTCTTGTCGAGGTCGAAAAACGCTGCGGCGTCCATCGATATGAGCTTATCGCCGGTATCTGTGGTGTCACTGAGGAGGTCGTCCCGCGCATCTCTCCCGGGTCACGGTGCACCTCTCCGTCTCCGTCTCCCTCTCCCTCGTCCTCACCCTCCTCTCCCCGCCTCCGATCGAAGTGCGCTTTACCCGGCGTGCACCCACCCTCCGCCGATCGAAGTGCGCTTTACCCCGCGGGATTTGCACCGGACGAGGCTAAAGCGCACTTCGATCGGAGGCGGCGGCTCCGGCAGCGGGTACAGCATCACTTCGATCCGGCGCAGACCGGTGAATCGCCCGCGGCGGTCCGGTCGACGGATCGGTCCTGGCGTGGGACGCTTCAACTACAGGACATGAAAGTCCTCTCACCCGTCCGGCTCCCACCGCCGGAGTCGGGCAATGACGCGGCCCCCGCCTTCCCCCCGGCGGGGGCCGCCCTGTTTTGCGGGGGCACCTCTGTTTGGGCGGCACTGTCCCGGATGGTGGCCTCTGGCAGCTATTTCCCCGCCGTACGGCGTTTTCCGGCCTGTCAAGTCGCTGTCCACAGGCCGGGAGGTTGTCCACAACTTCGCTTGGACCCTGCCTCGGCGCCCGCTGATCCGGTGTCATCGGAGGCAACCACAGGAGGTGCCCGGCAATGGCAGATCGCCGTCCGCTCGTCATCACTGCCGACGAGTTGCTGCTTGATGAGCTACTCCGACTCGCCGCCGCCGGTGGGGTCGAGGTCGAGGTCGCCGTCGACGCGGCGTCGGCGCGTGGCAGTTGGACGGCGGCGCCGATCGTGGTGGTCGGTGGCGACGCACTGCCGGGATGCGTCGCCACCCGTCTGCCGCGCCGGGACGGGTTGCTGGTGGTGACCGGCAGCGAGCCGGACGCCCCGACCTGGCGGCAGGCCGTCGCCGTTGGCGCGGAGCAGGTGCTGTCCCTTCCCGACGCCGACTCCGCTGTGGTCCGGCGGTTGGCCGAGTCGATCGAGACTGATTCGGCGGCGCACGGGCTGGTGCTGTGTTGCATCGGCGGGTGCGGCGGTGCCGGGGCCTCCGTGCTCGCCGCGGCGTTGGCGCGGACGGCGGCCCGGGACCTGCGCCGGTCGACGCTGCTGGTCGACCTGGACCCGTTCAGTGGCGGGCTGGACCTGGCGCTGGGCGGCGAGGGTGCCGGCGGCCTGCGATGGCCGGAGCTGGGCGCTACCAGCGGCCGGGTGTCGGCGGCCGCATTACGGGAGGCTCTTCCCACCATTGCTGGCGTGACGGTGCTGTCGGCCGGTCGCGATCAGACGGAGGAGATCTCCGCGGAGACCGTGCAGGCGGTGCTGGCGGCCGGGCGGCGGGCCGGCGACATCGTGGTCGCCGACCTGCCCCGGGCGTCGAGCGCCGCCGCCGGCATCGCGGCCGGGACCGCCGACCGGGTGTGGTTGGTGGTCCCGGCGGAGGTGCGTGCTGTGGCGGCGGCCGCCTCGACGGCGACCCGGCTGGCCGGCTGGACCGACCGGACCGAGGTGGTGGTGCGTGAGATCGCCCGGTCGAGTCTGTCGGCCGAGCTCATCGCCCGGACGCTGCGGCTGCCGTTGGCCGGTTCGGCGCGGACCGAGTCCGGCCTCGTCGCGGCGCTCGACCGGGGCGAGCCACCGGCCGGGCGCCCACGCGGGCCGTTGGCCACGTTGTGTCGCGCGCTGCTGGCTGATGTCACCGGCCGGCGCGGACGGCATCACGAGCTGCGAGATGTGGCGTGAGCACGCCGATCGGGTGGATTCGATGAGCCTGCAGCCTGAGCTGGCTGAGCGGGTACGGAGACGGCTCGCCGAGTCCGGCGGTCCGGTGACCTCGGCCCGGGTCGCCGCCGTCCTGCGGGAGGAGACGCGAGGTGTCGTCGGGGACGCGGACCTGTTGGAGTTGCTGCGCGAGGCGCAGTCGGAGTTCGTCGGTGCCGGGCCGTTGGAGCAGCTGCTGCGCGACCCGGCCACCACCGACGTGCTGGTCAACGGGCCGGACGAGGTCTGGGTCGATCAGGGGCAGGGGCTGACCCGGGTCGCAGTGCGGTTCGACGACGATGCCGCGGTGCGCCGGCTCGCCCAGCGTCTGGCTTCCTCGGCCGGTCGCCGGCTGGACGATTCCCGGCCGTGGGTGGACGCGACGCTCGCCGACGGCACCCGGCTGCATGCCGTGCTGCCGCCGATCGCGGAGCCGACCACCTGCCTCTCGCTGCGGGCATTCCGGGCGCGTGCGTTCACCCTTGACGAGCTGGTCGATCTCGGCACACTGACCGACGCGTCGGCGGCCGTGCTGCGACTCGTGCTCGACGCCCGGCTCGCCTTCCTCATCACCGGGGGCACCGGCTCGGGCAAGACGACGTTGCTGGCTTCGCTGCTTGGGTGCGTTGATCCGGGCGAGCGGATCGTGCTGGTTGAGGATGCCGGCGAGCTGCGACCCGCGCACCCGCACGTGCTGCGCCTGGTCGCTCGCCCACCCAACGTCGAGGATGCGGGCGAGGTGACCCTGCGCGATCTGGTGCGACAGGCGCTGCGGATGCGCCCGGATCGGGTCGTGGTCGGCGAGGTCCGGGGCGCCGAGGTCGTCGACCTGCTCACCGCGCTGAACACCGGTCACGACGGAGGCTGCGGGACCCTGCACGCCAACGGGCCCGACGAGCTGCCGGCGCGGCTGGAGGCGTTGGGTGCGCTCGGCGGCCTGACCGCCGATGCGCTGCACAGCCAGCTCGCCGCCGCGGTCCAGGTGGCGCTGCACCTGGTGCGGGACAGTGCCGGGCAACGGGGGTTGGCGGAGGTCTGTGTGCTCGACCGGCCCGACGGCCGGGTCCGTCCCCGCATCGCATGGAGCCGCACGAACGGCGTCGGTGCCGGCGCAGCGGAGCTGACCCGATTACTGCGGAGCCGCGGGATCTCGCCGGCCCGCATTGTCGAGGCCGGGCTGCCGGCCGGGCCGGCGATCGGGGTGCCGTGGTGAACGGCTCGGTGGTGTTCGCGCTGCTGAGCGCCGCCGTTGCCGCGGCGCCGCCCGTTCGCGGACGGGACCGGCGGCTGCACACGATGTTCGGCAGCGGTGAGGCCTCGGCATCCCGGCCCAACCGGTTCACCGAGCTGCTCCACGGCGATCTGCCGCGCAGCGTCCGATGGTCGATCGTCGTGGTGGTTTCGATTGCAATCGGCTGCCTGACCGGGCCGGCGGCCGGCACGGCCGCGGCCCTGGTGGTGGCGGCCGCCATGTCCACGCTTGCGACCGGCCTCGAGCGGAGTCGGACCCGGCGCACGGACGACGCTGTTCTGGAGGCGGTCGGCGCGCTGTCCGGAGAGCTGCGGGCCGGGCTGAGTCCGTCGGTCGCCCTGCGGGCCGCCGCGGCGGCGGTCGGGGAGCCGACGGCTGCGCTTCTGCGCGAGGCGGCCTCGACCGTCGCGTTGGGCGGCGACGCTGCGTCGATCCTCGCTCCTGAGACCGCGGGCGTCGGCGCCGGTCGTCCCGATGACGGCGGGGCCGTTCCGGGTCTGCGCAGGATTGCCGCGGCGTGGCGAGTAAGCGTCCACAGTGGAGCTTCGCTGGGTGAGGTCCTGGATCGGGTGGAGAGTGACCTGCGTTCGGATCGGGCGCATCTGCGGCGGATCGACGCAGAATTGGCCGGCCCGCGGGCGACGGCCGTCCTGCTCGCGGCTCTACCGGCTCTCGGTCTGGGGCTCGGGGCGACCATGGGTGCACATCCGATGCGGGTGCTGCTGCATACCGTCCCGGGTCAGCTGGCGCTGGTGACCGGCGCCGGATTGGATGCGCTGGGCGTCTGGTGGACAGCCAGGATCATCGGCGCGGCCCAGGCCGCCGGGTGAAAGCCGGCCTACCCAGGACGGGTCCACCATGATCGGCCTTGCTCTTGCCGGGCTGGGCCTGCTGATCTGGCCTACGCGCCTCGCCGTAGCCGCGTCCGAACGGGTGGCGCAATTCGCTTCGACACCGGGCGATGAGCCCGCGTCGGCGGCCGAGAGATCGACGCGGATCGCGACTCGGGCGCGAATGGTGGCGCTGGCCGCAGGCTCCGCGGTGGTGCTTGTCTTTCCCTCGATCCTCGGTCTGGTGGCCGGTGCGGCCCTGGCGGTCGCGCTGGACCGGGTGCTACGTCGGCTGGAGCCGGCGGCGGTCCGCCGGGCGCGATCCGCGCGGCAACGCGATCTGCCGGCCGTGCTGGATCTGTTGGCGGTGGCGTTGCACGCGGGAATGCCGATAGATCAGGCGATCGATGTTGTCGCCGATGCGATGGCGGGTCCGCTGTCCGACGATCTGCACCGGGTCGCAGCGGCGACTCGGCTCGGGTCCGGGGCG
Organism: Mycobacteriales bacterium; assembly: GCA_036267955.1. GTDB lineage: Bacteria > Actinomycetota > Actinomycetes > Mycobacteriales > QHCD01 > DATAVB01. The sequence goes on along the minus strand of DATAVB010000036.1, from coordinate 68,267 downwards.
ATACGGGCGTGGGAGCCGTTCGTCGATGACCCGGTCTGGGGGGTGGTGGCCCGGGCGGTCCGTCGGTCGGCGGCCAGTGGCAGCGCGTTGGCGACCACCTTCGAACGGGTGGCGCAGGACCGGCGTGCCGAGCGGGCGCAGCGGGCTGAATCGGCCGCCCGGCAGGCATCCGTGATCGCCATGGCTCCGCTCGGACTGTGCTTCCTGCCGGCCTTCATCTGTATTGGTGTGGTGCCGGTCGTGGTGGGATTGCTTTCCGGAGCGCTGAAATAGGCCCGTGATCTCGTGCCGCAGGTGTGCGTATAACACGACCCGCTGACATTTCTTTGGTGTTTTCCACAGCTGCGAAGGCCATCCACATATTCGGCTCGCGAGCTGTCGAAAGCCCTGGCATCAAAGAAGGTTAGGTCAGGCCCGGCGCCGATCGGGCCGTCTGAGAAAAGGGAGTTCACTCATGATGAAAGCACTCCGCCGCGCCGCCTCCTCGCTGCGCACGGCGGCTGCGGTGTTGCGCGGTGGCCATCCCAGCGGAGACGCGGGAATGAGCACCGCGGAGTACGCGGTCGGCACCGTTGCCGCGGTTGCGTTCGCTGTGGTGCTCTACAAGGTGGTCACCAGCTCGGCGGTAAGCAGCGCGATCAGCAGGATCATCCAGTCGGCGTTGTCGGTGCATCTGTGACTGCGGGCCGCGACTCCGGCATGGTGACGGCGGAGATCGCCGTTGCGATGCCGGTATTGATGGTGCTGCTCGCCGCGGCGCTGACCGCGGTGGCGGTGATCGGTGGCCAGATGCGTTGCGTTGACGCAGCTCGCGAAGCGGCCCGGGCGCTGGCCCGGGGTGAGTCGATGGGAACGGCCCGATCGCTCGTCACGGCAACTGGACCGCGTGGCGCGAGCCTGTCGAACACCTCCGGTCGAGACCAGATCCGGACGTCCGTCCAGGCCCGGATTCGCCCCGCCGGCGGGCTGTTGCCGGCGTTCACCGTGTCCGCGGCCGCCGTCGCGCTGCCCGAGCCGACCGGCACACTGCCGTGAGTCGGATTCGCCCGGGCCGGCGATCGGAGTGGGTGGCCGGCGACATGGGTGCCGGTCGCGCGCGCCGAGCCTCAGGCGACCGGGGCAGCGGGGCTATCTGGCTGCTGACCATGTCGCTCATCGTGCTGCTGGCCGGAGCCGCGGCGAGTGTGCGGGGCCTGGCCGCTCTGGCCCGCCACCATGCCGAGTCCGCGGCCGACCTCGCAGCATTGGGCAGCGCGGCCAGCGCCGTTCAGGGTGCCGCGGACGCCTGTGCGGTGGCCCGGTCGGTGGCGGAGCGCAACGCCGCCCGGTTGACCGGATGCCAACTCTCCGGCGCGGTCATCACGGTGACCGTAACGTGTCCGGTGAGCGGGGGCCTGGGCCGGTGGCAGGCCCGAGCGGAAGCACGGGCCGGGCCGGCTCCGTAAGGGTGGCGCGCCAGTCAGGTCTTGGTGTTGCCCGAGGTGTCCGAGCCGCCGACCTTGCCGAATCGGGGGGAGTTGAAGTCGATCGGTTTGGTGAAATCGATGGCCCCGGTTTCGAGCTGCGGGGTCGAGAACTCTTCCTTGGCGAGTTGCTTACGCTCCTTGCGCTGGCGTCGGCTCCGGCGCAACGCACCCACCAGCACCAACACCCCGAGCACCGCGACGACGGTCGTGATCATGCCGGCGATGAAGACGGTTCCGACCGAGACGGACGAGTGCAGCACGCCCCACAGATCGAATTTCACGTGCTGACCGTTGCTGGTGATCGCCGCGGCGGTGAGCACGACCGCCACGGCGACCAGCACCACTCCGACAATGATCATCGTTACCTCCGCTGGGCGACTGCGCACCCGCTGGACGACACCAACTTCCTTCAGCATGACATCTACCCAGCCGGCGGGTAGATCAGCGACCCCATGCCCGGCGCGCCGGGGGACCGGCCGGATCACGCAGCCGGGTTGCGCAATCCGTCCAATACGACGTTCAGCAGGCGGACCGCACCGGTCTTGTCCAGCGGTTCGTTGCCGTTCCCGCATTTCGGCGACTGCACACAGGAAGGACAACCCGATTCGCATTCACAGGCGGCGACGGCATCCCGGGTCGCGGTCAGCCAGGTCAGCACCGCTTCGTACCCGCGGTCGGCGAACCCGGCCCCGCCGGGATGACCGTCGTAGACGAAGACGGTGGCCAGTCCGGTGTCCTCGTGCAGCGCGGTCGACACCCCGCCGATGTCCCACCGGTCGCAGGTGGCCACCAGCGGCAGCATTCCGATCGCGGCGTGCTCGGCTGCATGTGCCGCACCCGGAATATCGGCCTGGCCGAGCCCGGCCCGCTCGATCGCGGCCTCGGCCACGGTGTACCAGACGGCGCGGGTCCGCAGCTGCCGTGCCGGCAGGTCCAGCGGCGTCTCGTCCAGCACGTCGCCCGAGGGGGTGCGGCGGCGCAGGTAGGACACCACCTGATTGGTCACGTCCACCACCCCGAGATGTACCGAGACATCGCCGCGCCGCCGGGTCTGCTGGGTCTCGACGATGCGGATGTCAGTGATGTCGCGCGCCTGGGTCGAGTAGTTCGTGTCCTCTGCATGCACCAGCGCGACGCCGTCCTCGAGATCGAGACCGTCCACCAGATAGGAGGAACCGCGATGCAGGTACACCGCGCCGGTATGCACGCTGGTGTGCGACGTGTCGGCGTCGACTGTGCCGAGCAGCCGGCCGGTGGCGCCCTCGACCACGCCCACCGGCCGCCCGCCGGTGCCCCGGATGTCGACGGCCGGCCGGTTGCGCGAGGTCCAGTACCAGCCGTTCGGCCGGTGCCGCAGGACGCCGCGGCGCACGAGGTCGGCCAGCAATGCCGGGGCGGAGGCGCCGAAGCGCGGCAGATCGGCGTCGGTGAGCGGGAGCTCGGCGGCGGCACAGGCGAGCTGCGGCCCCAGGACATGCGGGTTGTCCGGGTCCAGCACCGTCGCCTCGACCGGCCGGCCAAACACCGCCTCCGGATGGTGCGCCAGATAGGTGTCCAGCGGGTCGTCGCGGGCGACGAAGACCGCCAGGGCGTCCTGGCCGGAGCGCCCGGCCCGCCCGGCCTGCTGCCACAGCGACGCGATCGTGCCGGGAAAACCGGCCAGCACCACGGCGTCCAGCCCGGTGATGTCCACGCCCAGTTCGAGTGCATTGGTGGCGGCGACGCCGAGCAGCGAGCCGTCCGACAGCGCCGTCTCCAGCGCGCGCCGCTCCTCGGGCAGGTAACCGCCGCGATACGCCGCGACCCGCGACACCAGGTCCGGCGCGGACTCCGACAGTTCTCGCCCCGCGGCCAGCGCGACCACCTCGGCGCCACGGCGGGACCGGACGAAGGTCAGCGTCCGCGCCCCTTCGACGACCAGGTCGGACAACAGTCGGGCCGCCTCCGTGCTCGCCGACCGCCGGACCGGGGCCCCGTTCTCCCCGGTCAGCGAGAGCAGCGGCGGCTCCCACAATGCAAAGGTCAGTCCGCCGCGGGGCGAGGCGTCGTCGGTGATCTGCTCTACCGGCGAGCCGATCAGCCGACCCGCCGACGTCGCCGGTTCGCCGACCGTCGCGGACGCCAGCACGAACACCGGATCGGCCCGGTATTTGGCGCAGATCCGCCGCAGCCGCCGGATCACGTGCGCGACATGGGAGCCGAAGACCCCGCGGTAGCCGTGGCATTCGTCGATCACCACGAACGCCAACCGGCGCAGGAACGACGACCAGCGGTTATGTGCCGGCAGGATGCCGCCGTGCAGCATGTCGGGATTGCTGAAGACGAACCGGCCGTGCGCCCGGACCCAGTCGCGTTCCTCCCGCGGAGTGTCCCCGTCGAAGGCCGCGGCCCGGATGTCCGGCAACGCCAGCGACCGGATCGTGCGCAGTTGGTCAGCGGCCAGCGCCTTCGTCGGCGACAGGTAGAGCGCGGTGGCCCGCGGGTCGGCCATCAAACGGGACAGTACGGGCAGTTGGTACGCCAAGGACTTGCCCGACGCCGTACCGGTGGCGATCACCACCGACTGACCCGACCAGGCCAGCGACGCCGCCCGCGCCTGATGTTCCCAGGGTGCTGTGATGCCACGGGCGGAGAGCCGGTCCGACAACAGCTCCGGCACCCAGTCCGGCCATTCGGTCGCCTGCCCGGCGCGGGCCGGGATCTGCTCGACGTGCGTGATCGGGCCGTCGCCGGAAGCGGATCCGGCCAGCACCCGATCCAGAAGCTCCCGCCCACGAGGCGATGTCTTCGAACGCACGTGCCCACTCTTGCACGCCCGGCCGATGGACACCGCATGCCGGAGCCGGCAGTTGTCCCAGACCGGCAGCGCGGTCGGGCAAATGGCGGCACCCGGCACCGACTCCGCCCCGACCTGATTAGATCGGAGGATCGAATCGACCGGCAGCAACCGACCAATGCTCAGGAGGCGTGCCGTGGAGCTCTCACTTCGTGCCGACGACGACAGTCCGGTCACGGTCCTCGAGGTCGGTGGAGAGGTCGATGCCTATTCGGCGCCGACCCTGGGTGCGCGGATCAGCGAGATCGTCGCCTCCGGACAGAAGCAACTCGTGGTCGATCTCAATGGCGTCGAATTCATCGACTCGACCGGCCTCGGCGTTCTCGTCGGCGGTTTCAACGAGGCCCGCGAGGCGGGCGGTCGGCTCGACCTCGTCTGTGCCGTCGAACGGGTGCTGAAGCTGCTCCGGATCACCGGTCTGAACGACGTCTTCACCATCACCTCGACGGTGTCCGAAGCGCTAGCCGGCATCGCCGGGAAGTAGCTCGACCCCGGCGCTGCTGTAACGCCTGCTCTCCTCTACACTCCCGGCACCGCACGCGACCATGCTCGCGTCATACCGCTCCGCGCCCTGATCGGCAGACCGAAGGGTTCGGAATACTCAGCCGGCTTGGAGGACGCATGCCCCGCCCGTACCTTGCCGACGCTGCGAAGATCGGTGGCGGCGATTACGGCTTCGTCGTCGCCATCCTCGTTATCGCTCTCGCAGCGCTTGGCCTCGCCTACTACCTCTACAAGGAGGTCGGAAGCGCCAGCCAGGGCACACCGCGAATGCAGGAGATCGCGAAGGCAGTGCAGGAGGGCGCTTCGGCCTACCTGTCCCGCCAGTTCAAGACGCTGAGCGTCTTCGCGGTGCTCGTCTTCGTCGTGATGCTGGTTCTCCCCGTCACCGAAGGAGGCTGGTCGGTCCGGATCGGACGCGCCCTGTTCTTTCTCGTCGGTGCCGGATTCTCCGCAACAGTCGGCTTTTTCGGCATGACGCTGGCGACCCGGGCCAACGTCCGGGTCGCGGCGGCCGCGCGCGAGGGCGGTGAAGCCCAGGGCTTCCGGATCGCCTTCCGTACCGGCGGCGTCTGCGGCATGCTCACCGTCGGCCTCGGCCTGCTCGGCGCCGCGCTCGTTCTGTTGATCTTCAACCAGAACGCGCCGACCGTGCTCGAGGGCTTCGGCTTCGGTGGCGCCCTGCTCGCGATGTTCATGCGTGTCGGCGGCGGCATCTTCACCAAGGCCGCCGACGTGGGTGCCGACCTGGTCGGCAAGGTCGAGGCTGGCATCCCGGAGGACGACCCGCGCAACGCGGCCACCATCGCCGACAACGTCGGCGACAACGTCGGTGACTGTGCCGGCATGGCGGCCGACCTCTTCGAGTCGTACGCCGTGACCCTCGTCGCGGCCCTGATCCTGGGCCACGTCGCGTTCGGTGCCAAGGGGCTGCTCTTCCCGCTGATCGTCGCCGCCATCGGCGTCATCAGCTCTGTCGTCGGCATTTTCGCGACCCGACTGCGCGAAAGCGACCGTTCGGGCCTGGTGCCGATCAACCGGGGCTTCTTCATCTCCGCGATCACCTCACTCGCTCTGGTGGCGATCGCGGCGTTCACCTACCTGCCGTCGTCCTTCAAGTCGCTGCACTCCGGCACCAGCGCCCTGTTCGGCCTCAACCTCAGTGACACGCCCAGCGGCAACCCGGCCGTCATCGCGTTCCTCGCGGTGTTCATCGGTATTGCCCTGGCCACGGCGATCCAGCAGCTCACCGGCTTCTTCACCGACACCGCGCGCAAGCCCACCAAGGACGTGGCGCGGACCTCGCTGACCGGCTCGGCGACCGTGATCCTGTCCGGCATCTCGCTCGGGCTGGAGTCGGCCGTCTACTCGGCCCTGCTGCTCGCCGGCGGTGTGTACCTGGCCTTCCTGCTCGGCGGCGGTTCGGTCACGCTGTCCCTCTTCGCCGTGGCCCTCGCCGGTTGCGGCCTGCTCACCACCGCCGGCGTCATCGTCTCGATGGACACCTTCGGCCCGGTGAGCGACAACGCGCAGGGCATTGCCGAGATGTCCGGCGATGTGGACGAGACCGCGGCCCGGGTCCTCACCGACCTCGACGCCGTCGGCAACACCACGAAGGCGATCACCAAGGGCATCGCGATCGCGACCGCCGTGCTGGCGGCGACCGCGCTGTTCGGGTCATTCCAGACGGCGGTCAGCCAGGCCATCGGCACGGCGCACGTCACCGGTACACCGGGTCGGTTGTCCCAGCTCGCGTTGGGCACCGACATCTTCCAGCCCAACGTGCTGGTCGGCCTGATCATCGGCGCCGCGGTCGTGTTCTTCTTCTCCGGGCTGGCGATCAACGCGGTGTCCCGGGCCGCGGCCCGGGTCGTCTTCGAGGTGCGCGAGCAGTTCCGCACCCACCCCGGGATCATGACCGGTGAGGAGAAGCCGGAGTACGGCCGCGTCGTCGACATCTGCACCCGGGACTCGCTGCGTGAGCTGGTCACTCCCGGCCTGCTGGCGGTCCTGGCTCCGGTCGCGACCGGTTTTCTGCTGGGCACCGGTCCGCTCGCCGGCTACCTCGCCGGCGCCATCGGCACCGGCGTACTCATGGCGATCTTCCTGGCCAACTCCGGTGGGGCCTGGGACAACGCCAAGAAGATCGTCGAGGACGGTCAGTACGGCGGCAAGGGCAGCGACGCGCACGAGGCGACGATCATCGGCGACACGGTCGGCGACCCGTTCAAGGACACCGCGGGCCCGGCCCTCAACCCGTTGATCAAGGTGATGAACCTGGTCGCGGTGCTCATCGCCCCGGCCGTGGTCAAGCTGTCGATCGGCGAGCACTCCAATGTCGGCGTGCGGGTGGTGATCGCCGTAGTCGCGATCGCGATCGTGGCCGGTGCGGTCATCGTCGCGAAGCGGCGCGAGGTCACGGTCGGCACCGCTCCGAAGCAGGAGCGAATCGAGGCTTAGCCGCACGAAAAAGCCCCCGACGCCGTGGTGTCGGGGGCTTTTTCGTGTCTCAGGTCAGAGAGCGGAACAACTCGTCGGCGGCGAGCGCATGTCCCCGGTCATCGGGATGGTTGATCGCGTTGGCGAGCAGGGTGATGTACGGCAGTCCCTCGCTCGCCAGCCGTTCCCAGCGGGCCGAGACATCGGCCAGCGCAATCCGTTGGCGCGCCGCGAAATCCCGGATAAAACGCACGTACGGCCGCGGGTCGGCGGCGCGCAGGTCGTCGATTCCCATCATCGCCGGCATGGTGAAATGTGGCGTCGTCAGCAGCGGCTCGGCCCCGAGCGCACGGATCCGGCTGACGATCTCGAGATACGTTTCTTCCCAGGCGGATTCGGCCAGCCCGGCGTCGTTGACGAATTCGACCGTCACCAGATCCGGGTGTTCCGCGGCGACCCGTTCCCAATCGCATCGGGGTTCCTCTCCCAGCCACTGCGTGGAGTTCGAGCCGCCCACGGCAACGGCGGTCAATTCGATCCGCACGTCCGGATGGGCTGCGCGCAATAGCCGCGACAGTACGGCCGGATAGGCGGTCTGCTCGCTGCTGGAGTCGCCGCCCTCGGTCACGCTGTCGCCCCAGCAGACGACTTTCACCGGTTGCCGCCGACTCAGTTTGGCTGCGAACCGCGGCAGCATGTCCACAGTGGACGAAGACTGTCGGTCGGGCTCGGAGACCGGAAAGACGTCGTAGTCGCGGCCATTGCTGAAGTACGGCACGAAGACGTTGGCCAGCCGGCGGGCACCGGCCGGCAACGGCGGCGGGAGCGGCGCGGTCAGGTGACTGCGGCCGCGTACCAGTGCCACGCGCTCGGTCTCGATGATGCTGTCCACCCGCAGCAGCGAGTACCGGTAGTCGACGCTCACCTGCCGCTCGACCGGCGCGCCGAGCGTGCCCCAGTGTTCGTCGACAAGGTAATGCCGGCCGAGATCGAGTCCACTGTGGACTGTCACGCTGGCGGGATCGAGGGCGCCGGGGGCAGGGGTGCCGTCCTGGCCGCGGGTCTCGGTCCGTACGCCACGTAAGGGCCGGCCCGAGCGCCACGCGTCCGGCTCCTCCGCCGGCAGTACGAGCCGTTCCCCGATCACCTGCCGCACTTCGGCCGGATCGACGCCGCCGGCCAGGACCCCGCGCCACGCGGCGGCGAGGGCCCTGGGATGGTCCTTCACGAAGGCGCGCCGCCGGGGAAGATCAGCACCTTGCTGGCCGGGTTCTCGCCCTTGGCCAGCCCGGTGAACGTGTCGGCGGCGGCCTCCCAGCCGACCCGGCCCTCGATGAGGTGCGCCAATTCGGCCGGCGCACCGCCGACCCAGCGGGCGGTCTCCTCGAACTCGGAGTCGGTGTAGGAGTAACTGCCGACGATGGTGCGCTCCTCGACACTCACCGCGTAGGCGGCGACCTCGAGGTTGGGCTGCTGCATACCGACCAGCACGATCCTGGAACCGGGCGCGGAGACCCGCAGCGCGTCGCCCACCGAGCGGGCCGACCCGACGGCGTCGACGACCAGGGTCGGTGCCTCGGCCAGCGCGTCCAGGCCGCTCGGCTCGACGGCGGTGATGCCGAGCGAGCTGAGCAGCGCCCGACGACGCTCGTCCGGCTCGCTGACCGTGATGGTGCGGGCGCCGACGCGGCGGGCGGCGATCGCGGCGGACTGGCCGATCGGTCCGCCGCCGATGATCAGTACCGCGTCATCGCTGCTGCACGATCCGCGCCCGACCGCGTGAAAGCCGACGGACAGCGGCTCGACCAGCGCGCCGTAGTCGACCGGAAGCTCGGCCGGCAGCGGCACGATGTTGCGGGCCGGGGCCACCATCAGGTCGGCGAAAGCCGCGCTGATCTCCGGCGCGACCCCGATGACCTTGGAGGCCGTGCACCGCCCGGCCGTCTCGCCGCGGCAGGCCGCGCACTGGCCGCAGATGACGATCGGGTTGACGGTGACGAGCGAGCCCACGGGTGGGGCGGTCTCGGCCTGCGCGCCGCGCGCCCGGATCCGCCCGACCGTCTCGTGGCCCATCACCTGATCCGGCTTGCGGCGGCCGTTCTCGCCGGTGAAGCCGTGGATGTCCGAACCGCAGATGCCGGTGGCGAGGATTTCGACCAGCACCTCGTCGGCGGCCGGCTGCGGATCGGGCCGTTCCTCGACCCGAATGTCCCAGGGTCCGTGAAAGACGAGTGCGCGCATGCTGCCACCTTGCCGGATCGGCTGGTGCGACGAAACCGGCTCGCCGGTTGCGGACGTCCCGGTCGACCGGCCTGTGTCGGCAATCTCAACGATTCAGGCCCGCCGGCAGGGGGTCGCTCCGCGCCCTACGACACTGCTCCGGGGAGTGGAGCACGGTCGTAGGCGGGTTGTCAGACACGCTCCTACGACGTTGCTCCGGCCCGCGGAGCAGTGTCGTAGGTGAGCGGACGGGGATGCCGATCGGAGGGGCGGCGCGGGGTTTGTCCGGTTGCCCGGATGTCACCGATTCAGCGTGGTGCGGCGGCAGGGGAGTGTCCCCGGTCGGCCGTAGGCTGCTCGACGTGTCGGATCAGCTCTCCCTCTTCGCGCCCGCCATGAGCGGGCCCGAGCTGACCGATCTGCAGGGCCTGTTGGCCGGGCCGGGGCAGGCGGTCCGCAGCCGCGATACCGCCCGGCTGTCGGTCATCGTCGACGAGCAGTGGCGGGCCGACGCGCTGCTCGCCGCCTTCGCCGACCGCGGGCTGGCCGGCGACCAGGTTCCCGCCGACAGCGACGGCACTGCCGTGCGCACCGAATTCAGCCGTTCACTCTCCCCCTTGGCCCACCGCTGGCTCAGTGGCGCGGTCAAATCGGCGCCGGCAGGGTTCGTGCTCGACGGCGCCGGCCTGCGGCTGTGGGTTATCGCCGCCGGCGCACCCGCCGCCACTGTCGCCGGCTACCTGCTGCGCCTCGGCCCGACCGACGAGCCGGCCTGGCCGAAAAGCGGCGCCGCGCTGGCCGCCGCCGGTGTACCGGCGACCTTCGTCGGTGTGCGGGCCGGCGGCCCCGGCTACCGGATCACCGGACGCCGGCGGCTGACCCGGCTGCGCGAGATGATCGGCGAGCCGCCGCCCGGCGCCGACGCCTGGCCAGCCGTGCCCTAGATGAGCTCCGGGGTCAGGTCCGGATCGGCCATCTCCGGGTCGAACGGGAACAGTGGCCGCCGGACGCCGTGGTGCCCGAGTCGCAACAGATCCTGGTCTACGCCGCCGGGCGTCAGCGCGAGCAGCCAGTCGCCGGCCAGCTCGTACAGTTCCGGCTCCAGATAACCGATCTTCACGATCACCAGATCGGTGGTGGCCGGTTCGAGGCCGAGCAGGGCGAAGTCGGCGATGTGGTGGTACGGCTTGCGGCGCGAGGTGAGGATCGAGTGCAGCCCGCCGACCCTGACGACCGCGGTCGTCCCGCCGACCGGGTCCTCGGCGATCGAGGACACCGTCCCGGACATCGACACCGGACCCGACGGCCCGGAGTCGATCTTGCCGCCGGCCGAGACCGACACGGACGATCCGACGCCGGCCGCGACACAGGCGGCGACCGCATCGGCGTCGGTGATGCTGGCGTGGATCGCGGTCGCCCGACCCGAGGTCAGCTCCTCGACGCCGAGCAGCTCGCCGAGCGTCCAGGAGACGTCGTCGGCCCCGCCGGCCGTCGGATTGTCGCCGGAGTCGCTGATCAGGAACGGCCGGGCCGGGCTGGCCAGTCCCTTCCGCACGCACTCGGCGAGGCTGCCGGTCGGCGCGACGAACGCGAAATCGGACCGGGCCGCCCAGTAATCCCGCGCCAGCTCGGTCGCGCGGGCCGTGACCTGTGCGGTGTCATCGCCGGTCACCACGACGGCCGCGCGGCAGCGAGGTTCGTCGGCCCAGGCGTAGCCGACCCACACGGCCGCGTCCAGCACGCCGGGCTCGTCGGCGATCTCGGCCACTCGTTTGTAGATCGAGGCGGCCGGCTCCAACCGGGTCGAGGTCTTCTCGCCGGGCAGCAGCACGGGCACCTGCACCCAGGCCTTGGCCGGCTTGCCGAGCCCGGACTTCATCCGCTCGACCAGGTTGCGGGCAGCCCGTTCCCGGCTCTCCAGGGCGTCCTCGTGCGGCGCCATCCGGTAGCAGGTGATGAGGTCGACGGTGCTGCCCAGCTCGCGCGACACGTTGCCGTGCAGGTCCATCGAGGTCGACATCAGGACGTCCGGCCCGAGGACCGCCCGGATCCGCCCGGCCAGGTCGGCCTCCGCGTCCTGCCGGCCGACGACGCTCATCGCGCCGTGGATGTCGAAGAAGAATCCGTCCAGCGGACCGGAGGCCCGCAGCCGCTCGATGATCTCCGCCGACAACTCGTCGTACACCTCGGGCAGCACGGCCCCGCCCGGCAACGACCGGGCGTGCAGCAGCGGCACCCACTCGACACCGTCCGCCCAGGCCGAGTCGAGCCAGCTGTAGCGGGCCAGCAGGTGGTCGCCGCGCCGGACGTCGAAATCCGCCAGCCCGGTGCGGTGCGGCGAGAAGGTGCTGGACTCAATGGCGATGCCGGCGATACCGACGCGAAGTGTCATGGTGAGCATTCTTGCCGATGCCGCCCTGTGGCGCGCAAGTTACTGCAACCATGCTGGCCGTCGACCGAGGAGGACCTGGTGCCGGTGTTCGAGATCTGCGTGGACAGCGTCGAGGGCGTCACCGCCGCCCGTACGACCGGGGCCGATCGGGTCGAGCTCTGCGCGGATCTCGCCGAAGGCGGGATCACGCCCAGCCTCGGGATGATCCAGCAGGCGGTGGCGGCCGCCGGCCCGGTGCGGGTGCATGTGCTGATCCGCCCGCGTGGCGGGGATTTCCTCTACTCCAGAGCCGAGCTCGCCGTCATGGTCAGCGACATCGAGGCGGCCCGCGCAGCGGGGGCGCGCGGGGTGGTGATCGGCGCGCTGACGCCCGACGGGGACATCGACAAGGACGTGACCGCGACGCTGGTCAGGGCGGCGGCCGGCCTGTCGGTGACCTTCCACCGCGCGTTCGACCTCACCCGCGACCCGCGTCACGCACTGGCTGCGCTGATCGACCTGTCGGTCGACCGGCTGCTCACCTCAGGTCAGGAGGCCACGGCGCCAGAGGGCGCCGAGTTGATCGCCGAGCTGCAAAGAAGAGCCTCCGGGCGGATCGTCATCATGCCCGGCGGCGGGGTCAGCGAGAGCACCGTCGCGGAGTTGGTACGGCGCACCGGCGTGACCGAGCTGCACTTCTCCGCATCCCGGCCCGAGGCCAGCGCCGTACGGTTCCGCAATCCCCGGCTCAGCCTGAGCGGCGCGCGCCCGCCCGATGAGAACGCGCGCCCCCGGACGTCGACCGAGCGCATCCGCGCGATCATGACGGCGGCCGGATCAGCGACCGGCTAACTGGCCGGCCGGATCAATTCGCCTTGGCGAAGGACTCCTGGTACTCCTTGCGGATGGTGTCCCCGCCGCCGGTCCGCCACGCCTTGACCGCGTCGTCCCAGTCCGAGAGTTTCTTCCGGCCCTGGAAGATCTGGGTCTGCAGATCGGTCAGCGTCTTGGTCAGCTCGGCGCCCTTGCTCGAGTTGGTGTCCGAGAACAGGCCCACGGTCGGGTTCTTGATGAGCACCGGAATCGCCTTCTGCTGGTACGCGTATTCGGCGCGGGCGAGGGCCTCCTGCCCGGGTGAGTACAGGATGTCGGGTCCGTCGACGATGTACTTGATCGGCACGCTGGTCTCGCTGGCTCCGAGGGTGTTGAGGATCGGATCGGTGTCCTTCAACGTGTAGTCGGTGCCCTTGATCCCGTACTTCAGGAACAGGTATTCATCGGTCCCGAATGGCGCGGCCAGCCAGTTGCAGATGCTGAGCACTTCCTTGGTGCGCTCCTTGCTGGCCTTCTTCAGCGCGGTGATCGCGAAGACACCGGACCCCGAGTAATGCGATCCCGGACCGCCGTCGTAGCCGGGCGCCACGATCGCGTTGATGTTGGCCTGCAGCGGCTTGGAGGTGGCCCAGACGTCGGTCGACCACGCCTTGAACCCGTCCTGGTCGACCGAGACGGCGCCGCTGTACATCCACTGCTTGACCTTGGTCGTCCCGGTGGTGCCGACCGCGAACGCGTCCGGATGGAATGACCCGTCCTTGGCGATCTGGGTGATGGCGTCGATGGCGCGTCGGGTCTCGTCGGTCTCGATCGCCGAGGTGAACTTCCCGCCGTCCTCCTTCCAGCCGTTCGGCGCCTTGAGCATCTCCTGCACGAACGTGAGGATGCCCCACGGGTTGGCCGCCGCCCACCGGTTCTTCTTCTTGTCGATGAGGCCCTTACACAGGGTGCGGAAGTCGGCGAAGCTCTTCGGGTCGGGATCCAGTCCGCGGGCCTTGATGATGTCGGTCCGGACGAACAGCGCGTTGCCGATGGCCGCGCGCGGGATCGGCAGGCCGTAGATGCCACCGTCGTAGATCGTGCTGCGCCACGAATCCGTGGGCAGGTTGGCCAGGAACGGGTAGTCCTTCACCGCATCGCCGGACAGGAACTCGGTCAGATTCTGGGCCTTTGCCGAAAGCAGCTGCGGCAGGTGCGCAGGGTTGTTCCGGATCAGGATGGTGTCCGGCAGGTCGCCGCCGGCGACCACGGCGGCGAATTTGTTGTCGTAGTCCGCGTCCGGGACGACGTTGAGCTTGAGGTTGACGCCGAGACGCTTGTTGAGTTCCTGCCAGTACTTGTTGCTGCCCGGCCCCGGCGGCACCGCGCCGTAGATCAGCGTCATCGGAGTGAAATCGCCGCCCTTGCCCGGCGGGCTCGCGACGGCCTTCTTGGCGTTCGCCGGATAGCGGAGGTAGGCATCCTGCAGCCCGGCCGGGTTTCCGGCGAGATCTGCCCGTACGGCGCCGTACGGGGTGTACGTCGGGACCTTCACCTTGGTGTTGCTCTCCGCCGTGTTCTTGTTCTTGCTGCTGTGACACCCGGCGAGCAGCGGACCGGAGGCGGCCGCGAGCGCGGCCGTGCTGCCGGCCTTCTGCAGGAAGTGGCGGCGGTTCAGCGCGCGGGGCATGGGCGATCTCCTAGGGAAAGGTGCGATGCGGCCGGCTCGAGGACGTCCCCGATCGGACGCGAAATGACGTTTGGTACAGCGGGAAAGCGCATTCCCAATAAGTGACCGGACTGTAGAAGGCGACATGGAACGTGTCAAGGAGTCCGAAGGCGTACCCTGCCGAGGGACACCGCGCCGATCACTCTCCGCACACGCGAGGTGACTTCGGACACACCGAACCTGATTCGTCAGCGGGCGGCGTTAGAACAGGGCGGCGACGCGGCCGCCGGAACGGTATGTGTTTGCAGGAGGCGTCACTGTCGCCGCACACTGCGAGCGGCCATACCGACGCAAGCGGCCATACCGAAGCAATCAGTGTCAACCAGCAGGAGAAACGTGACCGAGACAGCCACCGAGACGGCGACCGAGGGCCGGTCCGCAGCCGGCGCCAAGCGGCGCGGGCCGCGTGCCCGTGGCGCCGCGGGAGGTGGCGGCACCAGCCTGGTGATCGTCGAGTCGCCGACCAAGGCGCAGATGATCTCCTCCTTCCTGGGCTCGGAGTACGTCGTCGAGTCCAGCGTCGGCCACATCCGTGACCTGCCCCGCAACGCCGCCGACATTCCGGCCAAATACAAGGGTGAGTCCTGGGCCCGGCTGGGCGTCGACGTCGACCACGGCTTCGAGCCGATCTATGTGATCAGCCCGGACCGCCGGCAGCAGGTGGCCCGGCTCAAGGAGCTGCTGAAGGACGCCAGCCAGGTCTTCCTGGCGACAGATGAGGACCGCGAGGGTGAGGCCATCGCCTGGCACCTGATCCAGACGCTCAAGCCCAAGGTGCCGGTGCGCCGGATGGTGTTCCACGAGATCACCCCGCAGGCGATCGCCGACGCGGTGGCCAACCCGCGCGAGCTGGACGAGTCGCTGGTCGACGCGCAGGAGACCCGGCGCATCCTGGACCGGCTCTACGGCTACGAGGTCAGCCCCGTGCTGTGGAAGAAGGTCATGCCACGGCTCTCGGCCGGCCGGGTGCAGTCCGTGTTCACCCGGCTCGTCGTCGAACGCGAGCGGGCCCGTCTGCGCTTCGTGGCGGCCGGCTACTGGGACGTCGAAGGCGTTTTCGACACCGGAAAGACGGCCACCGCAACCGAGCCGGCCACGGTCACCGCCAATCTGGTGTCCCTGGACGGCCGCCGGCTGGCTACCGGCCGTGACTTCGACCCGGACACCGGGCAGGTCCGCAGTGAGGCGCTGCAACTGGACGAGGCCTCGGCCCGCCGGGTCGCCGACACGCTGACCGGCGGCGCCTTCACGGTCAGCCGGGTCGAGGAGAAGCCGTACTCCCGCAAGCCGTACCCGCCGTTCATCACCTCGACGCTGCAGCAGGAAGGCGGGCGCAAGCTCCGCTTCTCCGCGCAGCGCGTGATGCGTACCGCCCAGCGGCTGTACGAGAACGGCTACATCACCTACATGCGTACCGACTCCACGAACCTCTCGGAGACGGCGCTGACCGCCGCCCGCGGCCAGGCGCGCGAGCTCTACGGCGACGACTACGTGCCGGACAAGCCGCGGACGTACTCCCGCAAGGTGAAGAACGCGCAGGAGGCGCACGAGGCGATCCGCCCGGCCGGCGACAGTTTCCGTACCCCGGGCTCGGTCGCCAACGAGCTCTCCGCCGACGAATTCCGGCTGTACGAGCTGGTCTGGCAGCGCACGGTCGCCTCCCAGATGGCCGACGCCCGCGGCTTCCGGACCACGATCCGGATCGAGTCGCAGGCCCAGGTCCCCGAGCTGGGTCGGGCCGAGTTCTCGGTCAGCGGCCAGACGATCACCTTTCCCGGATTCCTGCGGGCCTACGTCGAGCAGAACGACGACGAGACGGCCGAGCGGGACGATGCCGAGCGGCGGCTGCCGCGGGTGGCCGAGGGTGACGGGCTGACCGGCACCGACATGACCCCCGAAGGCCACACCACCAGCCCGCCGGCCCGCTACACCGAGCCGAGTCTGGTGAAGGCGCTGGAAGAGCTCGGCATCGGCCGGCCCTCGACGTACGCCAACCACCTGGAGAACATCAAGGATCGCGGCTACGTCTGGAAGAAGGGCGCCGCGCTGGTCCCGACCTGGGTGGCCTTCGCCGTCGTCGGCCTGTTGGAGACCTATTTCACCCGGCTGGTGGACTACGACTTCACCGCCTCGATGGAGGACGACCTCGACGGCATCGCGGCCGGTTCACAGCCCGGCGTCGACTGGCTGACCCGGTTCTATTTCGGCTCCGAGGCCGGCCAGGAGGGCGGCATCGCGCGCTCCGGTGGCCTGAAGAAGCTGGTGTCCGAGCGGCTCGCCGAGATCGACGCGCGCGGGGTCAACTCGATCCCGATCCGTGACGGCGTTGTGGTGCGGGTCGGTCGGTACGGGCCGTACCTGCAGCGCGGCGAGGACGGTGACCGGGCCTCGGTCCCGGAGGACATCGCCCCCGACGAGCTCACCGACGAGAAGATCGAGGAGCTGCTCAACGCCCCGTCCGACGACCGGGTGCTCGGTCAGCATCCCGAGTCCGGGCTGGACGTCATCGCCAAGAACGGCCGGTACGGGCCGTACGTCACGGTGGCGCTGCCGGAGGGTTCGAAGGACAAGCCGGCCAGCTCCAGCCTGTTCAAGTCGATGGCGCTGGACACGCTGACCCTCGAGGACGCGCTCAAGCTCCTGTCGTTGCCGCGGGTGCTGGGCAAGGACGGCGACGGCGAAGAGGTGACCGCGCAGAACGGGCGGTACGGGCCGTATGTCAAGAAGGGCAAGGAATCCCGGTCGCTGGAGACCGAGGACCAGCTCTTCAGCGTGACCCTGGAAGAGGCCGAGAAGCTGATTGCTCAGCCGAAGCAGCGGGGCAATCGGGCCGCCGCCGCCCCGCCGTTGCGCGAGGTGGGCGACGATCCGGCGACCGGCAAGCCGATGGTGATCAAGGACGGCCGGTTCGGTCCGTACGTCACCGACGGCGAGACCAACGCGAGCCTGCGCAAGGGCGACGAGGTCGAGGAGATCACGCTGGACCGGGCGGCGGAATTGCTCGCGGACCGGCGGGCGCGCGGTCCGGCACCGAAGAAGCGGGCCGCCAAGAAGGCTCCGGCCAAGAAGGCCGCGCCGAAGAAGACGACCCGGGCAAGGGCCAAGACCACCTAGATCACAGCGCCGTGGTGATTCCGTACTCGTGGATCTTGCGGTAGATGGTGGCGCGGGACATGCCCAGCACCCGCGCCGCCTCGGACTTGCTGCCCCGGGCGTCGATCAGCGCGCGGACGATGACGTCGCGCTGCATCGACTCCATCGGGGTGAGCATCCGCCGGGCAGCGGTGGCCCGGCACCAGGGCGGCAGGTCCTCTGGGTGGATGACACCGGATCGCCGGCGGGACCGGACATCGCGCAGCACCTCGGTGAGCTGCCGGACGTTGCCCGGCCAGTCGGCTCGCATCAGCAGTCGCAGCGCTTCGGGTGAGCAGCGCAGCTCCTCGCCGTGGGTCAGCCGGAGCAGTACGAACGGCACCAGCTCGCGTACGTCCTCGATGTGGTGGCGCAGCGGCGGAACGGACACGGTGCGCGGGAAATGCCGGATCAGCTCGTCCGGCCGGTCGGTCAGCGTGGCGTCGACGGTCGCCACCACCCACGGGCCGCGGCCGGCGACCTGCGCGCCCAGCAGACCGCCCACGGTGACCGCCACCGCCGCGTCGAGGCGGCAGAGATGACGCAGGATCAGCGTCCCGGACTCGCCCGCCAATTCCTCGCGCAGCTCCCGCAGCCACAGCGTCGGCGCCGCATCCTCGGGGCAGTCGAGGATCCGCAGGTGCCCGTCCGGGTCGTGCCGCTGATGTATGGCGCGGGCCAGGCTGGTCTTCCCGGTGCCGCGCTCGCCGTCGAGCAGCACCGGCTCCCGGTCCCGGAACGACCGGTCCACCTCGTGACAGCAGCGCTCCCAGAGGGCGCCCGATCCGACGATGCCGGGCAGCATGATCCGGCGCTCCGATCCGGCGACCGGCATCGGGACCCGGGTGGTGATGTGGACCTGCACGACGGTCCCGGCCAACCCGCTCTCGCACCAGGCCGGCCGGCACTGCAGTCGGGCGGCCTGACCGCTGGGCAGGTCGAGGTCGATGGTCACCGACTTGCGGGCCGCGGCGATCTCGGTGATCGAACCGAGGATGGCCGTCTCGTCGGCCGGCTCCAGCTGTCGTCTGGCGGTGTTGTTGAGCATCACCACGTCCGCGCTGAACGCGATGACGGCGGCTCTCGTCCGGCCGCAGGTGCGCAGGTATTCCCGCAGCAGCGCGGTTTCCCGTTGCCCGCTGTGGTCCAGGACGGCGGCCGTGATGCGGCCGGCCACGGTCTGGGCGAGCGCCATCATCAGCGGCCCGGTCTCCGACCGCCAGCAGGTGACGTCGACGACGCCTTCCAGCCGGCCGGTCACCGGATTGTGGATCGGCACCCCGGCACAGGCCAGCTCGTCGAGGTGGCCGGCGTAGTGCTCGTGACCGAAGACCTGCGCCGGCGCCCGGCCCTCGAGCGCGGTCCCGATGCCGTTGGTGCCGACGGATTCCTCGGAATAGCTGAATCCCGGGGCGAGGCAGACCGCGTCGAGGCGTCGCTCCAGCGCCCTGTTTCCGGTGGCCCGCTCCAGCACGATGCCGTGCTGGTCGGTCAGGATGACGCTCATCGGGGCATCGCCGAGGCCGGCGCTGAATTCCCGGACGATCGGCGCGGCGCTGTGCGCCAGCTTTGGCTGCAGGTCGGCGGTCGTGTCATGGGCGGGTTGCAGGTGGTCGCTGGGCACATGCGATGACCGCGATCGCCGCCAGGACGCGAGGATCACCTCGCGGACATCGCCGGTGGAGGTGGCATCGTCGCGCAGGAAACTCTCGCGCGCCAGAGCGACGTCCCGTTGTCTGCGGACCGTTGCCATTCCGGTCGTCTGTCTCGCCACGCCGCCTCCAAAAAGAAGAGTGACCCAGCGGTGCGCACCTGTTGCCAGCCCCGTCGCTGAAATGCCACGGTAACACTGCGCGGGACCGTACCGGCAACGTCGTCACGGCGGCGTGGTAGCGCATTTACAACACGAGATATGCGCATGAAGGCGCATAGGAGGCAGCAGGAAGTGGCTTGATGGTCAAGTCGTCCGGGTTGGGCCGTAATCAGGCGTGGTCCGCCCTTGGTCGGGTGTGACCGCAACGCCGGATTTCCAACGCTGTGTCA
Organism: Mycobacteriales bacterium; assembly: GCA_036267955.1. GTDB lineage: Bacteria > Actinomycetota > Actinomycetes > Mycobacteriales > QHCD01 > DATAVB01. The sequence continues at coordinate 48,717 of DATAVB010000036.1, read as the reverse complement.
CACCCGCCGAGACGAAATAGTTATTTGGATCTTGTTATTTGGTGGCTTTGTCGATCAAGAGGATTTCCGCGCGACGGCGAAGACGCGACGGAACGGGAAGACCGTGCCGTAGTCACGGCGCGGATAGGCGATCCGCAGTGCCGCGCCGTACTCGTCGATGAATTCCGCCGTTTCGGCGGCGTCGAGCAGGCTCAGCACCGGTCGCAGCGCGGTGCCCTTGACCCACTCCAGCACGGGGTCGGGGCCCGGCAGCACCTGCAGGTACGTCGTTTCCCAACAGTCGACGGTGCAGCCGGCCTGCGCCAGTTTGTCGAGGTAGACCGCGGGATCGTGTGACCCGAGTCGTACGGCGGAGTCACCAAGCTTCGCCCGCCATTTGGGCGACCGCCGGATTTCGGCCAGGATTTCGTGGCTCGGCGCGTCGAAATTGCCCGGCACCTGGAATGCCAGGTAGCCCCCGGCCGACACCTGATCCAGGAGGTGCGGCAAAAGCTCAAGGTGCCCGTCCACCCACTGCAGCGCCGCGTTCGACACCAGCACGTCGAACGGCTTCTCCGCCCGCCACCCGTTGATGTTTCCAACACTGAAGGACAATCCGGGGCGCTGCGGGGCCTGGTCGAGCATCTCGGCCGAGCTGTCGATCCCTTCGATCGCCGCACCGGGCCAGCGGTCGGCGAGTGTGGCGGTGAGCGAGCCGTCCCCGCAACCGAGGTCGGCGACGCGGGCCGGGTCCTCGACCGGAATCCGGGCGACCAATTCGAAGAACGGGCGATTGCGTTCGCTGGCATAGCGGGAGTACTGCTGCGGATCCCAGACCGGCATCGATCGACCTTTTCTCTCGACATCAAGATAGTCCGTCCACTATCCCGAAGCAGCTATCTCGATGTCAAGAGAGATGGGTAGACTGCCCGGCATGCGAGACGAGGTCGACCGGCTGATCGAGGCGTGGGAGCGCGAGCGCCCCGACCTCGACTACGACTCCCTGGCCGTGCTGTCGCGGGTCAGTCGGCTGGCCCGGCACCTGGACCGGGCCCGCCGGGCCACCTTCGCGGCGCACGACCTGGAGGCGTACGAGTTCGACGTGCTGACCGCGCTGCGCCGGGCCGGGCCGCCGTACGAACTGTCGCCGGGCGAGCTGATCGCCCAGACCCTGGTCAGCTCCGGCACGATGACCAACCGGATCGACCGGCTGCAGCAGCGCGGCCTGGTCGAGCGGCGGCCGGACCCCGCCGACGGCCGCGGGGTGCGGGTCCGGCTCACCGGTGCCGGTCGCGGCCTCATCGACGGAGCGTTCGGCGACCTGCTGGAACGCGAGGCCGCGCTGCTCGCCGAGCTGAGCCCGCGGCAGCGGACCACCGTGGCGGCCGCCCTCCGTACCGTGTTGGCCCCCTTCGACGGCTGACCCCGGCGCCGGTCGAGCGTCCGCCCCAGCCGCCACCTATTTCCATGATCATGATCGGTGGTTGGGGCTATACCAACCAAAAACCGATCACGATCATGGGAATTGGAGCGCCGCACCTGTGTCGGGGATCGGTCAAGGTAAGTGTCCCCGCGGGCGTCTATACAGTGATCGGGTACGAGCAGAGGCAGGGAGGCAGCATCGCCAGCGACGGTCGTCCGGTGCCTGACCCGCAATCCGGGCAGGGCAGCGCGGCGCTGGTCTCCTCGACCCAGCAGATCCGCGCCGTGCTGCGGATCCGGGACTTCCGCTGGCTGTGGTTCTCGACCTTCGCCTCGAGCCTGGGTGACTGGCTCGGCCTGCTGGCCAAGACGGCCCTGGCCACCGAGCTCGCCACCGGATACCAGGCGAAGAACTTCGCGCTCGGTGGCGTGCTCGTCTCGCAGTTGCTGCCGTCGCTGTTCCTCGGCCCGCTGGCCGGCGTCTTCGTCGACCGGTTCGACCGGCGCTACACGATGGTGGCCTGCGACGTCATCCGGTTCGGCCTCTTCGTCACCATCCCGCTGGTGCATTCGCTGACCTGGCTGTTCATCGCCTCGTTCCTGATCGAGTGTTTCAGCCTGTTCTGGCGGCCGGCCAAGGAAGCGTCGGTCCCCAACCTGCTGCAGCGCAAGGATCAGCTGGAGGCGGCCAACCAACTGTCCCTGGTCACCACGTACGGCATCACCCCGGTGGCGGCGGCCGGGCTGTTCGCCGTGTTCGCCTGGGCCAGCCGCACCCTGGGCCTGGCGTTCCCGTTCTTCATCCGGCACCATCTCGACCTCGCGCTCTACTTCAACGCCGCCACGTTCGTCTTCGCCGCGGTGACCGTGGCCGGGATTCGCAGCATCAGCACCCACCGCCGGCACACCGAGGTGACCCAGAGCGCCAGCCTGTGGTCGCTGCTGCGGGAGGGCGCGTCGTTCGTCGGCAAGACCAAGATGATCCGCGGCCTGGTCGTCGGCATGCTGGGCGCGTTCGCGGCCGGCGGCACCGTGCTGTCGACCGGGAAGATCTACGCGGCCAGCCTGGGCGGTGGCGACGCCTCGTACGGCATGCTTTTCGGCGCCGTCTTCGTCGGGCTGGGACTCGGCATGAGCTTCGGGCCGCGAATCGCCCGGGACCTGACCAAGCGCCGGCTGTTCGGCCTGTCGATCGTCTTCGCCGGCTTCTGCCTGCTGCTGGTCGCCGTCGCGCCGCACATCGTGTACGCGGTGATCACGATCATCGGGGTCGGCTTCGGCGCCGGTGTCGCTTACCTGTCCGGCATGACGCTGCTCGGCGCCGAGGTCGAGGACGACGTGCGCGGTCGCACCTTCGCGTTCGCCCAGTCGATGGTGCAGGTCGTGCTGGTCGGGACCCTGGCCGGGGTGCCGTTCCTGGTCGGGCTGGTGCACCAGCACCGGTTCAGCGTCGGCGGTGCGCACATCGTGATCGACGGCAGCCGATTCCTGCTCGCCGGCGCCAGCGTGCTCTGCATGCTCGTCGGCGTCGTGGCCTACCGGCAGATGGACGACCGCCCCGCGGTGCCGTTGATCGCGGACATCATCAGTGCCCTGCGCGGCGACAGCAACGCCCGCCGCCGGTTGCGCCGGGCCGGCGTGTTCATCGCCTTCGAGGGTGGCGAGGGGGTCGGCAAGACCACCCAGATCCGGTTGCTCGGCGGTTGGCTGCGGGAGCACGGCATCGCCACCACCGAGACCCGGGAGCCCGGCGCCACCCCGCTCGGGGCGAAGATCCGGGCCCTGCTGCTCGACGTGGAGGAGACCGCGCCGAGCCCGCGCTCGGAGGCGCTGCTGTTCGCCGCCGACCGGGCCCACCACGTCGACACGGTGATCCGCCCGGCTCTGGAGGGCGGTCGGGTGGTGCTCACCGATCGGTACGTTGACTCCTCGCTGGCCTATCAGGGCGCCGGCCGGTCGCTGCCGGTCGATGAGGTGCGGCGGCTGTCGCAGTGGGCCACCGGCGGGCTGCGTCCGGACCTCACCGTATTGCTCGACGTCGACCCCGAGATCGGGCTACGCCGGGTCGACGAGCGGGCGGCCGCCGACCGGCTCGAGCAGGAGTCGTTGGAGTTCCACCACCGGGTACGCAAGGCGTTCCACAGCCTGGCCGAGGCGAGCCCGGGCCGCTACCTCATCATCTCGGCCGACTCGCCACCGGAGGAGATCGCCGTCAAGGTCCGGACGGCGGTGCTGGCGCTGCTGGCCGACCACGGCATGACCGGGGTGGCCGACACTGATCCGGAGCCGACCGTGCCGACCGTGCCGACCGTGCCGACCGTGCCGCCTGAGTCGCCTGAGTCGCCTGAGTCGCCTGGATCGGCGGATTCGCCGGTGGACCCGGCCACCAAGACCGTGGAACGGAGAATGTCATGACCGTCTGGGATGACCTGATCGGTCAGGCCGAGGCCGTCGAGGTCCTCCGGGACGCGAGCATCGCCGCCGGCAAGATCGTCGCGGACCATCGCAGCGGCACGGTCGACGGCGTACGGACCGGGCAGATGACGCACGCCTGGCTGTTCACCGGCCCGCCTGGATCCGGCCGGTCGGTGGCGGCGCGTGCGTTGGCCGCCGCGCTGCAGTGCGACACGGCCGGCTGCGACTCCTGCCCTGCCTGCCACACCGTGCGAACCCGTACGAACGCCGATGTGCACATGGTCGTGCCCGACGGCCTGTCGATCTCGGTGCAGGAGATGCGCAACATCGTGCTCACCGCGGCGCGGGCACCCAGCGGCGGCCGGTGGCAGGTCGTCGTGGTCGAGGATGCCGACCGGCTCACCGAGGCCGCGGCGAACGCGCTGCTCAAGGCGATCGAGGAGCCGCCGGCCCGTACCGTCTTCCTGCTCTGCGCGCCGTCCACCCATCCCGACGACGTGCCGGTGACGATCCGGTCGCGGTGTCGGGTGGTGACCCTGCGGACCCCGCCGGCCGCGGCGGTGGCGGCGGTGTTGGTCGGTGAGGGGATTGACGCCGAACGGGCGGAGTGGGCCGCGCAGGCCTCGCAGGGTCATGTCGGCCGGGCCCGCCGGCTGGCCCGGGACGAGCAGGCCCGCGAGCGCCGGGCCGCGGTGCTGGCGATTCCGGCGTCGCTCACCACCATGCAGGCGTGCCTCGCCGCGGCCGACCGGCTGGTGCGGGCGGCCGAGGAGGAGGCCGCCGCGTTCGCCGCCGAACACAACGACGCGGAGAAGGAGTCGCTGGCCCAGGCGATGGGCGCCGGCGGCACCGGCAAGGGCACGGCCGCGGCGACCCGCAGCGCTGGCGCGGCACTGAAAGACCTGGAACGTAAGCAGAAATCGCGGACCACCCGAGCGCAGCGGGACGCGCTGGACCGGGCGCTGGTTGATCTGGCCGCGTTTTACCGCGACGTGCTGCTCGACCAGGTCGGGGCCCAGGTGGCGCCCGCGCATCCCGAGGCGGCCGCGGACGTGCGCCGGCTGACCCGGCTGCGGCCGGAGGGCGTACTCACCCGGCTGGACGCGGTGCTGGCCTGCCGCGAGGCGCTCGAGCTCAACGTCAAACCGCGGATTGCGGTCGAGGCGATGACCACCGCGCTGCGCCTCCCCTGAGTTCCGCGCGCCGGCCCCGACTGGCCCGATCCCTTGCCCGCCCGCCCTTGCCTGGTGACCCGCCCGCCTGCCCCTGCCCGGTGATCGTGATGGCGTTATGCCGGTCCTGGGCGGCGCAACGCAGACACGATCCTGGTCCGCGGGCGGCCCGGTGACCGCGATGTTCGCAATCTATGCGGCCGCGCCGCCCGGACCGTCCAAGAACAGATACTGGACGTCGCTGTAGCGGCCGGCTCGCCGCCGCGAGAAATTTTCGCGGCCAACCTGCCAGACCGGCCGTGACCGGACAGGCCGCACGCGTGCCCCGCGGACCGATACGCCGTAGCCTCAGGCCTCATGGGAATGGTGTGCGCGGTCAGCTTCAACCGGTACGGCCGGCTCTACTACGTCGACCCGGGCGCGTACGGGCCGAAGGTCGGCGACAAGGTGCTGGTGCCGACCGACGACGGTCCCGAGGTGGCCGAGTGCGTATGGGCGGCGCAGTGGGTCAGCGACGAGACCGGTGCGCTGCCGACTGTCGTGGGACTCGCCGACGACCCGGCCCTGGAGCGCGATGCCACGGTGCGCCGGCGCAAGGCCGAGGCGAAGGTGGCGGCCAAGAAGCTGATCCGCGAGCACGACCTGCCGATGAAGATCGTCGGCGTGGACTACCTGCCCGAGCGGGCCCGGGCGACCATCTACTTCTCCGCGCCGCACCGGATCGACTTCCGGTCACTGGTCCGCGACCTCGGCGCGACGCTGAAGTGCCGGGTGGAGTTGCGCCAGCTCTCGGCCCGTGACGAGGCGAAGGTGCAGGGCGGCATCGGCTCGTGCGGCCGGGACCTGTGCTGCGCGACGTTCCTGAAGGACTTCGAGCCGGTGTCGATCCGGATGGCGAAGGACCAGGACATGCCGCTGAACCCGCTGCGGATCTCCGGGGCGTGCGGCCGGCTGATGTGCTGCCTGAAATACGAACACCCGCTGTACCAGGAGTTCGCCGCGACCGCGCCGGCCGTCGGCTCGGAGGTGTCCACGCCGGAGGGTGAGGGCCGGGTGATCGGGCACAGCGTGCCGCGCGACTCGGTGGTGGTGCGACTCAACGACGGAGGGCAGCGTTGCGTGTGCAGCAAGGCCTCGGTCTGCGGGTCGCGCCAGTCGTACGAAGGGTCTCCGGCGAGCGAGGGACCGGTAGGCGGTTCGGCGTCCTAGCCAGATACACTGTTCCGGCTTGCCCGCAAGCGCGCCGCCTTAGCTCAGTCGGTAGAGCGATTCACTCGTAATGAATAGGTCGTCGGTTCGATTCCGACAGGCGGCTCCCACCATGACCAGGGCAAACACCCACACCGAGCTCATCCAGCCGGTTCGGCCCGCCCGCCGCGGTGATCATGAAGTTCCCTGCAGCGCCGTCGGCGTGTCGTCGGTGTGTCGCGTCGGGAACTTCATGATCAACAAAACCGGGGAGTAGGCGGCGTCAGGTGCCGCTGCAGCGAAACAGCCACCGCTCAGGCGGTCCAGGAGTCCTTTGCCGGCTGAGCGGTGAACACGAGCACGTCCGGCAGCGGATCGGCGCTGCGCCGGTTGACCTGCGGTCGCCGGTCGATCCGGACCTCGATCGAGTCCGGCAGCGCCACCTCGTCCCGTTCCATCGCCTCGAAAAGATTGGTCAGCGCCTCATGTGCGCGGGCCGCGTACACCGCCCGCCAGGACGCTCCGTGCGCATACTTCTTCCGCCACCCGTCATCCAGCGCCGACACCGGGGTCATGGCGGTGCCGGTGCAGTCCTGTCGCCGCTCGGACGCGGGTGCATCGTCCGCTGACGCTGCCGCGTATCGACCGCGCACGCGTCGAATCACGTCGAAGCCGGTTGCCATGTTTCCCCCGAAGGAATGCGGTTGACCCTGGCCGGGGCACATCATGGCACCGCGCGAAAGCGGCCGTGGGTGAACTCACGAAGATCGTCACTCGGGAAATCGCCGCCAGCGACCAGATTGCGGCAAAGCCAGGCACCGCTACCCGCCTGCGGCCACCGAACTGCCCGCCCCTCGCAGCAGCCTGCGCACCACGGCCAGCCGGCCGGTCACGACCACGCTTGCGTCCGCGACGGCCGCGTCGAGACCGTCTGGCTCGTCGATCAGCGTGTTCAGCGACCACGGATCGGTCTGTATCGTGGCGTCCGGGTCGGCCGGCTCGCCGGGCTCGATATCCAACCGGCCGTGCGCCGTCCGGATCGTCCACACCCGGTCGTCGAGCTGGACGCGGATGCTGACCGGCGCCGCCTTCGGGTCGGGCCGCGCGGAGCTGCGCAGGTAGATCAGTACGGACGCGACGGTGAGCGTCGGCGTGGCCGGCAGCGGAACCCGGAGCCCCCAGCCACCCAGCGCCAGCACGATCGGCTCCAACTCCCGACCCCAGCCGGTGAGTTGGTACACCCAGCTTGCGGCCGGCGGCGCCAGCTTGCGGCGGCGCACCACCTCGCGACCTTCGAGTTCGCGGAGCCGGTCGGCGATCAGGTTGGAGCTGGCGTTGCCCAGGGCGCGGCGTAGGTCGGAGAACCGCTGCGGCCCGAGCAGCAGCTCACGTACGACGAGCAGCGCCCACCGCTCACCGACGACGTCGAGGGCGCGGCCGATCCCGCAGGCGTCCCCGTAGCTGCGGTTGGTCGGCATGGCGCCACATTACCCGCCAGTGATGCATACTCACAACTCAACAGTTGTTTTTCGCAACCATGGTGGCTACGGTCGGCGGAACAGGATTCAACGTCGAGGAGACGACAGTCATGGGGCAACCGGTAGTGCACTTCGAGGTCATAGGTAAGGACCCGGAAAGGCTCCGTAATTACTACGCGGGTGTTTTCGGATGGGAATTCGATGTGGGCGGCTCGGTCGCGCCGTCGGTCTCGGCGGCGGGAGAATACGGATTCATGGACCACGAGGAAAATAACGGCGGTGTCGGAATCCCCGGTGGAATCGGCGGCGGTGCGGAATACGACACCCACACGGTCTTCTACGTCGGCGTTCCCGATGTCGAGGCCGCGCTACGGAAGGCAGAGAGCGGCGGCGGGATACGTCGGATGGGTCCGGAAAAGAATCCCGGCGGCCAGCTGGTGGTTGGCCATTTCACCGACCCCGAAGGCAATCTTATTGGCGTGGCCGGCCCAGCCTGACCTGTTAGGCGTGGCTGACTGCGGCGTCGAACGGAAGGACATAAGCGCGCACGAAGAAATTTCGGACTTCCGCGCTGTGCAAGTGTCCAGACAGGACAGCGTTGAATTGCTTCCCCAGCACCACATGCAGGTGCAGCTCGCCATCTACGACCTCGCCGGTGCCGGACAATTCGAATGGCTGCTCATATTCGGTGACAATGTCCTTGAGTGCATCGCCGGCGTCCATGTTGGAAATGGCGCAGGTGTCGACGGCGCCAATAAGCGAGGCGACCGCGGCATTGAGCACGCCACGCTCGCGCAATTGCCGGCCGAGCTCGGCCACGACCTCCTGGCCCTGTGAAACGGTGAGCAACAGCAAGGGAAAGTCCTAACTGGATGAATGCGCCAGCGCCGAGCCCAGGGCGCGCAGCGTCTCCCGGGACTGCTCGACCTGCAGGCGTTGCAGCAGCAGGTCACGCGACCGGGCCGCATTGTCCCCGAGGAGGCGCAGCGCACACCAGCGTGCGGCGCCGTCCCGGGCATTGTCCAACTCGTCCAGCAGTGCGGTCTGGTGGTGGTCGGCCAGCTTGACCGTCCCGCCGTCGGTGGCCCCGGCCAGCATGCCGGCGTGCCCCCACGGCATCCGCAACACCCGGGACGCAACCGCCGTCACGTACAGCCGGCGCACCCGCTCGTCCCCTCGCAGGGACTCGATGACCTCGTCGGTGGCGTCGGGCTCGTTCAGCTTCGCCAGCACGCCGGCCGCGTTGACCTGCAGGACCGGATTGGCCGGATGACGCATCCAGCGGCCGAGCAGTCGCCGGCTGGCCTGATGCTTGGAGACGTAGCCGCCGATGACCAGATCGGTGGCGTGAGTGGTCTGGCTGCCGGCGAACATCCGACTGTCGCCGGCGGCGATGCCGCTGAAGATCTGTCGACCCAATCGGGTCGCCGGGTCCGGTTGCGCGCACGGCGCAACTGCCGTCGCCGTGACAGCTGCTGCGCTCAAGCGCAGGAACTCAGCGCGCCGCACAGCGGCTTCCTCCTCTTCGTCAAAGATCCGTCCCACCAGGCGCCAGAACTGCGCACTGCCGGGGCGCTGCCCGTTTTCGATCATGCTCAAGTAGTTGCGTGTGACTCCGGTCCGGCGACTCAGCGCAGTCTGCGACCAGTTACGGGCTTCACGCAGAGCCCGTAACTCGGCACCTGTCAATACTCTCCGCATGGTAACTAGCACGTCGTGTTACCTCTTCTTTTTGTTACCCCTGTCCGTATCGACGGCGTGGCGCGCAAGCTTCGATGCATGCACAAGTACGTAGGTTTGCTCAGGAAGAAGGGCGTGCTGCCGAGCATTCGGCCCCGCGCCGTCGCTGCGCTGACCTGCCGGCGATGTGACCAGCCGGCCGCAGTGCGGGTGGACCACGCGCAGCTCGGGGTGCGCGTGTACTGCCTGCAGCACTTCCGCCGCCTCGGTGACGTCCCGCCCGGTTCCGCGATCACCTGGGCCCGCCGCGGCTCAGTGACGCTGCGGCACGGGTAGGGGCGTCGCCGAGTCGCTTGAGCCCGGCGTCGGGATACCCGGCGCCCGCGCCGCTGGCGGCAACCGTCCCAGGCCGACGGTTGCCGCCAGCCCATGGCCGCATGCGGCCGGCAAAAATAGCTTCCGCTTCCGGTCGCAACCCGTTGCGCGGCGGCTGTGATTCACTTAACATCCACCCATTCGAAGCGCTTCGATTACTGTGAAGCCGCCCCGTTGGGCTGACGCTTTTTTGCTGGGCAGCGTCGAAGCGCTTCGCCAGATCAGATCTCGCCGCACCCGACGAAGGGACTCATATGAGGCCGAGCAACACTGCCGTAGAAAAGCGCGGAATGTCCCGACGTGGCTTTCTCTACGGATCGGCGATGGTCGCTGGATCGGTGATGCTGAGCGCGTGCAACAGCAAAAACGGCACCTCGGACAGCAGCAGTTCCACCCCGAGCGGCAATTCGGCCAAGGGCTCGGCGAAGAAGCCGTTGGCGCCGCCGAAGTCGTTCCACGAGTCGCCGTTGCTCGCCAGCCAGGCCAAATCCGGCAAGCTGCCGGCGGTCGCCAAGCGGTTGCCCGAACACCCGTACGTCATTCCGCACAACTGGGTGCAGCGCGGCAAGTACGGCGGCAAGCTCAACATGGTCGTCTTCTCCAGCCAGGGTGCGGCCGCCGCGGACTCCAACCGCGAGTTCTTCTACGGATTCTCGCCACTGCGGTACATCAATGACGGTCAGGACATCGGCCCCGGCCTGGTCGAGACCTGGACGTCCAATCCGGACGCGTCGGAATGGACCCTGAATTTCCGTAAAGGACTGAAATGGTCCGATGGTCAGCCCTTCAGCGTGGACGACGTGTTGTTCTGGTGGAACGACCTGGTCCTGCCGGGCCACTACGCCCAGGTGCCGCCGGACGAGTGCCGGTCGGCCAAGGGCACCCTCTGCAAGTTCAGCCGGGTCGATGAGACGACGCTCAAGCTCACGTACGACGCGCCGGCGCCGCTGCTGGCCGACCACCTCGCCGCCTGGGTGAAGGGCGGAATCGGCCACAACGGCACCACCTGGGTGCTGCCGAAGCATTACCTCAAGGCGTTCCATCCCAAGTACAACCCGAAGGTGCCGAAGGGCTGGGACACCATCGGCGGCCTGTGGGAGACCCACGCCGACTGGATCCGCAACCCCGACTGCCCCACCCTGCTCGGGTTCCGGACGAAGACGTTCGACAACAACAAGGGAATCCTGCTCGAACGGAACCCCTATTACTGGGCGGTCACCAAGGACGGCGACCAGTTGCCGTACCTCGACGAGATCAACATCAGCGTCGTCCAGAATGCGCAGGTCATCGCACTGCAGGTCCAGCAGGGGAAAGTGGACTACTGCCACGGTCCGTTCAACCAGATCGACCTGTCCGACGTGTCGACGCTGAAGCAGACGACCCAGAAGGCGGACACCCGGATCCTGCTGTGGGACAGCGGGTCCGGCACCGGCTCGATCTTCTTCCTGAATTACGACCACCCGGATCCCAAGCTGCGCAAGCTTTTCCGCGAGCCGAAATTCCGGCAGGCGATCTCGCACGCCTTTGATCGGGACACGATCCAGAAAGCGCTGTATTTCCAGACCGGTGAGCAGACGACCGGCACGATGAGCCCGAAGGCCGTGGAATACCTCATCAACGACCAGGGCAAGCAGATCTACAAGCAGTGGCGGGATTCGTACAAGAAACACGACCCGGCCAAGGCCAAGGCGTTGCTGGCCGAACTCGGTCTGAAGGACAACGACGGCGACGGATACGTCGAAATGGCCGACGGTACGAAACTCACCGTCCGCCTCGACTATTCGGCCGACATCGACTCGACCAGTGCGGCGAAGGACGACCAGCTCGTCCGGGACTGCAAGGCGGTTGGGCTGCATATGGTGCGCAACCCGATTTCGCCGCAGTCGTACGGGACGCAGTGGTCGAACGGCCAGTTGATGGTGCACACCAACTGGGAAGCCAGCGACGGGCCGAACTGCCTGGTCAACCCGACCTGGCAGGTGCCGATCGAGAGCGCCCGGTGGGCCCCGCTCGAGGGTGAGTACTACGCGGTGCGCGGCACCGCGGCCGAGCACACCGAGAAGAACGTGGACCCGTGGAAGCGCAATCCGCCGCGGTTGGAGCCCGACCCCGCGGGCCCGGTCCAGAAACTCTGGGATCTCTACGACCAGACCAAGCGCGAGCCGGATCAGATGAAGCGCATCCAGCTGGTCTGGGAGATCACCAAGATCCACATTTCCGACGGGCCGTTCTTCATGGGCTGCGTGGCCAACTTCCCGCAGGTCGTCGTCGTGAAGAACGACCTGAAGAACGTGCCGGCGCAGGAAAACCTGGCCCTGAACGGATATGTGAACACCTGGGCGGTGCCATGCCCGGCGATGTACGACCCGGAATGCTACTTCTGGGACAACCCGGATCAGCACACCACCTGATCGGGGTCAGTCGCGCAGTCGACCGCGGCACCGGGGAACCGGTACCGCGGTCGAAAGTGCGAGAAAAAGGGTGTGGGAAAAGGGTGTGGGAAGAAAGAAGGCGGACGGCGCCAGGTCGCCTCGCGGCGAGTAGCACGAACGCGGCTCCAGCCGAACGGTAGTCCGCGACGGCGTTTGTTAATGGGACCCGGGGACACAGACGCCGTCCGTACTGTGCCCAACGGGGCACCACCCAAGATGATTCCCGCCGTCAGGAAGTCGCTCGCCGGGCCTTCAGATGCTTGGTGAAGAACTCCAGTGCCTGCCGTCCCAGGTCGGTCCACGGCACGTCGGTCCACGGCTCGTCGGCGTCCTGGCGCAGGTTGTGGTGCCCGCCCGGCACGGTGTGCAGGCTGACGTCGGCGCCGCGGGCTCCGAGCGCCTCGGCCAGCCCGGTCGCCTGCCGGTACGGGACGACCTGGTCCGCGGTGCCGTGCACCAGCAGGAACGGTGGCGCTTCCGCGCGGGCGTGACAGATCGGACTGGCGAGCCGGCGCAATTCGACCAGGTCGGCCAGCGGACCGCCGAAGAGCTTCTGCAGGACCTGGTTGTCCTCGAGCCAGGCGGGATCGGTGAAGTCGGTCGGCGTACATCTGGCCACGACGGCCTGCACCGCGCTGGAAATGCCCGGCGAACCGCAATCGCCGTCCAACTCGGCGACGTCGTCGGTCAGCGCCAGCAGGGCGGCGAGATGGCCCCCGGCCGAGTCGCCCCAGATGCCGATCCGGGTCGGATCGACCGAATACGTGGCCGCGTTGGCGCGCAGCCAGCGGACCGCCGCCTTCACGTCGTGGATCTGGGCCGGGAACGGAGCCTCGTCGGTGAGCCGGTAGCTGACACTGACCGCGACGAACCCGTTGCCCGCGAGCAGCGGATTGATCCACGGCTGCAGCGCGGTGCGGCGGTCACCGGACTCCCAGCCGCCGCCGTGCAGATAGACCACCGCCGGAATGGGCCGGACCGGCCGCGGATCCGGGGCGAGGAGGTCGAGATAGAGCGGCACGTCCGCCCGCCCGCCGGTCGCGGTGCCGTACCGAATCGCCGGAACGTAGCGAAAGGAATGTGGCGCGTCGTCCAGCGAGAGCAGCATTCCGGCCTCCGACTTTCGCGGTCCGTTGTGGACGCGACGGTACGCGGACCGCGACCGCGGCGGAAAGGCCGAAAACCCACAAACGCCGAAACTGGCCCGCCGATACGGCGTTTGCGGCTGTGCAGGTCAGGCTCCGGCCAGCGCGCCGGCCGGCTCGGCCAGCCAGAGATCGCGGTACGGCCCGGGCCGGGACAGCAGGTCGGCATGTCTACCCCGGGCCACGATCCGGCCGGCGTCGAGCAGCAGCACCTCCTCGACCGGCTCCAGACCGGTCAGCCGGTGCGTCACCAGCACCGTGGTCCGACCGGCGGTGACGGTCAGCAGGTCGTCCAGCAGGGCGTCGGCGGTGGCCGGGTCCAGCCCTTCGGACGGCTCGTCCAGCAGCAGGATCGGCCGGTCGGCGAGCAGGGCCCGGGCGAGTAGCAGGCGTTGTCGTTGACCGCCGGAGAGCAGCCCGGCGTCCTCCCCGACCAGCGTCGCGGCACCCTCGGGCAGGGTCGCGACCCAGTCGGTCAACGCGGCCCGGCTCAGCGCCGCCGCGACCTCGGCGTCGCTCGCCTCGGGCCGGGCCAGCCGCACGTTGTCGGCGATGCTGGTGTGGAAGACGTGCGCGTCGGCCAGCACCCCGCCGACCGTCCCGGACACCCCGCCGGCCGGGACACCGCCGATGGTCACCGTGCCGTGGGACGGCTCGACCAGCCCGGCCAGCGTCGCGAGCAGGGTGCTCTTGCCTGATCCGCTGGCGCCGACCAGGGCGAGCCGCCGCCCCGGCTCGAGCCGCAGATCGATCCCGCGCAGCGCCGGCGCTTCGTCGTAGTCGACCCGCAGACCGGCCACCTCGACCGGTCCGGTGGCCGTCCGGGTCGGGGCGGCCGGTGCCTCGGTCCGCAGCAGCCCGGCGATCCGGCGCAGCGTCGCCGAGACCTGACTCCAGTGCCGGGCCGCGGTCGGCAGCGGTGCGCAGATCTCGAACAACGCCAGCGTGGCCAGGGTCAGCACCGCGCTGTGGGTCCGCCCGAGTACGGCGAGGGCGGTCAGGCCGGAGCCGAGCAGCACGGCGGCGGTGGCGCCGTAGGCCGGGACGGCCCGCTGCCGGCCGGCGAGCCGGTCGCTGGCCCGCTCGGCCGCTGCCAGCGCCGCCGGGGTTGCCCCGGCCACGGCCAGGTCGGCCGCCCCATCGAGCAGGTCGACGGTCGCCGTGGTCAGGTCGGCCCGGGCGGTGTCGGTGCCGCGCTCGGCCCGCCGCGACTGCCATGCCGCCGCGGCTGGCAGCGCGATGCCGGTCACCAGCAGCCCGACCGCGACCAGGCCGGCCGCTGCCGGCGAGGCCAGCGCGATTCCGGCGATCCCGCCAGCTGCGACGAGCGCCGCGCTGCCGGCCGGGATCAGGCAGCGCACCACCAGATCGGTGACGGCGTCGACCTCAGCCACGACGGTGCCGAGCAACTCGCCGCTGTGCCGGCGGCGCAGCTCGGCCGGGCGCAGTGCGGCGAGCGCGGCGTACACCCGGACCCGCAGGTCGGCCAGCGATCGCAACGCGGCGTCGTGGCCGGCCAACCGCTCGGCGTACCGCAGGACACCGCGGATCATCGCGAACGCCCGTACCCCGGCGATCCCGACCGCCAGCGCGGACAGCGGCGGGTGCCCGGCGGCGCGGACGATCAGCCAGGTGGCGGTCGCCAGCAGCCCGATCGCGGCGCCCTCGCTGGCGGCGCCGGAGAGCACCGCGACAGCCATCGCCCGCTTGGACAGCAGTTTCATGCCAGCGCCAGCCCGCGGACGAGGGCCGGGCGGTGGGCCGCGACGACGACGGTACGGCCGTGCAGAGCCGGCCGGAGCGAGTCGGTGAGCCGGGCCTCGGTCCGCAGGTCGAGACCGGCGCTCGGCTCGTCGAGTAGTACGAGTGGGGCGTCGGTCCGCAGGAACGCCCGGGCCAGGGCGATCCGTTGCCGTTGCCCGGTGGAGAGCCGGGTGCCGTGTTCGCCGAGCAGCGTGTCGACGCCGGCCGGCAGTTCGGCGACGAATTCCGCGGCGCAGGCGAGCCGGAGCGCGCTGGCCACCTGCGCGTCGGTGCTGTCCGGCCGGCCCAGCCGAACGTTGTCGGCGACCGAGCCGGCGAAGAGGTGCGGGCGCTGCGGCACCCACGCGACCTGCCGCCACCACAGCTGCGGGTCGAGCTCGGCGAGGTCGACCGAACCGACCAACACCCGCCCGGACGTCGGCGTCACCAGACCGAGCAGCAGGCCGATCAGGGTGCTCTTTCCGGTGCCGCTCGGCCCGGTGAGGGCGAGCTGCCGGCCCGGCTCGATCGTCATCGAGAGATCCTCGACGGCCGCGTCATCCCGGCCGGGATAGCGGACGGTCACCCGGTCGAGCTCGATCGGCGCGGTCCGCAGGTCGGGCAACGCTGTGCGGTTTTGGCGGGTCGGCACCGGGGTGTCGAGCAGGTCGAAGGCCGCCTCGGCCGCGGTCATCCCCTCGGCGCCGGCGTGGAACCGCTGCCCGGCCACCCGCAGCGGCAGGTAGGCCTCGGGAGTGACGAGCAGGACGAGCAACGCGGTGCGCAGGTCGAGGTGGCCGTCGAGCAGCCGCAGCGCCACCGGTACGGCGACCAGGGCGACCGACAGCGTCGCCACCAGTTCCAGCGTCAGCGCGGACAGGAACGCGATCCGCAGGGTGCGCATGGTGGCTCTACGGTGGTCCTCGGCCAGCCGCCGCACGGTCGTCAGATGGGCCTGCGCGCGGTCGAAGAGCCGCAGCGTCGGCAGACCCTTGACCGAATCCAGGAAATGGCCGCCGAGCCGCTGCAGGCCGGCCCATTGCTTTTCGGTGGCGGATTTCGCCTTCGCGCCGGCCAATGCGGCGAAGACCGGGATGAGCGGAAGGGTGATCGCGACGATCAACGCCGAGGTCGGGTCGGCGACGATCAGCTGCACCAGTACCGCGAGCGGCACGGTGGCGGCAATGGCCATGGCCGGCAGGTAGTCCCGCAGCAGCGGATCGAGCCCGTCGAGGCCACGGGTGACGAGGGTGGTCAGCTCGCCGGCCCGGCGAGTCGCCAGCCAACCAGGGCCGAGGCGTTGGGTGTGGGCCAGCAGATCCTTACGCAGCTGGGCTTTCACCGTCGCCGACGCGCGCTGTCCAGCGGCGCCGACGATCCACAGCAGCCCGGCGCGGAGCACGATGACCGCGACCAGAGCGGCGTAGGCGGGATGGCCGCCGGTGAGGGCGCGGGCGATCAGATTGGCCATGGCCAGCGCCGCCAAACCGCCGAGAACACCTGCTGCTATAGCGATTCCGAGCATTACGCGGGCCGCCGGAACCAGGCGCAGCAGCCGTTTTACCGCCGGCATCAGAAGAACCCGGGCAGGCCGGTCGACCGCCGGCTGACCCGCCACAGCCAGACCTGCACCCCGAGCAACAGCGGCAGGGCCGGGAGGACGAAGGCGGCAAGCAGATCGAGCGTCGCCGAGCCGGCCGCGTCCGCCGGCCGGTTGGCCAGCAGTACCGCCAATACGGCCATCGCGATGACGGCCGAGGTGACGGCCGCATAGCGGTTGGCGGTCGCGAAGAATCGGCCGTGCAGGAAAACCACTGCGACAGCGACGATTCCGCCGACAATCGGCAAGGGGCGGGCGATAGCCGGGCCGCCTTCCGCGACGTCGGTGAGCAGAAATCCCCAACTGAAAGGCAGTACGAGACTGGCCAGTGCGATGGCACGGTCCCACCAGTCGCCCGTTGTCCGGCCGCGGAACCAGAGACCCGCATCCCGCACCATCCAGGCGAGCAGAATGATGACGATGAGCGGATAGAGCCGAGGGCCCTGCGTCGTCTCCAGCGCCGGGAATGCGCCGATGACCAGGCCGACGGCGGCGACCAGCCATACCTCGTTGCCGAGGAACAGCGGGGAAATGCTTCTGGCCAGCCGATTGCGTTCCGCTTTGGTCCCGCGCGCCAGCATCATGCCGACCCCGAAATCGAGTCCCTCCAGGACGAAATAGCCGGTGAAGAAACCGGCCACCAGGACCCACAGCAGCGTCTGCATCAGGCCGCCACCTCGACCTCTATCTCGCCGAAGATGTCGTCCCGCGGTCCGCGTTTGGCGGCCCGGGCGATGAGCTGGTAATCCACTGCCGCCAGCGCGATATAGATGGCGGAGAAGGCGATCAGCGACAACAGCACCGCGGCCGTACTCGCCGGTGACGCGGCCTGGGTGGTGCGCACCAGCCCGTACACAATCCACGGCTGGCGGCCGACCTCGCGGACCAGCCAACCGCAGACCAGCGCCAGGAACGGCAGCGGGATGAGCACTACCAGTCCCCATAGGACAATCCGGGACCGGAGGAACTGTTCCCGGAACAGCACGGCCGCGAGCGCGACGGCCACCAGGATGATGCCGATCCCGAGCATCACGTTCAACGGGGTGGAGATCCAGTCCGGCGGCGCCGGCCCGGACACCGGCTTGCCGGTCATGGTGGCGTATTTGGCCGGCTGCGCGCTCTTGAGGTATCCGTACTGCGCATATCCCAGTCCCACGGTCGCAAGGCTCGCAACGCCACCAAGGATCAGGCCGATCCAGAGACTTCTGCGGAAGAATTCCTTCTCCCCGGTGTTCCGTGCGAGGTGGTAGGCGCTGACTCCGGCGATGAAGAAACCGCCGGTGGTCAGTGCACCGAACACGAGATGGATCAGGCCGTAGAACATTCCCGAATTGGTCAGCAGCGCGCCCCAACTCTTGAGGACGATCGTCCCGTTGCGGGTGGCGTAACCGACCGGGTGCTGCATGAAACCGTTGGCCACCATGATGAAGAAGGTCGAGAAGTACGCGGTGAGCGTGACCAGCCAGATCAGCGCGAGGTGCGCTTTCTCGGGAATCCGTCCCCAGCCGAGGATCCAGAGCCCGAGCAGGGTCGACTCCGCGAAGAACGCGATGATGGTTTCCAGGGCGAGCGGAGCGCCGAAGAGATTCCCCACTGTATGGGGCAGGCCGCTCCAGTTGAGTCCGAACTGGAATTCCATCACCAGGCCGGTGATGATGCCGAGGGCGTAGTTGATGACGTAAAGATTTCCCCAGTATTTGGTCATCCGTTCCAGGTCGGGCGCACCCGATCGGGTCCACCGGGTCTGCAACACCGCAACCACCGGCAACAGACCGAGCGTCAACGCCGCGAAGAGGAAATGCACCGCGGCGGTGCCGGCGAATTCAACCCGGGCCAGCGTGGTGGCCGTACCGGTCATGCGGTGGTCGTCGTTCCGCTCGCTCCAGTCGTTCCGCTCGTTCCGGCTGCGGCGATCGCCTTGGTGGCAAGCTGTTCGGCCAGCATGATGGCGATGAGGCCGATCACGAGGTGGATCACCTGGATCACCCAGTGCGCGCCGCCGTGCATGATGCTCTTCTGCGAGAAGCCGAGGCCCGGGACGATGAGCCCCCATACGGCAGCGGTGGCCACCAGGCCGTTCCCGACTCCGGCGCGTGCGCCGGCGACGGCGAGTGCCCAGAGCGAGAGCACCAGAATGATTCCGGAAACCACGTGAATGGGCACCAGGCCCTTCGCATTGCCGGACCAGAAAACCAGGCCCAGCACAATCTGCAGCAGGCCGGTGATCCGGACCAGCAGCTGCGGGACGGAGATGGACTTGTCCACCGGCTGACGATTGCTGTGAGTATCGGACATGCGGATCAGCGTAAAGGTCGCTGCGCTGGTGTCGTCGGCCGTCGGGAGACAGTTCGTGTACGCCCGCTGTGGTAGCCGGGCCGGCCGGATACCGCGCCCTGCCTACACCGGCCAGCCGCCGGGCCGGATCTGACCGGTTTGCTCAATTAGGCTGGCGGCGGAGAAAGGGGTATCGCTAATGGTGTTTCGCGCTCTGGTGCCGTGGGACGGGCTGGCGCCGCCCGGGCTGCGGGTCGAGGTGTACGACGGGGTGGCCGACCCACCGTCCGACGTGGACGATGTGGGTTGTTACGTGCTGCCGTACGCGAAACCGGCTGCGCTGCAGCTGATCCGGGCCATGCCGCGGCTGCGGGTCGTGCAGACGCTCAACGCCGGGTACGACGACGTCCGCGTGCTGCTGCCGGACGGCGTGACGCTGTGCAACGGTCGCGGTCTGCACGACGCGAGCACCGCGGAGCACGCGCTCGGCCTCATCCTGGCCGCGCAGCGCAATCTGGCGACCTGGGTCCGCAATCAGGACCAGCACGAGTGGCGGCAGAAGCACACCGATTCACTGGCCGACTCGCGGGTGCTGGTGGTCGGGTACGGCTCGATCGGCCAGGCCCTGGGACGTCGGCTGGAGGCCTGCGAAGCGACCGTCGTACCGGTGGCGAGCCGGCCGCGCGAGGGCGTGCACGGGATCGCCGAACTGGCGGCGCTGCTGCCGTCGGCCGATGTGGTGGTGCTGATCGTGCCGCTGACCGAGCAGACCGAGAAACTGCTCGGCCCGGACGAGTTGGCTTTGCTGCCGGACAACGCACTGGTCGTCAACATCGCCCGGGGCAAGGTGCTGGACACCGATGCGCTGCTGGCCGAGAAGGGCCGGATCCGGGCCGCGCTGGACGTCACCGATCCCGAGCCGTTGCCGGCGGACCATCCGTTGTGGGAGCTGCCCGGCACGATCATCACGCCGCATGTCGGTGGGGGATCGGCGACCTTCTACCCACGGGCCCGCCGGTTTGTTGCCGAACAGTTGCGCCGGTTGGTTGCCGGGGAGCCGCTGCAGAACGTCGTCCTCGGCGCCCCGACCATCCCCCTCGGCTGACCCGGCCGCCTCGGCCCCGGCTTCAAGGTCCCGGATTACCCCGCCGCGCCTCGATGATCGTGAGTGGATTTGATACCTCCAGGGGTACCAAATCCACTCATGATCATGGAAATCCGCAGCCGGGGGCGGCCTGGACCGGAGCGGCCTGGACCGGGGCGGCCTGGACCAGAGCGGCCTGGACCGGAGCGGTCAAACGGATGGGGTGTCAGGTGGAGAGGACGGCGGTGAGGTAGTCGCGGCTGCGGGCCACGTCGGCCACCGGGCCGGCTCCCTCGGCGGGCGCCCCGGCGAGCATGACGTCCTGCTCCAGGACGTACCAGCCGGAATATCCGGCGCCGGTCAAAGCGCCGATGAGCGCCGGTACGTCGACATCCCCGTCGCCCAGTGGCCGGAACATCTCGGCCCGGACCGCGTCGCTGTAGGCGATTTCACCCTGCCGGACCCGCGCGGCCAGCTTCGCATCGACATCTTTCAGATGTACGTGATTGATGCGTTCGGGCACTTTGTGGGCCAGTTCGACCGGATCGCCGCCGCCGACCAGGATGTGGCCGGTGTCCAGGCAGAGCGGCACGGTCGAGCCGTCGATCACCCGGGCGATCTCGTCCGGGCCCTCGACCATCGTGCCGACGTGCGGGTGCAGCGTGGCGCGCAGGCCGGCGTCCCGGGTCCGTACCGTCGCCTCGTCGAGCGCCGCCAGCAGCACCTTCCACCCGTCCGCGTCCAGCACCGGTCGGCCGTCGTAACCGGCAACCCCGGTGTCGGCGGCGATGATCAGCGAGTTGCCGCCGGCCCGGCCGAAGCGGGCGAGAGCACGGTCCAGGATCGCCCGCCAACCGCCGGCCGGGTCGTGCAGGACGAGTGGGGTGAAGCCGCCCACCAGGGACAGCTCGGCCGTCTCCAATTCGGCGGCCAGTTCGGCGCCGTCGCCGGGCAGGAAGCCGTCCGGCCCGGCCTCGGTGGCTCCGAAACCGAGGGCACGCATGTCGGACAACACCCGTGCGCCCGGGAGTTGGTAGCCCCACCCGGGCACCTCACACACGCCCCACGAGATCGGGGCGGCGGCGATCTGGTCGGTGACCGGCATGTTGTGGTACCTCACTCTGTCGGTGTCGTTGGTGTGGCGCTGCCATTGTTTCAGGCAATCGCCCGTGCGTCCGTGAGTTGGGTCTCGCGCCAATGCGAGCTGGCGGTGGTCGTACTACGGTCGTTGTCGATGCATCGAGAACAGAGGTAATGACCGCACTCACCGGGACCATCGACCGGCGTCACCGGATCCTGACGCTGGTCGTCTGCTGCATGGCGCTGTTCATGACGACCTTGGACAGCACAATCCTCAACGTCGCGCTCCCGTCCTTGCAGCGCGGCCTGGGCTCGTCTGAATCCGGCCTGCAGTGGACGGTCGACAGTTACGTACTGGTCCGGGCCAGCGTGCTTTTCCTCTGTGGGTCGTTGGGGGACCGGTTCGGCCGGCGCCGGCTCTTCGGCCTCGGACTGGGCGTATTCGTGCTGTCCTCGGCCTGCTGCGGGCTCGCGCCGTCGCTGGGCACGTTGATCGGATTCCGCGCGGTGCAAGGATTCGGCAGCGCCCTGATGACGCCGGCGAGTCTGGCGATCATCACCAACACCTTCACCGACCGGAAATCCCGGGCGCAGGCAGTCGGCGTGTGGGGCGCGATCAGCGGGCTGTCGACCGCCGCCGGCCCGGTCCTGGGCGGCGTACTGGTGGAGACGCTGGGATGGCGGAGTGTTTTCTGGGTCAATGTGCCGATCGGGCTGGCCGTCCTGGCCGGCACCCGGCGGCTGTCCGAGTCACGCGCGGAAAAGCCCCGCCCGTTCGACATTCCCGGTCAGGCGGCGATCGGAATCGCCCTCGCCACCGTCACCTATGCGCTGATCAGCGGGCCGGAATCCGGTTGGTCGTCGACGGTCGTTCTCGTGCTGCTCGCCGTTTCGGTGGCGGCCTGGTTCGCTTTCGGCGTGGTGGAAAAGCGCACCCGCAATCCGCTGGTCGAGTTGCACGACCTAGCTCAACCGGCATTGTTGGGGGCGATTCTCCTGGCCATCATGGCTTTTCTCGCGCTGGGCGGATATCTGTTCTTCAATACGCTCTATCTGCAGAATGTCCGCGGATTCTCGCCGGTCGAGGCCGGCCTGCTGACCGTTCCGACCACGGCGATGACGATGGTCTTGGCACCGATCTCGGGCCGGATCACCGGCACCAGGGGGCCGCGCGGGCCGGCCACCATGGCGTGCCTGCTCATCGCCGGGGCGATGGCCGTACTGGTGGCGACCATCCGCCCGGACACCCCGATGCCGGTGCTGATCTGCGGGTATGTCCTGCTGGGGGCCGGGATGGGGCTGATCAATACGCCCATCACCAACGCCGCGATGTCGAGCATGCCGCCGGGCCGGGCCGGCGTGGCCGCCGCGACGACCAGCACCGCCCGACAGATCGGCACCAACCTGGGCGTCGCGCTGCTCGGCTCGGTGGTCTTCTCCACGGCCGCCGCCGGTGGGTCGCACGCCCGGCTGCACGGACACGCCGCGGTCGTATTCACCGACGGCCTGCGGTACGGGTACACCCTGGCCGGCGTGCTGGCGCTGGCCTGCTGTGCGGTCGCAATGTGGGCCTTCCGGCCGGGTCGCTGATACGCCGACAGGGTGTCAGGAGTCGGTCGAGCGGGTACAAGCGCGGCATCAGGTCTCGTCGACCCGAAGGAGTGCCGATGCGCCGGCACCGCCCAGGCGTTGATCACGAAGTTCGCGGCGCGACACGCCGTCGACACGCCGAATTCGGCGTCGGGAACTTCATGATCACCGGATTGGGTGGTGGCGCGAGCCGTCGACATAGCCGGCGAGACCGCGATTGGAAGGGGAACGGGATGACCATCATCGAGCCGAGTGGGACAGGACCATTTCCGGGGCCCGGCCCCCAGCCGCCCGGCCCTGGGCCTGGTCCGGGGCCAGATCCCGTACCGCCGACCCCGACCCCTGGTCCTGGGCCGGGTCCGACGCCTGACCCGGTGCCGCCGACTCCCGGTCCGACCCCGGGCCCGAGACCTGGACCTGGCCCGACACCCGGGCCCGGTCCGACACCGACACCGACACCCGGGCCGATTCCGGGGCCCGGCCCGGACCCGCAGCCTCCCGGACCGGGTCCCGATCCGTTCCCGCCGACACCGGATCCGGTGTTCCCGAGCCCCGGTCAGGAGGCCGGGCTGCCGCCAATCTGACTGACCGTTTCGAGAGCCGGTGAGAGCCTCCCCGGACTTTCGAAGCGGCGCAGCCCCGGACCGTCCGCCACCCGATCGAAGCGCGCTTTACCCGGCGCTGAGGCCTGAATTCCGGAGTAAAGCGTACTTGGATCGGCGCCGGGACCGGCATTCTCGGCCAGTGAATTGTCGCCGGGCTCCGAGGCCTCCGCCTCTCCGGAGCCTCTGCCGCACGGCCCGATCGAAGTGCGCCTTGACCGGTATTTAGGCCAAAATTACGGGTAATGCGCGCTTCGATCGGCGCACTGAGCAGCGGGTACGAAAATCAGTGGCCGGAGCTGGCGAGCCGTTCCCGGGACGCCACGATCTCCTTCTCGGCATCGACCCGCCCGGTCCAGCGAGCGCCCTCGACCGACTTGCCCGGCTCGAGATCCTTGTAGACCTCAAAGAAATGCTGGATCTCCAGCCGGTCGAACTCTGGCACGTCCTCGATCTCCTGCAGGTGCGCCTGCCGCGGGTCACCGGCCGGCAGCGCGATGATCTTGTCGTCCGGACCCTTCTCGTCGGTCATCCGGAACATCCCGATGGCGCGGCACCGGATGAGGCAGCCGGGAAAGGTCGGCTCCTCCAACAGCACCAGCGCGTCGAGCGGATCGCCGTCCTGGCCGAGGGTCTGTTCGACAAATCCGTAGTCGGACGGGTAGCGCGTCGAGGTGAAAAGCATCCGGTCGAGTTTGATTCGTCCGGTCTCATGGTCGAGTTCGTACTTGTTGCGCTGGCCCTTCGGGATTTCGATCGTCACGTCGAACTCCACTGTCCGACTCCTTCCGGCTCGCGGTGACCGTTTAGCCCCCGTCTAGTGTGGCGTACGCGCCGCTTCGTCGGTGCGGCAGGATTGCGTCAATCCGGCGGGAGAAACGGGGAGCGCGTGCTGGGCGGTCGGATCAGGTTCGGCGGTCGGCGCGCGCTGTTCGCCCTTCTCGGGCTGGTCGTGCTGGCCGCGGTCGCGGGCAGCGCCGCCTTCCTGATCAGCGCCGGCCGGGACGACGGGTCCGACAACGCGACCCCATCGGCCACCACAACCACCTCGGCCAGCCCGGCGCCCACCAGAGAGCCCGCGCCGGCTCCGGTGCTCCCAGCCGACAATGCGGACGCGCCGCCACCCGCGGCCGCCGGTCTCGCCGCCGCCCTGCGCGGGCCGTTGGCCGACAAACGCCTCGGCGGCCGGATCACCGCCCGCGTGGTCGACGTACTCACCGGTCGGGTGCTGCTCGATCACGCCGGCACGCACCTGGCGACGCCCGCCTCCACCACGAAATTGCTCACCGCGACGGCGGTGTTGGCGACCGAGCCGGCGGATTTCCGCTTCGAAACCACTGTGGTGACCGGATCCCGGTCCGGCGAGGTCGTGCTGGTGGGCGGCGGCGATCCCACCCTGGCCCAGAGTTCGCGGCCGACCTATGCCGGCGCGGCCAGCATCGCGCAGCTCGCCCGATCCGTGAAGGCGCGTACGACGCGGCCGATCACGCGGGTCGTCGTTGACGGCAACCGGTTCACCGGCTCGAGCATCGGCCCCGGCTGGGACTCCGACGACGTCTCCGGCGGGTACGTCGCTCCGATCACCGCCGCGATGGTTGACGGGGGACGGCTCAAGCCCGGGCTCACCGCCCGGTCGAGCAGCCCGGACCTGGCGGCCGGGCAGGCGTTGGCGAAGGCGCTCGGGGCGCCGAACGCGGTGGTCAGCCGCGGTGCGGCGCCGGCCCACGCCCGCACCCTCGGGGTCGTACATTCCGCGCCGCTGACAACGATCGTGGCGCAGACGCTGACCGAGAGCGACAACACGTTGGCCGAGTTTCTGGCCCGGCAGGTTGCCGTCGCGACCCACCAGCCGGCGAGTTTCGCTGGGGCGGCGGCCGCGGTGCGCCGGACGCTGGTGAAGCTTGGTGTGCCCGCCGCCGGCGTGCTCCTGCACGACGACAGCGGGCTGTCTCGGGATAACCGGATCAGCCCGGCCGCGCTGACGCAGACCCTGCGGATCGCGGCGTCGAGCCGGCATCCGGCCCTGCACGCGCTTTTCGCCGGGATGCCGGTCGGCGGTTACGCGGGAACGCTGGCCAATCGCTATCACGATGCCGGCAGTCGCGCCGGCGCCGGATACGTCCGGGCGAAGACCGGGACGTTGTCCAGCGTGAGCTCGCTGGCCGGGGTGGTGCAGGACCGCAGCGGACGGCTGCTGGCCTTTGCGCTGATGGCTGATCAGGTCTCGGCCACCGGAACACTTGCGGCCGAGGATGCCCTGGACGCGGTCGCCGCGCGGCTGGCCGGCTGCGGCTGCCGCTGAGCCAGCACGGACCGCAGGAACACCCGTACGGGGCTCGTACGCGGCCCGGAATTGCGGACCCGCCGGCGGGCAGTGGCCTGCCGGTGCAGGTCGTCGATGCGGGAATGTGCGATCGAGTTCATCATCAGGTCGTTCATCGGAATCGCCTCTGTCCTTGTATTTCCAGCTCTCGAAGTTGCTTACGTCCATACGTCGAATCCATGGATCGGATATCGACACCTGGCCGAAAAAACTCTTCGAGAACTGTGGACAGTCACCGGCCGTGCCGTCGGATCACCCGCACGGCCGGGCGGATCTCAGCCGGTGAGCCGCAGCAGGCGGGCCTCGCCGGCCGCCAGTCGGAGGCTGAGCCCGCTCTTGCTCACGGCCGTCCAGCGGTCGTGCGACGGATCGTAGGAATCCACCTTCGCCACAGCGGATCCCAGCCCGAGCCGCACCGTCGCCGACCCGTGCCGCGAATAGTTCGCCACCAGCAGCCACCGGGTCGTCGCGCCCGCGGCGGTGAACCGGCCGAGCACGACCGGGTCGCCGCCACACGACGCGACATGGGAATCCGCCGCGAACGGGGGCAGCCCGGGTGGCGGGCTGGCGATGTTGGCGCCCTGCACCTGCTCCGAGGTCAGTGGCAGCAGCACTTTCCCGATGCGCGCCAGGTAGTCGTTGTTGACCTCTTTTGCCGCGCTGTAGAGGGCGGTGCGCCGACCGTCCACAGTGAGCAGCGCGCTGGTGAAGCCCTCGCCGCGGGCCGGGTCCGGTGTCCAGTAGGTGAAGTACTGAATGCCCTTGCAGCCGTAGGCGAGACTGATGTTGATCTGCCACAGCAGGTCCGGTGCGGTGGGAATGGCGTGCCCGTTGTAGCCGACACTCTGGATGTACGTCCACGTCGGAATGTTGTATTTCAGTCCGGCAGCCCGGACATCAGCCCAATTCTGGAAATAGCCGGTGTCCTCGCCACTGGCCAGGATCGGGTAGCGGTCGAACGAGAGCTCGAGCGGCTTGATCGTCTCGGCGGCCTTCGCGTAACCGGCGCCACCGTCGAAGCCGGGCAGCAGATTGACGTACGGAAGGATGTCTGGCGCGAGTGTCTTGACGATCCCGACCGCATTTCCGAGCGTCGCCAACTTGTCGTCGCTCGGCTCGTCGTAGATGTCGAAACCGGCGAATGACGCGTGCCCGCCGGCGTTGGCCGGATCCCATTTTCCCAGCCCGGCGGAGAAATCGTCGCTCAGCAGCACCTTTCCGGTGGAATCGGTGACCGCGACATTGTCGAAGAACGACGATTCCGGCCCGGCCTCGCGGAAACCGACTCTTCCCTTGGCGTAGGTGCTGTCCGTGGTGGTGTCGATGACGGTTCCGTTGACCGAGGTCTTGATCGTGCTGCCGGTCACGGCGATTTCGACGCGGTAACTGGTGCCGGCAGTGACCGCGATCGTCAGCGGCACCGAGGTGACCGACGTCGCGGCGCCGTTGACGAAGACCGCCTTGGTCAGATAACCGGGTGCGCCGGTCGTACCGGAATTGCCCAACAACCACACGTACGCATTCGCCGGATCCGTTGCTCGGAAGGCGATTCCGGCCTGGGCGTAGCTTCCGCCGCCACCGGTCTGGCGCGGAATGACGTCGCAGGCGACGCTGTAGTCGGTCCAGTCGGCACCGTCCTTGGACAGCCCGACGCTGCCATTTCCGGTACCGCCGTTCATCAGCAGCCGGCCGTCCTGGATGCTCCAGTAGCTGTGCAACTGGTACGTGTTCAGCACGTTCTGGATCACCGAGGTCGCCTGCTCTGCGGTCAGGTTGAGCGCACCCGATCCGGCGATGGTGAATTTTCCGACCAGCCACCGGATATCCGGGTCGTCGACGAGCACCTGCAGGCCGACCTGATCGGCCATGCCGAGTGCGTAGCTCTGGATCTGCGTGTCGGCGTACAGGTAATTGTTGCTGTGCGAGAAGGTGAATCCGGCGTCGATGATTTCTCTGTAGCGTTTTACCGTTGTCTGGAATGGAGGCGGCGGCCAGAACAGCCCGATCGGAAAGGTGTCGCCGGACATGATCGGCCCGCCGGCGGCGGCCGGGTGGGGCACGGCAGGCGCTCCGGCCGAGGCCCGCGACGCGAACGCGGCACCGCTGGCGACCGCGCCGCCGGTCAGTCCGGCGACCCGGAGGAAATCTTTGCGGGACAGGTTCACTGCGGCCTCCGCGTGAGGGGTGCGCGAATACGAATGTGCCGGCACTGGCAGCAGGTCAAGACATATCCGGCCGCACGTGAGGACATCAAGCGCAGTGAATTATTCCTATGGGTCGAATCAGACCGCTTAATTAATCCCGAGTTCGCGATGCCGGCGACACGCCGCAGGGACCGCCCGGCGGCGTAACGTGGCCGGCATGACCCGACCTGACACCGGCAGCGTGCACCGCGCCACCGTGACCGGTGAGCCGCTGGTCGATTGGAGCCTCGCCACCAGCACCGCGCGCCGGCTGGTGCGACCCGGCCCCCAGGTGTCCCGCAGCGAGGCCGACGCCGCGGTGGCGGCCCTGCGCCGGCTCGCCGACGTCGCCGACGGCCACGTCCGTGAGCTCACCGGAATGGAGCCGATCGGGCCGCTGCCGCCGACCCGGGTGGTCGACCGGGTCGGCTGGGTCGAGGCCAATGCCAACGGGCTCGCCGGCCTGATGGGGCCACTGCTGACCCAACTGCAGGAGCGCCGCCAGGCCAAACCGGGCCGGCGGGCGGCCGCGGTCGGTGCCCGGGTGACCGGTGCGCAGGCGGGTGTCATCCTCTCCTTCCTGGCCGGCAAGGTGCTCGGCCAGTTCGAGCTGTTCGGCACGCCGGGCGGCGAGCTGCTGCTGGTGGCGCCCAACGTCGTCGAGGTGGAACGGTCGCTCGGCATCGACCCGGGCGATTTCCGGCTGTGGGTCTGTCTGCACGAGTGCACCCACCGGGTGCAGTTCAGCGCCGTGCCCTGGCTCGGCGAACACCTGGAGCAGCGGGTGGGCGCCCTGGTCACGGCCCTGGACCTCGACCCGAAGGTATTGCGCGAGCGGATCACCGGCGCGGTACGGGAACTGGCCAGGGCCGCGCGTGGCGACGACGCCGGGCAGGGTCTGCTCGCGCTGATCCAGGGGGCGGAGTCCAAGGCGATCATGGACGAGATCACCGCGTTGATGAGTCTGGTCGAGGGACACGCCGAGTACGTGATGGACGCTGTCGGGCCCGAGGTGGTGCCCAGCGTGGTGGCGATCCGGGGCAAGTTCGACCGCCGCCGCAAGGGATCCGGCGTCTTCGACCGGATGGTCCGCCGGCTGCTCGGCCTCGACGCGAAGATGCGGCAGTACGCCGACGGCGGTGACTTTGTGAAGGCGGTGGTTGACGCCGTGGGCATGGACGGGTTCAACGCCGTCTGGGAGTCGCCGCGGACGCTGCCGCGGTACGCCGAACTGACCAGGCCGATGGACTGGGTCGAGCGGATCCACGGCTACCGACCGGCCGCCGCCAGCTGATGTCCGGTCCGCCGGTCGCCGTCGCGACGGTCCGGGCCGCGGTCCGCCGGTCGCTGGCCGAGCTCCCGGCCGGGGCACAGGTGCTGGTGGCCTGCAGCGGCGGCGCCGACTCGCTGGCTCTGGCCGCCGCGACCCGGTTCGAGAGCCGGGCCGGCCGATGGCGGGCCGGGCTGATCACCGTCGACCACGGGCTGCAGGCCGGATCGGCCGACCGGGCGGCCGACCTCGCCGCCTGGGCCAAAGAACACGGATTCGACCCGGCGACCGTCGCGACCGTGCGGGTCGAAGCTGGCGCCGGCGGTCCGGAGGCTGCGGCAAGGACCGCCCGCTACGAGGCGCTGGACAAGGCGGCCGCGGAGCACGGCGCCGCGGCGGTGCTCCTCGGCCACACCGAGGACGACCAGGCCGAGACCGTGCTGCTCGGGTTGGCCCGCGGATCCGGCGCCCGGTCACTGGCCGGCATGCCGCAGCGGCGCGGGCTCTACCGGCGGCCGCTGCTCGGCCTGCCCCGGGAGCTGGTCCGGACCGCGGCGCTCGACGCCGGTCTGCCGGTCTGGGAGGACCCGCACAACACCGATCCCGCGTACGCCCGATCCCGGGTCCGGGCCACGATGCGCGCCCTGCGGGACACCCTCGGCGACGGACTCGCGCCCAATCTGGCCCGTACCGCCCGGCTGCTGCGGGCCGACGCGGACGCGCTGGACGCCATCGCCGACACCGCGCGGGCCGGCGCGGTCGACCCCGACGGCACGTTGCCGGTCGTGTCACTGACCGCGCTGCCCGATGCCGTCCGTACCAGGGTCATCCGCGGGTGGCTGCTGGCGTCCGGAGTGCCCGCCGGCAGTCTCAGCGCGGTGCACATCGACGCCGTGGACGCCGTCGTCACCGGCTGGCACGGGCAGGGTCCGGTCGGCCTACCCCGGGATCACACCGTCACCCGTCGGCATGGCAGGCTGCACCTTGCCGGCCGGGCCGATCTCTAGAGCCAGCAACCCCGATCTCGCGGGAGTTAATTCGTGTACGACGGCGACATCGACAGTGACGTTGACAGTGACATCGACAGTGTCATCGAGAAAGTGCTCGTCAGCGAAGACCAGATCGCGGCGAAGGTCGGCGAGTTGGCCAAACAGATCTCCGCCGATTACGCCGACCGCGAACTCCTGCTGGTCGGCGTCCTGAAGGGCGCCGTGATGTTCATGTCCGACCTGGCCCGGGCGCTGTCCCGGCCGGTCGAGCTGGAATTCATGGCCATCTCCTCCTACGGCTCGTCCACCTCGACCTCCGGGGTGGTCCGGATCCTCAAGGACCTGGACCGGGCCATCGCCGGCAAGCACGTGCTGGTGGTCGAGGACATCATCGATTCCGGGCTCACCCTGTCCTGGCTGCTGAAGAACCTGGGCACCCGGGAGCCGGCGTCGCTGGAGGTGGTGACGCTCCTGCGCAAGCCCGACGCGATCCGGGTGGACGTCCCGGTCGGGTACGTCGGCTTCGACATCCCGAACGAGTTCGTCGTCGGGTACGGGCTGGACTACGCCGAGCGGTACCGCGATCTGCCGTACGTGGCCCGCTTGCGGCCGGAGATCTACGCGACCTGAGCCACACCTCACCACCTGCTCCGGAACACCGGGCGGGGGCCCCTCGTTGGGGCGGGTGGAGCCAACGGGTGGGCACTGCGCCAGATGGGTCCTCGGTGTACCGTCCTGTTACCGGGATGACGCCGAATTCGGGCATTTTTCCATCACGCGGCGGCCGGCGAAGACGATACTGGACGCGCACGGGACGGCAGGAGGGACGGGGCTCTTAATCGAGACCCCGGCAGACATATATGAACGGTAAGAGAGTTCTCCGGTCACCCTGGTTCTGGATCCCGGTGGCGGTAATTGTGCTGCTGATCCTCAATCCGCTGGTCCGCGGCAACGGCGGCTACACCAACGTCGACACGTCCAAGGCGATCACCGCGATCACCACTGGAAATGTGCAGAAGGCGACGATCAACGACAAGGATCAGTCGCTCGACATCGACCTGAAAAAGGCGGTCGGTGGCGACAAGAAGATCCACACCACCTACCCGGCCGACGCCTCCGGCCGCATCTTCGGGCTGCTGCAGTCGAACAAGAGCAACATCGACTACAACACGCACGTCGGCGGCACCAGCGTCTTCGTCCAACTGCTGATCAGTGTTGTTCCTTTCCTGCTCATCGGATTCCTGCTGTTTTTCCTGATGAGTCAGATGCAGGGCGGCGGCAGCCGGGTGATGAACTTCGGAAAGTCCAAGGCCAAGTTGGTCAGCAAGGACACCCCGAAAACGACGTTCGCCGATGTGGCCGGCGCCGACGAGGCGATCGAGGAGCTCCAGGAAATCAAGGAATTCCTGGAGAATCCGGCGAAATTCCAGGCCATCGGCGCCAAGATCCCCAAGGGTGTGCTGCTCTACGGCCCGCCCGGCACCGGCAAGACGCTGTTGGCCCGTGCGGTCGCCGGCGAGGCCGGAGTGCCGTTCTACTCAATTTCCGGTTCGGACTTCGTCGAGATGTTCGTCGGTGTCGGTGCCTCCCGGGTCCGTGACCTCTTCGAGCAGGCCAAGGCCAACGCCCCGGCCATCGTCTTCGTGGACGAGATCGACGCCGTCGGTCGGCACCGCGGCGCCGGCATGGGCGGCGGGCACGACGAGCGCGAGCAGACGCTGAACCAGTTGCTCGTCGAGATGGACGGCTTCGACGTCAAGGGCGGCGTCATCCTGATCGCCGCCACCAACCGTCCCGACATCCTCGACCCGGCCCTGCTGCGGCCCGGCCGGTTCGACCGGCAGATCACCGTGGACCGACCCGACCTGGCCGGCCGCAAGGCGATCCTGCGGGTGCACGCCAAGGGCAAGCCGTTCGCCGCGGATGTCGAGCTGGACGACGTGGCCCGGCGGACCCCCGGCTTCACCGGCGCCGACTTGGCCAACGTGATCAACGAGGGCGCCCTGCTCACCGCGCGCGCCAACGAGCAGCGGATCAACGGCGCCGTGCTGGAAGAGGCGATCGACCGCGTCACCCTCGGCCCGGAACGCAAGAGCCGGGTGATCAGCGACAAGGAGAAGAAACTCACCGCGTACCACGAGGGTGGGCATGCGCTGGTCGGTTGGGCGCTGCCCAACGCCGACCCGGTCTACAAGGTCACGATTCTGGCCCGCGGCCGGTCCGGCGGGCACACGCTGCCGCTGCCGACCGAGGACCGTTACACCATGGCCCGCTCGGAGATGATCGACCAGCTGGCGTTCGCTCTCGGTGGGCGGGCCGCCGAGGAGCTGGTCTTCCACGAGCCGACCACCGGGGCCAGCAACGACATCGAGAAGGCGACCGCGATCGCCCGGTCGATGGTCACCGACTACGGCATGAGCGCCAAGCTCGGCGCCGTGAAGTACGGCACCGGCGACGCCGAGCCGTTCATGGGCCGCGACTACGGCCACCAGCGGGACTACTCCGACGAGATCGCCGCGAGCATCGATGAGGAGGTGCGCACCCTGATCGAGGGCGCGCACGACGAGGCGTGGGAGATCCTGGTCCAGTACCGCGACGTCCTGGACGCGATGGTCGTGGAGATCATGGAGAAGGAGACGCTGGACAAGAACGACATGGAGCGGATCTTCGCCGCCGTGAAGAAGCGGCCACCGCACAACCGCTACACCAGCTTCGGCAAGCGGACCCCGTCCGACATCCCGCCGATCGACACCCCCCGCCAGCTCAACGGCGCCGGGGTCGGGAGCGCCCCGGCCCTGGGTGGACCCAACGGCGACGGCTCGGCTCAGTCGCCGTCCCAGCGCCCCTCGCCCTACCCGCGCCCGCAGGACTCGTCGGTGCCCGAGGGCTCCACCGGATCCTCGACCGGAGGTTGGCAGCCCACACCGTGGCAGGGCACTGAGCCGTGGCGGCCGCCGGAGGACGACACCAATCGGGATTCGGGAGCGTGAGCCGGTTCGACGGTCCGCGGGTCGAGGCCGCCGTTCGGGAACTGCTCGAAGCAATCGGTGAGGACCCGGACCGGGAGGGCCTGAAGAGCACCCCGGAACGGGTCGCCCGGGCCTACGCGGAGCAGTTCGCCGGGCTCTACACCGAGCCCGCGGACGTGCTGAAGACGGTCTTCGACGAGGGCCACGAAGAGATGGTGCTGGTCAAGGACATCGAGCTGTACTCGACCTGCGAACACCACCTCGTCCCGTTCCACGGGGTGGCGCACGTCGGGTACATCCCCAACATCGACGGGCAGATCACCGGTTTGTCAAAGCTGGCGCGGCTGGTCGATCTCTACGCCAAGCGCCCCCAGGTGCAGGAGCGGCTGACCAGCCAGATCGCCGACGCGCTGATGAGTCGGCTCACCCCGCGCGGGGTGATCGTGGTGATCGAGGCCGAGCACCTCTGCATGTCGATGCGCGGCGTACGCAAGCCCGGCGCCCGGACCGTCACCTCAGCCGTGCGCGGCGGGTTCCAGACCTCGGCGTCGACCCGGGCCGAGGCGATGAGCCTCATCATCGGAGGCTGACCGTGACCGGCTCGCCTCGACCGACCGGGCCGGCGCCACACCGGCTGCCCCGGCCCGAACGGTGTGTGGTTATCGGCGTTCTCAATGTCACCCCGGACTCGTTCTCCGATGGCGGCCGGTTCGCCGACCTCGACGACGCGGTCGCGCATGGCATCGAGCTGCGGGACGAGGGGGCCGACCTGGTCGAGGTCGGCGGCGAGTCGACCCGGCCGGGCGCCGAGCGGGTGCCGGCGGAGGAGGAGATCCGGCGGGTCATGCCGGTGATCACCGAACTGGCCGGCGCTGGCGTGCCGCTGTCGGTGGACACCAGCCGGGCCGCGGTCGCAGCCGCGGCCATCGAGGCCGGGGTCGGGGTGGTCAACGACGTCAGCGGCGGCCTGGCCGACAAGGACATGGCCGGCGTCGTGGCCGGAGCCGAGGTGCCGTGGATCATGATGCACTGGCGCGGGCACAGCAAGGAGATGGCGCGGCTCGCGCACTACACCGACGTCGTCGCTGAGGTTCGCCGCGAGCTGTCCGACCGGATCGATGCGGCGCTGGTCGCCGGCGTGGACTCGGCCCGGATCGCCATCGACCCCGGGCTGGGCTTCGCCAAGGTGGCCGAGCACGACTGGGCGCTGCTCGCGCACCTGGATTCCCTTACCGAGCTGGGTTTCCCGGTACTGGTGGGCGCATCCCGCAAGTCCTTCCTGGGCCGGCTGCTGGCCGACCCCGAGGGCCAGCCCCGGCCGGCCGACCTGCGCGAGGACGCGACCACGGCGCTGTCCATGTACGCCGCCGCGCAGGGCGCCTGGGGCGTGCGGGTGCACCGGGTCCGCCCCACCGCCGACGCGGTACGGGTTGCCGCCGCGGTCCGGGACGCCAGATGAACGGCCGGATCGAGCTCACCGGGCTGCGGGTGCGCGGTCACCACGGCGTCTTCGAGCACGAGCGCCGGGACGGCCAGGACTTCGTCGTCGACGCCATCCTCACCCTGGACACCTCCACCGCGGCGGCCACCGACGAGCTGGCCGACACGGTCGATTACGGTGCGCTCGCCGAGGGGCTGGCCGAGGTGATCGAGGGCGACCCGTGCAACCTGATCGAGACGGTGGCGCACCGGCTGCTCGCGGTCTGCCTGCGCGACAAGCGGGTCCGCGCCGCTGAAGTGACGCTGCACAAGCCATCCGCGCCGATCCCGCGGACCTTCGCCGACGTCTCGGTGACCGTGCGCGCGGACCGGTCCAGGCCCGAGGGCAGGATCGTGCCGATATGAGCAGGGCCGTGCTGTCCATCGGTTCCAACCTCGGCGACCGGCTCGCCCAGCTTCAGTCCACTGTGGACGGTCTGCGGTCGGAGCTCGTCGCGGTCTCCCCGGTCTACCGGACGGCGCCGTGGGGCGGGATCGAACAGGACGACTTCCTCAACGCCGTACTGATCGTCGCCGGCGAGCTGGACCCCAAGGCATGGCTCTACCGGGCCCACGAGCTGGAACAGGCCGCGGACCGCACCCGGGAGGTCCGGTGGGGGCCGCGGACGCTGGACGTCGACGTCATCGCGGTGGACGGCCTCACCAGCGCCGACCCGGAGCTGACCCTGCCGCATCCGCGCGCGCACCAGCGGGCATTCGTACTGGTTCCGTGGCATGACATCGAGCCGGACGCCGAACTGCCGGGGTACGGTCCGATACGTGAGTTGTTGCGGCAGGTCGACCTCGCGGACGTCACGCGGACCGGACTGGAGCTGACCTGATGCGCGCCACCCGAGTACGCGATCTGCTGCTCTACCTCGCGGCCGCCGGTGTCGTTTCCTGGCTGCTGGTCAACAGTTTCTACGGCAGCCTGCCGAAGCTGAGCTGGTTCGTTCCGCTGTCGCTGCCGATCCTGGCGATCGCCGAAGCGATCTCCGGGTTTCAGTTGCGGGCCCGGATCCAACGGCGCCGGGGGGCGGCCCTGCTCGACCCGCTGGTGGCGGCGCGGAGTGTGGCGCTGGCCAAGGCCAGCGCCATCGTGGGCGCCGTGATGCTGGGAGCGTGGGCCGGCCTGCTCGGCTACGTCCTTCCGCACCGGGACACCATCGAGGCGGCCCGCGGCGACACGCTCGTCGGCGTGGTGGGAGCGATCGGGGCGGCCTGTCTGGTCGCGGCCGCGCTGTGGCTGGAGTACTGCTGCCGGACACCGGATGAGCCGGAGGGCTCCCGCGAGGACGTGCGCAGCGGCGAGGATTCCGGCAACTAGCTGAGCCGGCCGCTAGACGGCGCCGGCAGTCTCCGGGGTCGAGTCGTCGATCGAGCGGCGTAGCGCGGCATGCAGCGACTCCGGGGTGAGCACCCCGAGGAACGTGGACCCGTCGAGCACCGCGACCCAGCCGGCGTCCTGCTGCAGCATCACCGAGAAGGCGTTCTTCAGCGTCGAATCCGACGGCACCCAGGCCTGCATCCGGCGGACCCGGTCGGCGACGGTGCCGTCCCCGGCGGCCCGCTCGGCCGAGAGCCAGCCGCGCAGCTCGTCGCCGGCGGACAGGACGACGGCCCACCGGGTGCCGGCCTCGGTGAGTGACTGCCGGGCCTGCGCCAGGGTGTCGTCCAGGTGTACGACCGCCGGCTTCTCCAGATCGGCCGGGTCGATGTCGGTGACGGCGAGCCGTTTCAGGCCCCGGTCCGAACCCACGAAGTCGGCCACGAAATCGTTGGCCGGCGCACCCAGCAGGGTGGCCGGATCGGCGTACTGCTCGAGCTTTCCGCCCTCGGACAGCACCGCGATCCGATCGCCGAGCCGGACCGCCTCCTCCACGTCGTGGGTGACGAAGACGATCGTCTTGCGGACCTCCTCCTGCAACCGCAGGAATTCGCTCTGCAGCCGGTCCCGGGCGATCGGGTCGACAGCGCCGAACGGCTCGTCCATCAGCAGTACCGGCGGATCGGCGGCCAACGCCCGGGCCACCCCGACCCGCTGCTGCTGACCGCCGGAGAGCTGGGCGGGATAGCGCGAGCCGTACGTGTCCGGGTCGAGGCCGACCAGCTCCAGCAGCTCTTTCCCTTTGCTACGGGCCTTTTTCTTGTCCCAGCCGAGCAGGGTCGGCACGGTGGTGACGTTGTCCAGCACGGTTTGGTGTGGGAAGAGGCCGATCTGCTGGATGACGTAGCCGATCCGCCGGCGCAACTGGACCGGGTCGACCTTGGTGACGTCGTCACCCTCCAGGATGATCCGGCCGCCGCTGGGCTCGACCAACCGGTTGATCATCTTCATCGTGGTGGTCTTGCCACAGCCGGACGGGCCGATCAGCATGACCAACTCGCCGGTGGCGATGTCCAGGGACAGCTCGTTGACCGCCGGCCTGCTGTCGGCGTACCGCTTGCTCACGCCATCGAGACGAATGGTCGGTTGCGCGGTAGCGTCCATCTTCATGGCTCCCGTTCCGACGCCCGGCCTCTGCCCGGCGACCAGCTGGTTCTGCCGTAAGTACATCACGGACCGCTCCCATGACATCGTTCTCGCATTCCAGGAGCACGTCTCGCTGACCGTCGGTGGGGTGTTGATTGGTCTGGTTGTCGCGTTCGGACTGGCGCTGCTCGCCCGTAAGACACGGTGGCTGGAGGGCCTGATCCTGGGCGGTTCGTCGTTCCTCTACACGATCCCTTCCCTGGCGTTATTGGCGATCCTGGTGCCCATTGTCGGGTTGGAGCAGTCCCGGCTGGCGGTGCTGATCGGGCTGGTCATTTATTCGCTGGTGATCCTGGTGCGGGCCTTCGTCACCGGCCTGCGCGGCGTTCCGGCCGACGCCGTCGAAGCGGCCCGGGGGATGGGATTCGGGCCGGCCCGGCTGCTGTTCAAGGTCGAGCTGCCGCTGGCGCTGCCGACGATCATGGCCGGGCTGCGGGTCGCCACCGTCTCGACGGTCGCACTGGTCACTCTCGGCGTCGTGGTCGACCACGGCGGGTTCGGCAACCTGCTCGACGACGCGTTCGCCAAGTCCTACCGCTTCGAGGCATTGACCGCGGCGGTGCTCTGCGTGCTGCTCGCTCTGGTCGCTGACCTTGTCCTGGTGGGGATCCAGCGACTACTCACTCCATGGCGGCGAAAGGCCGGCGCCCGATGAACCTCTTCTCCGACCTGGGCAACTGGCTCTCCGACGGCGCCAACTGGCGCGGGGACACCGGCATCCCGGCCCGGCTGGGCACCCACCTGGAGCTGACCGCCATCGCGGTGGTGGTGGCGGTGCTCATCGCGATCCCGATCGGGTTGTGGCTCGGGCACATCGGCCGCGGCGGCGTTCTGGCGATCAACATCAGCAACGTCGGCCGGGCGATCCCGACGTACGCCCTGCTGGTGCTCCTGTTCGTGGCGCTCGGCGTCTTCCACCGGACGCTGGAGACACTGATCTCGCTGGTGGCGTTCGCCCTGCCACCGTTGCTGACCAACACGTACGTCGGCGTCCGCGAGGTCGACGAGCGGGCCCGGGAGGCCGCCCGGGGGATGGGAATGACCGGCGGTCAGGTGCTGCGCAAGGTGGAGATCCCGCTGGCGATGCCGCTGATCATGGACGGCCTGCGGGTCGCCGTCGTGCAGGTTGTGGCCACCACCACAGTGGCCGCGCTGATCGGGGTCGGCGGGCTCGGCCGGTTCGTGGTGGACGGCTTCAACAACAACGATCCGGGTGAGTACACCGGTGGCGCCGTGCTGGTCGGCGTGCTCGCGTTGCTGTTCGAGGGGCTGTTCGTCCTGTTGCAGCGTCGGGTCGATCCGGTGCGCCGGGCCGGTCGCGCCGCCAGGGCGCATTCCCCGGCCCGGGTCGAGGCCGAAGCCGGTATGGCTGAGTGAGTTTGCGTTCTCCGGCGCGCTGGGGGACCGTATGGGCTCGCGGGTCAACGGTGCCCGCCAGGACACGCGTGCCTCCGGGCGCGGGACACAAAAGGGCGGGTGGAAAGACAGTGCGTCACATGCGCGTGCTCGTCACCGCCGCCGCCACGGCGAGCGTGCTGCTCGGGGTGGCCGGCTGCGGTGGGACGGCGAGCGAGAACAGCGGCGGCGTCGACCGTAACAAGGGCAGCAAGGGCAGCCTCACGATCGCCGATGCCGGGTTCACCGAGAGCCAGGTTATGGCCAACATGTTCGCCGATGTGCTCACCAAGGCGGGATACAAGACCAAGGAGACCTCGGTGAAGTCGACCGAGATCTCGCAGGGTGACCTGGAAAAGGGCGGTATCGCGGTCATTCCGGCGTACGTAGCGACCTACGCCGACGAGCTGAACGTCGAGATCAACGGCCCGAAGGCGGCCTCGGTCGCGTCGCCGGACCTCGACAAGGCCTATGCGGCCCTGAAGACGCTGGCCGCGAAAAAGGGCCTGACCCCGCTGAAGCCGGGTAAGGCCGTCGACCAGAACGCCTTCGCGGTGAGCAAGAAGTTCGCCGCACAGTACAAGCTCGAGACCCTGTCCGACCTGGGCAAGCTGGGCAAGCCGCTGAAGCTGGCGGCCGGCCCGGAGTGCAAGACCCGGCCGTTCTGCGTGCCCGGTCTGAAGAGCGTTTACGGCATCAACATCACCAGCATCGACCCGCTGGGCGTGGATACGGCGCAGAGCAAGCAGGCCGTCGCCAAGGGCGCCGACCAGTTGGCGCTGGTGCTGACCACCGACGCCACTGTGGACTCGGCCGGGCTGAAGACGCTCAAGGACGACAAGAAGCTGCAGAACGCCGACTATCTGGTGCCGATCGTCAATACCAAGAAACTCACCCCGGATATTGAGAAGGCGTTGAACAAGCTCACCTCGACGCTGACCACAGAGGACCTGGCCCAGCTGAACCAGAAGGTCGACCAGGGACAGCAGAAGCCCGGTGTGGTCGCATCGGATTACCTGAAATCAAAGAATCTGATCTGAGCGAGGCCGGAATGAGCCAGCATGCTGGACACGATAAGTGTGTCCAGGACATGCTGGCTTTTTCCCGGCACGCCTGGCCAGACGACAGCGAATCTGTTCGGTGGACGTAACCTTGGGCCTCATGTCAGGTGCACACGGTGGTGACGCGGCTTCGGGCGGCGGCCACGATCCACGTGCGCGCTCGACAATGCGTGGCGCGTATCTCATCGGTGGCGCCGTTCTCGCGATCGTGGCCACCGCGGCCCTGATCCTCACCGACAACCCGCGACTGCTGAAGGTCGCGGTGATCGTCGCGGTCTGGGCCTGTGTGCTGGCGTTGCTGGCCCGGGACCGGCCGCGGCACGAGGAGGAACTCTCCAGCGCCCGCGAGGAGGAGCTGCGGCACACGTACGAGTTGGAGATCGACCGCGAAGTGGCGGCCCGGCGGGAGTACGAACTGCGGCTGGAAGTCGCGATGCGTCGCGAGTTGGAGAACGCCTTCAAGAAGGACCTGACTGAGCTGCGGACCCAGATCGGCGCGTTGCGCAAGGAGATCGCCGAACACTGGAACGGCGAGCTGCGGTTGGAACGGGTCGCCGTTCGGACCGAGTCGACCCGGCTGTCCGGCGGTGACCGGCAGGCGCTGCAGAACGGGGCCGAACGGTTCGGAGTGGAACACACCTCGACGGTGATCGAGCAGGGCACCGCATCGCTGCCGAACCTGCTGGCCGCCGCGTCGGGCCAGTTGGCCAGTCAGCCCCAGCTTCCCCCCCAGCTTCCCAGTCAGCCCCAGGTTTCCGGTCGCGCTCGACTGACCGGCGAGCAGCCGGCCATCGGGCAGCCGCCCACCATCCAGAAATCTCCGGCCAGTGCGCCAGCACTGCCCGGCCAGGCAGCTCCGGCCCACGATCCGGATGCCGCGCCGGCGTCCGGCCCGCTGTCGCGCGAGCCGCGCCCGGCGTACGGACTCGGCAGTGACGTTCCCGCCGGAAGCACGCCGGTCAACGGGTCGTCCCGGTCCACCAACGGAGCGGCACGGGTGAGCAACAGCGTCCCCCGCACCAACGACCATCTCGAGGCACCTGCCGACCGCCCGTCCGCGAACGACTATCTCACCGGCGCCGGCCCGATCCCGGCCGGTTCCAACGGGTATTCGGCCAACGGCCACGGCGCGAACGGATATTCGCCAGCCAACGGCTACGACCTCCCGGCGAACGGCTATGACGCCCCGGCGAACGGCTATGACCTTTCAGCCAACGGCTATGACCTTTCAGCCAACGGCTATGACGCCCCGGCGAACGGCTATGACGCCCCGGTAGATCTCCCGGCGGCTAAGGCCTATGACCTCCCGGCGGGCGACAGCGCTCGCCGGTCACCGGGCGGCGGGCTCAACGGCTCCGACCTGCCGACCAATCAGGCGAAGCAGTCCGACCGGCCCGTCCCGCCAGGGCGGCGGCACCGGCGCGCGGCTGAGGACCCCACCCACGACCGACTCGCCTCGAGCGGGTCCGGCAGCCGCCGCAGCGCGGCCGGCCGTGACCAAGCCGGCCGTGACCAAGCTGGCCGTGACCAAGCTGGCCGTGACCAAGGTTCCAACCAACCGGAGTCGCGCCTGTCCGGCCGGCGCCTGCCCGATGCAAACTTCCCCGACGCGGATTTCCCCGACGCGAATCTGGCTGACCCGGGCGTCCCCGAGTCGCGGTTCTCCGGGCCGAACCTGCCGGGCACGGGCAACGCCGACCTGGAGTCGCGTGGGGCAGCGGCCGACGACCAGCGCCGCGGGGGCGGCACCGAAGACGCGGCGCCGCGGCGGCGCCGGCGCTACCGGGAAGACGACGAGGAGAACGACGTCCTGGCTCGGATGCGGCAGCAGCGCTGACCCGGGTCTGCCTTTCCGCCAGCCGCTTCCGCTCTGCCCCGTACGGCGACCATTTCGCCCTGTTGCCCGATTTACCGTCTCCGCGGGAACGCCAAACCAGACAACCCGGTGGCTAAGGCGCCGCGACAGGTTCGCGGGCCAATGGCCACCGGGTCATCGGGGTAGTCGAGTCATCGGGGTAGTCGGGTCATCGGGGTTGTCGGGTCAACAGATCTGCAGCCCCGCGGCCAAGCTACAGCGGTGCGTTGATGTACGGCGAGGAGTAGTCCGGGATGCCGTCCAGGACCGTTGCCGCGTCGGCCGGCGACAGGTTCGCGCCGTCCCGCTCGGCGGTCAGGAACTTGTTCAGCAGCGCCACGTCGCCGGCGCTGGGAACACCGGTGATCGCCTCGTGGGACAGGACCCAGGCCACCGATGCGGTGATCTTGTCCTGCTCGGTCAGTGGCTCGTACCAGGTTGAGTGGGTCCGTTCCTCGGTCGGATACGAGCGCCGGGCGCCGGACTTGATGGCGAAGAATCCGAGGTCGCGGCGGCGGATCTCCTCGGCCAGCGCGAGGTAGTCGCGGTAGTAGTCCTCCATCTTGCCGAGCGTGTAGTTGAGCGGCGTCAACACCGTGTCGAAATCGAAGCGGCGCAGCGCCTCGAGGTGGACGGCCGGTGCCTCGTGGCCGTGCCCGGTGATGCCGATAGCGCCGACCAGACCTTCCTCGCGCGCCCGTACCGCGGCCTCCAGAGCACCGCCGGTGCCGGTGACCTTGTCCAGCTCGGCGAGATCGTTCACCCCGTGCAGCTGAATAAGGTCGACCCGGTCGGTCTGCAGCCTGCGCAGCGAGTCGGTGATCTGCTGGTATGCCGGGCCGGCCTCGCGTTCGCCGGTCTTGGTGGCGAGGAAGATCTGATCCCGGATCCGTGACATCCACGGGCCGAGACGTAGTTCGGCGTCACCGTAACTGGCCGCGACGTCGAAGTGGTTGATGCCCCCGTCGAGGGCTTCCTGCACGGAACGGTCGGCAACGTCCTGGGTGACCTGGGACAGCATCGCCGCGCCGTAAATGATGACCGAGCTCTCGTGACCGAGCCGGCCGAGCCTGCGGGTGCGCATTCGGCGTTCCCTCCTGGTGGTGGACCTCTATTCTGTGCAGACTCGGGCCGCATTCGCGAGCTGAAATTTTGTTTCCATCGTGACAGTCGCGCCCGGCCGGTCGGGTCGGACGCCGGCGCGGCGCGAGGTTGTAGCCTCGGTCCATCGTCACAGGGGAGGCCGGTCGATGGACACGACACAGCGGGCCGGCCGGCTTGCGGTGGGAATTGTCGGTGCCGGGCGGGTCGGCTCGGTCCTCGGGGCGGCGCTGATCCGGGCCGGGCACCGCGTGGTCGCCGCCTGCGGCGTCTCCCAATTTTCGGTACGGCTGGCGGAACGGCATCTTCCGGGAGTGCCGCTGGTGGCTCCCGATGAGGTGCTCCGCGACGCCGACCTCGTGCTGCTCGCCGTGCCCGACGACGCGCTTCCCGATCTGGTGGCCGGCCTGGCCGAGACCGGTCAGTGGCGCCC
Organism: Mycobacteriales bacterium; assembly: GCA_036267955.1. Classification (GTDB taxonomy): domain Bacteria; phylum Actinomycetota; class Actinomycetes; order Mycobacteriales; family QHCD01; genus DATAVB01. The sequence goes on along the minus strand of DATAVB010000036.1, from coordinate 5,867 downwards.
CGGCCAGCTCGTCGCGCACGTCAGCGGCGCGCACGGCCTGGCCGTACTGGAGCCGGCTACCCGGCACGGCGCGCTGCCGCTGGCGCTGCATCCAGCGATGACGTTCACCGGGCGGCCCGAGGACGCCGACCGGCTGTCGGGGATCTGCTTCGGCGTCACCGCGCCCGATCCGTTGCGTCCGGTCGCCGAGGCGCTGGTCGTCGAGATGGGCGGCGAACCGATCTGGGTGGCCGAGGAGGCCAGGCCGCTCTACCACGCCGCACTCGCGGTCGGCGCCAACCACCTGATCACCCTCGTCGCCGAGTCGGCCGACCTGCTGCGCCGGGCCGGGGTCGATCGGCCCGCGCTGGTGCTCGGCCCGCTGCTTGGCGCCGCCCTGGACAATGCCCTGCGCAGCGGCGATGCCGCGCTGACCGGACCGGTCGCCCGCGGCGATGCCAGGACGGTCGAGGCGCACCTGAGCACGCTGCGCCGGGTGGCGCCGGATTCGGTGGCCTCCTACGTGGCGCTGGCCCGGCTCACTGCCGACCGGGCCCTGGCCGCCGGCCGACTGGACGCCGGGCAGGCCGAGGCGTTGCTGGGCGTGCTGGCCTCCCGATCGGACGGCCGTTCCGACGGAGCGTGGACGTGACGGCCCAACCTGGCCTGCTGCAGAGCCCGGCGCTGACCCGCACCCGTACCGAACTGGCCGCCGAGCTGGAGTTGCGTTCCGGCCCGACCGGTGTCGTGATGACGATGGGCGCCCTGCACGAGGGCCACGTGGCGTTGATCCGCACCGCGCGGGCCCGTTGCCAGACGGTGGTGGTGACGATCTTCGTCAACCCGCTGCAGTTCGGCGCCGGCGAGGATCTCGACCGGTACCCGCGGACCTTCGAGGCCGATCTGGCCCGCTGTCGGGACGAGGGGGTGGACGTCGTCTTCGCGCCCGCCCAGGACACCGTCTACCCGAACGGCAGTCCACAGGTGACTGTCCACCCCGGACAGTTGGGTGACGAACTCGAGGGGGCGAGCCGACCGGGCCATTTCGCCGGCGTGCTGACCGTCGTCTGCAAGTTGCTGCACACGGTGACGCCGGTCGACGCCGCATTCTTCGGCGAAAAGGACTACCAGCAGTTGGTCCTGGTGACCCGGATGGCCCGCGATCTGGACATCGACACCGAGATCGTCCCCGTGCCTACGGTACGGGAATCCGACGGACTGGCACTCTCCAGCCGAAACCGCTTTCTGTCCACTGAGGACAGACGGGCCGCACTGGCGCTCTCCCGGGCGCTGCGGGCGGGGCTGAAGGCGGGCGGGGACGGAGCTGCCGCCGTACTCGCGGCTGGTCAGGCCGTCCTGGAAGCCGAGCCGGGAGTGCAGGCCGATTACCTGCATCTGGCCGGCACCGATCTCGGCCCGCCGCCGGCGGCCGGCCCGGCCCGGCTGCTCGTCGCCGCGAAGGTCGGCTCGACCCGGCTGATCGACAACATCGCCGTCACCCTCGGCTAGCCAAGTCAGAGCCACCGTCAAGCGGCATACCGACGCAGATTAGGGTTTGCCGGGTGAATGACCCTCAAGCCACCGCCGACGATCAGCCCGAGCAGATGCGGGTCCGGCGGGAGAAGTTGGACCGCCTGCGGGCCGCCGGCACCGAGGCCTATCCGGTCGGCGTGCCCCGCACCCACACGCTGGCCGAGATCCGGGCCGCCCACCCCGACCTGCCGCCGGACATCTCGACCGGCGAGCAGGTCGGCATCGCCGGTCGGGTCATCTTCATCCGCAACACCGGCAAACTCTGCTTCGCGACACTGCGTGAAGGTGCCGGCACGGAGCTGCAGGCGATGCTGTCGCTGGACAAGGTGGGCGCCGAGTCGCTCGCGGCGTGGAAGGCCGACATCGACCTCGGCGACCACGTCTACATCCACGGCGAGGTCATCACCTCCCGCCGCGGCGAGCTGTCCGTACTGGCCGATGCCTGGACCCTCGCGTCGAAGGCGTTGCGGCCGCTTCCGGTGGCGCACAAGCCGATGAGCGAGGAGACCCGGGTCCGGCAGCGGTACGTCGACCTGATCGTCCGGCCCGAGGCACGCCGCATGGTCGACATGCGCGCTGCGGTGGTGATGTCGTTGCGCGACACGCTGGCCCGTCGCGGTTACACCGAGGTTGAGACGCCGATGCTGCAGGCCACCAACGGCGGCGCGACGGCCCGTCCGTTCAGCACCCACTTCAACGCCTTCGACATCGATGTATATCTGCGGATCGCCCTCGAGCTGCCGCTCAAGCGTTGCGTGGTCGGCGGCATCGAGCGGGTGTACGAAATCGGCCGGGTGTTGCGCAACGAGGGCGCGGACTCGACCCACTCCCCGGAATTCGCGATGTTGGAGACGTACGAGGCCTACGCCGACTACAACACGATGGCGACGCTGACCCAGGACCTCTATCAGAACGCGGCCCGCGCGGTCTTCGGCTCGACCACGGTGCAGCAGTTCGACGGCACCGAGGTGGACCTCGGCGGCGACTGGTCACAGCTGTCCCTCTACGAGCTGGTCTCCGAGGCGGTTGGCGAGGCGATCACCCCGGAGACCTCGTTGGAGGCGTTGCGCGAGCAGGCCGAAAAGCACGATATTCCGGTGAATCCGGCCTGGGTCGCCGGGAAAATCGTCGAGGAATTGTTCGAGTCGCTGTGCGAGGAAAAGCTCGACGGCCCGGTTTTCATCCGGGATTTCCCGATCGACACCAGCCCGTTGACCCGGCAACACCGGACCCGGGCCGGAGTGGCCGAGAAGTGGGACCTCTACATCGGCCGGGTCGAACGGGGCACCGCGTACTCCGAGCTGGTCGACCCGGTGATCGAACGGGAACGCCTTGTGGCACAGTCACTTGCGGCCGCCAACGGGGACCCGGAGGCTATGCAGCTCGATGAGGACTTTCTGCGCGCACTCGAATACGGCATGCCGCCGACCGGTGGAATGGGCCTGGGTATCGACCGTATGATGCAAGTATTCACCGGGCGCGGAATTCGCGAGACCCTGCTCTTCCCCTTTGTGAGGCCGGAATAGTGTCGCTGTATCCTGCCTTTGTCGAAGCGCCGCACGCGCGGCCGACGGTAATTTCCCGACATCACGTGACGATCCAGCAACCAACGCTGTTCGATAAGGAAGGTACTGACGTGGCGAAGAGAGTCGTTCTCGTCGACGACATCGATGGCGGCGACGCCGACGAGACGGTGGCGTTCGCCCTCGACGGCGAAAGCTATGAGATCGATCTGTCCAAGAAGAACGCCGCCGCGCTGCGCCAGCTTCTCGCTGAGTACGTCGCGGCCGCTCGCAGCACCGAGAGCGCTCCGGCGCCGACCCGCGCGCCGGTGGATGCCAACGGCAGCCGTGCGCCGTACGCCCCGATCGACCGCGAGCAGGCCGCGGCCATCCGCACCTGGGCCCGGCGCAAGGGGCACGACGTGAGCGACCGCGGCCGGATCCCGAGCCGGCTGGTCGAGCTCTACAACGCCTCTCGCTGAGCCGCGACCCGGCCGAGCCGCCCGGCGAGCTCGGGCACGTCGGTGACGTGCTCGTGATCGCCGGGCGCATAGCAAAAGGCGTACGGGTCGAGGTGCACCGGGTAGAGGTCCGCGGCCCGGGCGCCGGCGACGTCGAAGGTGCGGGTGTCGCCGACGTAGACCGTCTCGGCGGCCGTGATGCCCATCTTGTCCAACGCGATCGCGAAGATGGCCGGATCAGGCTTGGCTACGCCGACCAGATGGCTGTCGATCAACACCTCGACCTCGACGCCCGGGCCGGGACCGACCTGGCACAGCTCGGCCTCCCGGAGTGTCTGCTCCACGGTGCCGTCGGAGTTGGAGACGATCCCGACCCGCAGGCCGCCGGCGACCAGGGCCGCGAGGCCCCGTTTGGCGCCGGGCAGGGGGTAGTCCCAGAGATTGCGCTCGGTATAGATGGCGGTTACAGCCTCGGTGCCGGCGTCGATGCGCCGCTCGGGCACGCCGGACCGGACCAGCAACTGGTGGTAGTAGCGGGGCCAGTCGAGCCCGGTCCCGTCGTCGGCGGCGAACATCGCCCCGAAGTGCGCCCGGATCAGACTCTCCGTATCGTCGGTGCCACCGTGCGAAGCGGTGACCGCGCCGACCCTGGCCGGGTTGGGCACCATCAGTACACCGCCCACATCCAGCAGGACGGCTCGGACGTCGGTTTTGCGGTCGAGGGTCACGGGGTCAACCTAGCGGGCAACCCCCGGGTCCGAAGGGCAGTTGCCGGAGTCGGACTGCCGCACTTTGATCCGAACCGTCCGTTCGCTCACGGCGTACGAACGTAGGGAAGGGCAGGACGGGCCGGCTCGTTGATGCTGATAGTCCGGTCCCCAGGCCGGACGAAACGTATTTGTAATGACGCAGGGAACACACATAGGGGTGAGGGTGTCAGTGGTCACCATTAGAGTGGTCATAGACAAGCGGGTGCCCGCTGAAAGGTCGTTGGCTGAGGAGCTGGCGACTGAATGGTTGTCAGCAGGGTTTGGCGGCCCGGTTCCCCGCACGATGCCGCGAGGCGCGTGAGGAGTGACGATGTTCGAGAGATTCACCGACCGAGCACGGCGTGTGGTCGTTCTGGCGCAAGAAGAGGCCAGGATGCTCAACCACAACTACATCGGGACCGAGCACATCCTGCTCGGCCTCATCCACGAGGGCGAGGGCGTGGCCGCCAAGGCGCTGGAGTCCCTCGGCATCTCGCTGGAGGGCGTCCGCCAGCAGGTCGAGGAGATCATCGGCCAGGGCCAGCAGGCACCGTCCGGCCATATCCCGTTCACCCCGCGGGCCAAGAAGGTGCTGGAGCTCTCGCTGCGCGAGGCCCTGCAGCTCGGCCACAACTACATCGGGACCGAGCACATCCTGCTCGGTCTCATCCGCGAGGGCGAGGGCGTCGCGGCCCAGGTGCTGGTCAAACTGGGCGCCGACCTCAACCGGGTCCGTCAGCAGGTCATCCAGCTGCTCTCCGGCTACCAGGGCGGCAAGGGTGAGGCCGCGGCCGCTGGCAGCGGTGAGGGCACCCCGTCGACCTCGCTGGTCCTCGACCAGTTCGGTCGCAACCTGACCCAGGCGGCGCGGGAGTCCAAGCTCGACCCGGTCATCGGCCGGGAGAAGGAGATCGAGCGCCTGATGCAGGTGCTCTCCAGACGTACGAAGAACAACCCGGTGCTGATCGGGGAGCCCGGCGTCGGCAAGACCGCCGTGGTGGAGGGGCTGGCCCAGTCCATCGTCAAGGGCGATGTGCCCGAGACGCTGAAGGACAAGCAGCTCTACACCCTCGACCTCGGCGCGCTGGTCGCCGGCTCGCGCTACCGCGGTGACTTCGAGGAGCGGCTGAAGAAGGTCCTCAAGGAGATCCGCACCCGCGGCGACATCATCATGTTCATCGACGAGATCCACACGTTGGTGGGCGCGGGTGCCGCTGAGGGCGCGATCGACGCGGCCTCGATCCTCAAGCCGATGCTGGCTCGCGGTGAGCTGCAGACGATCGGTGCGACCACGCTCGACGAGTACCGCAAGCACCTCGAGAAGGACGCGGCGCTCGAGCGGCGTTTCCAGCCGGTGCAGGTGGGTGAGCCGACCGTGGCCCACACCATCGAGATCCTCAAGGGCCTGCGCGACCGCTACGAGGCCCACCACCGGGTCTCGATCACCGACGCCGCGCTCGTGGCGGCGGCCGGCCTGGCCGACCGCTACATCAGCGACCGGTTCCTGCCCGACAAGGCGATCGACCTGATCGACGAGGCCGGCTCGCGCATGCGCATCCGTCGCATGACCGCGCCGCCCGACCTGCGCGAGTTCGACGAGCGCATCGCCGAGGTCCGCCGCGAGAAGGAATCCGCGATCGACG
>DATAVB010000035.1:0-3652 GCA_036267955.1 Mycobacteriales bacterium | reverse complement strand
CGTCCTGTACAGTACAGATCTATGACAGGTCCACGCTTCACTCGGGTCGCCGGCGAGCTTCGGGAACGGATCGCGCTCGGCGACTACGGCGACACCGGGGCATTGGAGAGCGAGGCCGAGCTCGGCCGCCGATACGGCGTCAGCCGCATCACCGTGCGGCGGGCGCTGGAGCAACTCCGCGATGAGGGCCTGGTCAGCAGCCGGAAGGGGGCCGGCTGGTACGTCGCCGGCGGCACGATCCACCAGCCGATCGCACTGGGCACCTTCCAGCACGCCGCCTCCGCGGTGACCGAGGCGGGGCTGAAGCTGCGCCGGCGGGTCGTCGAGTTCGGCTTCCTCGCCGTACCGGTCGATATCGCCGACACTCTCGGGCTCGCCGCGGACGCCGAGGCGCTGCGGGTGCGGTCGGTCCGTAGCGCCGACCTCACTCCGCTGGACGCGGTCACCGAATGGATTCCAGCGGCGGTTGCGGCGCACGTCAGCCGAGCCGACGCCGAGGAGATCGGCATCTGGGAGACGCTGCGCCGGCATGGCACCCGCATCGCCACGGTCCGGCAGAGCATCACGGCCGTGGCGGCCACCGAAGACATCGCCGCGCTGCTCGGCGTCTCAACCGGCGTACCGCTGCTGCTGGTCCGCCGGATCGCAGTCGGGGCGGACAGGACGCCGCTCGCCCTGTCCAACCACCGCTATATCGGTCACCGTTTCCAGCTGGACGTGGAATTCCGCGGCTGGCCGGGCACCGCGGCGACCGAGCCACCCGGCCTCAACTTGGGAGAGACATGAGAATTCTGGTGACCGGCGCGGCCGGATTCATCGGCACCAATTTCGTGCACTACTGGGTGCAGGAGCACCCGGACGACGCGGTCGTCGCGCTCGACGCCCTCACCTACGCCGGATCGCGGGAAAATCTCGCCGATATCGACGTTCCTTTTGTGCATGCCGATATCGGCGACACCGAGGCGGTCGGGGCGGCCCTGCGCGAATACGACATCGACACCGTCGTGAACTTCGCGGCCGAGTCGCACAACAGCCTCGCAGTGCTGGATCCGGGACGGTTCCTGCAGACCAATGTGCTCGGCACGCAGCGACTCCTGGACGCCTGCCGGTCGGCCGGCGTGGCCCGGTTCCACCACATCTCCACCTGCGAGGTCTACGGCGACCTGGCCCTGGACAGCGGCAGCGACGCCGCCTTCACCGAGCAGTCGCCGTACCGGCCGCGGACCCCGTACAACGCCTCGAAGGCCGGCAGCGACCACGTCGTGCGGGCGTACCACGAGACGTTCGACGTCCCGGTGACGATCACCAACTGCGCCAACAACTACGGGCCGTACCAGTTCCCGGAGAAGGTGCTGCCGCTGTTCATCACGTACGCCCTGCGGGATCGGCCGCTGCCGATCTACACCAGCGCCGACCACCGCCGGGAGTGGCTGCACGTCCGGGACCACTGCACCGCGATCGACGCCGTGCTGCACCGCGGCCGGATCGGCGCCACCTACAACGTCGGTTCCGGGCTCGAGCGGACCGTCACCCAGCTGGCCGACGACGTGCTCGCCCTGCTGGGCAAGCCGCAGGACCTGCGAGTCACCGTGCCGGACCGGCCGGGTCATGACCGGCGCTATCTGCTGGACTCGTCGGTGCTGCGGACCGAGCTGGGTTGGCGGCCCGAGGTCGACTTCGCGGCCGGGCTGGCGGACACCGTGCGCTGGTACGCCGAACACCGGGCATGGTGGTCGCGGTTGCAGGAAAGATCCCTGGTGACCGAATCCAGCTGGTAGCGGACGGCGATCCGGTGTTGGGTACCTCACGCGAGCGGTACGGTGGCGGGACCGGCATCGGATTGGGCGGGCCGCCGTGAATTCAACTGTCCCGGGGTCAGCGGGCGCGGACTCGACAGGCAGCGTCGAGCGCTGCCAATCAGGCGCGGCGTGAGCAGCCCTTGGATCGCCTGGCCGCCGGGCATCGATCCGGCGCAGCTGTCGCGCAGCGTCGCCGCCGGGCACGACACCTTCGTCAGCACCGGCGCCGTTGGCCGGACCATCCGCCCGGTCGTCGTTGAGTCGTGGCGCCGCTCGCTGAGCAGCGGCGTCAATCCGGACTGCGCGCTCCCGCCGGTCGACCTGTGTGACGATGCGCTGCACGACTACCGGGCGGCCCATCCGCTCGCCGGCGTCATGCCGGTCATCCGCCGGCTGCTGGTCGAGGACGCCACCGACTCCGGGCTGATCGTCGCGGTGACCGATGCCGACGGCCGGCTGCTGTGGGTGGAAGGCGAGCCGGGCCTGCGTGGCCGCGCCGAGTCCATGCACTTCATGGAGGGCGCCAGCTGGGGCGAGGAGCATGCCGGCACCAACGCGCCGGGCACCGCGATCGCGCTGGACCACTCGGTGCAGATCTTCGCCTCCGAGCATTTCGCCCGCAACGTGTCGCCGTGGAGTTGCTCGGCCGCCCCGATCCACGATCCGGACACCGGCGCGCTGCTCGGCGCCCTGGACCTCACCGGCGGGGACGCGGTGGCGGCGCCGCAGACCCTGGCCCTGGTCCGCGCCACCGTCGCCGCGGTGGAGAGCGAGCTACGGCTGCAACGGCTGCGCAGCCTGTCCGCCGCGAAACCCGCCACCACCAACGTCTCCACCGGGCGACCGTTCGACACCCCGACCGAGCTGCGCGTCCTCGGCCTGGACCGCGGCATGCTCGTCGGCTCAACCCTCGACGGCCCGTCGCTCAGCGGCCCAACTCGGGACAGCCCGATGCTCGACTGCCGGCCGCTCAGCCTGCGGCACTCCGAGCTGCTGTTGCTGCTCACCGAGCACCCGGAGGGCCTGTCCGGCGGACAGCTCAGCGTCGCGCTGCACGAGCACGACGGCGCGCGGGTCACCGTCCGCGCCGAGCTGTCCCGGCTGCGCGGCTGGCTGGCCGAGATGTCCGGCTCCCGGCCGGACCACTGGCTGCGATCCCGGCCGTACCGGCTGCTGCAGCCGGTGTCGACCGACATCGCCGAGGTCCGCTCGGCGCTGCGCCGCGGTGCGTACCGGCAGGCCCTGTCCGCCTACCGCGGCCCGGTGCTGCCGGCCTCGGAGGCGCCGGCCGTGGTTGCGCTCCGGGAGGAGTTGGCGGCGAGCATCCGGGCCGCGCTGCTGGCACACCGGGATCCGCACCTTTTGCTGACCCACGCCGAGTCGACCGCCGGGCAGTACGACGTCGAGCTCTGGAAGGCCTGCCTGCAGACGCTGCCCGCGAATTCGCCCCGGCGGGCGCGGGTGAGCGGTCACCTGGCCTGGCTGAACCGCGAGCTGCACTGACGCTGGGCCGGACGCCGTAAAGGCGCTGCAACCTTCCTGCAACCTTCCCGGAACTAACGTCCATTCTCCGGCCGACGTCACGGCGTCGGGCGTTCGGTTCAGCGACACAAAGTTCAGCGACACAAAGTTCAGCGACACAAAGTTCAGCGACACAAAAGAGGGAGGTCGGCGATGACCGTATACGCACCGCCGGGACAGTCCGGAAGTCCGGCAAAGTACGAGTCACGGTACGACAACTGGATCGGCGGCGAATGGGTCGCTCCGGTCAAGGGAGAGTATTTCGAGAATCCCTCTCCGGTTACCGGTAAGACGTTCACCGAGGTGGCACGGGGCACCGCCGATGACATCGA
>DATAVB010000034.1:0-3791 GCA_036267955.1 Mycobacteriales bacterium | reverse complement strand
GCGTGCCACGGGACGCCGTCCACGAGCCGCTCGAACAGCGCGTCGGCGCCGGCGATCCACCCCGGCCGCAGGTCGATCCAGGCACCACGAGCCAGCTCGGTCCGCCGCACCGAGGAACCCAGCGGCCCCGCGCCGGTCTCCTCGACGGCGTCGAGCAGCGACCCTTGGAACGCAGCGCCTGTCATGCTCGCCAGCGTACCCCGACAATCAAACACCTGTTCGATGGCTGGACGCGGGCAATGACTCGGCGCTGGTCAACGCCGCCGTGGACTGGCTGCTCGCCGGGGGGTGAGCGTCAGCCGACGTCGACCGGGCTGTGCTCGGAAAGCCAGACCCGCAGCGGTACGTCCTCGTCGGTCGGCGAGTAGTGGCCGTTGCAGTTCACGCCGTATCCCAGCAGCTGCTTGCGGATCGGGTCGCTGTCCGGCCACAGATCCTGCACGGTCATGTCGTCCTTGGTACGGATCCACCGGTAGCCGTAGCCGTAGAAGATCACCTTGCGGGTGACGTCCGACCAGTTCGGGCTGGCGGCGTGCCACAACCGGCGGTCGAAGAAGACCGCAGTGCCGGGCTTGGCCAGTACGGGTACGGCGCCCTCGGGCTGCCCCTCGCCGCTTTCCGGGCGCTTCAGGTTGTCGTTCAGGTGGCTGCCCGGGACGACCCAGAAGTTGCCCCGACCGGCTTCGCTGGTGTCGGAGAGGAAGTACGCCACCTTGAGTGAGAGGCGCGGGCGGGGATGCGTTTCCATGTCGAAATTGACCCGGCCGGAGTCCTGGTGCCAGCCGAACGTCTTCTCATCCGGCTGCTTGCCCGAGGGCTGCGTCACGATGAGGTGGCCGTGGTACATGTAGATGTTCCAGCCGAGAATTCCCCATACCTTGGGCAGAATCCGGTCGTAGTCGATGAGCTCCTGGAACACCTTGTCCTGCGGGATGAAGTTCGGGAAGAACATCGCCTTCTTAGGATCGTGACCGGCCGCCAGCTGGCTTTCGTTGATGCGGTCGGCGGCCGCGGTCAGGTCCGCCACCTGCTCCGGACTCAGCGCGTTCTCCACGTGCAAAATGCCGGTCTCGTTGAAAGTTTTCAGCTCCTGCTCGGTAATCCTGTTCTGCAGGCAGGAAGGATCCACGTCATTTTCCCTTCGGACCGATACTGTGGCAGGAAACGCCATCCACCATGAACCGCATCCGCTGCGGACGTGCCGCGGTGTCCTCGCCGGACAACTGTCGCGCCTCCTGGACCCGACTCGTCGAATGAGTCGGCTACCCTCCAGCATGGTCATTTCCGGGTGCGGTCACAAGCCCACGAGTGGCCACATCCGGGCGATTGTTTCCCGCATATTTACGAATTCATGTCTGTCTACTGTGGATTCCAGTCGATTGTGGAAGCGGGCAGACCGCCCCATTCCGTACATCTGGCGGCGGCTGCCTCGGCCCGGTGGCGACTGATACCACAGGGGGGTATGGTAGCGGGCGTCGACGACGGACGATCCGGCCCCGGGAGATCATCATGCACGGCTACACGGCCAACAAGGACGACTACCTCAAACGGCTCCGCCGGGTGGAGGGGCAGGTGCGCGGCCTGCAACGGATGGTCGAGGACGACAAGTACTGCATCGACATCCTGACCCAGGTCTCGGCCGCGACCAAGGCGTTGCAGTCCGTCGCGATCGGCCTGCTCGAGGAGCACATGGGCCACTGCGTGGCCGAGGCGGTCGCCGAGGGCGGTGACACCGCGACGGTCAAGGTCAAGGAAGCCTCCGACGCGATCGCCCGGCTCGTCCGGTCCTGAACATTCCCGCGGCGCATCAGATGAGGAGCACGTCGATGAGCACCCCCACCACCGAGCGGACGGTCGAGCTGACCGTCGGAGGCATGACCTGCGCCTCCTGCGCGGCTCGGGTGGAGAAGAAACTCAACCGGCTCGACGGTGTCACCGCGACGGTCAATTTCGCGACCGAGAAGGCGAACGTCAGCTACGCCCCGGCCGTGACGCCCGATGACCTGATCGCCACCGTCGAGGCGACCGGCTATACCGCGGCACTCCCCCAGACCGCCGTCACCGAACCCGCGGGACCTCCCGACGACGCTGCCGGGTTGCGCCAGCGCCTGCTGATCTCCCTGGCGCTGGCCGTTCCCGTCGTGCTGCTGGCGATGATTCCGGCCCTGCAGTTCCGCAACTGGCAGTGGGCCTCGTTGGCGCTGGCCTCGCCGGTCGTGGTCTGGGGCGCCTTCCCGTTCCACCGCGCGGCCTGGACCAACGCCCGGCACTACGCGGCCACCATGGACACGCTCATCTCTGTCGGCGTCTGCGCCGCCTATCTCTGGTCGCTCTACGCACTGTTCATCGGCGACGCCGGCAGGCCCGGTGCGCGGATGCCGTTCACCCTGCTGCCGGCCAGCGGATCCGGCTCCGACGAGCTCTACCTGGAGGTCGCGTCCGCGGTCACGGTCTTTATTCTCGCCGGCCGCTATTTCGAGGCCCGCGCCAAACGGCGTTCCGGCGCCGCGCTCCGGGCCCTGCTATCCCTGGGCGCCAAGGATGTCGCGGTCCGGCGCGGCGGCGCGGAAATCCGCATCCCGATCGCCGAATTGTCCGTCGGGGACGAATTCCTGGTTCGTCCCGGAGAAAAGGTCGCCACCGACGGCGTCGTCGTCGACGGCAGCTCCGCAGTGGATGCCTCGATGCTGACCGGCGAGCCGGTCCCGGTCGAGGTGGCCCCGGGCAGCGAGGTGGCCGGCGCCACCGTCAACGCCGGCGGGCGGCTCGTCGTCCGCGCGACCCGGGTCGGCGCTGACACGCAACTGGCCCAGATGGCCCGGCTGGTCGAGGATGCGCAGAACGGAAAGGCGCCCGTGCAGCGGCTGGCCGACCGCGTCTCGGGCATCTTCGTACCGACCGTCATCGTGCTCGCGGTCCTCACCCTGCTCGGTTGGCTCCTCACCGGACACTCGGCCGAGGCCGCGTTCACCGCCGCTGTCGCGGTGCTGATCATCGCCTGCCCATGCGCTCTCGGGCTCGCCACTCCGACCGCGCTGCTGGTCGGCACCGGCCGCGGCGCGCAACTCGGCATTCTCATCAAGGGCCCCGAGGTGCTCGAGTCCACCCGGGCGGTGGACACGATCGTGCTGGACAAGACCGGGACGGTCACCACCGGAACGATGAGCCTGGTCGACGTCGTCCCGGCATCCGGCGGTGACGCCGATCAGCTGCTGCGGCTGGCCGGCGCGGTCGAGGACGCCTCCGAGCACCCGATCGCGGCGGCGATCGCCGCGGGAGCGCGCGACCGGGTCGGCGTTCTGTCCACAGTGGAATCGTTCGACAACACCGTCGGGCTCGGGGTTTCCGGGGTCGTCGACGGACACGCGGTCGTCGCCGGGCGGCGCTCCTGGCTGGTGGATGCCTGGTCGCTGGTCGCACCCGATGACCTGGTCGCCGCGGCCGAGGAGGCAGAATCGGCCGGTCGTACGCCGGTGTGGGTCGGCTGGGACGGCGCGGTCCGGGGAATTATGGTCGTCGCCGACACAGTGAAATCCACGTCCACACAGGCGATTGCGCAGTTCCGCGAGCTCGGCCTGCGGCCGGTGCTGCTCACCGGTGACAACACCCGGGCCGCGCAGGCGGTGGCCGCGGAGGTGGGCATCGAGGACGTGATCGCCGAGGTGCTGCCGGCCGGGAAGGTGGACGCGGTGGCCGGGCTGCAGGCGTCCGGACGGGTGGTGGCGATGGTCGGCGACGGCGTCAACGACGCGGCCGCGCTCGCCCAGGCCGATCTGGGACTGGCGATGGGC
>DATAVB010000033.1:0-2312 GCA_036267955.1 Mycobacteriales bacterium | reverse complement strand
GCAGGATGTCGCCGAGTTGCTTCATCGAGCTGATCCGTCAGCGGCCGAGTGCCCGACCGGCAAGCTCAACCGCAGGTCTCCGGACCACGCCGCACCGGCCGCTATGCCGAGCGTCACCACGCCGACTAGCACAGCACATGCGGTCAGCCGTCGCCCGGCGACGCGCCCCTGACGCTCGGCTGCCCATCGTCCGACGACGATCCCGGAGAGGATCGCGACGAGCAGGAGGTCGGCCGGGTAGGACCAGTCGAAGTCGATGGCGGAGTGTGCGAGCAGTCCGCCCAGGGCCAACGGGACAACGAAACCGGTCACCGAGAAGTCGCGCCGACGCATTGCGCCGACCAAGGAGATCAGGACAATAAGGACTATTCCGGCGCAACAGAGCAGGAACGGAACGGCAAGTATCAGACCACCGTCAGAGAGGGCCTGCAGATATCCGGAGTGGGCAAGCGGCGAGAAGGACCACCCAGCCGGCACATGACCGACCGACTCGGTCGCGAGGGAGTGATAGCCGCCACCAAATAGCGGATGACGGCTGTAGACTCCGAGCGCCTCCCGCCAGAACTCGGTTCGGTAGTGGCCGTTCCGGCTGAGGGACTGGCCCGACCCCCGCGCCGCAGTCGCAGCGAACGGCTGAGCGCGATGCGGGAAGAACGGCGGCCCTCCGACTGCCCAGGCGGCGAGGCCGCCCACGACCAGCGCCATGGCGCTCCGGCGTACTGCGACCCACCCGCCGAGCAGCTGCGTGATCGTGACGAGGATGAGCGCGGCGACGAAACAAGCGTCGGCGGCGCGACTCGTCGAGTAGACGAGTCCCACACTTCCGAGGACGAAGCCTGCTAAACCGAGCGCGGCGGGAGCGCCGCGGCCACGCAACCACGCGGCGTATCCGAGAACACTGCCGGCCAGGAGATAAGCGGCGAACGGGTCCCACCAGTAGAAGGTCCCGATCATCGGCCTCGTCGGGTCCTCGCCGCCCCACCAAGGCAGCCATGCCTCAGCGACCTCGACCATCGTCCCCAAGACCACCACAGCGAGCAGCGGTGTCACCACGGCCCGGTGGGCCGCGGCCGCCGCGGCCACGGCGACAACGGTCCAGGCGGCGCATACGTAGTCCGCCGCGTTGGTGGCGCCCGCCCATCCCGTCGGCGACAGCACGGCAACCAGTAGTGCCGCAACGGACAACCACGCCGCGAGCCACACAATGGACCTCGGCAGCACGCGGTCGGGCCGAACCACCAGCACGGCGATCCCGGTGACGATCGCTCCCCCGGTGACCGCGCCGGCCTGTCGGCCACCCCACCAGCGGGTGGCGATCAGCAGCCACCAGGCGGCGGCAGCGATCACGGCAAGATCGGGAGCCGTCCGCCGCAGCCACGGTGACCTTGGCTCGCTCGGGCGTGGCTTTAGCCGAGGCGCTGGTGCAGACCTGCTCTCGGTCACCGCACCCAACACCACACGATGCCATCGGCGCGACCGGCGCTGCCCTTGACCGCTGCAGGCGGTTGCCGACTGAGCCGATCGCAGTCTCCATGGGCGGCGCGCAGTCTCAAGGTGTCGGGGCGTCCCGCCGACAGGAGTCCGTGACGTTGACGGACGGTGCGCGCGGCCGGACAGCCAGTTTCCGCGAGCAGGTCGCGGGGCGGGCGCGCGGAGCCAGCGACCCCATGCTGGCGCTGGCCATCTTCGTTCCCCTGCTGATCCTCTACATCGCGACCGCAAACGTCGTCGGCGACTCCCTCAGCCCGGACCCGGTGTCGGCTGCGGTTGCGTCGTGGCACTGGACGATCCACCACAACTTCCATCTTGAGGACCAGATACGGCCCGGGCTCTGGCTCTACGTCGCTAAGGGCCATATCGTCACGAACCGCACGCCCGGCGTGGTGCTCTTCGGGATTCCTTTCTACGAGCTACTCGGGCGCGGACCGATCCTGAGCATGTTCCCCGCCGCGGTTGCTGGAGCGACGTCCGCCGCGGGTGCGGTCACCCTTCTGGTGCTTGCACTGCGGCGCCTCCTCGGCAACCGGATCGCCCTAGTGACCGGATTGATTCTCGCGTTCGGTACGTCGACCTGGTCGATCTCGGCTGATTCGTTGTGGACCCACGGCCCCAATGAGCTGCTTCTGGCCGCCGCTATGTATGCGTTCTCACGGAACCGGCAGCTCGCCGCCGCGCTGTTTCTTGGACTTGCTTGCACCGTTCGCCCGCACCTCGCGTTCGTTCCGCTCGTCGCCGGGGTGTGGTACGCCGTAAGACGACGGTCCGTGGTGCCGCTTGCAGTCTTCGGCGCTCCCGCCGTCGTCGGCGTCGGC
>DATAVB010000032.1:0-29955 GCA_036267955.1 Mycobacteriales bacterium | reverse complement strand
CGGCATCTGGCTCGGACCGGGCGCTATATCAGGGATCTGGCGATCGAGCTCGAGCCGGCGGACCTGCCCGACGAGGTTGCCCGCCAGGCGGCCGCCGGGGACGGCTGGGTCAAGATCGTGGGGGACTGGATCGACCGCGCGGTCGGCGATCTCGCGCCGGAATGGCCACACGAGACCGTGGTCGAGGCGGTCCGCCGCGCCCACGCGGCCGGCGCCCGGGTCGCCGTACACACCTTCGGCGAGGAGGCGCTGCCGGATCTGCTCGCCGCCGGGGTGGACTCGATCGAACACGGCACGGGCCTCACCGAGGATCTGATCGGCCTGATGGCTGAGCACGGAACGGCGTTAGTGCCGACCCTGATCAATATCGACAATTTTCCCGAGATCGCCGACGCCGCGGCGAAATTCCCGGTGTATGCATCGCGGATGCGCCGGCTGCACGCGAGCTCCCGGGACCGGATGCGGGCGGCGTACGAGGCCGGGGTGCCGATCTACGCCGGGACCGATGCCGGCAGCCTGCTGGAACACGGCCGGGTGGTCGACGAGATACGGGAATTGGCGCTCGCGGGTATGTCCACTGTGGATGCCCTGGGGGCGGCGTCCTGGCGGGCCCGCGAATGGCTCGGACTGCCGGGGATCGAGGAAGGCGCGCCGGCCGATCTGGTCGTCTACGACGCCGATCCGCTGGCCGACCTGGCCGCTCTCGTCGAGCCGGGCCGGATCGTGCTCAAGGGGCGGGTCGTGCGGTGAGTGCCGTGGTGCAGGTCAACGGCATTCCCGGATCTGGCAAATCGACGCTGTCGCGACCGCTGGCCGCCGAGCTGGGATTTCCGTTGATATCGAAGGACACCATAAAGGAGTCGCTGTACGACTCGCTCGGTATCGGCGACCGCTCCTGGTCGCAGACGCTGGGCCGAGCCAGCATCGCGGTGATGTGGTCGCTGGTGCCGACGATGGCTGGTCCCGTACTGCTGGAAAGCAATTGGTGGCCGGAGTTTCGCGCGCTCCTGCTTGAGGACTGCCGGGTGGCGGACGTGTCCCAGATCGTCGAGGTGTGGTGTGAGGTGCCGGCAGATGTGGCGTTTGCGCGCTACGCGGCTCGAGCTGAAACGAACCGGCACCCTGGGCATGTCGATCAGACCCTGATCGAGGCAGGCCCGAGGCAATGGCGTGAGCAGAACGTTCCCCTGAACGTTGGCCCGTTGTTGCGGGTGCCGACGGACCGGCTCGTCGACATTCCGGCAGTGGCGGGCTGGGTACGGGATCAGTTGGGCTCGGTTTGAATCGCCCGGCCGGTTGCGGCAGAGTAGGGCGCCGTGCCTATTCCTGGAGCTCCTGACCCGGCTCGGATTGAAGACCTGCTCACCTCCGCCTACGGCACGGCGGTCCGGATCGACCGCATCGACCACATAACACCGTGGTTTGTGCTGCGGGCCAGGCTGAGCGGCGATGGCGTACCGGCCAGCGTGATCGTCAAATGGCTGCGGAATACGCCGGGCGATACGCGGACCGATTCCGGGCAGCTCTATACCGAGCAGGCGGCGCTGGAATTTCTCGCCGAGATCGATGCCGAATTGGCACCGCGGTTGGTGGCTGCCGATATTCCGGCCTCCGATCCGGGGCGGGGTTTTCTGGTGATCGAGGATCTCGAACCGGGCGAGCCGTTGCGGGCGGTGTTGCTGCGGGTGGGGGCGGACGCGACACGGCCGCGGCTGACCAGTTATGCGCGGGCGCTGGCCCGGCTGCATGGCTCGACGATCGGTCATGCGGAGAGCTACGCCGGGCATCGACACGCTTTAGGACTCGGTGAATCACCGCGAAGCGGGCTGTTGACCCGGTGGCCGAGCGGTGTGCGTTGCATCCGCGATATCGGTGTGCCGATGTCGCACGTGACGGCCGGAGAGTTGGCTGGGGTGATCGCCGAATTCAGTTATCCCGGTGCCTTTCTGGCCTTCTCCAACGGCGATGCGCAGCACAACAACTACCTCGTCGACCCGGCCGGCAACGGTCGCATGATCGATTTCGAGGGTGCCCTTTTCCAACACGCGATGATCGACCTCTGCCACCTCTACGTGCCCGGCTCGATGTGGCTCACGGTGCAGGATCCGACCTCGAACGGCCTGGAGGAGGCGTATCGGAAGGAATTGGCGCCGACCGTGCCCGAGGTGACCGACGACGTACGGTTCGGTCGGGCCATCGCCGGTGCGGCCTTCCTCGGCATCCTGGAGCGGGTGTCAGCGTTGGACCGGCTCGACGCCCGCGCCGCTGGCGACCGCAGTCGGCTGCATCGGATCGCCACCCTGGAGGCGGCGGCGGAAACCGCGGCGACCCACCACTGCCTGCCGCACCTCGCTGGTTGGGCCCGCGCGGCCGCGGAGAGGCTCCGCCGCCGCTGGCCGGACGCCGACGTCGATCTCGCGGCGCTCGGCCCGTACGCCTCGCGCTGACTAACGAGGGTCAGCCGACCGTCAGCAGGCTCCGGACCTGGTCCGCGCCGGCAGCGAGCAGTAGCGTCGGCAGCCGCGGCCCGGTGTCCCGGCCGATCAGGAGTTGATAGAGCAGTACGAAGAACCGGCGCTGGGCGATCTTCAGCTCCGGCGTCGGCCTGGTGTCCGGCGGCAGCCCGAGTTGCCGCTTCGGAACGCCGTAGACCAGTCCGGTCAGCCCGTCCAGGGACCAGTGCCCGTCGAGCCCGTCGACCAGCAATCGCAGCGCTTCCCGTTCAGTGTCCGGCAAGCCAGCGATCACAGCGGTGTCCGGACCGGCGCGTAGTTGGGTGCGCTGCTCGGCCGGCACCTGGGTCTCGATCCAGTGCTCGGCCCGGTCGAGCCGGGGCCGGGCCTGGTCCAGCGACGTGATCGGGTCGGCCGGGTCCAGCTCGCGCAGGATGCGGAGGGTCTGCTCGTCGTGCCCGGTGGTGATGTCCACGATCGAGGCGAGGGTGCGGTAGGGCAGCGGTCGGGGAGTCGCCGGCAACGGGCCGTCCGCGGTGCGTACCGCCCGAGCGTGCGCGGCGAGGTCGGCCGGCAGCGCGGTCTCGCCGGCCACCTTGCGCTGCAACGCGTCCCACTCGTCGTACACGCGCTGCACCTCCTGGTCGAAGGCGATGGTGATGGACTGATTCGGCTTGCGGCGGGCGTAGAGCCAGCGCAGCAGCGGCGCCTCCATGATCCGCAGCGCATCGCCCGGGGTCGGCACGTCTCCCTTCGAGCTGCTCATCTTCGCCATTCCGCGAATGCCGACGAATGCGTACATCGGGCCGATCGGTTGGTCGCCGCCGAATATCTCCCCGACGAGGTGGCCGCCGACGGTGAAGGACGATCCGGGGGAGGAATGGTCGACACCGGAGGGCTCGAAGACGACGCCCTCGTACGCCCAGCGCATCGGCCAGTCGACCTTCCACGCCAGCTTTCCGTGGTGGTGCTCGGACAGCATGATTACTGCGGAATGGCCGCATTCGCAGCGGTATTCGAGGTTGGTGGTGTCCTCGTCATATCCCGTCACGGTGGTCAGATCGCGGTCGCAGACATCGCAATAGGCCCGGTACGGGAAATAGTCGGCGACCGGCTCGCCCTTGGTCCGGTACTGGTCGAGCACGGCTCCGATCCGGCGGCGCTCGCGCATCGCCAGCAGGACCTGTTCCACGTACGCGCCGGAGGTGTATTTCGCCGTCTGGCTGATGCCGCGGTATTCGATGCCCAATTCGGTGAGGGACGCGATCATCGGCGCCTGGAAATGCTCGGCCCAGTTGGCGTGCCCGCTGCCCGGCGGTGCGGGAACGGCGGTGAGCGGCTTTCCGATGTGTTCGGCCCAGGACGGGTCGATTCCGGCCGGCACGCGGCGGAAACGGTCGTAGTCGTCCCAGGACAGTATGTGCTCGCAGTCCCGGCCCCGACGACGAATTTCGTCGGCGACCAGGTGCGGCGTGGTTACCTCGCGCAGGTTGCCGAGATGGATCGGGCCGGACGGGCTCAACCCGGAGGCACAGACGATCGGCTTGCCTGGCGCTCGTCGATCCGCCTCGGTGATGACCTCGTCGGCGAAACGGGAGACCCAGTCGGCCTCGGTGCTCTGGACCACGGTGGACACATCCTCTCCGGTGATGACCCTGATTCTTCCCGATCGCTCCGGCAATCCAGGCATCCGGCCCCTCTACCGGTCAGTTGCCGGATCGGTTGAACCCGTCGCTGCCGCTCGCCGTACCCGTCCGAGGAAGCCAACTGACGTATCGGAAGGAGCGGAAGATGGGCATGAATCTCCTGCGTGGCAGGCGCCTGCTGGGCGCTGCCGCGCTGAGTCTGGCACCACTGCTCGCCGTATCGGGGGTCGCGTCGGCGTCATCGCCGTCTCACCACCAGCGCTTCACCGAAGTGGATCTCGTCTCGAACCTGCCGGGTCGGGCGCCCCTGGTCGATCCGTCGCTCGTCAATCCGTGGGGGCTGTCGTTCACGCCCACGAGCCCGCTCTGGGTGTCGAACGCCGGGGCGAACAATGCGACGCTGTACGCCGGAGGTATCGACGGTGCCACCCCGGCCAAGGCTCCGTTGACGGTCGATATCACCGGCGGTGCGCCAACGGGGCAGGTTGCCAATGACACGACGGACTTCGTCGTCACCGGCCCCGGTGGATCGGGCGCCGCCAAATTCATGTTCGTCAGTCTGAGCGGCAATGTGTTGGCCTGGAATCCGACCGCGTCGCCGACGACCGCGCTCGTGATGAAACACGTTCCCGGAGCGGAATTCACCGGAATGGCACTGCTGCACACCGGGCACGGCAATTTCATCCTGGCGACCGATTTCCACCACGGCACGGTCGATGTGTTCAACAGCAAATTCCAGCAGGTCCACCTCCCGCGGGCCTTCTTCGCCGACCGGCGACTGCCGCGCGGGTACGCGCCGTTCAACGTTGCGGTGCTGGGTGATTCCGTCTACGTCACGTACGCGAAGCAGGACGCCCAGCGGCAGCGTGAGGTCGTCGGCCGGCATCTGGGATTCGTCGATCGCTATTCCAGCCTGGGTCTTGGTGAGCGTCGCGTGGCGAGTCGGGACACCCTGAACGCGCCGTGGGGGTTGGCGATTGCGCCGTCGAGCTTTGGTACGTTCGCCGGTGACCTACTGGTCGGGGACTTTGGTGATGGCCGGATCAATGTGTACGACCATGGCCGCTTTGCGGGTCAGGTGAAATCGTCGTCCGGCCGTACGATCGCCATTCCGGGACTGTGGGCGCTACTGCCCGGCACCGCCACCACCGGCGGCGTGAACAATGTGTGGTTCAGCGCGGGTATCCAGCACGAGACGGCTGGGCTTGTCGGCCTCATCCGCCCCGCTATCCGTTAGCTGGATAACCCCTCCCTGGAGAGGGGACATGAACGTGGGTGGGGCCGGTGTCGCCGGTGCCGGACCCACCCACGATCGTGATTTCCGGGTCGCTGTGGTTTGGTGGGCAGGACAGGCGCCGAAGTCCATGATCGTGATCGGTGGTTGGGGCTATAGCCACCAGAAACCGCTCACGATCATGGAAAGCCCGACGGCTGGATGGAAGGGGTCCGTGACGTGTTCTGCCCGCCTCGCGACTTCATTTCGGTAGGGGTGGTTGGTGGCCGGGAATTGTCGGGCCGTGGCTCCTGCGGTCGGGGTTGTGAGTTTGACGGCGGCCATCGCTGCGCGACATCCCCAGAATAGCGACGATCCGCTCGGCCGCGACCATAGCCTCCGGTCCGACCTGGACGCACCGCAATCTAGAATCCACAGGGGCAGATACTTTTCCACAGCGTGCGGTGGCGGCCTGGAATTGTCGTACCCGGGTTGTAGGTTTTCGGTATGAGTTCGACGACGGTGAGTCCTCCGGATGCGGTTACCGCCGCGCTGGGGTTGATCGACGCTGCTGCGTGCCTGCTGCTTTCTGCCGACGTGTGGCAGCTACCGGGTCAGGTGCAGGCCGATGCCTTGGCTGCGGTGGAGCGGGTGTCGCGGCGGTTGGAGTACGGGAAGCTGCGGTTGCTCGCCGATTTTCATCGTCGGGATGTTGCGGGCGAGGTGGCCGGGGTGTCGACGCGGCAGTTCTTGAAGGCTCGGTTGCGTCTTTCTTCGGCTGAGGCGTTGCGGCGGTTGCATGCGGTACGGGAGTTGGTGCCGTCCGTGTCGCCGACCGGGG
Source organism: Mycobacteriales bacterium (assembly GCA_036267955.1). Taxonomy (GTDB): domain Bacteria; phylum Actinomycetota; class Actinomycetes; order Mycobacteriales; family QHCD01; genus DATAVB01. Next base: position 23,802 of record DATAVB010000032.1, on the reverse strand, counting down.
AGGTGGTGGAGCCGGAATTACCGGCCACTGCCGCCGTAGTCGCGTCGGGTGACATATCGAGTGAGCATGCTCAGGTCATCAGCAGCGCGATCAGTCACCTGCCCACGGGTTTGGATGTATCGGTTGTGGCCGGGGCCGAGAAGGCTCTGGCCGGGCACGCCCGGAAGCTGGATCCTGCTGATTTGCGGACCGTCGCCCAGCGACTGCACCTGCATCTGAACCCGGACGGGACCCTGCCCGACGACAAGCCGTCCCGCCGCGAGCTCACGTTCCGGCGCGATGCCTACGGGATGGACGTCATTCGTGGCCGTCTCGACGCGGAAGGATCGGCGACCGTCCAGGCCGCATTGGCGCCGTTGATGCAGCCTCGTCGCGCTGAGGACGGTGTCAGGGATCCGCGATCCCCGGCCCGGCGCTGCGCCGACGCCCTGGTGGAGTTGAGCGAGCAGTCGCTCAACTGCGGGGACCTGCCGACCATTGCTGGCGAGCGACCGCACGTCACCGTCACCATTGGACTCGACGATCTACGCGAGGGTACCGGTCATGCCACCTTGAATACCGGGGCTCCGATCAGTACCGAAACCGCGCGGCGGATCGCCTGCGACGCATCGGTGATTCCGATTGTGCTCGGCGGCGAGGGCGAGCCGCTCGATGTGGGTCGCGCGAGCCGCACCATCCCACCCGGGATCCGGCGAGCGGTAGTAGCCAGAGATATCGGCTGTGTCCACCTCGACTGTGTCCACCTCGACTGCGACCAACCAGCGCAACGGTGCGAGGTCCATCACGTGCGACATTGGGCCAACGGCGGAGCCACGGCGCTGAACAATCTGGTCCTCCTGTGTCGTCATCATCATTGGACCATCCACCATCAAAACTGGCAGATCGCCTTCCAGAAATGGGTTCCGTACATCATCCCACCACCACTCATCGACCCCGAACAGCGACCACGACGCAACACCATGCACGACCTACCCAGCGGGTAGTTGGTTGGCCGTTGGGAAGAGGTGCGGGTTTGAATTCTGTGCCACCGTCAATGGTGCCTGGAAAAGAACGGTCGGCACGATCCGGCCGTCGCGATATACCCACTGCACCAATTCCACATTGTGGGCGACGGCATCGCCCAGGGCCAGAGATCGCCGCGCCGCTACCCAATCGACGAGTTCGGCGGCTCGGTCCGGTTCGATCGCGCCCGCAAAGTGGACGACATTGCAATACCAGATATCCCGAACGAGATCGGCTTCGAACCACCCATCGTCACCGAGCTGCTTTTCCAACCCCGCGGCGAGGCGCTCCGCATTCCCGTCGACCGGTTCGGCGCACACCATCACGCTTGCCGAGGTCAGGGTCAGTCCCGTTAGCCGCAGTCGCACCGGCCCCGCATCTGCCGCGGCCACCCGAATGGCTCCGGAATACCGACCGAGCGCCGGATCCGTGGCCGGAACCGAAACCCGATGCCGTTCCAACGCCCGGAGGGTGAAATGCGACGAGATCCGGTCGCCCGTCGGCCAATGCGCCGGTCCGATGATGGAACCTACCGCTGTCGCGATGCCTTCGAGGCGACCCGCCGCGCCCGGATCGGGCCGCAGCACCGCTGACAGGCCCCAACGCGGACCGTCATCCCATGGCGGCGACTGGCTCTGCTGGCGCCCACCCAGGAGAGCATCGGCACCCGCGGCGAACAGGTCATCGAACTTTGCCGGACACATATCAGCGAATGCTATCCGGATGTGATTGAGAGCGTCAGCAAATCAACCGAATGAGGCACACAGTCAACGCGCCAGCCGGCCGAAAGCCGACGGACTCGGCTGTGACTTCAGTAGTTCAATGATGCGTGCGGCCGCGGTGTCAGGCGAGATCACCGAACTGTCGATCTCCAGGTCGTATCCGGAATGCGCATGTACGGCATAGAACTCCGGAGTATCCAGGTCCATCCGGTCCATCCGGTCCATCCGGTCCATCCGGTCCATCCGGTCCATCCGGTCGATCCGGTCGGAACGATCCGCTTCCCGTTCCTGCGCGATCTTAAGCGGACAGCGGATTCCGATGAAATACACCGTGAATTCACCGAACAGATCCGTATAGCCTCGCGCGGTGTCCGGTGTGATGATCGTCTCCGCGATCAGTTCATTGCCCGCGAGTGCGAGTTCCCGCAGTGACCGCTCCCAGCCGTCCAACACTCGTGGAAAGAGCCGCGGCGTCCGAAGTCGCCAGTGCGCCTCGAGATATCCGGCCCTGAAGTCGTCCAATGACAGATACCAGAACGGTTCATCGAGATGCCGGTGCAGTGCCCGGGCGATCGTGGTCCGGCCCGCACTGGGGGATCCGTTCAGGAAGACGATGCGGGGCGACGCCATTCCGACAGTCTAAGGCCGCGCCCGCGGGTCGAGCGCCGCGGTTGAGTGGCCATTTAGACTGGCCGGCATGCGTATCTGCGTCTTCTGCGGCTCGAAAACCGGTGGGAGGCCCGAGTACGTCGAGGCCGCCCGCGATCTCGGCCGGCTTCTCGCCGAGCGCGGGATAACTCTCGTGTACGGCGGAGCGAGCGTCGGCACCATGGGTGCGATCGCCGACGCGGCACTGGCCGCAGGTGGTGAGGTGATCGGCGTCATCCCGCAGCGACTCGTCGACCACGAGATCGCGCACCGCGGTCTCACCGAGCTGCGGATCGTGGCCGACATGCATGAGCGGAAGGCCTCGATGGCGGCGCTCGCCGACGGTTTCATCGCGCTGCCCGGCGCCGCCGGGACCCTGGAGGAGCTCTTTGAGGTGTGGACCTGGGGCCAGCTCGGCCTGCACCTGAAGCCGTGCGGCCTGCTCGACGTCGCCGGTTACTACGGAAAGCTGGGGGAATTTCTCGATCACATGGTCACGGAGGAATTCCTGATCCCGCAACACCGGCAGATGCTCACCGTGCAGTCCGATCCGGCGCTGCTGCTCGCGGAATTCGCGTCCTACCAGGCGCCGGCGCAGAAGTACGCGTTATCGAGGGATGCCGTGCCACCCGTCGATTCGCTGGCCTGGCTGCACGTCCAGGACCGCCGGCTGATGATGGTGCGGACCCGTGGCAGGAAGCTGTTCTATCTTCCCGGCGGCAAACGGGAGCCGGGGGAGAGCGACGTGCAGGCACTCACCCGGGAGATCGCCGAGGAGCTCGGCGTCGCCCTCCGGGCGGACACTTTTCGGTTCAACGGCGAGATAGACGCCGTGGCAGACGGATTCGACGACGGTCGCCGGGTGCGGATGGTGTGTTACGAGGCTCGGCACACCGGTGAACCGGCGCCAGGCCGGGAGATCGAGGAGTTCACCTGGACGTCGGCCGCTGACGCGGACCGTTGTCCACCGGCGGGCCGGCAGGTGCTGGCCCGGCTGCACGACCAGGGCGTCATCGACTGAAGAGCGGCCAGGGCGGTCATCGGCGGGTAGGGTCGCCGTGTGTGGCAGCGTGTCCCCGAGCAGATCTGCTCGCATCCGCGGGTGCGAGCAGCTCACTCCGGGGCTACCCCGGGGTTGACCAGCATCGCTGGGCACCGCATCGCATGCGCCCCGCTGGGCCGAAACGCAGACCCGCGCACGCACGACCGGACCGGTCGGGGCGCGCTGTCACACATTGAGCCGATTCCGTGACACGACGGAAGTTCACTCCGACCGAGCTCGACTGGCTCGGCGACGTGGCCGGTGCCCTCGCCGACGCACTTCTGGTCAGCGACTGGCAGTTCGACGCGATGGTGGCCCGGGCGCGCGAGACCGTCGGCGAGTCCGGGCGCTGGATAGGTGAACTCGTACGGGCCGTGCATTTCGCCTATCCCGAGCCGCCCACCGGGAGTCCGCGTGAGCTGACCCGGTTTTTGATGACGAGCCCGCCATTGCCGGAGATATTCGGGCACGCCCTGGACACCGACCGGTCGCCGCCGATAGTGGTTCGCCGGATCATCGGCGCGACACGAATGGCCGATGCCGGGTGTGCCGTGCCGCGTTGGCACACCACAGTGGACCTCGGCAATCATCTCGGTCTCACCACCGGTGAGCTGGACTGGTTCGCCGATACGCGTGGCTGGGAGGCCCGGGTCACGGCCGAGCGTCTGCGGCACTACCGATACCGGTTGCTGGCCAAACGGCACGGCGGGCACCGGCTGCTGGAGAGCCCGAAATGGCAACTGCGTGAGTTGCAGCGGCGCATTCTGCACGAGGTGCTGGACAACATCCCGGTGCACGACGCGGCGCATGGTTTCCACGCCGGACGATCGCCGGCCACGCACGCCGCCGCGCACGTTGGCGCGCGGTGCGTCATCAGAATGGATCTGGAGAATTTCTTCGGCCGGGTCACCGCTGGCAGGGTATGGGGACTGTTCCGGCTGGCCGGATATCCCGAGCAGGTTGCGTACGCGCTGACCGGTCTCACCACGAATATCGTTCCGGCCGCCGTGCGGCGCACTCTCGCCGTCACGGATCCGGTTCCGGCCGCGTGGTTGGGCGTGCCGCATCTGCCGCAGGGTGCACCGACCTCGCCGGCTCTGGCCAACCTGGCCGCGTTCCGGCTCGACCGGAGATTGCAGCGGGCCGCGGAGCAGTTCGATTCCCGGTATAGCCGGTACGCCGACGATCTCGCGTTTTCCGGTGGACCGGACCTGCTGCGCGCTGCCCCGGGCTTCCTCGCTCTAGTCCGTCGAATCGCGCAGGACGAAGGCTTCGGCGTCAATCCCTTCAAGACTGCCGTGGTGAGCAACCGTACGCGTCAGCAGCTCACCGGGCTGGTCGTCAACGAGCGGCTCAACGTGCCACGGGTGGAGTTCGATCGGCTGAAAGCAACGCTGCACAATGCGGTGGCGTACGGGCCGGCGAGCCAGAATCGTGGTGGGCATCTGGATTTCCGGGCCCATCTCGCCGGTCGTGTCGCCTGGGTGAGCGCGGTGAATGCGGCGCGTGGCGCCCGGCTGCGTCGGGACTTCGATCGGATCGACTGGACCGCCTGAGCGGATACCGTTTCCGCGGCGTTAACACCACGATTATGGCTTGACACCTACCGACGGTCGGCGTAGATAATACGAAAACATTTTACCTTCGATGCGCACAATGCTGTGCGCATGAATCTGCGCGGACCGGAAGGGTTTCACGATGCAGGGGTGCCGCATTCTGTGGCGTCGCCGTGGCTTCGCGGTGCTGAGCATTCTGGTCCTGATTGCGACCGCTGCGACCGCCTGCACGGCCGCGGCCGGCTCGAGTAACACCGGCGGTCCACCCCGGTACGGCGGCAATCTGACGGTAGCCAACGCGCTCGACATTCCCACCCTGGACAAGGACAAGGCCGTCGTCAGCAACCAGGCGCTGCGCGTGGTGGAGAATATCTTCGACCGGCTCTATGTGCTCGACCGCACCGGAAAGCCGGTCCCGTCGCTGGCCACCCGGTGCGCCAACTCGGCTGACCATCTGATCTGGACCTGCACACTGCGCAAGAACGCAGAGTTCAGCAACGGCAAACCGATCACCGCCGCCGACGTCCGCTTCTCACTGCTGATCGAGAAGAAGGGCGTCTACATGGGCAGCCTCTATTCGCTGATCTCGACGGTGGAGGCGCCGGATCCGCACACCGTCGTGATCAAGACGACGTCGCCCGATCCGGCAATGCTGGCCAAGCTCACCATGTTCGCCTCCGGTGTCGTACCGGTCAATTTCAACGGTGAGAAGCAGAGCGACTTCTGGAAGAAACCGGTCAGCTCGGGGCCGTTTGTGGTGCAGAGCTACAAGACCGGTGCCGGGCTGACGCTCGTGCCGAACACGCACTACTGGGGCCGTCGGCCCTACCTGTCCAGCATCACGTTCAAACCGGTCTCCGACGCCAACACCCGTATTCTGCAGTTGCGTAACCAACAGGCCCAGATCGTGGAACACCCCTCCGACGCCCAGCTGCTGACCCTGCAGCGCTCGGCCGGGCTGCGGGTGGACCGGTTTCCCTCGACCGAGGTCGACTACTTCAGCCTCAACACGACCAGAAAGCCGTTCAACAACATCCACGTGCGGCACGCGATTTCGCTTGCGATCGACCGCAACAGCATCGTCAAGGCGGCCGTGATGGGCAATGGTTCGCCGGCCGGAGCTTTCATGGCGCCGCCGATTCTGGACGGCCACCTGCCGGCGCAGGGCACCGAATTCAATCTGGCCAAGGCGCGGGCCGAGCTGGCCAAGTCGCCCGTACCCAAGGGTTTCCACGCGACCCTGCTCTACCAGGGCAACAATTCGCCGGCGTGGGGGATCGCGGCCCAGGTCGTGCAGGCCGACCTGGCCAAGATCGGGATCAAGCTCGACATCAAAAATGCCGACTCCAACACGATCAGCGACGCTGAAGAGCACAAGTCCTTCGACATGCTGATGAACCTGCTGACCTATGACATTCCCGATCCCTCCGAGCTGGTGGACTACTACTTCAGCTCCGAGGACTACCACAGCTATTTCCCGGCGACGACGATGAAGAAACTGAACCAGCAGGCCTACAGCACCTTCGACACGAAGAAACGCATGGCGATCTACCAGAAGGTGGCCGACCAGGTCGCGGCCGACGGCGCCATCGTGTCGATGTACACAGTGCCGTGGACCTATGCGACCTCCAAGCGGCTGCACGGATTCTCGGTGGTCAACACCGGCCAGTATTCGATGTCCGACCTCTGGTTGAGCAAATGAACGCCCGGGTACGGTTCCTCGGCCGGCGGCTGGGTCAGGCCGTGGTCACGCTGTGGGGCCTGACCGTGGTGGTATTCCTGATGTTCCAGGCGCTGCCCGGCAATGCGGCCGCCGCGATGTTCGGCGCCCGCACCAGCGAGGCCGACATCCGCCGGGTCAATCACGAGCTCGGCCTCGACAAGCCACTGTGGACCCAGTACTGGCACTACCTGACCAGGCTATTGCACGGCGATCTCGGCACCTCGGTGATGTACAACCGCCCGGCCCGCGAGGTGATCTTCGACGCGCTGCCGACGACCGTGGAGCTCGCCGTCTACGCCGTCGTGCTGACCGCGATCGTGACAGTGGTATTGGCGATGATCGCCGCCATGCAACGGGACAAGCCGATCGACCACATCATCCGCAGCGTTCCGGTGGTCGGGCTCGGGCTGCCGACCTTCTGGATCGGCACCATGCTGCTGTTCGTATTCGCGTTGAAATTCCAGCTCTTCCCGGCCGGCGGCGTGCAGCCCGGCTTCATCGGCCTGATCAGCTCGATGTTCCTGCCGGCCTGCGCGCTCGCGATCCTCTTCACCGCCATCCTGGTCCGCAGCCTGCGGTCCAGCCTGCTTGAGGTGCTCGACTCCGACCACGTGCTCACCGCCCGATCGAAGGGCGCGCACGGCGTGCGGCTCGTGCTGCGGCACGTACTGCCGAATGCCGCGATACCGACCGTCACGCTGGTCGGTCTCATTTTCGCCGGCCTGCTCGGCGGGGCGCTGATCGTCGAGTCGGTGTTCGCCCTGCCGGGCATCGGGTCACTGCTCATCAGCGGTTTCCGGGCGCACGACTTCGCGCTGGTGCAGGGCATCACGCTGCTGTCGGCCGTCGGAATCCTGCTGGTGAACATCGTGATCGACGTGCTCTATTCGATTCTCGACCCGAGAGTGGGGTTGTCGTAGATGAGCGCCGAGCTCGCGGTCGCCGATGTCACCGAGGTACGCCTTTCGGCGCGGTCGCTGCGGGGAGTACGGAATTGGCCGTGGTCGTTGCGGGTCGGCGTGGCGATCGTGGCCGGCTATGCCATTGTCGCCATATTCGCCCCGCTGATCGCACCATTCGATCCGCTGCATCAGAACATTCCCGAACTGCTGGCGAAACCGTCGTTCAGCCATCTGCTCGGCACCGACCGGCTCGGCCGCGACGTGCTCTCCCGACTGATCTACGCGAGCCGGTACGACCTGCTGCTGGCGGTCAGCGGGACGTTGCTGTCGCTGCTTCTCGGGACTCTGCTCGGGGTGGTCGCCGGCTACTTCCGCGGTGCCGCCGACATCGTGGTGAGCCGCATCATCGACCTGCTGTTGACGATTCCGATCTACCCGCTGCTCGTGCTGCTGCTTTTCGTACTCGGCTCCGGCGCCGCGAGCGTCATCATCGCCTTCGCCGTAACCGGCTGGGTGAGCTACGCCAGGTTGGCCCGCAGCCAGGTGCTCGTCACCCGGGAACAGGATTTCGTCGCCGCGGCGAAACTCGGTGGGATCGGCAGCGCCCGAGTGATGGCGCGGCACATTCTGCCGAACGTCACCGCCCAACTCCTGGTGTTGTGGGCCTCGGACATCGTGATGGCGATCGGCACCATCGCGGCCCTGGGATATCTCGGAATCGGAATTCAACCACCGACCCCGGAATGGGGCGTGATGGTCCAGGACGGTCAGGATTTCCTGCTGACCAACTGGTGGCTCTCGGTGGCTCCGGGTCTCGTCATCGCCATTCTCGGCATCGGGCTCGCGCTGATTTCCGACAGCGTCGTGGGCACCAGGCGGGGCCGGCGATGAGCGCCCTGCTGGAGGTCGAGGGCCTGTCGGTCAGCATCGGCGGTACGACTCTCGTCGACAACCTCTCGTTCGCGCTGCCGGGTTCCTCGGCGCTGGGGCTGGTCGGCGAGTCCGGGTCCGGGAAGACGCTGACCCTGCGGGCATTGCTCGGCCTGCAACCGCGTGGGGCCACGGTCGCCGGCTCGGTCAGATTCGGCGGCGAGCAACTCGTCGGCCGGAGCGAACGTTCGATGTCCAGACTGCGCGGCGCCGAGCTGGCAATGGTGTTCCAGGACCCGATGTCGGCGCTGAATCCGGTGCAGCGGGTCGGCGTCCAGGTCGCCGAGGGGCCACGCCTGCATCTGGGCCTCAGCCGGTCCCGGGCCGCCGCCCGCGCGGTCGAGTTGCTGGCGAAGGTGGGATTGCCGGACCCGGAACGGACCGCGCGCCGTTACCCGCACGAGCTCTCCGGCGGTATGCGCCAGCGGGTGATGATCGCGACCGCGCTGGCCTGCGAACCCAAGGCGGTGCTCTGCGACGAACCGACCACGGCCCTGGACGTGACCGTGCAGGCGCAGGTGCTGCGCCTGTTGCGTTCGGCCTGTGACGACCTCGGTGCCGCGCTGCTGTTCGTCAGTCACGACCTCGCGGTGATCAGGCAGATCTGCCGCCAGGTCGCCGTGATGTACGCCGGCCGGATCGTGGAGTCCGGGCCGATCGACGGCGTCTTCGCCGAGCCGCGGCACGGCTACACCGCGAGCCTGTTGCGTTCGCTGCCCGACGTCGACCATCCGGGCGCGCCGCAGCCGATCCCCGGTGAGCCGGCCAATCCGTACCGTCCGCCGGACGGCTGCCGGTTCCACCCGCGCTGCGGCTACGTCCGCGACGAATGCCCGACGCTGATTCCCGAACTCCTGGAGGTGCTGCCAGGTCATCGCAGCGCCTGCGTCCACGCCCGGACCGGATTGCCCGAGCTCACCGAGGTGGCGAGATGACGGACGCGGCGCTGGAGGTACGGGATCTCACGGTCACCTTCGGGGTCCCCGGATCGCGCGGGCGACTCACCGCGGTCGACGGGGTCAGCCTGCAATTGCGGCCCGGCGAGGCGCACGGTCTGGTGGGGGAGTCCGGGTGCGGCAAGAGCACACTGGCCCGCAGCATTGTCGGATTGACCAGCCCGGATGCCGGCACCGTCACACTGGCCGGCCGCGAATTGGGCCGTCGCCGCGACCGGGCCGAGCTGCGCCGGATGCAGATGGTGTTCCAGGACCCGATGTCCTCGCTGAATCCGCGGATGCGGGTCCGGGACGTGCTGACCGAGTTGTTGCAGGTGCACCGGATGGTGCCGCGCGGCGAATTCGATGCCCGCTGCCGTGAGCTGGTCACCTCGGTCGGCCTGCCCGCCGACGTGCTCGACGCCTGGCCCGGCGCGCTGTCCGGCGGCCAACGCCAGCGGGTCAGCATCGCCCGCGCCCTCGCGCTGGAGCCGGAAATCCTGGTCGCCGACGAGGTCACCTCGGCGCTGGATGTCTCGGTGCAGGCGCAGGTGTTGCAGTTGCTGCTCGATTTGCAGCGCCGGCTCGGCCTGACCCTGCTGTTCATCAGCCACAACCTCGCCGTGGTGCGCCAGATCTGCGATCGGGTCACCGTGATGTACCTCGGTCGGGTGGTGGAGAGCGGGCCGACCGAGACGCTCTACACCGACCCGCAGCACCCGTACACCCGGCTGTTGCTGGGATCCGTGCCGCGGCTGGGGACGGCCGACCTGCCCGACGCGTCCGACGCCGAGCCGCCGGACCCGGCGAATCTCCCGGCCGGTTGCCGATTCCACCCTCGCTGTCCGCTGGCGGCGGCCATCTGCGCGGAGTCGGATCCGGCGCTGCGCTCCGGCGCGACCGATCACGAGGCGGCCTGTCATTTCGCGTTTCCCGACCAGAAGGGCCAGTGAATGCGGGCATTGATTTCGGCGGACATGGAGGGTGCGACCGGTGTCACCTGCCCGGACGACTGCCGGCCGGGCTCCCCGCAGTGGGACCGATTCCGCACATTCCTGACGGGTGACGTGAATGCCGTTGCCACCGGTTTTTTCGACGCGGGTGTGGACGAGGTGATCGTCACCGAGGCACACGCCAGCATGCGCAACATCCTGTTGGAGGACCTCGATCCGCGAGTCCGGATGCTCACCGGAAAGCACAAGACCTACGCGATGCTGGAGGGGATCCAGGCGCATCCCGAGCTGGTGGGGTTCGTCGGCTATCACTCCGGGCCGAGCACTCCCGGAATTCTCAGCCACACCTTTCTCGGCAGCGAACTCACCGCAGTCACACTCAATGGCCGGATCATGAGCGAGGGCTATCTCAACGCCTTGCTGGCTGCCGAATACGGCGCGAAACTGGTGCTGGTCTCCGGCGACGATCTCACCTGTGCCGACGCCCGCGACTACGCGCCGGCCGCGCGGTGCGTCGCGGTGAAGGAAGCCGTGGACCGGCACACGGCGCTATGCCTGACGCCGACCGCGACCGCCGCGCTGCTGGGCGACGCGGCCCGATCGGCCGTCGCGGGGGCTGAGGTCGGCCCGTTGCCCGCTCCGCCGTACGCCTGTGAGGTGGAGTTTCTCGCCACCAATTCCGCCGCGGCGGCCGCGCTGGTCCCGTGCGTGGAGCAGTCCGGTGCCCGTACGGTTGGCTTCACCTTCGACACGGTCGCCGAGCTCTACCGGTGTTTCACCGTGGTGACTCGCATCGGAAAGGCCGCCGCCGAACCCGTCTACGGCTGACCCCGCCCGTCCTCAGCGCCGACCAGTTTGTTGATCATGCGGAAACTGTTCGCGACACGCCGATGCGAGCAACAGTTTCCGCATGATCAACACTGGGCGGCCGCTCCAATGGCTTCGCTCCCGAGTCGCTTCGCTGCTCCAATGGCTTCGCTCCCGAGTCGCTTCGCTAACCTTCCGAGCCATGGCATCCGTACTCACCCCGCAGGCGCAGGATTTCCCGCGCTGGTATCAAGACGTCGTCGCAAAGGCCGAGCTGGCCGAGAATGGTCCGGTGCGCGGCACCCAGATCATCCGACCATGGGGGACCGCGATCTGGGAGCGGATGCAGGCCGAGGTGGATGCCCGGATCAAGACCGCGGGCGCGGAGAACGTCAACCTGCCGCTGTTCATCCCGGAGAGCTACCTCAACCGCGAGGCCGAGCACGTCGAGGGATTCAGCCCGGAGCTGGCCGTCGTGACGCACGCCGGCGGCAAGCAGTTGGACGAGCCGGTCGTCGTCCGGCCGACCTCCGAGACGCTCTTCGGCGAGTCCATGTCGAAATGGGTGCAGAGCTACCGCGATCTGCCGCTGCTGCTCAACCAGTGGTGCAACGTGGTGCGCTGGGAAATGCGGACCCGGTTGTTCCTGCGGTCGAGCGAATTCCTTTGGCAGGAGGGCCACACGGCGCACGCCACCCAGGAGGACGCGTCGGCGTACGCCCGGCAGATCCTGCGCGAGGTCTACCGCGATTTCATGGTCGACGTGCTCGCGATGCCCGTGGTGATCGGCCTCAAGACGCCGGCTGAACGGTTCCCGGGCGCCACCGACACGATGACCTGCGAAGGCATGATGGTCGACGGCAAGGCGCTGCAGATGGGCACCAGCCACGAGCTCGGCCAGAACTTCGCCAAGGCCTTCGACATCCAGTACCTCTCCTCCGCCGGGCAGCGCGAGCACGCCTGGACCACCTCCTGGGGTGTCTCCACCCGAATGGTCGGCGGCCTCATCATGTGCCACGGCGACGACAACGGACTGCGCCTGCCGCCCCGGCTCGCGCACACCCAGGTCGTCGTCCTGGCCATCAAGGACGAGGCCACCGAGAAGGCGCATGCGGTCGCGGCCGAACTGCGGGCCGCCGGCGTACGGGTCCGGGTCGACGCCAGGACCGACGTCGCGTTCGGCCGGCGCGCGGTCGACTGGGAGTTGAAGGGCGTGCCGGTACGGGTCGAGATCGGGCCGCGCGACCTCGCGGCTGGAAACGCCACCCTGGTACGCCGGATCGCCGGCACCAAGGAGCAGATTTCGGTCGACTCGATCGGCCGGGCCGTCGCGGACAGCCTGGAAGCCGATCAGCTGGCGCTGCACGACGCGGCGCTGGCCCGGCGCAACGACCGTACGGTCGACGTCGCCACGCTCGCCGAAGCCGCGGACGCCGCGCGGGACGGCTGGGCGCGGGTGCCCTGGGACGCGATCGGCGTGGCCGGGGAGACCAAACTGGCCGAGTCGGCAGTGACCGTGCGCTGCCTTGTCCGGGCCGACGGATCGGTGCCGGATTCGGTCGAGGAGCCCGACCTCACCGCGTACGTCGCCCGCTCTTACTGACCCGATCGGGGCGGCGGCTGCCGGACCGTTGCGGATCTGGCACAATGACCGGTCGAGTACCCGACGCGCGTACGGCCCTCTACCCGTCCGCGCGCCCGAGTCCCGGGACGTCGCACGCCGCAACCCCACGCGGGTGTGTGCCGACCCTCCGAGTAAGAAACCTGGAGTAACCACACCCGTGGCAACCAAGATCAAGCTGATGCGCCTGGGCAAGATGCGGGCGCCCTACTACCGGATCGTTGTCGCCGACGCGCGGACCAAGCGCGACGGCCGGTCGATCGAGACGATCGGCAAGTACCACCCCAAGGAGGACCCCTCGTTCATCGAGGTCAAGTCCGACCGGGCGCAGTACTGGCTGGGTGTCGGCGCGCAGCCGACCGAGGCCGTCGCCGCGATTCTCAAGGTGACCGGCGACTGGCAGAAGTTCAAGGGTCTGCCGGCCCCGGAGCCGATGAAGGTCAAGGCGCCCAAGCCCGACAAGAAGGAACTGTTCGAGGCCGCTTCCAAGGCCAACATGGACGAGTTCAAGAACGACGCCACCACGCCCAAGAAGAAGAAGGCGGACGCCCCGGCGGCGGCTGCTGACTCGGCGAAGGCTGACTCGGCGAAGGCTGACTCGGTGAAGGCTGACGAGAAGCCGGCCGAGGACAAGCCGGCCGAGGAGAAGTAAGTGCTCGAGGCTGCGGTCGAGCACCTGGTGCGCGGCATCGTCGATCACCCCGATGACGTGCGGGTGGATCTGGTCAGCGGTCGTCGGGGCCGGACGGTCGAGGTGCGGGTCAATCCCGAGGACCTCGGCAAGGTCATCGGCCGTGGCGGTCGTACGGCCCGGGCGCTGCGCCAGGTCGTCACCGGCGTCGGCGGTCGCGGCGTGCGCGTCGACCTGATCGACACCGACGAGGTCTAGCTAGTGCAGCTCGTCGTCGGCCGGGTCGGCCGTGCGCACGGTGTCAGCGGTGAGGTCGCGGTCAGCGTCAAGACCGACGACCCGCAGGAGCGGTTCGCGGACGGGTCGGTGCTGGTCACCGACCCGGTCGAACGCGGCCCGCTGCGGGTGACGCGCAGCAGGTGGCATTCCGGCCGCCTGCTCGTCGTCTTCGATGGTGTCGGCGACCGGCGCTCGGCCGAGGCGCTGGCCGGCACCGCTCTGGTGGTGGACACCGCCGACCTGCCGCCGCTGCAGGATCCGGAGGACTTTTACGACCACCAGCTGGTCGGCCTGGCCGCCGTCACCACCGACGGCGACCCGATCGGGACCGTCGCCGACGTGATCCACGCGCCGGGCTCGGATGTGCTGGCCATCGCCCGGCCCGGTGGCGCCGAGGCGCTCGTTCCGTTCGTGCACGCCATCGTGCCGTCGGTGGACCTGGCCGCGGGCCGGGTCGTCATCGACCCGCCGGCCGGTCTGCTGGACCTCTGAGTTCTCATGCAGATCGACATCCTCACCATCTTCCCGGAGTACTTCGGGCCATTGCGGCAATCCCTGCTGGGTAAGGCGATCGAGCGCGGCCTGGTCAGCGTCGGCGTGCACGATCTGCGGCAGTGGGCCACCGACGTACACCGCAGCGTCGACCACATTCCGTACGGCGGCGGGCCCGGCATGGTGATGCGTCCGGAGCCGTGGGCGCTCGGCTTGTCCGAGGTCGCCCCCGACGGCTCCGTCCTGGTCGTGCCCACCCCGTCCGGGCGTCCGTTCACCCAGCGGACCGCGGAGGAGTGGCTCGACGAGGACCGGTTGGTGTTCGCCTGCGGCCGGTACGAGGGGATCGATCAGCGGTTCATCGACGCTGCCGGCGACCGGTTGCGGGTGGCGGAGGTGTCGCTCGGCGACTACGTGCTGGCCGGCGGTGAGGTGGCGACCCTGGTAATGGTCGAGGCGGTGACCCGGCTCATCCCCGGCGTCGTCGGCAACACGGCCAGCATCGTGGAGGACTCGTTCGGCGACGGGCTGCTCGAAGGGCCCGTCTACACCCGACCCGAACATTGGCGCGAGCGACCCGTTCCACCCGTTCTGCTGTCCGGCAACCACGCGGATATCGCCCGCTGGCGGCGGGATGAGGCGCTGCGCCGGACGGCGGCCCGGCGGCCCGATCTGCTGGCGGTATTGCCGCCGGAGACGCTCGACGAGCACGACCGCCGGGTGTTGGCGGAGGCCGGGTTTCACCTTCCCGGCCCCGATGTGGCACCCTAAGAGAGTTGCCGCGGCACGCCCCGCCGGCGCAGCTGGATCACAAACCCGTTCGACAAACCGATCGACCTGAGTCGCAGACGTGCTGCCGCACGCCACCGCCCAGGACGCTAAAGGAAGCGAAGACGCGATGAACACGCTGGACGCCCTGGACGCTGAGTCGCTACGCAGCGACATCCCAGACTTTCGCCCCGGCGACACCCTGAAGGTGCACGTCCGCGTCATCGAGGGCAACCGCTCCCGGGTCCAGGTTTTCCAGGGCGCGGTCATCCGCCGGCAGGGTGGCGGCATCCGGGAGACCTTCACGGTGCGGAAGGTGAGCTTCGGCGTCGGCGTCGAGCGGACCTTCCCCGTACACACCCCGGTGATCGACAAGATCGAGGTCGTGACCCGCGGCGACGTGCGCCGGGCCAAGCTCTACTACCTGCGCGACCTGCGCGGCAAGGCGGCCAAGATCAAGGAGCGTCGCGAGAACATCGCGCGCTGACCGGTGATCCGATTCCTCCGCGAGCCGGTCAACGGCCGGTTCGAGATTGCGGGCTAGGCTGCCGCTGATGAATGACGAGGCGACTGGACGGCCCAACGGGGAACGGCCGCACAATACGACCGAAGGGCCGCCAGCGTCGGCTGGCTTTCCTGCGCACACCGCGTCGGCCGGCTCCGCCGAGCCGTCCGACCAGACGACGCACTTCGCGAGCCAGCCATCAGATCCGGCGGGATCGCCGCCCACCGGGCAGGCGGCTGGCGGACCGGAAGTTGCGGGGCAGGCAGTCACCGGACCGGCTGCGGCCGGGCAGACCGACGCGGACAAGAGCCTCAGCAAGTTCCGCCGGCGGAGCAAGCACGGTGGCGGCCGCAAACGGTCCTCCTTCTGGCGCGAGCTTCCGGTGCTGCTGGTCGTGGCCATCGTGCTCGCCGTGCTGATCAAGAGCTTCCTGGTCCAGGCGTTCTTCATCCCATCGGCCTCGATGGAGAAGACGCTGCACGGGTGCACCGGTTGTTCCGGTGACCGGGTTCTGGTCAACAAGCTGACCTACCGCTTCCACGACCCGAAGCCGGGCGACATCGTCGTCTTCCAGGGGCCGACCAGCTGGCAGGAGACCCCCGAGGTCCAGGTCAGCGAGCCGAGCAACGTCGTCTCGAAGTTCTTCCGGGCCATCGGCCAGGCCGTCGGTGTCGCGCAGCCCAGCGAGAAGGACTTCGTCAAGCGGGTCATCGCCGTCGGCGGCCAGACCGTGGCCTGTTGCGACGCCCATGGCAACGTGACGGTGAACAACCGTTCGTTGAGCGAGCCGTACATCTATGAGAATTCGCCGGACGTCAACTCGACGCAGTGCGCAAGCGGCCGCAAGTTCGGTCCGTACACCATCCCCAAGGGGCGTCTGTGGGTGATGGGCGACCATCGCGGTGACTCGGCGGACTCGCGATGTCATGTCACCGATTCCCATCGCGGCACGATCGGGGTGGACGACGTCATCGGCAAGGCCTTCGTGACGGTCTGGCCACCATCCCGATGGCGAACACTCGGGACCCCACCGACCTTCAAGGACGACGACTCAGCGGTGGGCGACCAGACGCTGCTGATCGCGCCGCTGCTGGTGGGAACGGTGGCCACCGCGCCATTGCTCGCCTGGCGCCGACGCCGACGCCGCCGGTAGACCGGCGGTGAGCACCCGCCTGGTGTCCGTCGTCATCGACTCGGCCGCACCATCCACCCTGGCCCGCTGGTGGGGCCGGGCACTGGACTGGGCGGTCAGCTACGAGAACGCCGACGAGACCGATGTGGCGGCGCCGGCCGGTGAGCCGGGGATCGAGCTGGTCTTCGTTCCGGTGTCCGACCAGAAGATCGGTAAGAACCGGCTGCACCTGGATCTGCGTACCGAATCCGGTGGGGAGCAGGCCGCCCTCGTGTCCCGGCTGGTGGACTCCGGCGCGCGTCGCATCGACATCGGCCAGCGCCCCGACTCACCCTGGGTCACCCTCGCCGACCCCGAGGGCAACGAATTCTGCGTGCTCGAGCCGCGGCCGATCTATGCAGACTCCGGCGCGATCGCGGCCATCGTGCTCGACTGCACCGATCCGGCCGCGCTGGCACCGTTCTGGATCGCCGCATCGGGTTGGTCGGTACGGCTGGAAGATTCCTCCGGCATCGCGTTGCAGGCGCCGGCCGGCGATGGCCCGCTGCTGGAGCTGCTCGCCTCGACCGACCAGAAGCAGGCCAAGGACCGCTGGCATCTCGACGTCGCGCCGTACGCCGGCGGTGACCCGAAAGCCGACCAGGAAGCCGAGCGGCGCCGGTTGACCGACCTCGGCGCCCGGCTGGTTGACATCGGACAGGCGGCCAATGCGACCTGGATCGTGCTGAGTGATCCCGACGACCATGAGTTCTGCATTCTTTCGGCCCGCTGACCGGACCACTGTCGCGCCAGTCGCGGACCGTCGTAGGCTTGGCCGGGTGTCGAGCGAGCAGCGGATCCGGCGGGTGGACCGATGATCTGGCCACCGCGGGCGATCGTCCGCCGCGACCTCGGGCTCTGGGCTCTCGAATCGGCGCTGAACCGGCGTGGCCTCGCCCCGGTCGCCGGCGTCGACGAGGCTGGCCGTGGTGCCTGCGCCGGCCCGATGGTGGTGGCTGCCTGCATCCTGCCGACCGGTCTGCGGGGGCGGGTGCCCGGTCTGGACGACTCCAAGCTGCTCACTCCGGCCGCCCGGGAACGCGCCTACGTCGAGGTCCGCCGGCGGGCGCTGTCCTGGTCGGTGATCACCATTCCGGCCGAACGCATCGACGCCACCGGACTGCATGTCTGCAATGTGGAGGGGATGCGCCGCGCGGTCGCCGGGTTGGACGTGAGCCCGGCGTACGTGCTGACCGACGGCTTCAGCGTGCCGGGCCTGCCGATGCCCTCGCTCGCCGTCTGGAAGGGCGACCACACGGCGGCCTGCATCGCCGCGGCGTCGGTCCTGGCCAAGGTCACCCGGGACCGGATCATGACCGAGCTGCACGAGCACTACCCGGCCTACGCCTTCGATGTGCACAAGGGCTACGTCACCCGCCGGCACGCCGAGGCGCTGCATCGGCACGGCCCGTGCGACGAGCACCGCCGGTCGTACGCCAATGTCGCCAGGGTGAGTCAGAATGTCACGATGAACGTCACAGGCGACGTCACCGCAGGCGTTCCAGTGGAGGTCGAATCGGAGGTCCCAGCGGAGGTTTCGGCGGACGTAACCGCCATGATCGGCAGCACACGGAAGTAGGCCAGATGAGCATCAGCATCAGCAGCGCGGGGGCTGACATACCGATCGGGTCGCGAGGCCGTGACCGGGGCAGGAGCGAGCGATGAGCGCCGAAGATCTGGAGAAGTACGAGACCGAGATGGAGCTGACGCTCTATCGGGAGTATCGGGACATCGTCCGCCAGTTCACCTATGTCGTGGAGACCGAGCGGCGGTTCTACCTGGCCAACGCCGTCGACCTGCAGGTACGCAACGCCGGGGGCGAAGTCTATTTTGAGGTGCGGATGCAGGACGCCTGGGTATGGGACATGTACCGCCCGGCGCGCTTCGTGAAGGACGTGCACATCCTGACCTTCAAGGACGTGAACGTCGAAGAGATGGAGAAGCCGGACCTGGAAGTTCCCGAGAGCTAGGGAGACGACAGTGACCGGATTTCCCGAGCAGCCGACCGCAACCTCCGCCGGTGACGTCCAGCCGGCGGAGGTGATGGGCCAGCCGGTAGAGCGCGACGAGGCGCCAGACGCTCCTGCCGAGGCGCCGCCGGGGTCCGTTCCGGAGCAGAAGGCGACGCAGGGGACCTCGGAGACAATGCCGGCGACCGAGGGCATCTACCGTCCCGAGGATCACGACGACACACCGGAGTAGCCGATGGCGGCGGTGAGCGACGAGCCGCACCTGCACGAGGTGGCGGCCGACCGTGCTGAGGGTGCCGACAGCAATCACAGTGCTGACGGTGCGCTGGCGGCGATGAGTCGGGCCGGGCTGCGTCGGATGCCGTCGCGGGTGCTGATCCTGGAACAGCTGGCCGCGGCGCGCGGTCACCTGTCCGCGGCCCAGATCCACCGCAACCGCGGTCCGTCCTATGCCGGCGTCCATCTGGGCACGGTGCACCGGGGGCTGGACACGCTGCACCGGGCCGGTCTGGTGCACGTCATCAACGACCACGGCACGGCGCTTTTCGGGCTGTCCCTGCCGCCCCATCTGCACGCGCTGTGTACCTCGTGCGGAGCGATGAGTGAGGTTCCGGCCGAGGGCCTGCGGCCGGCGATCGGGCGGATCGCGGACTCAGCCGGCTTTCTCGTCGACCCGGACGGGGTCACCTTGCGCGGACTCTGTCGGCGCTGCCGGGCCAACATCACGTAGCCCGGATCTGCCACTTCGTCAAACGGCTGTCCACAGAAAATCCGCTGTCCACATCCGCCAAGCACCGCCGCCATACGAGCCTGCGGCAGCCGATGCTCGACGCATGAGGGCAAAAGACGCAGTCGGTGCATACGGCGAGCGGCTCGCCGCCGCCCATCTCGAGCAGGTCGGCATGACAGTGGTGGAGCGCAATTGGCGCTGTTCGGACGGCGAGATCGATCTGATCGCGACCGATGCCGGCGTGCTCGTCTTCTGCGAGGTGAAGACGAGGTCCAGCCTTGCCTACGGCCATCCCGCCGAGGCCGTCGTCGGCGCCAAGGCAGCCCGGATACGCCGCCTCGCCGCGCGCTGGCTCGCCGAGCACGGATCGCGCTGGCCGGAGGTCCGCTTCGACGTCGTCGCGGTGTTGTGCCAGCCGCGCGGCGCGGCGTCGGTGACCCACCTTCGCGGAGCGTTCTGATGGCGCTGGCACGGACCCGGTCGGTCGTCCTGCTCGGCGTGCAGGGATACCTGGTGGAGATCGAGGCGGACATTGCCGCTGGGTTGCCCGGTGTGTCGCTGATCGGGTTGCCCGACGCGGCCCTGACCGAGGCCCGGGACCGGATCCGGGCAGCCATCGTCAACAGCGGCCAGAAGTGGCCCAGCCAACGCATCACGCTCGCCCTGTCGCCGGCCGACATAAGGAAACAGGGCAGCCATTTCGACGTCGCGTTGGCGATCGCGGTGCTTGCCGCCTCGGAGGTGGTGGAGCAGACCAATCTCAACGGCCTGGTCCTGCTGGGTGAGCTGGCGCTGGACGGCACGATTCGGTCCGTACGCGGAGTTCTGCCGGCGGTCGTGACCGCCGTGCGGGCCGGCTTTCCGCGGGTCATCGTGCCGGTGGCGAATGCCGCCGAGGCCGCGCTGGTGCCCGAGGCCGAGGTGCGTGCCGTGGAGACCCTGTCCGATCTGGTGGCGCTGTTGACCGGCGAGCCGTGTGAGGTCGTGACCGGCGTCGCGCCGACCGGAGCGCCGCCGACGGTGACGCACGACCTGGCTGACGTGGTGGGACAGGCGCAGGGGCGGCGTGCCCTGGAGATCGCGGCGGCTGGCGGTCACCACCTGTATCTCACGGGCCCGCCCGGCGCCGGGAAGACGATGTTGGCCGAGCGGTTGCCCGGGCTGCTGCCGATGCTGCGCTCGGATGAGGCGCTCGAGGTGACCGCGGTGCATTCGGTGGCCGGGATCCTGCCGCCGGACGCGCCGCTGGTCTCCGCGCCGCCGTTCCAGGCCCCACACCACACGGCGACCGTGGCGTCCCTGGTCGGCGGCGGGTCCGGGATGCCGCGACCCGGCGCGGCGTCCTGCGCGCATCGTGGAGTGTTGTTTCTGGACGAGGCGCCGGAGCTGGCCGGCGGGACGCTGGACGCGCTGCGCGAGCCGATGGAGCGCGGCGAGGTGTCGATCGCCCGGGCCGCCGGTCTGGTGCGTTTTCCGGCCCGATTCCAACTGGTGCTGGCGTCCAACCCCTGCCCGTGTGCCTCTGCGGCCGGCGATTCGGCGTGCACCTGCCCTCCGGGCGTGCGGCGTCGGTATCTGGCGAAACTCTCCGGCCCGCTGTTGGACCGGATCGATCTGCGGGTCGAGCTGTTCCCGCTGGTGCGTTCGGCGCTCTTCGCCGAGGGCGCGCGCGGCGAGACCAGCGAGGTGGTGGCGAGGAGAGTGGCGACTGCGAGATCCGCTGCCGCGGCGCGGTGGCTGGGCACACCGTGGCACACCAACGCCGAGGTTCCCGGGACGGTGCTGCGATCACGCTGGCGGCTGCCGCCCCGGGTGCTGGTGGACGCCAGTAAAGCCCTTGAGCAGGGCGAAATCAGCGCGCGCGGTTTCGACCGGGTGCTGCGCTGCGCGTGGACCATCGCCGATCTGGGTGGGCACAGCGTGCCGGACCGCTATGACGTCAGCGAAGCCGTCGGGCTGCGCATCGGCGCGGTGGCGGCATGAGCGGACGGATCCGGCCGGTGCGTGACAATTCTGACGAGCCGGGTCCGCCGGACGGCACCGGGTCGGTGTCGTCGGTTGATGGCGTGCCGGCGGGCGCTGTCCCGCAATTCTTGCCGACGGATGCAGCCGGAGACGACGACCGGCGCGCTCGGGTGTGGTTGAGCCGGGTCGTGGAGCCGGGACAGCGAGTGGCCACCGAGTTGCTCGACCGCCTCGGCCCGGCCGTCTTTGTGGATCGGATCCTGGCCGGTGATGTGCCCGAGCCACTGCGTCGGGCGACGGAGCTGCGCCGACAACTCGGCAGCGTCGACGCCGATCTTGCGGCCGCCGATCGGCACGGGATTCGCTTCCTGACACCGGAGGACGGCGAGTGGCCGGGCGCCGCGCTGCACCCGGGCGTGGTGGCGACGCAGGTCGGCGGCCGGACCGATCTGGCGCCGCCGTGGGGATTGTGGGTGCGCGGCGAGGGAGACCTGGTCGAGCTGTTCGACCGATGTGTCGCGGTGATCGGCGCGCGGGCCGCCACGCCGTATGGCGAGCACTGCGCCGCCGAGCTCGCGTTCGGACTGGCCGAGCGCGGTTGGACGGTGGTGTCCGGCGGCGCGTACGGCATCGATGGTGCGGCGCACCGTGGCGCGCTCGCCGCCGGCGGGCGGACCGTCGCGTTTCTGGCCGGCGGACTGGATGCGCCCTACCCGTCGGGCAACAGCCGGCTGTTCCAGCGCATCGTCGAGAACGGCGCCCTGGTCAGCGAATGGCCGCCGGGCTCCGTGCCGCAGCGACACAGATTCCTGATCCGGAACAGGCTCATCGCCACGGTCGCCGCGGGCACGGTGGTGGTCGAGGCCGCGGCCCGCAGCGGGACGAGCAACACGGCGAGCCAGGTGAAGAAGCTCGGCCGGTTGCTGATGGCCTTCCCGGGCCCGACCACCTCGGCGATGTCTGTCGGCACGCACGAGCTCGTCCGCAAAGGCGATGCGCAGTTGGTGACCCGGCTCGAGGACGTGTTGGAAGTCGTCGGGCGAGTCGGCGACGATCTGGCCCCGCGCCGCCGGGCTGCTCCCGACGACCGCGACGGGCTCGACCCGCTGGCCCGGCAGGTGCTCGAGGGTCTGCCGGCCCGACGGGCCGCCACGCCGGAGCAGATTGCGGCCGAAGCGGCAGTCCCGGTCGGGGACGTACTGCGGGTTCTTCCATCCCTCGAGCTCGACGGCCGGGTCGAACGCAGTGATGGTGGATGGCGACTGCGTCGGCCGCGCCGACGATCCGGCGGTTGACGCGGTGACGCGGTTGACGCGGTTGACGCGGTTGACCCGGTGACGCGGTGACGCGGTTTGCCGTCGGGGTTGATCGCGCACGTCAGGGCGGTATGGCGGCGGGAATCTGAGGACCTGTCGCGACTCGCCCGCGACGTCCTTGACCGGCAGGGGCGGGCCACGCACCGTCGTGGCATGGCCGACGGTGCAGCAAACGCAGGGCCACGGCCGGGTTCGACGGCGGCCCTGCGGGCGGCGCTTCCGGCCGCGTCACGGCAGGCATTGGATGCCTATCAACGGCATCTCGCATTGGAACGCGGGCTCTCGCCGCACACTGTCCGCGCCTACGTCGGCGACGCCGTGAGCCTGCTCGACCACCTCGCCCGGCGCTCGGGAGCTGAGTTCGGCGACCTTGACATTGCGGTGCTCCGTAGCTGGCTCGCCCGGCTGCGCAGCACCGGCTCGGCCCGTACAACCCTGGCCCGCCGGGCCGCCTCCGCCCGGGTCTTCACCGCATTCGCAAATGACACCGGGCTGCTCGAACACGACCCCGGTGCGGTACTCGCCAGCCCCAAGCCGCATCGCGACCTGCCTGCCGTGCTGCGTCCCGACGAAGCGGTCGCCCTGGTCGACGTGGCCCGCGACGACGACACCCCGTCCGGCATGCGGGACCGGCTGATCCTCGAATTGCTCTACGCCACCGGCATTCGCGTCGGTGAGCTGGTCCGGCTCGAC
Organism: Mycobacteriales bacterium; assembly: GCA_036267955.1. GTDB lineage: Bacteria > Actinomycetota > Actinomycetes > Mycobacteriales > QHCD01 > DATAVB01. Next base: position 441 of record DATAVB010000032.1, on the reverse strand, counting down.
CTCGACGACGTCGACCGGGACCGGCGCCTCGTCCGCGTGTTCGGCAAGGGCGGCAAGGAACGCAGCGTGCCCTACGGCCTCCCCGCTGAACGAGCACTGCAGGCGTGGCTGACCCGCGGTCGGCCGGCCCTGCTGGCTGAGGCTCAGTCCCGGGCGGCTGACGCGCGGTCCGGGGGACCAGAGGCGCGGTCGGGCGGACCAGACGTGCGGTCGGGCGGACCAGAGGTGCGGTCGGGCGGACCAGAGGTGCGGTCGGGGGCGTCGGAGGCTCGATCCGCGACGGCCGGAGCCAGGTCCGGCGGAGCCGGGGCCTGGTCAGGAGGAGCTGCGATGCGGCCAGGCGGTGCGGCCCTGTTTCTCGGCCAGCGCGGCCGCCGGATGGACCCGCGTGCCGTGCGGCGTCTCGTGCACGACACCCTCGCCCAGGTCGACGGCGCCCCG
>DATAVB010000031.1:0-17407 GCA_036267955.1 Mycobacteriales bacterium | reverse complement strand
GTGATCTTCCCGCTGTCCTCCTTCCCGACCACGGCCCGCACGATGCTCGGACTGCTGCCAACCTCCGCGCTCGCGCACGGACTACGATCAGTGCTCCGCAACGGCGCCGGACTCTCCCTACACGACACCCTCACCTTGCTGACCTGGGCAGTCCTCAGCCTGACACTCGCCGCCCGCCACTTCCGCTGGGAATAGCGCCGGGCAATCTGCCGGCGGCGGCAGCGGTCGCCGCGGCCAGGATCGCCTCGACGGCGAACACAGCGACTGTGGCCGATCGCCAGCCGTGCCCCGCGGCGACCGAGAAGAGCAGCGTGCCCAGCACGGCCGCGCCGAGCGCCATCCCGAGTTGCTGAACCGTGGCCAGCGCGCCGCCGGCCACCCCGGCCCGGGCCGGCTCGACGGTCGCCAGCACGGCGCCGAACAGCGGCACCATCACCAGCCCCTGGGTGAAGCCGACGACCAGGAGTCCCGGAGCCAGCGCGGCCACCCCCGCCGCGGCGTAGTCCCGGTCCAGCTGCACCGCGAGCACGGTGAAGGCAAGCGCCAAACCGATCGCGCCGGCGACGATGACACGGTTGCCGTACCGACCGGTCAGCCGGGCCACGCACCGCGACGCGAGCAGGAAGCCGACCGCGTACGGCATCATGACGAACCCCGCCCGCAGGGCACCGAACCCCTTGCCGGTCTGCAGGGTCACCGCCATGGTGAGCAGAAAACCACCGGCTCCCACGAAGAACGGCACGAGCACGCCGATGCCGCGCCGCATCCCGACATCCCGCAGCAGCGACGGCGGGAGCAACGGCGTCCGGCCCCGCCGTTCGGCCCGCCGCTGCGATGCACCGAACGCAACCGCTCCGACGGGCGCCGTGCCCAGGACGAGCCAGCACCACACCGGCCAGCCCTCGTCCCGACCCAGCGTCGCCGGCACCAGCAGCGCGCCGACCGCCCACGCCAGCAGCAACGCGCCGGGCCCGTCGACCCGCCGCGCGGCCGGCTCCCGGCTGTCCGGGACGACCCGGCGGGCCAGGATCATTCCGCCGACGCCGACCGGGAGGTTGAGCAGGAACGCCGGCCGCCACGACAGTCCGCCGAGGTCGGCGGCGACGATCACGGCGCCGAGCAGTTGTCCGGCCACGGTCGCAAGACCGATCGTCGCGCCGAACGCACCCAGCGCCCGCCGCCGCGCCGCCCCGGTGAAGGTCGCCTGGATCGTCGCCAGCACCTGTGGACCCATCAGCGCCGCCGACAACCCCTGCAGGATGCGGGCCGCGACCAGAAATGCCGGACTCGGCGCCAGACCGCAGGCCGTCGAGGTGACCACGAAGGCGGCCATCCCGACGAGCAACACCCGACGCCGGCCGTACCCGTCGCCCAACCGGCCGCCGGTCACCAGGCCGCAGGCGTACGCGGCCGCATATCCCGCCACGACCAGTTCCAGCGTCGCCGGACCTGCGTGCAGCGACCGGCCGATCGTCGGCAATGCCACGTTGACCACGAAAAAATCGGCCACCGACAGCGACCAGGCCGAGAGAACGGCGACCAGGATCCAGCGTGGGTGCCCGAGAGTGTGCCCGATACGAGATGTCATGCCCCGAGACTGCGGCCGATCCCAGCCTGGTGGTGAGAGTCAAATTATCCTGGTATCGAAAGCACCTGGTACCGGTCGAGAAGAACGGTCATGCTGATGGCATGACCGAACAGGCGGCGCGCCGGCGCGAGTTGGCGGCGTTCCTGCGCAGCCGGCGGGAGCGCATCGGACCGGCGTTGGCCGGGCTCCCCGAGGGTGGCCGGCGGCGTACTCCGGGCCTGCGCCGGGAAGAGGTGGCGCAGCTCGCCGGCGTGGGCGTCACCTGGTACACATGGCTGGAGCAGGGCCGGCCGATCAACGCATCGACCCAGGTGCTCAAGGCGATCAGCCGGGTGTTGCGACTCGACGAGCACGAACGTACGCACCTGTTCACCCTTGCCGGCGCCGCACCGCCGGCGCAGACGCCGGAGCCCGATCCGGTCTCCACGTCGATGCGTGGCATCGTCGCGGCACTGGATCCACTGCCGGCACGGGTGGTGAACGCCCGCTGGGATCTGTTGGCCTACAACCGGGCCGAGTTGGGGCTGATGGGCGACTACCGGGTCCTGCCCGACCGGCAGCGCAACGTCATGCGGCTGCTGTTCACCGAGCCGGCCTGGCGAAAGATGCTGCTGGACTGGGACTCGGACAGCCGCCGGCTCATCGCGCAGTTCCGCGCGGCGACGGTGTCGCATCTCGGCGAGCCGGCCTGGACAGAGCTGGTCGAGGATCTGTCGGCCCGGTCGCCGGAGTTCCGGGACCTGTGGGAGCAGCATGACGTCGCGGGCTCGGCCAACCGGGTGAAGCGGTACCTGCACCCGACGGTCGGTCTGCTGTCGCTGGAGAGTTCCACCCTGTGGTTGTCCGAACGGCCCGGAGCCCGGCTCACGATCTACACACCGTGCGACGACGCGACCCGCTCCGGGCTGGAGAAACTCGCCGAGCTGGAACCATTCGTGCCATGGACGACCTGACGATCGACCCGCGACCGCTGGTCGGGCTCTGGCAACTGGACCGCCGGCTCGTCGACCTCCGGCGGGGAGAGCGCGGTTGTTTCCACGGACAGTTGGAGATCGCCGCCATCGAGGACGGCTTCGACTGGTACGAGTCCGGCGAATTGCATTGGGACGGCCGGGTCGCGCCGGCCTCGCGGCGGCTGATTCTGCGTAGGAAAAATGGCGGTTGGGAAATGGCATTCGCGGACGGGCGGCTTTTCCACCCGTGGCTGCTCGACGCCGATCTGACCCACCCGTGCGGCGATGACCTCTACCGCGGCCGCATCGTCGCCGCTCCCGACCGGATGCGTTTCACCTGGCGGGTGACCGGACCGGCCAAGGATCAGGAAATCCACACTCGGCTGCGCCGGACCTGACCCGGCCACCACTGTGCGCCGACACCGCGCCCTGCCACGGGGCACTGCCACGCCGGCACCTATCATCGAGCGGTGACTGACCGCCTCGGTGCGGCGTACCGGCGCCTCCGCGACACCCCGACCAGCCCGCGACTGATGCGGCGGTTGGCGGTCGGCGCGATCGTCGCCAATGCCGGCATCATCGTCACCGGCGGCGCGGTGCGGCTGTCCAACTCGGGCCTGGGCTGCCCCACCTGGCCGAAGTGCACCGACGGTCGACTCCTACCCGGCGGCGGCAACACCCACGGGCCGATCCACCAGAGCATCGAATTCAGCAACCGGCTGCTCACCTTCCTGGTCTTCGCCGCCGCCGTGCTGTGCGTGCTCGGCGCGTGGCGGATGCGACCGCGCCGCCGCGGCGTACTGGGGATCGCCTGGATCCTGCCCGCCGGCATCGTGCTGCAGGCCGTGCTCGGCGGGATCACCGTGCTGGACAAGCTGAACCCGCTCACGGTGGCCGTACATTTCCTGCCGTCACCGGTGCTCTGCTACATCGCCGTCTGGCTCTATACCCGGGTCAGCGAGGGCGACGGGGCGCCGAAACTGGCGGTACGGCGGGAGATCCAGCTCGGGGTGCGATTCCTGGTCGTGGTCGTTGCCGCTGTCGAGGTGGTCGGCACCCTGGTCACGGCGACCGGCCCGCACGCCGGCGATCCGCACACGAAACGGCTGGACTGGGATCCGAAGATGGTGACCCAGTTCCACGCCGACCTGGTCTTCCTGTACGTCGGGCTGCTGGTCGCGCTGATCCTCGGATTGAAGGCAACCCGAGCCGGACGGCAGGTGATCACCCGGGCCTACGTCCTGGCCGGAGTGGTCGCGCTGCAGGCGGTGATCGGGTACGTGCAGTACTTCACCCACGTACCGGCCGTGCTGGTCGGCTGCCACATGGCCGGTGCGGCGCTGGCCGTGATCGCCACGGCCCGGCTGTTCTTCGCCACCCGCACCCGGGACGCGCTGCCGACCGAGGCGACCGAGGCGGCGGACTCCACGCTCATCGCAACCCGCTGATCCGACACGGGTCGCATTCTCAGACACGTCTAAGCCGGGCGCGGCACACTGAACCCCGTGCGCATCCTCGTGGTAGACGACGACCGACCCGTCCGTGAGTCGCTGCGTCGCTCGCTGTCCTTCAACGGGTACGACGTCGAGCTGGCCGCCGACGGTCTGGAGGCGCTGCAGGCGGTCGCCGATCAGCGGCCCGACGCCGTGGTGCTGGACGTGATGATGCCTCGCCTGGACGGGCTGGAGACCTGCCGCCGGCTGCGCGCGGCCGGCGACGACCTGCCGGTGCTGATGCTCACCGCCCGCGAGATGGTCTCCGACCGGGTGGCCGGCCTGGACGCCGGCGCCGACGACTACCTCGCCAAGCCGTTCGCGCTGGAGGAGCTGCTGGCCCGGCTGCGGGCGCTGCTGCGCCGGGTGCACGGCACCGACGATCAGAAGGGCGAGGTGATCAGCTTCGCCGACCTGTCCATGGACCTCGGCACCCGCGAGGTCGCCCGCGGAAACCGGGACATCCGGCTGACCCGCACCGAATTCAGCCTGCTGGAACTGCTGCTGCACAACCCGCGCCGGGTGCTGTCCCGGGCCCGCATCCTGGAGGAGGTCTGGGGCTACGACTTCCCCACCACCGAGAACTCGCTCGAGGTGTACGTCGGCTATCTGCGCCGCAAGACCGAGGCCGAGGGTGAGCCGCGGCTGATTCACACCGTGCGCGGCGTCGGGTACGCGCTGCGCGAGACCCCTCCGTGAGCGCCTCCTCGCCTGGCGCCTGGACCGGCATCGACCAGTCGCACGCAACCGAGCAGCACGTCCCGCCGCCGGTTGAGGTGATCTCGAACGGCAAGCCGGTCGAGCCTAAATCCACCGCGCCGAGGAAGCATCGGCGCACCAGCCTGCGGGCCCGGGTGGCACTGCTGGTCGCGGCCGCCGTCGGGGTCGCCGTAGCGCTTGCCTCACTGGCGGCGTATTTCACCGTGCGCCACGAATTGCGTTCGCATCTGGACAGCAACCTCACGGCACGGGCGCAGGGTGCCGCTCAGACACCAGTCATTGCTGGTCTCGCAGATAACCCAGAACAGAAGGGGCTCGTTACCCAGGTGCTGTCGGGAATTGCCTCCGACGTCAAACTTGCGATCATCAATTCGACCGGACAGATTGCCAGTCAGGCCGGCATACCGAAACCTGGACCGTCCGAGTATGCGGTCGCCCAGGGGCTGTCGAGTAGTTCGATCCGGAGTATCACCGCGCACGGCACGCCATACCGAGTCGTCACGGTCTCCATCCGGCAGGGCGTTGCCCTGGTCCTGGCCGAGTCAATGTCCGACACCAATGACGAGCTGAACCGGATGGCGCTGGTGATGCTCATCGTCGGCGTCGGCGGGATCGTGGTGGCGGCGGTCGCCGGGCTCGGCATCGCCCGCGAGGGGCTGCGGCCGGTGGAGCGGCTCACCGCGGCCACCGAACACATCGCCCGGACCGAGGATCTGACCCCGATTCCGGTCCGCGGCACCGACGAGCTGGCCCGGCTCACCAGCAGCTTCAACGCGATGCTCGGCGCGCTCGGCCAGTCCCGGGAGCGGCAGCGGCAACTCGTCGCGGACGCCGGGCACGAGCTGCGTACTCCACTGACCAGCCTGCGGACCAACTTCGACCTGCTGGCCCAGACCACCACCGAAACTGGTTCGGCGCTCTCGTCGCAGGACCGGACCGAGCTGCTGGCCGATGTCCGCGCCCAACTGGAGGAGCTCAGCGCCCTGGTTGGCGACCTCGTCGAGCTGGCCCGCACCGACCAGGCCCCCAGCGCGATCGAGCCGATCGACCTGTCTGCCGTACTTGACCACGCCCTGCAGCGGGTCCGGCGGCGCGCCCCCGGCATCACGTTCGACGTCGCGTCCTCGCCGTGGAATCTGACCGGGGACACCAACTCGCTCGAGCGGGCCGTCACCAACCTGCTGGACAACGCCGCGAAGTGGAGCCCACCCGGCGGAACGGTCAGCGTCTGGCTGCACGACGGCATCCTGCAGGTCGCCGATCAGGGGCCGGGCATCGCCGAGGAGGACATGCCGCACGTCTTCGAGCGGTTCTACCGAGCCACCGACGCCCGCGGCCTGCCCGGCTCCGGGCTGGGACTGTCGATCGTCCGGCAGGCCGCAGAACGGCACGGCGGCTTCGTGAACGTCGGCCGCGCGACCTCCGGCGGAGCGCTGCTCACCATGGGCGTCCCCGGTCAGCCCGATACGCCACACTGAACGGATGCAGACGTCCGAGCGCACGGTCGCGGCGCCATTCGGTGGCCTGCGGGTCACCGCGAGCGAGACCGGGATCCGTGCGGTCTCCTTTCTTGCGGCGGCTCCGGAGTCAACGCCGGCACCGAAAGGGACGGCGGCCGACGCTATTGCCGAGCGGGCCGCCGCTCAGTTGACCGAGTATCTGGCCGGTCGGCGCCGGGACTTCGACCTGCCGCTGGACTGGGATCAGGTCGTCTCGTTCCGCCGGCAGGTGCTGGACGTGCTCTACCGCAGCGTCGGGTACGGCGAGACCGTGACCTACCAGCAGCTGGCCGAGCGCTCGGGGCAACCCGGCGCGGCCCGGGTCGTCGGGCAGATCATGGGCTCGAACCCGTTGCCAGTGGTGGTTCCGTGCCATCGGGTCACGGCAAGTGGCGGCGAGCTGGGTGGCTTCGGTGGAGGGCTGGAGACCAAACGGTGGCTGCTGGAGCTCGAGGGATCGATGCCGCCGCGGCTGCCGTTCTGAGGGGTTCGGCACAGATTTCTTGTGGACAGCTCAGGTCAGGCTCAGTTTCTTCTCAGCCTCTCTGGTAATGCTATGTGCCATGAGCGAGACGCCGGAGCAGCCGCCACGACCGGAACACGATCCCCAGGACTGGGCCGCTCAGCCGCCTCCGGCCGAGCCCGAGCCCGAGCAGTCCAGCTCGTGGCCGTTCGCCGAGCAGACCGGCAACACGCCCTCGACCGGCCAGACCCCGTCGCCGTGGGCCCGTGATGAGGGCGTCCCATCAGGCCAGCCCGGCCCGTACAGCCAGCCCGGTCCGGGCTACGGCGGTTATGGCGGCTACGGCGCCTACCAGACCGGGGCATACCCAGCACAGAATCCGCAGCAGCCGTACGTCTTCGGTCAGCAGCAGACCGCTGAGCCGAGGCGCCGTCGCGGCGGACCGGTGGCGGCGGTCGCGGTCCTGGTGGCCGCCATCGTCGGCGGCGGCGCGGGCGCGGCGATCGAACACCACTGGGGCAACAACGACAAGACGGTCGTGAGTTCGTTGGCCGCCCCTCCGGTGAAGAACACCTCGGCGGACAAGGCCCCGGACGGATCGGTGCAGAAGGTCGCCAAGCAACTCCTGCCGAGCGTCGTCTCGATCACCGTCAGCCAGAGCGACGGCAGCGGGGACGAGGGCACCGGCATCATTCTGAGCTCCGACGGCGAGATCCTCACCAACAACCATGTCGTCGAGGCCGCCGCGAACGGCCAGGGCTCGATCAGCATCACGTTCAGCGACGGCAAGACAGTGAACGGATCGATCCTCGGCCGCGACACCGTCACCGACCTCGCCGTGATCAAGGCCAAGGGCATTGACAACGCACAGCCGGCCCAGCTCGGCTCGTCCGGCTCATTGCAGGTCGGTCAGCCGGTCGTCGCGATCGGCTCGCCGCTCGGGCTGTCCGGGACGGTCACCACCGGCATCGTCAGTGCGTTGAACCGGCCGGTCAACACCGGAGAGCCCGACACCGGAAGTCAGGACCCCAACCAGCAGTTGCCCGGCAACGGCGGCGGCAGCTCGCAGGCTCAGCAGGCCACCGTCATCGACGCCATCCAGACCGACGCCGCCATCAACCCCGGCAACTCCGGCGGCGCCCTGGTCAACATGAGCGGTCAGGTGGTCGGAATCAACCAGTCGATCGCCACCGCTCCCAGCTCCGGCGGCAGCAGCAGCCAGTCCGGCTCGATAGGACTCGGCTTCGCCATCCCGATCGACGAGGCACGGCCGATCGTCAAGCAGCTGACCAGCGGCCAGAAGGCGACCCACGCGCAGATCGGCGTCGAGGTCACCAGCGCCGCCGACAGCAACGGCGTACCGATCGGAGCGAAGTTGCATTCGGTCCAGTCCGGCGAGGCCGGCGCCAAGGCGGGGCTCAAGGCCAACGACGTCATCACCAAGGTCGACAGCCGCGAGATCGACTCCGACGACGCCCTCATCGCCGCGGTTCGCTCGCACCGGCCGGGCGACACCGTCACCCTGACCTACACCCGGAGCGGCACCACCCATACCACCAAGGTCACGCTCGGTTCGGATTCCTGAGTCGCGCCAGACCCTTCCCAGCAGCCCTGCCGCGGCTTTCCTCGATCCCGCGGCAGGGCTGCGACCAATGTCGCGTGTCGCCGCTCAGTCCACCTCGGCGACGGCCTCGGCGAACTGGGCTGAGTAGAGCCCGGCGTACGCGCCGTCGGCCGCGAGCAGTCCGTCGTGCGTTCCCTGCTCGACGATCTGCCCGGCCTCCATCACCAGGATGAGGTCCGCGTCCCGGATCGTGGACAGGCGGTGTGCGATCACGAAACTGGTCCGCCCCTGTCGCAGCGAGTTCATCGCCCGCTGGATCAACACCTCGGTACGGGTGTCCACCGAGCTGGTCGCCTCGTCCAGAATCAGGATCGCCGGCTCGGCCAGAAAGGCCCGAGCGATGGTGATCAGCTGCTTCTCCCCGACGCTGACCGTCTCGCCCTCGTCGTCCAGGATCGTGTCGTAGCCGTCCGGGAGGGTCCGGACGAACCGGTCGACGTGGGTGGCCTGCGCCGCCTCGACGATCCGTTCCTGGCTGGCGTCCGGGGCGCCATACGCGATGTTCTCCGCGATCGTGCCGCCGAACAACCAGGTGTCCTGCAGCACCATGCCGGTCCGGGCCCGCAGATCTCGGCGGGTCATCGTCGCGACGTCGACGCCGTCGAGCAGGATGCGTCCGCCGGTCACCTCGTAGAAACGCATCAGCAGGTTGACCAGGGTGGTCTTGCCCGCGCCGGTCGGCCCGACGATGGCGACTGTCTGGCCCGGCTCGACGGACAGCGACAGATCGTCGATCAGCGGCGTGTCCTGCACGTACCGGAACGACACGTCCTGGAATTCGACCCGGCCGCGCACCTCGGTCGGGTGTTGCGGCTCGGTCGGATCTGGCTCCTGCTCGTCGGCGTCCAGCAGCGCGAAAACCCGCTCGGCCGAGGCGACCCCGGACTGCAGCAGATTGGCCATGCTCGCCACCTGGGTCAGCGGCTGGCTGAACTGCCGCGAGTACTGGATGAACGCCTGCACGTCGCCCAGCGACAACGCGCCACTGGCCACCCGCAGCGCGCCGACGACTGCCACCAACACATAGTTGAGGTTGCCGATGAACATCATCGCCGGCTGGATCGTGCCGGAGATGAACTGCGCCCGGAAGCTGGACTGGAACAGCTTCTCGTTGTGGTCGGCGAAAACGGCCTCGGCCTCCGCCCGGCGACCGAAGACCTTCACCAGCGAGTGGCCGGTGTACATCTCCTCGATGTGCCCGTTGAGCTCGCCGGTCGTCTTCCACTGCGCGACAAACTGTGGCTGGGCCCGCTTTCCGATCCGGGCCACGATGAGGACCGACACCGGCACGGTGACCAACGCGATCAGCGCGAGCAGCGGTGAGATGATGAACATCATCGTCAACACGCCGATGATGGTGAGCAGCGAGGTGAGGATCTGGCTGAGCGTCTGCTGCAGCGTCTGGGCCACGTTGTCGATGTCGTTGGTGACCCGGGACAGGATCTCGCCGTGCGGCTGCCGGTCGAAATAGCTCAGCGGCAGTCGGGACAGCTTCGTCTGCACGTCCTCGCGCATCCGGAAGACGGACCGCTGCACGATCGTGGTGGTGAGCCGGCCCTGGAACAGGGCGAAGATTGATGCCCCGACGTAGATGAGCATCACGATGAGCAGGACCTGGCCGACCTTGTCGAAGTCGATCCCCCGCCCCGGCACGACGTCATGCATCGCCTGCAGCATCTCGGCGACCTTGTTGTTGCCCTTCTCCCGCAGTCCGGCCACCGCTTCGGCCTTGGTGATGCCGGGCTGCAACTGGTGGCCGACGACCCCGGAGAAGATGAGGTCGGTGGCGTGTCCGAGGATCTTCGGTCCGAGCACGGACAGCGCGACGCTGGCCGCACCCAGCGCGACGGTGAGGATCATCAGTACCCGTTCGGGTCGCATCATCTGCAGCAACCGCTTGCTGGAGCCGCGGAAATCGAGGGACTTCTCCGCGGACATGCCGGCCATGAACGCGGCCGGGCCGCGCCGGTCGGAGGCGGCCGGCCCCGGGCCCCGGGTCGGAACGGCGCGTTCGACCTCGCCGCCGGTGGATTCGCCTGTGCTATCGGGGTTGTCGGGGTTCTCGGGGCTGTCGGGGCTGTCGGTGCTTTCGGTCGTGGACGGCGGCTGGGTGCTCATGCCGCCTCCTGCTCGGTCAGCTGGGACAGCACGATCTCGCGATAGGTCTCGTTGGAATCCATCAAATCGTCGTGCGTCCCGGATCCGACGATCCGACCTTCGTCCATCACCACGATCCGGTCCGCATGCCGGATGGTGCTCACCCGTTGGGCGACGATGATGACCGTGGCGCCGGTCGTGTCGCGGCGCAATGCCGACCGCAGTGCCGCGTCGGTCGCGTAATCCAGCGCCGAGAAGGAGTCGTCAAAAAGGTAGATTTTCGGCCGGTGCACCAGCGCGCGGGCGATGGCCAGGCGTTGGCGTTGGCCACCTGACACGTTGGTGCCGCCCTGGGCGATCGACGTCTCGATTCCGTCGGGCATGTCCTCGACGAAACTCCGGGCCTGCGCGGTGTCCAGCGCCTGCAAGATCTCCTCGTCGGTGGCGTCGTTCTTTCCGTACCGCAGGTTGGAGGCGATGGTGCCGGAGAACAGGTACGGCTTCTGCGGGACCAGGCCGACCGCACCGGATAGTACGGACGGCTCCAGCGTGCGCACGTCGATCCCGTCAATGCAGACCGAGCCGCCGGTCGCATCGAACAATCGTGGAATCAAATTGAGCAGGGTGGTCTTTCCGGCGCCTGTGCTGCCGATGATGGCCGTGGTCTCACCGGGTTTCGCGACCAGGTCGATGTTCCGCAGCACCGGCTGTTCGGCCCCCGGATAACGGAACTCGACGTCACGCAATTCGAGTGTGCCGCTCGCGGTGAGGGCTCGTACCGGATTGCGCCGGGGCACAACACTCGACTCGGTGCTCAGCACCTCCTGAATGCGCTCCGCACACACCTCGGCGCGGGGCACCATCATGAACATGAAGGTGGCCATCATGACCGACATCAGGATCTGCATGAGATAGCTGAGAAAGGCCGTCAGCGCGCCGATCTGCATATGGCCGCTGTCGATCCGGTGCCCGCCGAACCACATCACCGCCACGCTGGACGCGTTGAACACCAGCATCACGGCCGGGAACATCAGGGCCATGAGCCGGCCGACGCCCAGCGAAACGTTGAACAGCTCAGTATTGGCGCCGGTGAACCGGTCGCCCTCCCGACCCTCCCGGACGAAGGCCCGGATGACCCGCACACCGGTGATCTGCTCCCGCAGCACCCGGTTGATGGTGTCGATGCGGGTCTGCATCAGCCGGAACAGTGGGCGCATACGGCTGATGATGAGCAGCACCACGATTGCGAGCACCGGCACGATCACCAGCAACAGCCCCGACAACGGCACATCCTGATCCAGCGCCAGGATGATGCCGCCAACGCACATGATCGGCGCGGATGCCATCAGGGTCAGCGACATCAGGGCGAGCATCTGGACCTGCTGCACGTCGTTGGTGGTCCGGGTGATCAACGACGGGGTGCCGAAATGGCCGACCTCGCGGGCCGAGAAATCCTGCACCCGCTGGAAGACCGCCTGGCGAATGTCGCGCCCCACCGCCATTGCCGTGCGCGCACCGAAATACACCGCGCCGACCGAGCAGATGATCTGGCCCAGCGTCACGGCGATCATCACGCCGCCGGTACGCATGATGTAGTTGGTGTCGCCGCTGATCACGCCCTTGTCGATGATGTCGGCGTTGAGGGTGGGCAGATACAACGTGGCGAGCGTCTGCAGCAACTGCAGCAGTACGACCACTCCCATGGGTTTGCGGTACGGGCGCAGGTAGGCCCGCAGGATCTTGATCAGCACACACACTCTCGCAGGGGTGAGGAGGGTCGGGCCTGTCTCGACGCCGGGCACGGTGATACCCGGGCATATTCCATGATGACGGGTTGGCGGTCATTCGCCCAATGTGGGGCGGCCGGGAAATGCCGTGGCGCACCTGGTGCCGAATGCATTCTCAGGCCACTTTCCGGTCGATTGCCGTCGCGGGCACGACCTGCGCCAGCGCACTCCGGACGAGTTCGGCGAACGGCGTCGTGCAATCGGGCCGCAGCCAGAATTCGACGGCGACCCGGGCCGCGCTGTGGACCACGGCCGCGAGCACTCGCGGATAAAGATCCCGTACGGCGTCGGTGCCGGTGCGGGCCGCGATCGCCTCCGCCATCCAACCCTCGACCTCGGCGACGGTTCGGAGAAATTCACCGCGCAGAGCCGTGGAGGTGGTCAGCAGGCGGACCACCTCCCGGCGTGGCTCGCGGCTGCCGGCGTACTGGTCCACCATCGCGTAAACCAGCGCCTCGGCCAGCGGCTCATCCGCCGGTCGCTCGCGCAGCACGTCGGCGGCGCGCCGCGCTCTCCCGATCGCCAGCGCGCAGATCGCCTCTTCGCGGCTGGAGAAATAGTTGTTGTAGGTGCGCGTTGACACACCGGCCGCGGCCGCAATGTCGTCGACCCGGACGTTTTCCAGACCACGTTCCAGCGCCAACTGCAGCGCCGCGGCACTCAGTGCGTCACGGGTGGCGCGCTTCTTGCGGGCACGCAGACCCAGACACTCGACGTCATCGATGGACACGGCGGAAACCCTATCTCAACTTGCGCGACGCGCATATATGCGCACCGCGCACATTGCTCTCAGCGTAATCGCCGGCGAAATGGTTCGACCAGCGGTGGGCGGCCGGGCAGAATCCGGTAGGTGGACGACCCCGGGCAGTACACCGCAATCAACCGCGACGCATGGAACGCCGTTGCCGAGCGCCGCCGGGCCAGCTGTCAGCCGCCGGAGTTCTTCGCGGCCGGCGGGTCCACCCTCGAGCCGGAGGAGACGGCGGCGATGGGGCCGGTACGCGGGCTACGCCTGCTGAATCTGTTGTGCTCGTCGGGAAACGACGCCCTGTCCTGGGCGGCGCTGGGCGCGTCGGTGGTGGGTGTGGACATCAGTGACGTCGCGATTCGCATCGCCACCGAGCAGGCGACCGCGGCCGGGCTGGATGCCGAATTCATCGCCGCCGACGTGTACGACCTGCCGGCGCACCTGCAGCAGGAGAATTTCGACCGTGTCTATTCGACCGCCGGAATCATCTGCTGGATGCCCGATCTCGCCGAATGGGGGCGCATCGTCGCGCGTGCGCTGCGGCCCGGTGGAATGTTGCTGCTGGACGAGCACCACCCGATCTGGGAGCTGACCACCCTTGCCGGCGCCGGGGTGCGGATCGACGGCGACTATTTCGGCCGATCCACCCCGAATGCGCCGCTCACCGAGACGACGCCGGAACACTCGGTGCACGCCGGCGGCGAACCCCTCCAGCTGGACGGAATCAGCTTCATCTGGCCGCTGGGCGACGTGATCACGGCCCTGGCCGATGCCGGCCTGCGGGTGCGCCAGGTGACCGAGCGGCCGTCCGTCGAGATGTACGCGTCCGATCCGACGGTGCGCAGCGCCGCCGAGCTCGACGTCGCCGGTCGGCTGCCCGCTGCCTATCTCCTGGTCGCCACCAAAGACTGATCCGGCGCCGGATCGCCGTCACCGGCCAAGCGGGCGGCGAGCGCGGCATTGCGTACGGCGAAGGTCGTCCATCGCTCCGGCGTGGCCGCCGTCCTTGCCGTCGCCGCCTCGGCAGCACACGTAACATGCGTCCAGGTGCGCAGATAGCCATCCCGGATGTCGAATGCGACGAGTGAGCCGCCGGCCCAGGCGCACACCTCGGCATGGGTTGGGACCATCGAGGCGGCCTTCTGCTCCGCGACGACCCATTCGATCGCGGCAGCCTCGTCCTGCAGCCGAGCCGCCAACTCGAACGCGAGGGACTCCGACGCGCTGTCCCGCCGAGAAAGCAGTTCGGCGCGGATCCAGTCCAACGCCGCCGGCTGCCGATCCAGGACCGCCGCGACGGTCGCCGTCAGCGTGTCCCGGTCGGTCGGGTCGACGCCGCGGATGCGGGCCAGGTCGCGGCCGAACCCACGCAGCCCGTTTCCGGTGTAGGCCAGCGGCAGGACGCGCTGGAGCGCGGAGGCGGCCAACCGGACCTTCAAACCGCCGAGGTACGGGCCGAAATGCCGCACGCCGTCGGCGTCCAGCACCGAATGCACCACGTCCAGCCGCGGCTTCGCCGGACGGGGATCGATCCTGATGTACACCGGGACCTCCTGGCCGCCGCGGGCCCGGTTCCACCGCGGCAGCCGCTGCTCGAGCAGATTGCGCTCCACCCAGGCCGCCTCGTGCTCCGAAGCGCACACCAATGCCTCGACCCTGGCGATCTGCGGCACCATCCGCCGGAGACGGGGGCGGCCGCTGAGCTTTCCCCAGTACGAACCGGCCCGCCGTCGCAAGTTGACGGCCCGCCCGATGTAGAGCACCCGATCCCGCTCGTCCCGGAACCGGTAGACGCCCGGGTCGGTCGGCAGCAGCCTTACCGCCGACCTCGGATCGACCCGGTCGGCCGGCTCCATTGCAGTCCCGGTCACGACACGCAGTATCGCGCATCAGGTCGCCATCGGTCCGGATTCCCGGCGCGTCAGATTTCGTCCAGGCCCTGCAGGTATTCGATCATCTCCTGCTGTCGGCCGTATTCCGCCCAGCCCAGTGGCGTTCCGTTGAAGGAGGCATCCCGCCGTTGCCGGTCTGCGCCGTGTTCGACGAGGAGACGCGCCATTGGGAGATTGCCGTCGTGGGCGGCCTGATGCAGCGCTGTCCGTCCGCCGACATTGATCTGCCAGCCGAGCTCGAGCAGGATCTGCACCGCGGCGATGCGTCCCGTTTCGGCGGCTCGGCCGAGCAGCTCGGGTTTTTCCGCGGTCGCTCTGGCCACAAGGGAACCGTCCACGTCGATCATGCGGTCGACCTCAACACGATCACCGGCCAGACAGGCGCTGAGAAATTGCGCTACGTTGTCGATTCCGTCGGTTTTTGCTCCGGCCTGCGCCAGAATGTGGGCTATTTCTCTGTTTCCGGCGCCGACCGCCAACTGATATCCGGTCCGGTCACCATAGATCGGGTGGTATCCCCGACCGTCCGGGGCGACCCCGTGGTCCAGCAGCAGTCGTACCCGGTCGGCCATGTCGTGGTCGGCCGCCCAACGCAACTGTTCCTGCACCATCTGGGTCGGCGTCGGATAGGCCGCGCCCAGCCGGCGACGCCAGATCCCGTTTCGTTCCACTCCCAGACCGAATTCGAAGAGCAATTCGAGATGGTCGTTCTGCGAGGTGAACATTCGGTTGTAGAGCGCCTGGTTGTCGTTCGGGTCGGCCCCGGCTTCGAGCAGTACGCGGGCCAGCCGGACCGCATCCGGATGGTGCGGCTGATTCTGCTCACCGCCGCCGAACGCGCCGGTGAGTGCCGTGAACGGCGATGGCATTCCGCGCCACAGAAAGCCGCTGTCCGGGCTTGCTCCTTTTTGCAGCAGGATCTTTGCCGTGTCGATGAACGATCGGCCCTTGTTGTCGAGTCTTGAATAGGCGAGATATAGCAGCGGTTCCCAATTGAACGGGCCGCCGGGTCGGCTCACCTGCGTCGGATCGGCCGCCAATGCGGCCCGGCACTGCTCGGCATTTCCGGTGGCGGCTATGGCGTAGATGTTGGAATGTGCGAGCTCGGGACGGGCGTCGAGCGCTTGTTGTGCTCTGGCTAACTGGTCGGTCGTGTCCCTGGTGTAATTGAGACACACGAGCTGCAGGAAATGATCGACGGTGTCGGCAGCACCGTCCGGCGCCGGCTCGGGATTGCGGGAGAATTCTGCAATGACATCGACGTGGGCGCGCAGCTTCGGCCAGCTGGTGAATCCGTACTTGCGCGCGATTACCAACTGCGCTGCGGTAAGGCTGAGCTCATCTGTCTTGGCTCCGGGATCGAATTCACCGATTTCGGCGAGCGCCTGGGCATCGCGTTCACGGACCTTGCGCCGCAGTAATTTGGCCTGGCTCTTCAGATGTTCCAGGCTGGGTTCATCGGGCAACCGGCGGGTCGGCACAACGGCCTCCTTCTCCAAGGCCCGGCGTCCGCGTGGTCGGGCCGAAAAGGAGGGTTCATTCGGCCTTGCCGTCGTGCTCGAGTGGGCTATGCCCTTTCTGCGGACCAGTTGCGCCCCGAAGCGCACTGCGAGCATACGCGCTCGACGGCGCCGCTGCCACCCAGTCCGGTGATCCTCGTTGTTGGAGCGGGTGTGCTCGCGTAGCTGCACCTGTTACCTCCGATCCGGCTGAGATGCGGGATGACTTCCCGGGTGATTTCTATGATTGCGCCATGGGCAGACCATCGTGCTGACACGATCGTTGTACCACGGGCTTTCAGTAACGCACTCTGTCTGTCCACAGACGCAGATACTTTTCCACAGCCTGCGGCGCCGGCCGGGAATTGTCGGAACCTTGTTTTAGCGTTGAGTCATGAGCAGCGCCGTAAGCCTTAGGTGGAGCCGATTCCGTGGCCCTTGTGGGTGCGTTCTGGCGGGCCGGGGTTTCTTTTCGCGCGGTGCTGTTGGTGGGCTGGAATTGTCGTACCCCTGTTTTAGGGTTGTGGCATGAGTTCGACGACAGAGGCTCCTCCGGATGTGGTTTCGGCTGCGTTGGCGTTGATTGATGCTGCGACGGAGTTGTTAGTCAGCGCGGATGTGTGGCAAATGTCGGGTCAAGCCGAGGCGGATGCGTTAGCCGTGGCGGAACGGATTTCGCGCAGGTTGGATTACGGGAAGTTGCGGTTGCTCGGCGATTTCCACCGCCGAGATATCGCCGGCGCGCAGGCCGGGTTGTCCACCCGGCAGTTCTTGAAGGCCCGGCTGCACCTCTCCTCGGCCGAGGCGGTACGCCGGCTGCACGCGATACGCGAATTGGTCCCGGCTGTGTTGCCATCCGGGGAGACCGTGCCCCCGGAACTGCCGGCGACCGCGGCCGCTGTTGCATCCGGTGACATATCGAGCGAGCATGCGCAGGTCATCAGCAGCGCCATCCGACACCTACCCACCAGCCTGGACCGAGACGTCGTCACCGGGGCCGAGAAGACCCTGGCCGGGCACGCCCGGAACCTCGATCCCTCCGAT
>DATAVB010000030.1:0-25381 GCA_036267955.1 Mycobacteriales bacterium | reverse complement strand
CGCCCGCTGGAGCGGGAGCCGGTCGATCTGTCGCGTCTCGTGGTCGACGTGGTGAGCGATGCTCATGTCGCCGGCCCCGGTCACACCTGGAAGCTGGATATCCCGCAGCGGTCCTTTATCACCGTCGGAGACAGCGCGCGGTTGCACCAGGCGGTCGCCAACCTCCTGGCCAATGCCCGTACCCACACGCCGGCCGGATCGATCGTGTCCACAAGTCTGTCTCTGGACGCCGCCGGAAACGCGGCATTGTCTGTTGTGGACAACGGGCCGGGAATTCCAGCCGACCTGTTGCCGGAGATTTTTGAGCGGTTTGCCAGGGGCGACACCTCGCGTTCCCGGGCGGCCGGCAGCACCGGTCTCGGCCTGGCGATCGTCGCCGCCGTCGTCGAGGCGCACCTCGGCACCGTGACCGTCACCAGCGGTCCCGGCCGCACCGAATTCACGCTTTCGTTGCCGCTGACCACAGTGGACGGCGAGTCACAGGCGCTGCACAGCGGACTGACAGCGGCGGGAAAGCTCGGGCCGTGAGGGTGGAGGTGAGCGTTGCCGTTCACCTCTGCCTAAGGAAATCTCATGACCTGGACAATTCCCAGCACCGTCGAGCCCGAGGTTCTGTCATCGCCCAAAGTCAATAGCCGGCTCTCCACGCTGTTCCGGGGCCGCACCGCCGATCCGCGGTGGGTCCGCCCATCGTTGCTGGCTCTGCTGGTGGCGACGGCGGCGCTGTATTTCATCGGCCTGGGATCGTCCGGCTGGGCGAACGCCTTCTATTCCGCGGCGGTGCAGGCCGGATCGACCAGCTGGAAGGCGTTCTTCTACGGATCCTCGGATGCAGCCAACTCGATAACGGTCGACAAGCCGCCGGCGTCGCTGTGGGTCATGGCGCTCTCGGTCAAGATCTTCGGGCTGCATTCGTGGAGCATTCTCGCTCCGCAGGCGCTGGAGGGCGTTGGGTCGGTCGCGCTCCTGTATGCGACGGTGCGGCGTTGGTTCTCCCCGGGCGCGGCGCTGCTCTCCGGCGCGGTGTTGGCGCTGACGCCGGTGGCGACGCTGATGTTCCGCTTCAACAACCCGGACGCGCTGCTGGTGCTGCTCCTGGTCGCCGGCGCCTACGCCACCGTGCGGGCCGTCGAAACGGCCTCCACCCGCTGGCTGGTATTCGCCGGATTCCTGGTGGGGTCGGGTTTCCTGGTCAAGATGCTGCAGGCCTTTCTCGTCGTTCCGGCCTTCGCGCTGGTGTATCTCCTGGCCGCGCCCACCCGCCCGATGCGCCGGATCCGGCAACTACTTCTCGCTGGTCTGGCAATGCTCGTCTCCGCTGGCTGGTGGGTCGCCATTGTGGAATTGGTGCCGGCACGAGATCGACCGTATATCGGCGGATCACAGCACAACAGCGTCCTGGAGCTGATCTTTGGCTACAACGGATTCGGTCGGATCACCGGCAACGAGACCGGCAGCGTCGGCGGCGGAGGTACGCAGGGCAGCCAGTGGGGGGCGACCGGCTGGTCGCGGCTCTTCGGCTCCGAAATGGGTGGTCAGATCTCCTGGCTCATTCCGGCCGCGCTGGCGCTGCTCGTGGCAATGCTCTGGCTGGGTCGCCGGGCCGGACGGACCGACCGGACCCGGGCCGCATTTCTGTTGTGGGGCGGCTGGTTGCTGGTGACCGGGCTGGTCTTCAGCTTCATGCAGGGCATCGTGCATCCGTATTACACGGTCGCGTTGGCCCCGGCGATCGCGGCACTGGTCGGAATGGGCACCGCCGGGCTGTGGGCCCGGCGGCGCAATCCCACCGCCATGGCGATTCTCGCGGCGGTGACGGCCGGAACGGCGATCTGGTCGTACGTGTTGCTGGACCGCAGTGCCGACTGGAATCCCTGGCTGCGCGGCATGATTCTCGTGGTCGGTCTGATGGCCGCGGTGCTGCTGCTGCTCACTCCGTGGCTGGGGCGGCATCTCTCCGCGTTGATCGCCTCGGTTGCTTTGGTGGCTGCGTTGGCCGGGCCGACCGCGTACTCGATCCAGACCGCCGCGACCGCACACACCGGCGCCATTCCGTCGGCCGGGCCGACCGTGCAGGGCGGTGGATTCGGCGCGGGAGGTCGCGGTGGCGGACCCGGTGGTGGACAGTTCCGCGGCCAGGCGCCGGGCGGCCAGAACGGCGGCAACCCGCCGCAGTTCGGCAATCGACAGGGTGGTGGAGCCACCTCACAGCAGGGCCTCGGTGACGGAACCACCGGCCAGGGCGGAGGCGGCGGCGGGATGAGCGGGCTGTTGGGCGCGGCGACTCCCAGCGCCACGTTGGTGAAGGAGCTTGAGCAGAACGCCTCGTCCTACACCTGGGTCGCGGCCACGACCGGGGCCAACAATGCGGCCGGATATCAGCTGACGACGAACCTTCCAGTGATGCCGATTGGCGGCTTCAACGGGACCGATCCGTCGCCGACGCTCAGCCAATTCGAGCAGTACGTGAGCTCGGGCCAGATTCACTATTACATCGCCTCCAGCGGAATGGGCCAGCAGGCTGGGAGCAGCAGTGGCAGTACGACCGGGACGATCGCGTCGTGGGTGGCGAGCCATTTCACCGCCACCACCGTCGGCGGGGTCACCATCTATGACCTGACCCAGCCGACGTCCGGGGCATCGTCATGACCCGGCCGCTCACAGGTACATCACAGCAGGGACACACGTGGCTGACAGGTGGCGACGAAAGAGTCATCGGCATGAGCACCACGACACAGCGGTCCATTGCGGACATCGATGCGGCGCAGCGTGAGTCCGGGGCGCCGATTCTGGATCTCGTCGTTCCGGTGTACAACGAGGAGAAGGACCTCGAGCCGTGCGTCCGGCGGTTGGTCGGATATCTCCGGGACCGTTTCCCCTATCCGTTCCGGATCACGATCGCGGACAACGCCAGCCGGGACGCGACCTTTCAGATCGCGCGGGATCTGGAACGGGAGATCCCCGAGGTCCTCGCGTTCCACCTGGAGGAGAAGGGACGCGGTCGGGCGCTGCAGGCCGTGTGGTCGGCGTCCGACGCGCAGATCCTGGCCTACATGGACGTCGACCTCTCGACCGATCTGGCGGCCCTGCTGCCCTTGGTCGCACCGCTGGTGTCAGGGCATTCGGATCTCGCCATCGGGAGCCGGCTTTCCCGCGGGTCCCGGGTCATCCGCGGCACCAAGAGGGAGCTGATCTCGCGCTGCTACAACGTGCTGCTGCGCGGGACATTGGCGGCCCGTTTCTCCGACGCGCAATGTGGATTCAAAGCGATCCGCAAGGATGTGGCGACCCGGATCCTGCCGCTGGTCGAGGACACGGAATGGTTCTTCGACACCGAACTGCTGGTGCTGGCCGAGCGGGCCGGGCTGCGTATCCATGAGGTGCCGGTCGATTGGATCGACGACGCTGACAGCCGGGTGGACATCGTGTCGACCGCATTGGCCGACCTGCGGGGGATCGTGCGGATGATCCGGACGCTCTCCCGCGGCCGGTTGCCGATCGCGGCCGTACGACAGCAGTTGGGTCGGTCGCCGTTGTCGGCCCGCGGCCCGGGACTGGTGGCGCAGGTGCTGCGATTCGGCTGCATCGGTGTGGTGAGCACGATCGCCTACCTGCTGCTCTATGTCGTGTTGCGCACCCCGATCGGCGCCCAGCCGGCGAATTTCGTGGCGTTGCTGCTTACCGCGATCGCCAACACGGCAGCGAACCGGCGGCTCACCTTCGGCGTCACCGGCCGGCAGGGGTCGGGTCGGCAGCAGTTGCAGGGACTGGTGGCATTCGGGATCTGCCTCGCGCTGACCAGTGGTTCGCTCGCGGCGCTGCACGCCGTGGAACACACCCCGGCTCGAGCCACCGAGCTGACCCTGCTGGTGCTGTCCAACCTGGTCGCCACCGTGCTGCGTTTCGTCCTGCTCCGGTGGTGGGTCTTCCGTACCCAGCGCGCCTGATCACGACCATTCACCCGACAATTCTGGAGTGCCCCGCACGATGACTACGTCGAACCTGATGACCACGCGAGCCGTCGGGGCCGAGAGCCGGCCGCACCGGCTGCTCCGCGGTAGCCCGGAGGATCCGCGTTGGGCCCGCCCGGCACTGCTGATCCTGCTGGTGGGCACGGCGGTTCTCTACCTCGCCGATCTGGGCGCGTCGGGAAATGCCAACAGTTTCTACGCGGCCGCCGTACAGGCCGGCACGAAAAGCTGGAAGGCCTTTCTCTTCGGTTCGTTCGACTCGGCGAATTTCATCACGGTCGACAAACCGCCGGCTTCGCTGTGGATAATGGAGCTGTCGGGCCGGATATTCGGTTTCTCCAGTTGGAGCATGCTGGTGCCGCAGGCACTGGAAGGCGTCGCCACCGTGGCCCTGCTCCACGCCGTGGTACGCCGCTGGTTCGGCACGGTGGCCGGGTTGATCGCGGCGCTGGCGATGGCACTGACCCCGGTCGCGGTGGTGATGTTCCGGTTCAACAACCCGGACGCGCTGCTGGTGCTGCTCTTGGTCGCCGGGGCGTACTGCGTGGTCCGGGCGGTGGAGAAGGGCAGCACATGGTGGCTCGTCGCCGCCGGGGCAACAGTCGGATTCGGATTCCTCACCAAGATGTTGCAGGCCTTTCTCGTTGTACCGGCATTCGGGTTGGTGTATCTCCTCGCCGCTCCGACACCGTTGCGCCGGCGGATCGGTCAGCTGCTCGCCGCCGGTCTCGCCATTGTCGTATCGGCGGGGTGGTGGGTCGCGATCGTCGAATTGACGCCGGCCCGCGATCGCCCGTATGTCGGCGGATCGACGAACGACAGCATTCTCCAGCTGGTCTGGGGATATAACGGGCTCGGCCGGATCACCGGGAACGAGAATGGCGGCGGTGGGCCGCGCGGCGGGGGTGGTGGCGGCATCGAAAGGTTGCGGGAGGCCGCCGGTGCCGGCGGATCTGGCGGATCCGGTGGGTCCGGCGGATTCGGCGGGGCGCCCGGCGGCGGTGGCGGCCCTGGTGGCGCCGGATTCGGCGGATCGACGGGCATCACCCGGATGTTCGGCCAGACCTTCGGCGCCGAGATCAGCTGGCTGCTGCCGGCGGCCCTGCTCGGGTTGGTCATCGGGTTCTGGTTGACCCGCCGGGCACCGCGGACCAGCCGAACGCGGGCCGCGCTGATCCTGTGGGGCGGCTGGCTGCTCGCCACCGGACTGGTCTTCAGCTTCATGCAGGGCATCGTGCACCCCTACTACACCGTCGCCCTGGCCCCGGCGATCGCGGCGCTGGTTGGGATCATGGGTGCGACGCTGTGGCGGCACCGCGAGCAATGGCTGTCCCGGGTGACGCTGGCCGCGATGGTCGCCGGCTCCGGCGGCTGGGGCTACGTACTGCTCGATCGGAACGCCGACTGGCACCCGGCCGTACGGGTGGCGGTTGTCGTGCTGGCCGGCGTCTTTGCGGTGGCGCTGCTGATTCCGCCCACGGTGCTCAGAAGGGCGGTGGCGGTGGTGGCGATCGGTGCACTGGTTGGCGGGCTTGGTGCCACCGGTGCGTACGCCGGGGTGACGGCGTCGGTGCCGCACACCGGCGCGATTCCCACCTCCGGCCCGAGCGGTGGCAGCGGATTCGGCGGCGGTGCCGGATTCGGCGGCCGGGAAATGCCGGGCGGCCAGGAAATGCTCGGCGGCCGGGAAATGCCGGGCGGCCGGGAAATGCTCGGCGGCCGGGAAATGCCGGGCAGCCAGCGAACTGGCGCCGGTGAGCAGGGAACACCGGGGCCGGGAACAGCCCGCGGTGGGCCGGATGGGACAGGGTTCGGCGGCGGCGGTCCGGGTGGCGAAACCGCCAACTCGGCGGTGACGGCGCTGCTACGCGCCACCACCTCGACCTGGGCGGCCGCGACGACCGGCTCGCAGGCGGCGGCTCCGCTGGAACTCGCCAGCGGCAGGGCCGTGATGGCGATCGGCGGCTTCTCCGGCAGCGACCCGGCCCCGACCCTGGCCCAATTCAAGGCCTATGTGGCGGCCGGCCAGGTGCGCTATTTCATCGCCGGCGGTTTCGGCGGCGGGCAGCGCGGGAGCAGCGATATCACCACCTGGGTGCAGGCTCGCTATCAGGCAAAGACCGTGGGCGGTGAGACGGTTTACGACCTGAGCGCACCGAAGAGTTGACGGTCAGCGGTCGATGCGGGTCTCGGCGAGGTCGATCCAATGCTCGACGTCGTCCGCCGAATAGTGCCGGATCGACCAGTCGATCATCCGCAGGCTCATGCTCGCCCAGTACGGGCGGAGTTCGTCGGCGGTGAGCTGCTCGCGGATTCGGTCCCACAACCAGTCGATGGTCGCCGGTGAGGCACAACCGGAATGCAGGCCGAAGAGGAGCACCACCAGATCCATCCGGCCGTCGCCGCGGGCGGCGCCGTCCCAGTCGATGACGCCGGTGAGCCGGCCGGCGTCATCGACCAGGACATTGGCCGGTTGAAAGTCCAGATGCACCAGGTCGTCGCCGCGCATCAGATCCGGGCAACCGGCGCCCACCTCCCGCACCCACTGCAGGATCCGCCGGGTCCGGTCGCTGTACTCGTGCAACGGCTCGTGCAGGCAGAATCCGGGGCCGCTCTCGCGCAGATACAGCTGGGCGGCCGGGATATCCGGGCGATCGGCCAGCACGCCGCGCAGCCGGGCATTGACCTCGACGAACTGCCCAGTGAGGGCCCGATCCACCCGGCCCGGCGGTGTGCCAGGCAGCCGTTCCTGCACGATCGCGACCGCGGACCCGACCTGCAGCACGTGTTCGTAGCGGGGGACCGCCAGGCCGTGCCGGCGGGCGATGTCCAGCAGGTCCGCGATCTCGCGGTGCCGGTCGGTCGAGCTGCCCGGCTGCCAGGTCAGGACGGACTGCCGGCCGTCGGCGGTGGCGACATAGGCGGCTCCGACATTTCCGCCGGGCGCGGGCCCCAGAAACCGGAGCCCGAGACGCAACGTTGAGTTGATCGAGTCGATGAGGCGCTCGGCGTCCAGCCGCTGCACCGGCGCGAAGACGGGCTGATCGGTAGACATGTCGGCAATCGTGGCAGAGGGTGATCGGCCGGGCGACCGAGATACGGGGGCTTGCCGGCGCGGGGTCGCGCCCAATGGGATGATCTGCCAACGGGTGGTGTGACAGAGCAAATCGGTGCGACGACAGGGGTTGGCAATGAGCGCGGAAGCACAGATCGGTGTCACCGGCCTGGCGGTGATGGGGCGCAATCTGGCCCGCAACTTCGCCCGGCACGGATACACGGTGGCGCTGCACAACCGTACGACGAGCCGGATGCGGTCGCTGATCGACGAATTCGGCCACGAGGGCAACTTCGTCGGCTCGGAGTCGCTGGAAGACTTCGTCGCCTCGCTGGAGCGCCCGCGGCGCGTCATCATCATGGTCAAGGCCGGCCCGGGCACGGACGCGGTCATCGACGAGCTGGTGCCGCTGGTCGAGAAGGGTGACACGATCGTCGACTGCGGCAACGCCCACTACGCCGACACCCGCCGGCGGGAGGCCGCTCTGGCCGAAAAGGGCATCCACTTCGTCGGCGCCGGTGTCTCCGGCGGCGAGGAGGGCGCGCTGGAGGGCCCGAGCATCATGCCCGGCGGCCCGGTGGAGTCCTACAAGACGCTCGGCCCGATGCTGGAGACGATCGCGGCGCAGGTCGACGGCACGCCGTGTTGCGTGCACGTGGGTCCGGACGGCGCCGGGCATTTCGTGAAGATGGTGCACAACGGCATCGAGTACGCCGACATGCAGCTGATCGCCGAGGCGTATCACCTGCTGCGCACCGTTCTGGGCGCCGAGCCGGCCGAGATCGCGGACATCTTCCGGGAGTGGAATGAGGGCGACCTCGAGTCGTATCTGATCGAGATCACCGCCGAGGTGCTCGGGCACGTCGACGCCGCGACCGGCGGTCCGTTCGTGGACGTGGTGGTCGACCAGGCCGAGCAGAAGGGCACCGGCCGGTGGACGGTGCAGAGCGCCCTCGACCTGGGCATTCCGGTCACCGGAATCGCCGAGGCGACCTTCGCCCGAGCGCTGTCCGGTCACCCGGAGCAGCGAATCGCCGCCCAGCAGGCGCTCCCGGGCCCGACCGGCGCCATCGACATCGGCGACCGCAAGGAATTCATTGAGCACGTCCGGCGCGCGCTCTACGCGTCCAAGGTCGTTGCGTACGCACAGGGTTTCGACCAGATCGTGGCGGCGAGCGCCGAGTACGACTGGAACGTCGACCGCGGCGCGATGGCGACGATCTGGCGGGGCGGCTGCATCATCCGGGCCCGCTTTCTTGACCGGATCCGGCAGGCGTACGCGGACCAGCCTGAATTGCCGTCCCTGCTCGTCGCGCCGTATTTCCGGGACGCGGTCGCGGACGGCCAGGAGAGTTGGCGGCTCGTCGTCGCCACGGCCGCCCGCGCCGGGATTCCGACGCCGGCGTTCTCCTCTTCACTGTCCTATTACGACGCTCTGCGGTCCGAACGGCTGCCGGCCGCGTTGATTCAGGGGCTGCGTGACTTTTTCGGTGCGCACACCTATCGCCGGGTCGACCGGGACGGTGTCTTCCACACGTTGTGGGGCGGCGACCGGTCCGAGGTCGAAGAGAGCTGAACCCCGGTCCGACACCGTGACCGGGCCAGGAGTGAATACGCTCGGTCACGGTGTCTGTCCGGTATGTTTCCCGCTGTAGCTGGTTGAGCTGTTTCGGGGAACGATCGAAAGGGGCATTCGGATGCCCGACATGTCCCGTCGCCGGATTCTCACCCAGGGTGTCGCTGGACTGACTTCCGTGGCGGCGTTGACCGGAATGCCGTCCTCGGCGCACGCCGACCCACGACCGGCGGCCCTGTCCACCGATCTCTCCCAGGTCGGTGTCGCGCCGGTGGACAGCTTCGCGGGTGACAACGATGACGAGAAGTTCGCCGCGGCGCTGGCCTATGCGAAGGCGCAGACCTACAAGCCGACGATCGTGTTCAGCAACCGTGCCTATTCGTTCACCCGCACCTTCCCGATGGATTTCCGCGGGCTGCGGATATCTGGGCCGCTCGGCGGCCTGGCCCGCGAATTCGGCACCACCAACCAGGTTTCCTGCCCGACCGGCGGTCTTTTCTCCGTTGTCGCCGGGACGACGGTGGACGCGGCAATCTCGGGACTGTCCTTTTTCGGCAAGGGCCGGTTCATCGCGGACACTCCGCTCGACGCCTCCGGGCCGATTCTCACCGACACCACCATCTCCGACTGCGGCTTCAGCGGTTTTGCCACCATTTTCACCGGGACGGTGTTGCGCGCCTCCATCCAACGCATCTACGCCAACAACCTCACCGGCTCGGGCTTCGTCCTCGGCGGCTCGGACTGCTGGCTGTTCACCGACGGCCCCAATTACATGAGCGGGAACCTCCCCGCGACAACGCCGTACGTCGATCTGGTGAATCTGTCCCAGTCGGATGTCGGGCGGCTCTACGTCACCCCCCAGGGCGGCTACGCGCTGCGCATCAGGGACAGTTTCGGCGGGCTGAACGTACGCCGGTTCATGTCCGACGGCACCGGCCGGACCGGCGCGCTGGCGACCCAGAACCAGGGGCTGCTGATCACCGGCGGGCACGGCGTCAAAATCGAGGATTTCTGGTGTTTCAACGTCAACGCCTCGGGATCGGCCCAGGGTGAGATCGTCGTGACCGGCGGCGAAGGGCTCGTCTTCGACTCTCCGGTGTTTCCCAGGTCGCACGGCCCGTTCACCGCCGTCAATACGAGCTCGCCCTGTATTTACACCACCGTGCCAATCGTGGTGTCGAATCCGCAGGCACCGACGGGCCACCCGAAGCTCCTCCGGCAGAGCACCGCCGGGCTGATCACGCTGACCGGAGCACCGGGGTGGACGATCACCACCGCTCCCTGAGGCGGTTACACCGGTATCCCGGTGGCGTTGGACAGCAGGCTCCACACCGTACCCATCTGGGCGTCGGTCAAGGCAGTGGAGAATGGCAGGAATCCCCAGACGTCACCCTCGAAGAACACGCCGGGATACCACCGGAAATAGCCGATGTTGACATGTGAGTCGTACTGGAACCGGATCGCAGAGGTCGCGGTGCCCGCGGTCGCCACCGGCTGACCATCGACCCAGGTGGTCCGTTGGTAGCCACCCTGATAGCGGACCGCGTAAATGTGCCACGCGCCGGGGTCAATCCCCAGCGACAGGTCGGGTTCGCCGCTCTGTTGCCAGGTCCCGGAGGCGTCGCCTGACAGCAGCACGTACTGGGTGAAATGCCAGCTCAGCAGGCGCTGCATCGAGGCGACCGTCGTCGGTTTGCAGACCACGAAGCAGGTGAATCCGTCGAGCCCGTCGATCGCCGAGACAGCGTCCATCCGGCTCTGGTGGAACCGCAGCACCGGCATCCCGCCGAGGGCATTCGTGACCAGCTTCGGATAGTCGGCCGGCGAGGAATTCTGCTGCGTCTGACCGGGCCCGTCCTGATTCTGTGTGACGACGACGCCCGCGTCCCGCTTTCCCGCCGCCTGGTCCGCGACCGTCACCACGAGGACATCCGAGCCGGCCGCCCACGACGTTATCGCGGCCTGATCCAGTGTTCCGTCGGAGCCAAAGGCAAAGGTGGCCTGCGCCGAGTCGGCGGACCGTTGCAGCGTCACGGCATTGCCGGTGAAGGTCGGCAGCAACCGTCCCAGCGCGATCACGTTCGTCGCGGTGGTGCTCCAATCGACATCCGGGCTGGTCGAGTACGACAGCGCGGCCGGGTTGGTCAGGCCCGCATTGTTCGTGCAGCCGATCGAGTAGTCGGCCGTGCCCGCCGGTGGGGTGTAGGTGAAACTGCCGGTCCCGTTGAATCCGGTGGCCAGGGTGAGTGATGCCGGGGTGAAATGGCCGGCACCGCCGGAATCGTTCGGCGTGATCACGATGTCCTGGGTCAGGTAACCACGGTAGTCGATAACGAACGGCTCGGACGGCGTGCCCGCGTCGCCGCCGTGCGGCCCGCTCAGGTAGTACGGCTTCGGGCCAGGCGCGCCGGTGTATTTCTCCAACACCGCCACCTGCACGGTGTCGCGCCCGTCCGGCTGCGGTTCAATCCCCATCGCATAGCTCTGGAACCACGGCCCGGCGGCCCAGTAGGTGGCCGGCACGCTGTTCGCCTGGCAGTAGGCCAGGGTATTGTCCAGCGTCTCCAGCCAGTGCGGATCGTCGCTGCCGGTGCCCATCTCGCCGACCAGGCCGCGATAGCCATGCTCGGCCAGCCAGTTGACGTATCCGGTGAGCCGTTGCACGCCGATCTGGGTGGTCAACGGCCCGGGTGGGCTCTGCAGCTGGTCGCCGGCCGCGACCTCGGTGGCCCAGTCGAAATGGGAGCCTGAGGAGTCGCGGTCGAAATAGGTGTGCGCGGAATAGACGAGATTGTCGGCCGGATCGGAGAGGTTCAGGTTGCCGTTCACCGCGACCCAACTCGCCGCGGACGCCCAGTTGTCGCCCTCAACGATGATTGTCGTCGCGGTGTCCACGGCCCGGATCGCGCTGATGGCCGCCTGCGCCGCGTCCGGCCAGGCCGTCGTCGAAGGCATCGTGGAAGGCTCGTTCATCAGGTCGTATCCGGCGATGCCGGCCAGCCCGGTGAATTCGGTCGCGAGCCGGGTCCACAGGTCGGCGAAATTCGCCGAGGTCAGGGTGCCGTCGCCGATCTTGTGTGAACCGTACGCACCGAAATTGTGCACATCGGGGATGACCCGCATTCCGAGCGAGGTGGCATAGCCGATCAGATCGGTCACCAGCCCCAGGTAGCCGCTGTCCAGCGCGCCACTGAGGGTGGGCTGCACGCGCTCCCACTTGAACGGCAGCCGCACCGTATTCAGACCGCGGCTGTGCAGGAAATCCAGCTCGGCCTGGGTCGGCACGGCGTAATCCGTGCCGGGACTTCCCGGGATCACGCTGCCATCCTCGAGCCCGGACAGATTGGCGCCCAGGTAGAACGCGGCCGCTTTCGCCCGGCCGGCTGCGGCCTGGGCCGGGTCGGCAGCGAATACGGCCGGTACGGCGACCCCCGCAGTGAGGACGCCGGCCGCACCCAGCAGCCGGCGCCGGTTGAATTGTCGCTCGATGAAGCCATTCATCTCAGCCTCCGTATTTGGTGCCTCTCTGGGACCACGAAAGCGGGCGCATCACGCTGGTGACATGTAACCACTGAATGCTTTAAGTTGCAACTGGCAAGTGCTATAACCAGGCCATGAGAGCCACCCGCCCGTCGATCAATGACATAGCCCGCCAGGCTCAGGTCTCGACCACCGCCGTCTCATATGCGCTCAACGACCGTCCCGGAGTCAGCGACAGCACCCGGGCCCGCATTGTCGCCATCGCCGATGATCTGGGCTGGCGACCCAGCAGCGCCGCCCGGAGCCTGCATTCGACGCACACCAATGCGCTCGGCCTGGTGACGATCGGGCCGGAGGCCGACAGCGCATACTTTCTATTCGAATTCCTTATAGGGGTGCAGGCCGCGCTCGTGGCGCATGACGTGCTGCTCGTGCTGCATACGGCCGCCGACATCGACGACGCGAACGAGATCTATCGACGCTGGCGAGCCGAACACCGGGTCGACGGCATCATTCTGCTCAACCCGTTGATCGATGATCCGCGCATCCCGCTCCTCACCAAACTCGACATTCCCTCCGTAATCGTCGGCGACGCACGGCGCTCATCGACGCTGCCGTCGGTGTGGACCGACGATTGGCACGCCGCCAATATTGCGGTCGAACATCTCGTCGGGCTGGGGCACCGCCGGATTGCCCGAATCGGCCTGCAGCCGCAGTTCCTGCATTCCAAGATCCGCAGCCGGGCCATCACCACCGCCATGAGCCGGGCCGGTCTGCCGACCGATCTGAGCGCCTACCATGGCGATATTCCGCCGCACGAGCTGATCCTGCAGATGCTGCGGTCCGACAGCCCACCGACGGCTGCAATTTTCGAGGACCCCACCGTCGCGGTGCGAACCACCGCCGCCCTGCAGAAGGCGGGCGTCACCATTCCCGACGAGTTGTCGGTGATCGCCTGGGATGAGAACGAGCTGTGCCGACTGGTGCAACCGACATTGACCACGCTGCGACGGGACGTGCGGGAATATGGTCGGCGGGCCACCCGTCGGCTGGTCGCGGCGGTGGCGGGCGAGCTGACCGGCGGCCACGTCAAGGGGACGACGACACAACTGGTGGTCCGGGACAGCACGATTGCGCCAAATTAGCGGCAATCGTATTGACACTTAATCCATTCAGTTCTTAAATGCCACACATCAGCCCGGGACTACCGTCCGGCCGAGGCACTAGGGAGAGAGCGATGTCGAGCATCCGACCAACGACTCGCGGACTTAGCAGGCGGCGCTTCATACAGGGGGTGGCCGCCGCGAGCGCCGCCGCGGCGGGGCCGGCGCTCGCCGGCTGCAGAGCCGCCCCGGCGAGCAGCGGAAATCCGGGAGGCGGAAACAAGAAATCTTCGGGTGGCGGGTCTGGCGAGGTGGCCTATTGGGACTGGTATGTATCCCAGTCGCCCTGGGTCAAGAACGAGGTCGAACTCTTCCAGAAGGCGAATCCGAAGATCCAGGTGAACCGCACGGTCAACGCGACCGGCGCGTACGACAAGCTGTTCAATCTGGCCGAACGCAGCCACAACGCGCCCGACGTCTTCATGATCACCACGACGACGGTCCCGCTCAATGACCAGGCGCAGAAGGGCTGGCTGCTGCCGCTGAACACCTACGCGGACTCGGCCTGGGTGCACCAGTTTCCGGAGTACACATTCGCCGAGGGCAGCAACGTCTTCAACGGAAAGCTCTACACCGCGCCGATCAGCTCAACGTCGGCCTGGGTGCAGCTCTACATCAACACCAAGGTCTTCAAGGACGCCGGCCTCACGAACGGGGACGGTTCGGTCAAGGTTCCGAAGACCTGGGACGACATCACCAACGCCGCCGAGCAGATCACCAAGAAAAGCAACGGCAGCGTCTACGGACTCGGTTTCGGCAACAGCTCGTTCGACATCCTGCCCTGGTGGGTGGAGATCATGGTCCGCGGCGCCGGAAGTCCCGGTGGCAACGCCGGTCAGGATCTGCGCACCGGGAAGTACACGTTCGGCTCTGACCGCAACTACACCGACGTGCTCGACCTGATCATGGAATGGAAGAGCAAGGGCTACTTCTATCCCAGCTCACTGTCGATCTCCGACGAAATCGCACGGGCATACTTCGAGCGCGGAAAGTTCGGAATGACGGTTGGCGGTGTGTGGAACCAGCCGGAATGGACCGAGCACAAGTTCACCGACTACACGCTGACCAGCCTGATCGGGCCGCAGGAGAAGCCGAAGTCATATTTCTACTCCTCTCCTGGCGGCACCCTGTTCGCGATCAATGCGGACGCCAAGGATCCGGAGGCAGCCTTCAAGTGGTTGTCCTGGCTCTACAGTCCGGACGCCGGAAAGCGCTGGGTGCAGAAGTTCAACGAGGACGTCTCGATCTTCCCGGCGGACAATGATCCGAGCAAGATCAACTTCAAGCCGTTCAGCGAGTATGTGGCGCTGCGCGATCTCGTGCTACCCGGACCGCAGCCCTGGATCAAGAATCCGCACACCTCGAACGTCGTGATCAACCCGGTGACACCGAACTTCGGCAACATCACCACCGGCATCTACAGCGGTCAGATCAAGGACACCGGGAAAGCGCTAACCGAGCTCGACGGCAAAATGCAGGAGGCGCTGGCGACGGGTATCAAACAGGCGCAGGGCAAGGGACTGAAGGTGAGCCTCAGCGACTACACGTTCTCCGACTGGGATCCGACCAAGGCGTACAAGTGGCCGATCCCCAAGTATCCGTCGCTGTGACGGCACAGGCCGGAGAGCGGACCAGCACCCTCCCACGACCGACCCCGACCAGGCGGCGTCGCCAGTCGCGTTGGCAGAATGTCAAGAACAATCGTTGGTCCTACGTCTATATCGCCCCCTTCGTCGTCCTGGTCGCGGTGTTCACGCTCTACCCCATCGTCGCGTCGCTGGGATATACGCTCTACCAGTGGAACGGAATCGGCAGCCCGACCGCATACGTCGGACTGGAGAACTTCCGGAAGGTGCTGCACGACAACATCTTCTGGCGCTCCTTCGGCCACACGTTCCTCTATACGGCCGTGCTCGTGCCGGTGCAGCTGTTCCTGGCCCTGGTCCTCGCGCTGGTGCTGAACAATCGCCGGCTGCGGTTCTCCACGTTCTACCGGTCCGTGTTCTTCATTCCGGCGGTGATCTCCCCGGCGATCATCGCGGTGGTGTTCCAGCTGCTGTTCAGCAACTTCGGGGCAAACATCGACTCAAGGCTCATCAGCATGCACCTGATGCACAATCCGGTGGACTGGCTCGGTGACCCGCACATCGTGCTCTGGGTGATCATCGCGATCGGCATCTGGAACACGTTGGGCTACAACCTGGTGTATTTCCTGGCCGGGCTGCAGACGATTCCCGAGGACCAGTACGAGGCAGCCACGATCGACGGCGCCGGAATGCGGCAGCAGTTCTGGCACGTCACGATTCCCGGGCTCCGGGAGATCGGCATGATCATCGTGTTTCTGGCGATCCTGGGCAGCCTGCAGGTCTTCGACCTGGTCCAGGTGCTGACCGGCGGTGGTCCGTACTACGCCTCCAGCGTGGTGAACACCTACATTTACCAGGAGGCGTTCGGCGGCGGTTTCTCCGCGGCCGGCGGTGGCGCGTCGGTGCAGCCGAACGTCGGCTTCGCCTCGGCGGCCTCGTTCTTCTACGGACTGATCCTGTTGGTGATCACCGGCGGGCAGGCGATCGCCATTGCGTACATGCGTAAACGGCGTCGGGAAATGAACGCCGCCTCGATCGAGGAGGCTCGGCTCTAGATGGCAGCGACAACTACAGTCCGGCGACGTCGTGGCGGCCACGGCTCGCCACTGCGACTACCGATCACCCATGCGTTGCTGCTGATCTGTGGCTTCTTCTGGGTCTTTCCGATGCTGTGGGCAATTGCCGGCTCGCTGAAGAGCGACTCCGGGTTTCTCGATTCCGGGCTCGGGCTGATTCCGCACGGCATGCACTGGCACAACTACGTCGATGCCTGGAACGGCGCCAACTTCAGCGGCTATTTCACCAACAGCGTCATCATCACCGCGTGCACAGTGTTCTTCACGCTGCTGTTCGCCTCGATGGCGGGATATGCGCTGGCCCGGACCAGTTTCCCAGGGAAGAAGGTGCTGATCGGGGTCATCCTCGTGACGTTCTTCCTGCCCCGCGGCTACACCATCGTCCCGGTCTACGACATCATCAACCAGCTCTACCTGCTCAACACGCTGTGGTCGGTCGTATTGGTACAGGTCGCCGGCGCCATGGTATTCAACACCTTCCTCTTCATGGGGTACTTCCGGACGGTGGCGAAAGAGATCGAGGAGGCAGCCCGGGTGGACGGGGCCGGGTTCCATCAGACCTACTTCTACATCATTCTGCCGCTGGCGCGGCCGATGCTCGCAACGCTGGGACTGTTCTCGTTCATCCAGTCCTGGAACGACTTCATGACGCCGCTGGTCTTCACCCTCGGCGAGCCGCATCTGCGGACACTGTCGGTCGGCCTTTATGCGTTCATCAGCCAGACGTCGACGGACTGGACCGCGCTGTGCGCCGGGTCGATCATCTCGTTGGCGCCGATCATCCTGGTGTTCGTCGTCGCCCAGCGGCATATCGTGGCTGCGATCGCTGGCGCCGTCAAAGGCTGATCCGTCAGTGGCGGATGAATGTGAACATGTTGGTGCCGGGCGGCAACGGCGTCGGCTCGCCGGTGAAGCGGTGCGCACCGACGCCCCAGGTCACGTCCGGCGGCGAGAGCCAGAGCCGCTGGAACGGGCGCTCCTCGAACCACCGGCAGATCCGTGGCACGACATCCGCATCGCCGTCGCCACGGCCGCGGGTCCAGACCACGGTGCCGCCGGTCCGGACGAGCCCGCGGGCAAGGTCGATGGTCCGCTCGATGTCGGCCTCGCTGATGTTGCCGAATATTCCGCAGAGCAGTACCAGATCCGCCGGTGCGATTGCGAGATATTGATCGAGTGCCGCCGCGTCGCCGGTGACGACCTCGACGCGCCTCAGCCCGGCACCATGGACCGACTCCCGCGCCACGTCGGCGATCCGCGGGTCGAGCTCGACCAGTCGCGCGGTGACGTCGTTGCGACGCGGATGCCCGGCGAGCACCCCGATCAGGTCGCGGCCCTGGCCGGCGCAGACGCTGATGGCCCGTAACGGACCGGGGCCCGCCGAATCCAGGGCGACCCGGAGCTGCGCCTGCACCGCGCGCAGCCGCTCCGCCAACCCGGATCCGGGTTGGTCGTACCCGGTGTGCCATTTCTGCCAGTCCATCACGTCCGTACCTTATGCACGTGAACCGATCTCCCACAAATGGTCGCGGGTAGGGTTATCGACAGTCCGCCCCGCTCATTTTCGGAGGAGCAACGTGCAGATCGTCGTCATTGGTGGCACCGGCCACATCGGTAGTTATCTGATTCCCCGGCTGGTCGCCGCGGGCCACGACCTCACCGTGCTGAGTCGGGGCGAGCGGGAGCCGTACCACGCCGACGCCGCCTGGCAGCGGGTCCGCCGGCTGCCGGTGGACCGGGTCGCGGAGGACGCCGCCGGCACCTTCGGCAAGCGCATCGCCGAGATGGAGGCCGATGCCGTCATCGACCTGGTGTGTTTCACCCCGGACAGCGCCCGGCAACTCGCCGAGGCGCTGCGCGGCCACACCGGCCACCTGGTGCACTGCGGAACGGTGTGGGTGCACGGCCCGTCGGTCGAGGTGCCGTATGACGAGGAGGCGCCGCGCCGGCCGTTCGGTGACTACGGCGTGCAGAAGGCCGCGATCGAGAAATACCTGCTGGCCGAGTCCGCCCGCGGCGGCGTCCCGACGACCCTGCTGCATCCCGGTCATATCAGCGGGCCGGGCTGGGTGCCTATCAACCCGGCCGGAAATCTTGAGCTCGAGGTGTATTCCGCGCTCGCCCGCGGCGAGCAGGTGACGCTCCCCAATTTCGGGCTGGAGACGCTGCATCACGTCCACGCCGACGATGTGGCGCAGGCATTCCAGCTGTCGCTGGCCCGGCGCAGTGTCGCCGTCGGCGAAAGTTTTCATGTGGTCTCACCGCGCGCCATTTCGCTGCGCGGGTACGCCGAAGCGGTCGCCAGTTGGTTCGGCCAGGAGGCGAGGCTGGCTTTTGAGCCGTTCGACCAGTGGAAGGCGAGCCGACCGGAAAACGTCGCCCAGGCCACGTACGACCACATCGCGCACAGTCCCAGCGTCAGCATCGCCAAGGCCGAGCACCTGCTCGGCTATCAGCCGCGTTATTCGTCGCTGCAGGCGATCCGGGAGGCGCTGGCCTGGCTGGTGGCAGCCGGCCGGGTCGACACCGGCGGCCGGCAACTGACGCCGGCATGACCACTGTGCCTTCGGTACACCTGGATATAGACCGGATCCGCGCAGCGGCGAAGCGGCTTGCCGGGGTGGCGCACCGTACGCCGGTCCTGACCAGCCGGACCCTCGACGAGCTCACCGGCGCCACCGTGCTGTTGAAGGCGGAGAATCTGCAGCGCGTCGGGGCGTTCAAATTCCGCGGCGCATACAACAAAATCGCGAGCGTGGATCCGGCCGACCGAGCCCGCGGGGTGATCTCCTGGTCATCCGGAAATCATGCCCAGGCGGTCGCCCTGGCCGCGCGGTTACACGGCATTTCGGCGACGATCGTGATGCCGCACGACGCCCCGCCGGTGAAGCTGGCCGCGACCAGCGGCTATGGCGCCGAGATCGTCGGCTACGACCGCTATTCGGAGAATCGCGAGGAGATCGGCCACGAGTTGGCCCGCCAGCGTGGGCTGACGATCGTGCCGCCGTACGACGACTGGGACGTGATGGCGGGGCAGGGGACCGCTGCGCTGGAATTGATCGAGGACGCCGGCCCGTTGGACAGCCTGCTGGTGCCGGTCGGCGGCGGTGGCCTGCTGGCCGGCTGCGGGACCGCGGCCCGGGCGCTGTTGCCCGACATCCGACTGATCGGGGCCGAGCCGGCCGCCGGCGACGACACCGCCCGGTCGCTGGCGGCGGGGGAGCGGGTCAGCATTCCGCAGCCGCGGACCGTCGCCGACGGGCAGGCCGCGACGACTCCGGGCGAGCTGACCTTCGCGGTCAACCGGCGTCAGGTCGACGAGATCGTCCTGGTCGACGACGACGCGATTCTGGACGCGGTGACGCTGCTCTTCGAACGGCTCAAGCAGGTGGTCGAGCCGTCCGGCGCGTGCGCCGTCGCGGCGCTGCTGGCCCGCCCGGGACAGTTCGCGGGCCAGCGCGTCGGAGTCGTGCTCTCCGGTGGCAACATCGGCGCGGCACAGTACGCCGAGCTGATCACCGCGGTGAACTAGGCCGCCGGAGCCGAGTCCAGCGCGATCTGAATCGCCTCCATCAGAGCCCGACCCGATTCGGCCGTGAGTTCCACCGCGACCCGGGCACCGGGGCCCTTGGCCGGGTTGATGAAATCGATATTCAGCGTGTGCTCGTCAAGCGCGTGCACCGGATGGTCGAAATAGACCGTGGCGTCGCTGAGCCGGAACCAGCCGGTGGCGCCCTTTCCGCTGCCGGTGACCTTGATCTTTTCGGTGGCGTACGTGCACATGGCGCTCCCTAGGCGAGATGCTGACCGTAGAATTCGGTGATCTTTTCCCAGCCGTCGACCGCCGCCTCGGGCCGGTAGCTCGGCCGGTCAACGGCGAAGAAGGCGTGCCCGGCGCCCTCGTACGTGGTGAAGTCAAACGTCTTGCCGTGCTCGGTGAGGAGCTCCTCGAGCCGAGCCGTCTGCTCCGGCGACGGGTGCGTGTCATCGGCGCCGAAAAGCCCCAGCAGCGGGGAACTCAGGTTGGGCAGCTTGTCCTCGAGCGAGGTCATCCGGACCGGCGACCCGGTCGGGGCCGAGGCGACGACGAAGGCGCCGTAGCAGTCCACTGCCGCGTCGACCTGCAGGCTGCAGGCCGACAGCACGGTCTGCCGTCCGCCGGAGCAGTAGCCGATGACGCCGATCTTGCCGTTGGCGCTGGGCAGGCTTTTCAGCTGCTTCGCGGCGCCGTCCACGTCGCCGACGAGCCGCTCGTCCGGCACCCCGCCGGCCGCCCGGGCCGTAGCAGCGGCGTCGTCCGGGCTGGCTCCCGGCGCCTCACGGGTGTAGAGGTTCGGGCAGATGGCGTTGTAGCCCATCGCGGCGAACCGCCGCACGATCTCCTTGCTGGCCGCGTCGTACCCGGGCATGTGGTGGATGACCACCACGCCGCCGCGCGGGCCGTCTTCCAGCGGCTGCGCCAGATATGCCTCGATGTCATCACCGTTGTGGCCGGAGATCCGTATCGTCTCCGCGCGCAGGGAGTCACCCACGTAGCACCTCCATGATCCAGGTAAGTACCTGTCTGTGTCATGCAATCATGTCCGGTCCCGCCCCGGCGAGTGGGGCCGGCCCCGCTCAGTCCGCCCCTTCCGCGGCGGCCAGCGCCGCACCCCACAGGTTGAGCGCCTCGTCGATCTGCTCGCCGGTGACGACGAGCGGGGGAATCATCCGTACGACATTCCCGTATGGGCCGCACAGCAGCAGGAGCAGCCCGTTGCGGCCCGCCTCCTGCTGGACGCGGCCTGCCG
This sequence comes from Mycobacteriales bacterium, assembly GCA_036267955.1. Classification (GTDB taxonomy): domain Bacteria; phylum Actinomycetota; class Actinomycetes; order Mycobacteriales; family QHCD01; genus DATAVB01. Next base: position 4,684 of record DATAVB010000030.1, on the reverse strand, counting down.
TGGCGGCGTCGGGTGCACCATCCGCCGCCGTGAATTCGCTGGCCAGCATCAACCCGAGGCCGCGGACATCGCCGATCACGCGATGCCGGGCGGCCACCGATCGCAGCCCGGCGATGAGCCGTTCCCCTTGTGTGGCGGCGTTTGCGACCAGGCCCTCGTCGTCGATCACGTCGAGGGTGGCGATGGCAGCGGCGCAGGCGACGGCATTTCCGCCGTACGTTCCGCCCTGCGAGCCCGGCCAGGCCTTGGCCATCAGGCTCTCCGGCGCCGCGATCGCCGAGAGCGGGAACCCGCTGGCCAGACCCTTCGCCGTCACCAGAATGTCCGGTGTCACGGCGAAATGGTGGTGTCCCCAGAATCGCCCGGTCCGGCCGAACCCGGTCTGCACTTCATCGAGAATGAGCAGGATCCCGTACCGGTCGGCGCGTTCGCGCAGGCCGGCCAGAAACGCCGCGGTCGCGGGCACGTAGCCGCCCTCGCCCAGCACGGGCTCGACGATGAAGGCCGCCGTGTCGTCCGGCGCGCTCACCGTGGTGAGCAGGTAGTCCAGCTCGCGCAGCGCGAACGTGGTCGCTGTCTCCTCGTCCCAGCCGTACCGGTAGGCGTACGGGAACGGCGCCAGCGTGACGCCGGCCATCAGCGGCCCGAACCCGGCCCGGTATTTCGTACTCGATGTGGTTAGCGACGCGGCTCCGATGGTGCGGCCGTGGAACGATCCGTGGAACGCGACGATGCCCGCCCGGCCGGTGGCCTGCCGGGCCAGCCGCACCGCGGCCTCGACCGCCTCGCTGCCGGAATTGGCGAAGAAGAGGCTGTCCAGGTCGGCCGGCAGCACCTCGCCGAGCCGGCGGGTCAGCTCCAGCAGCGGCCGGTGCAGCACGGTGGTGTACTGGCCGTGAATCAGCGTCGCGACCTGCTCCTGGGCCGCGGCGACGACCCGCGGATGGCAGTGGCCGGTGCTGGTGACGCCGATCCCGGCGGTGAAGTCGAGATAGCGGCGGTCGTTCTCGTCGTACAGCTCGGCGCCGCTGCCCCGGGCGGCGATGACAGGTGTGGCCTGCTTGAGTAGCGGGGAGAGGTGGGTCATGCAGTTGTCCTATCTCGCCACGGGTCGGCGTAGCAACCGCTGAGAGGAACGGGCATGTCTGCTGAGGAATCGCTCGCGCATGAGACCGCTGTCGTCGCCGCGGCGCCGAAGGACCTGTTCATCGGGGGCGCCTGGCGACCGGCCACCGGTGGGGCGACCTTCGGCGTGGAGGATCCCTCGACCGGCCAGGAGCTCTGCGCGGTCGCCGACGCCACCCCGGCCGACGGCCTCGCCGCGCTGGATGCCGCAGTCGCCGCGCAGGCCGGCTGGGTCGCTACCGCGCCGCGGGAACGCAGCGAGATCCTGCGCCGGGCGTTCACCCTGCTGATGGATCGGCAGGAGGACCTCGCCCTGCTGATGACGCTGGAAATGGGCAAGCCGCTGGCCGAGTCGCGCGGCGAAATCGCTTATGCGGCAGAGTTTTTCCGCTGGTTCGCGGAAGAGGCGGTACGCATCGACGGCGGGTACGCGGTGTCGCCGGACGGCAAGAGCCGCTTCCTGGTGATGCGCCAGCCGGTCGGCCCCTGCCTGCTGATCACGCCGTGGAACTTCCCGATGGCGATGGGGACCCGCAAGCTCGGCCCGGCGATCGCGGCCGGCTGCACGATGGTGATCAAGCCCGCCGACGCCACTCCGCTGTCGCTGCTCGCGCTGGCCGACATCCTGCGCGAGGCCGGCCTGCCGCCGGGCGTGCTGAACGTCGTGCCCACCAGCGCGGCCGGCGCCGTGATGGAGCCGCTGATCCGGGACCCGCGGGCCCGGAAGCTGTCGTTCACCGGCTCGACCGGGGTGGGCCGCCGGCTGCTGGAGCAGGTCGCCTCGACGGTGCTGCGCACCTCGATGGAGCTCGGCGGCAATGCGCCGTTCCTGGTCTTCGCCGACGCTGACCTCGAGGCGGCTGTGGACGGGGCGATGCTGGCCAAGATGCGCAACATCGGCGAGGCCTGCACGGCCGCGAACCGCTTCTACGTCGAGGAATCCGTCGCCGGCGAGTTCGCCGACCGGCTGGCCGCGCGGATGGCGGTGCTGCGGGTGGGAAGGGGCTCGGCGGACGGCGTGCAGGTGGGGCCACTGATCAACGCCGCGGCCCAGGAGAAGGTCGCCGGTCTGGTGACCGACGCGGTGGACCGGGGCGCGCGGGCTGTCGTCGGCGGGGCCGCGATCGACGGCCCCGGACACTTCTTCGCTCCGACCGTCCTTGCCGACGTCCCGGCCGACGCTCGGATGGCGCGCGAGGAGATTTTCGGTCCGGTCGCGGCGATCACGCCGTTCCGCAACGAGGACGAGGCGGTCGCCGCCGCCAACGACACCGAGTTCGGGCTGGTGTCGTACCTGTTCACCACCGACGTCAATCGGGCGCTGCGGGTGTCAGAGCGGCTCGAGAGCGGCATGGTCGGGCTCAACACCGGCATCGTCTCCAACCCGGCGGCGCCGTTCGGCGGCGTCAAGCAGTCCGGGCTGGGCCGCGAAGGCGGCCGGGTCGGCCTCGAGGAATACCTCGAGGTGAAATACGTCGGTATTCCGGCGAACTGGTAAATCGCTGGTCTACCAGCGTCCGCGTGTGACCAAGCGGCAGGGCGCCAGGCATGAGCTGATCACGCCTGGCGCCCGCCAGTCAGGTGTTCGACTCGGCCAGCTCGTCGTCGGTGAGCAGCCGCGATCTGATCAGGAACCGCCGCCCCGTAGGGGCTTCCAGCGAGAATCCGCCACCCCGGCCGGGCACCACGTCCACCGTCAGGTGCGTGTGCTTCCAGTATTCGAACTGGGACTTCGACATCCACATCGGCACCGTCTCGGCCGAGTCGATCTCCAGATCGCCGAGGTGGATGTCCGAGTCACCGATCAGGAATTCCCCGTCGGGATAACACATGGGCGAGCTTCCGTCACAGCAGCCGCCGGACTGATGGAACATCAGCGGCCCGTGCTTCTCCCGGAGGCTGCGGAGCAGGTCCGCGGCCTCCGGGCTCACGGCGATACGACTCATTAGAAGAAACCCAGCTTCTTCGGCGAATAGCTCACCAACATGTTCTTCGTCTGCTGGTAGTGCTCCAGCATCGAGAGATGATTCTCCCGACCAATACCGGAATTCTTGTATCCACCGAATGCGGCGTGGGCGGGATAGGCGTGGTAGCAGTTGGTCCAGACCCGGCCGGCCTGAATTCCGCGTCCCATCCGGTAGGCCGTATTCATGTCCCGCGTCCAGACGCCGGCGCCGAGGCCGTAGAGCGTGTCGTTGGCCAGTTTCAGTGCGTCGTCGGTGTCGTCGAATTTCGTCACCGAGAGCACCGGGCCGAAGATCTCCTCCTGGAAGATCCGCATGCTGTTGTCGCCCTCGAAGATGGTCGGCTGGACGTAGTAGCCCTCGGAGAGGTCGCCACCGAGGTCGACCCGCTCGCCGCCGGTGACGACCCGTGCGCCCTCGGCCTTGCCGATGTCCAGGTAGGACAGGATTTTCTCGAGCTGGTCATTGCTGGCCTGCGCGCCGACCATTGTCTCGGTGTCCAGCGGGTTGCCCTGCTTGATCGCCTCGGTGCGGGCCGTCGCGGCCGGCAGGAAGGTGTCGTAGATGGAGGACTGGATCAGCGCCCGGCTCGGGCAGGTGCACACCTCGCCCTGGTTGAGTGCGAACATGGTGAAGCCCTCGAGCGACTTGTCGTAGAAGTCGTCGTTGGCCGCGGCGACGTCCGCGAAGAAGATGTTCGGGCTCTTGCCGCCCAGCTCCAGGGTCACCGGGATGATGTTCTGGCTGGCGTACTGCATGATGAGCCGGCCGGTGGTGGTCTCGCCGGTGAAGGCGATCTTGCGGATCCGGCTGCTTGACGCCAGTGGCTTTCCGGCCTCGGTGCCGAAGCCGTTGACCACATTCAGCACGCCCGGCGGAATGATGTCCGACAGCAGTTCCATCAGCATCATGATCGATGCCGGCGTCTGTTCGGCCGGTTTGAGCACGACCGCGTTGCCGGCCGCCAGTGCCGGCGCGAGTTTCCAGGTCGCCATGAGCAGCGGGAAGTTCCACGGGATGATCTGCCCGACCACGCCGAGCGGCTCGTGGAAGTGATAAGCGATCGTGTCATCATCGATCTCCGACAGCGACCCCTCCTGGGCCCGGATCGCGCCGGCGAAATAGCGGAAATGGTCGATGGCCAGCGGAATGTCGGCGGCGAGACACTCCCGGACCGGCTTCCCGTTCTCCCACGATTCGGCTACTGCGATCGATTCGAGGTTGGCCTCGATGCGGTCCGCGATCCGGTTGAGGATGTTCGCCCGTTCCGCGACGGGCGTCTTGCCCCATTTCGGAGCGGCCGCGTGCGCGGCGTTCAATGCCAGTTCGATGTCATCGGCGGTGCCCCGTGCCACCTCGGTGAACGTCTTGCCGGTAACCGGAGAGGGATTTTCGAAATACTCTCCCTTGACCGGAGCGACCCATTCGCCGCCGATCCAGTTGTCGTACCGTGGCTCGTACTTTGCCGGACTTCCGGACTGTCCCGGCGGTGCGTATACGGTCATCGCCGACCTCCCTCTTTTGTGTCGCTGAACTTTGTGTCGCTGAACTTTGTGTCGCTGAACTTTGTGTCGCTGAACTTTGTGTCGCTGAAC
>DATAVB010000029.1:0-25579 GCA_036267955.1 Mycobacteriales bacterium | reverse complement strand
GTGGCCAGCGCGATGGCGTTGGAGGCGGCGGCCTGACCGATGGCCAGGCCCTCGGCGAAGTTGTGCAGGCCGATGCCGACGGCGATCATTAACGCCAACCGGCGGGCCGGCGCCCAGGTCGCAATGCCACGGGTGCGTTCGGTGATGGCCATTGCCCCCGGGCCGGTGTCATCGCTGCGGCGCTTGGTGCGGGCCAGATAGCGGTCGTAGCCGACGAGACCCAGTAGCCCGGCGGCGAGTCCGCCGGCGAACAGTGCGCCGTAGCCGAAGATCGGCCCGAGCCCACCGCTGTGATCGTGTGCGGCGCCGAGTGCGCCGTCGATCGGCTCCCACGCCGCGGACAGCACGTCCCACAGCAGGAACAGCAGAACCCCGACGGCCACCGCGTTGAGCACGATGCGCAGACCTGCCGCCGGCCGGCGGAGCCGCCCGACCGGCAGGCCGAACACGATCGTCACCCCCGCGATGAATCCGAGCACGAGCGTCGTCGACAGACTCACCACAACTCCCTACCGCCGTCAGGTCAGGCTCACCTAACCATGACGCCGGCGCAGACGGAAGTTGCCTCGTCTCCCTACCGCTGGCTACGGCCGTGTCCTGGGTCTCACATCCCGATACAGGCGATTTCGACCGAACCGTATGGCTGTGGGCGGCGAACGTCGGGTGATCTGGTGAGCGTCGGACCCCTGCGCTCACTCGTGAGTCTGTTCTTCGGTGGGAGGTGTAACAGTATGCATAACCACGGTGGAGACTACGGTTTCTTCGGCGGTCTTTTCGCCAGCCTGACCCTCGGTCTGGGCATTTTCGGCGGCGGCCACGGCGGCTGGTAGATCGCACGACATTTTGCGAAAGGGCCCGCACCGGGACACGGTGCGGGCTCTTTCTTCATGTCTCGACGAAGGCTGCAGGGCCGCGATAATGGCTGCAGGCTCAGGGGGAATGCGGCTCGGCCGAATCGGCGGTGGAACGCGCGGCCCGGCCGGTGGTGGCGACAATGGTGGCCGCAATATCGCGCACCTTGTGATTGCGATATCGAGAGGTCCGGCGCAGCGTTTCCAGGGCTTCCGGCGCTGTGCAGTGTTGGGTGGCCATGATAATGCCGACCGCCTGGTCGATAGTGGCGCGGCTGTCGAGCGCCTTTTCCAGATGTCGGTTGCGCTCGGCCAGGGCGGCAAAGCGGTTGGCGGCCACGAAAATCACGGCGGCCTGGTCCGCAAGTACGCCGGCAGCGAGGATTTCGGCGCCGGTGTAGCGGCGGGCCCGGTCGCGGTACACGTTCAGTACGCCCAGCACCGTCCCGTCCACGCGCAGCGGCAGGAAAATCGCGGCGCCTGCGCCCAATGACGTCATGGCGGAGCCGAATCCGGTCCAGCGGTCCTCGGTGCCGGCATCCGCAATCTCGAGGACCGCTCCGGTGGACAGGCAGTCCAGGCTCGGCCCGTCGCCTGCCTTGCATTGCAACACGTCGGCCCGCTCGGCGAGCTGTCCACTCGCCGCCGCGGGTCGTACCTCGTTCTCGGCGCCGGCGGCCACGATGATCCCGCAACACAGCGCATCCGGAAGAGCCTGGGCCGCGGTGGCGGCGATCCGGGGCAACAAGCCATCCACCGCGGCGATGTCCTCGGCGAGCAGGAGACTGCTCATGGCGGAGACAAACCGGATGGGTACCTGCGTCGTGGACTGATCCGTGATACCTGCCACCTCCCGCCGTTTCCACGGAGGCAATGCTGCGTCGCCCCCGGACCTGTGCCGCCGTTTGACGGGCACTGACCCGTTGTTCGAACCGAGCCGGTTGATCGGTTCGGTCAGGTCGCTGTTCGGGTCCGAAATGCGGCGGAGTACGTTTTGGCGGCGAACCTCCTTGGTGCCTCAGACCCTGGTGACACCGTTGCTTCCGTACGGCTGCACACCAAGAGGCTGAGGTAATGACGGCGCTACCGGGTTTGGCAACGTGCCGATGGTGAAGCGGTCGACGCGGCTACGCGCCGTCGGCGATCGGCACGGCATGGGCGATGCCGAGTTGATGGTCGCGATCGGAGCCGGAGACCGAATCGCTTTCGCGGAACTGTACGACCGCTACGCCGTTCCCTGTTACACCCTCGCGCGCCGGATCGTCATCGACGAGGGGCTGGCCGAGGACGCCGTCCAGGAGGCGTTTCTGGCCGTCTGGCGGCAGGCGGCCGACTATTCGGCGGCTCGCGGAAAGGCCGGGACCTGGCTTATCAGCCTGACCCACCACAAGGCGGTGGACGCGGTCCGTCGTCAGGACAGCGCCCACCGCCGGGATGCGCGCGCCGAAGATCTGACCGGGTGGCTCGCGCATTCCGGTGAACAACCCACACCCGACGAGCAGGTGTGGCGGAATCACCGCCGCGACCGGGTGCTCGCCGCGCTGACGACGCTCACCGGCGTGCAGCGTGAGGTGCTGGTCCTGGCCTATTTCGGCGGCTATTCCTATCCCGAGATCACCGCCATGACCGGAATTCCGCTGGGTACGGTGAAGACCCGGGCGCATTCGGCCGTGGCCCGGCTCCGGCTGCAACTCGGCGACCTCGAATAACCGAGCGCTGGTCAGGTGGTGAGGTGCTGTTCGGTGACGTGGCCACCGAGAATGCTGACCTCGATGTCGTAGCCGATGATCTGGTATCTGCCCGTGGTCAGGGTGGGAAAGAGTGCGGCCACGGCGTGCCTACCGCCAGGCAGTGGGTGCTCCCGAACGACGGTGTGGGTGCGATCGTCCGGGTCGTCGAGCGGCGCGACGTGGATCTCTTCCTCGAGGTGGTGGGCGGGGACGTGCAGCAGCAGCGCGCCGATGTCCTCCCCGATATCGAGGATCGCGCCGCTCTGCGGAATCGGTTGGGTTTCGGTGGTCATGCGGTACCTCCGGGGTCCGGACGGTCGGGCCGGCTCGCAGCTGCGGACCGGCCCGACCGTCGCGGTATCAGTTGGCGGGTGTGCTGTAGCCGCTGTGCGGCACGCCCAGATAGGGGAACGTCGACAGGTACGGGATGTCGAGGTCGGCCGGGGTGAGTCCGTCGGTGACCGCCGAGGCGGCCGCGTCGGGGGTGAACGTCTTGTCGACCAGGGCATAGGTGACGCCAGCCAGCGCGCGGAGCTCGATCGCGGTGACGTCGTCAGCGACCCGGCGGCCGTTGGGGAAGCCGGCGAGGTCGCCACCGAGCAGGCCGTAGATGTTTTCCTTGGCCGCCGGCGGAATGGCCATGTTGAGCCGGAGCAGATCGGCCTGCCGGGTGCCGGTGTTGTTCTGGAACCCGGGGATCAGGCCGGACGGGATGCCGGTGAGAAGCACCGCGAGCAGGTCCGCGCGGGCCTTTCCGGACTTGTTGAGTTTGTCGAGATTGGGGAAGACCCCGGGATAGAGGGTGGGCAGCAGCCCGGCCAATTCAGGCTTGGATACGAATTTCGCGAACTGGCCGTCGTCGTGCGGGGATTGTGAATTCCAGTAGTCCTTCTTGGCCATCGGGACGATGACCTCATTGAACAGCGGGTTCCCCAGCCGGGAGACCTGCACGTACGGGCCGAGGTCGAGTTGCTCGCCGCTGGTGCTCTCCCGCACCACGACGCGCTGCCGGCTCGCCGCGGCGTAGACGCCAATGACCGAGCGTCGGTCGGCCGGATTGGTCGGCACGCCCCAACCGGTCAGGTCCTTCTTCGGCACCTGAACAGCGATCGAGTGGACGTTGAGATCCTTGGTGGCATTGACTCCCGGCGCCGCGGTGGGCATGCCGCCCAGCCCGAACTGGTTGTGCAGCTGCTGGAACGGCCGCAGGTCACCCAGATCGAAGATGGCGCCGAGGTCGACGTAGAAGCCCTCCGCGCGCTGACCGGCGAAGACCTTGATGTCGCCGATCGGGTGGATCGCCGCGGCGGCCAGCTTGTCATAGTTCGGAGTGGACAGTGGGCCGATGTTGCACGGCGGGCAACTCAGTCCGCGGCCGATCACGGTGCCGCCGCCCCAGCCGCCGCCGGTGACGCGCCGGACGGTGTAGAACTGGCGTCGATTCCAGTTCGGACTGTCCAGTGAGGTGACCGGACCGGTGTTGTAGAGGAACGTGTTCTCGTTCCGCAACCGGGTCTCGAAGGTGAACTGGTACGAAAGATCAGGACGGCCGTCGCCGTTGCGATCGATGTTGATCGAATACAGGACGTCGTCACCGAATTCATAGAAGTTCGGTCCGCCGGCGGGGCCCTGGAAGGGAAGGAAGTTGGCGATCAGGGTGACGGTGTCGGGACGGTCCGGGCTGACGAATGCGTACACGTCGGTGTTGTCGGCAACCGGGTCTTTAGAAATTCCTGGAGCTTCGCGGTGCGAGGACATGCTTGAACCTCATAAAGGAAGTGTCGGCTAAGGAGTAGGCAGAATGTCGTGCTGGCTCAGCGTGCGGCGTTGGCCAGCCGCACGGCGACCTCACGGTCGTGGATCGTCACCTGACGATCGCCGACGAATACCTCGATTTCCCCGGTTCGTACGTTTCGCACATGCGCGACGACGGCTTCCGCGCCGGCACCCGCCTGCAGGGGAGTGGCGCCGGCCGGACCGGCCCCTGCCACCACCGCCGTACCGGCTCCCGCAGCGACCACGCCGGCGCCGACAGCGGCTCCACGCAGCATTCCGCGGCGCGACACGCCTTCCGGTCGCTCTGGTTCCTGTCCTGCCCGATGACCCGCCATGGCAGACCTCCCGATCATTGACCCGGCGGCTTGCCGTCCGGCGACGCCAGACGCCGACAAGCTCACCGCGTAATGTTCGTCACGGCCGGCACCGCGGTTCGGTGTAAACGAGATGTCCTGTCGATCCAGCATCCAGGTGGTCCGCCAGATCGGTCATGCGAGGCCAAGGTGGGTCATGTTCGGACCTTGCCGCGGCTCGGCACCCTCTCCGATCAAAGCGCGCTTTACCCGGTCCACACCGGCTCGAGGCCGGGTAAAGCGCGCTTCGATCGGAGGACAGGGGCCCGCGGGTTCCGCGCCGACCACGCCGAGCGGCTCGCCGCGTACTGGGCCGAGGCGGTCGGTGGCCCCGCGACGTACTCCGGGACGTACGGCGACGAGGCGTCTCCAACTACCACCATTCCGCCGACGTCGTTCCCGAGGGCATGAGCATTCCGCGTTGGTCCTGGGACGGCCGGCAGACCTGATGCAGCGGTGAGGGCTCAGCCCGGAATGCGATCGATTTCAGACCGCCTCTTGGCTAGGGTCTGGCGTCATGGATACCGCGCAATCGCCTGGAACCGTGCTGATCACCGGAGTCGGTCGGCGTCGGTCGATCGGTTCGGGCATCGCCCTGGGGCTGGCCAAGGACGGATGGGACCTCGTCCTGAACTATTGGCGGCCCTATGACGACCGGGTCGCGTACGAACGTGGCCCTGACGACCCGGAGCAGATCGCCGATGATTGTCGGGCGTTGGGCGTCCGGGTCGAGCTTGTGGCCGGAGATCTGTCGAAGCCCGAGACGCCAGCACAGCTGGTTGCTGCGAGCGCCGAGGTAGGCAATCTCACCGCGCTGGTCATGTCGCACTGCGAGTCGGTCGACAGTTCCATTCTGACGACGAGCATCGAGAGCTGGGATCGCCACTTCGCCGTCAATGCGAGAGCGACCTGGCTTCTCATCAAAGCGTTCGCCGACCGGCTGCCGGTGCAGGAGCAGACTCATGGCGAGGTGGCCGGCCGGATTGTCGCGCTGACCAGCGATCACACCGCGCACAACACCCCGTACGGAGCCAGCAAGGGTGCTCTGGACCGGGTCGTGGTGGCTGCCGCCGTCGAGCTCGCGGACCGCGGTGTCCGGGCCAACGTCATCAATCCCGGGCCGATCGACACCGGCTGGATGAATGACGATATCCGGGTTTCGGGGACGAAACAGACACCGGCGGGTCGACTCGGCACGCCATCTGATGTCGGCAATCTGGTGCGGTTCCTGCTCTCCGCCGAGGGGGCCTGGATCAACGGGCAGCTGCTCTACAGCAACGGCGGATTCCGTACGACCGGCGGGTGAGCCGCCGTGGGGGACACGGTCAGGTGCCGGGATAAAGGTCGCCGAGTTTGTCCAACGCCTGGCTCCAGGCCCCGGCGATACCCGCGCCGTCCTCATCCGGCAGGCCGCCCAATCGGGCATGCGTCAGGGTGAGCTCGGTCGATCCCGGCGATATCTCGCGCAACGCGATCGTCACGATCGAACCGTCCTGCGGCGGATCGGCGGGTCGAGGCGTCTCCGCGACCCAACTCCACGTCATGACGATGCGTTCATCCGGGACCAGCTCCCGTATCTCGGAGACAAACGTCCCGCGTACGCCATTGTCGCCGGCGATAGCCGTACGGTGCTGCCCGCCGACGCGGGCGTCGATCTGCGAATTCAATACGGTGAACCCACCAGGGCCGAACCACTGGCTCAATCGCGCCGGATCCAGAAACGCTCGATATACCTCGTTGGGAGAAGCCGAGACAATTCGTGTCAGCTGTATCTGGTCGAGTTTCGGTGCCGATGTCATGCAGGTCCTTCCGTGCTATCTGGGCTGGATCGGAGAAAGGTGTCCAGGCCGTCCAGCCGGTCAGTCCAGAATCGGTCGTAGTAATTCAGCCAGACAGTGGCCTGCTGTAAGGGTTGCGGCACCAAGCGGCACACGTGCTGCCGCCCCACCACGGTGCGGTCGACCAGCCCGGCGCTTTCCAGCACCCTGACGTGTTTCGACGCCGCCGCGAGCGACATTGCGAACGGCGCCGCCAACTCGCTGATGGTGCGTTCCTTCCCGGCCAATTTGTCGATCATTTCCCGACGGGCGGAATGCGCCAGCGCGTGAAATATCCCGTCCATCGTCACCGCATGATCAACCATGTGGTTGAGCTTAGGGGTGATCGAGGGAAATCGTCAACCTGCTGGTTGAATGTTGCAGAGCAACCAGCACGTCGTCGCCGGTAGCTGGGCGCTTGAATGCTGTGTGTCGGGAGAGTCCGGCCGACCACGCCACGGGGGGAGCGCGGCCGGCCGGAGCTCAGGGCCATCCCGAAACGACAGGGATCTGAGTGGCGGGAGCGGGGGGTTGCTCCTGTCCTCTATGCCGCGATCAGCCTAGCTGAACCGGATCGAACGCGAAGGGCAATTGCGCAGATTAGCCCACCACATTTGTGTATCGGACAACAGCGGACGTCACGGCCCAGGTCCGGGTCTGAAGAGATAATTGTGGATGTGGTCGCAGACGGTCGCAGTACGGCGCCAGTCCCGTTGCCAGGTGTGCATGGTGTAGCCGCGGCGGATAAGCCAGTCTGCGGTGTCGTGCGCAGAGTGCGGATAGCGGGCAATATGTCGAGCTTCGATTTCGAGCAGGATTATCGGGCGGAAAGATTCGACAGCCCGCGTTCCGCCCTGGAGCACGGATAGCTCGGCCCCTTCGACGTCGATCTTGAGGAAGTCCAGCCGGGAAAGTCCCGCCCGGTCGCAGAGTGCGTCAAGGGTCTCGACCGGCACCACCACCTCGATCTGGCCGGCGAATTCGGAATTCGATCCCAGGCCGCCAGCCTGTCTCGCGAGAAAGGATCGGCCGGTGACTAGTCCGTATGGGCCAATTGGCACACTCATCGTCCCTACGCCCGACTCCGCGCCCAACGCAACGTGGTGTTGCAGCACGTTCGGTCGGTGTCCGACTGCGAGCAGTCGAGTCACGACCGGGTGTACGAACTGCAGCGGCTCGACGCTGTGCACCTGCCCGGTCGGGCCAGCCAGGTCGGACAGCGTGGCGGTGTAGAGGCCGGCCGCCGCACCGACGTCGACGCAAACACTGCCGGGGCCGACGAGTTGCGGCAGTCCGAGCAGCTCGGGATCCACGCCCTGCTGTCGCCGGGCCAGCAGCCCGACCGCCGCCGAGAGCACAGCGCGCCGGCCCGGTCGCTGCCATGCTTGCTGCGGCTGCGGCTGCGGCTGCGTCGCCCGGCAGCCGCCGCGCCCTGGTGGCCTCAGCGCAGGCTCGGCGGTCGCGGCCGTCTCGATCTCAGGGGTCATGCACCGCATCCTGGTCCGGCGGCCGAGTGCGGCACATCAGGGCTTTCCCCTAGCTCGACCCGGAAAAGCGGTGAATTGGTCGTGCTCAAAGCCCTGGGCCGACCGCCGGCCGGCCGCTGCGGCCAGAATGGTTGCATGAGCGAATCGGTCGATCTTCTCGACGCGGCGCGGTCTGGGGACGCGGACGCCTTCGAGCGACTCGTCGGCCCGTACCGCGGTGAGTTGCTGGCCCACTGCTACCGGATGCTGGGCTCCCTACACGATGCCGAAGATGCAGTGCAGGAGTCTTTTGTTCGTGCCTGGAGCAGCGTCAGCCGGCTCGACGAGCGTGGCTTCGTCCGGTCGTGGCTGTACAAGATCGCGACAAACCGCTGTCTCACGGCGATCGAGCGCCGCGGCCGCCGCGAACTGCCGATCGACGTCCTGCCGGGCACCCCGCAGACCGAGATCAGCTGGCTCGAGCCGTACCCGGAGGTGTCGCCCGAGGACCAGTCCCTCGCGCGGGAGAGTGTGGAGTTGGCGTTCGTCGCGGCGCTGCAACATCTGTCGGCGGCACAACGCGCCGCGCTGGTCCTCCGGGACGTGCTCGGCTTCTCCGCTGCTGAGTCCGCCGACCTGCTCGACACCTCCACCGCCTCCGTCAACAGCGCACTGCAGCGGGCCCGCAAGGCGCTGGATTCGCCCGAGCTGAGTCAGCAGTCGGTCCTGCGCGAGCTCGGCCCGGACGGTGTCGAGGCGATCGTGACCCGGTGGACGGACGCCTGGCACGCCCGCGATGTCGACGCGATCGTCGCCATGCTCGCCGATGACGCCCGGTACTCGATGCCGCCGCTGCTCGAGTGGTATCGCGGCCCCGACGACATTCGGGCATTCCTGGTGGGCGGTCCGTTGCAGTCGCGATGGCGTTTCCTGCCGACAACCGCGAACGGCCAGCTCGCCTTCGGCACCTATCTGTGGGCGGACGAGTCGGGCGCCTATGTGCCCGGTGGCCTGGACGTCCTCACCGTCCGGGACGGTCGGGTCGAGCAGGTGGTCGCATTCCTGTCCGCCGACCTCACCACTTTCGGCCTTCCCCCGAGCCTGCCTGGCTGATTGCCACTCCGCTCCGGAGGCGCCTCCGGTTCTGCTAGGTTGGACGGTAGCGGAGGAACCTCCGCTTTTGCCTTGGCCATGTCACGACTGGAGTCGACTGGTGACAGAACAGAATGCACAACCAAACTCAGCTGCCGGCACCTTGGACCCGGCGAGCCAGCCCGCTCGTACGACTGGACGTATTGCGGGTTGTTCGGTGGGCCGGGTCGGGTTCGGCGCCATGCAATTGGCCGAGCTCAGAGAGCAGAAGGCGCCCGATCGGGACACCGCCGTGGCCGTGCTGCGTCGGGCCGTCGAGCTCGGCGCCGATCACATCGACACCGCCGATTTCTATGGGGACGGTGTCGCCAACGAGCTGATTCGTGCCGCCCTGCATCCGTACCCGGACGATCTGGTGCTGGTGAGCAAGGTCGGTGCCGAGCATGACGACGAGAAGGGTCTTGTCTCGGCCCAGCGGCCCGAGCAGCTGCGCGCTGGAGTCGAGTCCAACCTGCGCCGCCTGGGCGTTGAGCGGCTGGCCGTGGTGAATCTGCGCCGCCTTGATTCCGGTGTCAGCGTCGAGGCGACGGGCGATCAGCGGGTCGATATGGATGACCAACTTGCCGAGCTGGTGGCCCTGCGTGACGAGGGCAAGATCGACGGTGTCGGACTCAGCAATGTCGGTCTCGAGCAACTGCGCCACGCGCTGCCCGCCGGTATCGTCTGCGTCCAGAATCTCTACAATCTGCTCGACCGGTCGGGCGAGGCGCTGCTGGACGAATGTGGCAAGCACGATATTGCCTGGGTGCCATTCTTTCCGCTCGGCTCGGCATTCGCGGGAATTCCCAAGGTGACCGATGAGCCGGCGGTCATCGCGGCAGCCACCGCCCTCGGTGCAACTCCGGCCCAGATCGGCCTGGCCTGGCTGCTGGCCCACGATCCGAATGTCCTGCTCATTCCCGGCACCGCGAACGTCGACCACCTGGCGGAGAACATGGCCGCCGCCGATATCCAGCTGGATGCCGAGACAATGTCCACCCTGGACGCGCTGGCGAGCCCGTCAGCCTGACGGCTTTCGAATCAGAAATCAGAGCAGGGTCTGGTAACCGGATTGGCGGAGCAGCAGTCGGATGTAATCGGGTCGGTCGTGGCCCACGGCGTGGTGGACCACGAAGGCGAGTAGATACAGCGGCAGCAATGTATGGCGGTCCGAAGCCCGGTAGTCGAATCTCGTGGATCGCGCGCAGGTCTTCTCCGGCCCGAGCCCACACGGAGCGATCTGTGGCTGGCAGGCGTGACGCGTGGCAGGTCAGCGGCGTGCCGGGCAATTGCTCGACGATCATGCATTCGGGTTGTTCGCTGACCGCCAATACCCGCGGTGCGCGGATATCACGTCGCCGCGTTTCCCGGTAGGCCCATGCCTCGACCAGCGCCGAGCCCGGGCGACCGTGGTAGAGCGGTAGCTTTGCCACCACGCATCGATCGTTTAGGTCGACGAAGAAGGCATCTGGGCTCTCCGTTCCCCGCACGCCGGTCGGCGCGACGCCGAGCAATTCGGCGACCAATGATGCGACATCGGGATGGACGGGCTGACTGATGCGCTGCGTCATCATGCTGGCCTCCGCGCGGCGCGCGACAAACAAGTCCCGCGTCGCAATCAGGGCCAGCGGGTGGTGCACCGTGAAACCCCGCCGGGTCAGGTATGGATCTCGTTGCACGATTACCTTTCCACGGTGACAACACCCCGGCAACCAAATATTCGACCCCCGCCCGATGAGGCCGTACGTCGCGACTGGATGCTGGGTCCATGTCCCTGGATGTGATTGATGCGGAGCGGGCCCTGCACCAGCGCGCCGGTTTGTCGTGCCAGGCAGCAATCGAGGCCGGATTGCCGGGCCGATTCCGGACCTGGGAGCGGGCCGGCCTGATGGCAGTGTTGGCCACGGATCCGGCACTGGGATTCCTGGCCTCCGTGTCCGGGGTCGTGTCGGGCAACGAGATCGCGGCGCTCGACCTCGTCGACTCGCCGGATTGGAACGGCGTCCGGCCGACAATGCTCGTCTCCGCGCGGATCGACGAAACCATATTGATTTCGGCTGGTTTGGTGCGGCTGGAGGATCGCCTGCTTGCGGTCAGACGAATCGACCGAGGACCTGAGCTGTCGACCGGTCCGGACGTGGTTGACGCGGGCGAGGTCGACCCCTTCCTCGGTGTCCTGCTCGCCGGTTATCAGGTCGACGGCGTGGTCGCCGATTTCATCGGCGCCGAACACCGACTTCCCATCATGCGGCGGTTTCTGCTCATGGACCGCGACGGGCCGATCGCCGCGGCGGCAATGACGATCCATGGCGATATCGCGGTGCTCGGGGGCGCGTCCACGCTTCCGGCGCACCGAGGGAAGGGCGCTCAGCCGCGGCTCCTGCAGCATCGCCTTCGGGTGGCTGGTGAGGCGGGTTGCAGCTTGGCCGTCGCGACCGCCCGCCCCGAGTCTGTCAGCGCCGCCAATCTCGGCCGGGCCGGTTTCAGCCTGCACCGGCGCTCGGCCTGGACGAGAGCCTGAGTCGAGCTCATGCCTTACGGGCGAGGAGAAGGAAGGACCCGGGCAGTCGTTCCGCCTCGTGTTGGTGATCGCCGAACCGCCAAGCGGGTACGCCCGGATATTCGCTGACCCGTTCGATGACCAGCCCGGCCGTGATCAATGCCGTGATGACATCGCCAAGGGGCCAGACGAACTGCACCTTTGTGCTCGTCGCGGTCTCGCCGCCCGGAAAGTGTCGCCAGCCGGTATCGGTTTCCGGACGCGCGTTGCGGCCGAAATAATCACCCGCCACCGTGATTCCGGAATCCGTGCCCTCCAGACAGGCAGTCACCGGATGCGCTTCATAGAGTACGAAGGTGCCCGCGGGTCGCAGGGATCCGGCGACGTTCCTCGCCCAGATCTCGATGTCTGGAATCCACGGCAACACCCCGCCGCCGGTGTAGGTCACGTCGAACCTGCCCGACCCGAGATCCGCCGGGAGCCGGCCCACGTCAGCGGCCACGAAACGTACCGCGAGCCCTGCGGCTTCGGCCTTACGCCGCGCGATATCGATGAGACGATCGGCAATATCGACCCCCGTCACCTTGGCACCGAGTACCGCCCAGGACAGCGACTCCTCCCCGCTGGCGCATTGCAGGTGCAACAGCGATCGTCCATGAAGATCGCCGACGGCCTGCACGGCCGGCTCGGGAAGATTCACCCCGCCGGCGGCGAAGAATTCGGCGTCGGGTCCGGTGCTGTCAATGTTGCTCGACCGGATCGCGGCTATCTCGTTCCAGGCCGCTCGATTCCGCTGTGCGTGCTCGTCCCAGTCGACCATTCGGGCAGCCTGACACTGGATCGTGTTGGCCTCAATCGAATTCTGTAGAACCCATGATCGTGAGTGGATTTGGTACCTCTACAGGTACCAAATCCACTCACGATCATGGGACGGAGCCCGGTTCGCCGCGGAGCGCGCGCCGAGACCGGCCGCCGCCTCCGCCGTCTCCGCTCTCCTCCGCCGTTCCATGATCATGATCGGTTTTTGGTTGCTATAGCCCCAACCGCCGATCACGATCATGAAAATCGGGGGGGTGTCTCTATGGTTTTGTCAAGCGGCGGCGGGGTTGGTTTCGGGTTCGGCGGGTGTGGGTTGTTTGTAGGGTTTGCGGTCGCGGAGCATGGCGTAGAGGACGTCGGTGCGGCGTCGGGCTAGGCAGATGAGGGCGGCGTTGTGGCGTTTGCCGTGGGCTCGTTTGCGGTCGTAGTAGGCGCGGCTGGTCGGGTCGGCGAGACTAGCGAATGCCGACAAAAACAGGGCCGACTTCAATGCATGGTTTCCTCGTTGGGAACGGGTCTCGCCTTTGATCGAGGAGCCCGATCGTCGGGTGACCGGGGCGAGACCGGCGTAGGCGGCAAGGTGGCCGGCGGTGGGGAACGCGGAACCGTCGCCGATGATGGTGAGGATTTTGATGGCGGTCCTGAACCCGAGACCAGGCATCGAGGTCAGGACCGTGGCAAGAGGGTGGGCCTCCAGGCGGGTTTCTAGATCGGCGGCCAACGCGGCTCGTTCAGCACGGACGTCCCGGAGTTGGGTGGCGACCCCGGCAATGACCCGCCCGAACTCTTTTGTGCCTGGCACCAGGACGGTTTGGGTGTCCAGCGTGGCGAGGATTTTAGCCGGGAGTGTTGTGGCCAGTCGTGGTGAATGAGTGGCCATCACGGCTCTCATGCCGTGGCTACCGAGTTCCCGCAGCGTGGCCGGGGTGGGTGCCGCGGCGAGCAGATCCAGAACACCGCCACGATCAATATGCTTACCCAGTAGTCGTTCTAGGGCAGGATGGATGTGCAGTAGGGCATCCCGTAGCCGGTTCGACAATCGTGTGGACTGTCCTGCCAGATCATCGTCGTAGCCGGCCAGAACAGTCAGCCCGGCGAGGGTTTCTTCCTCGGTGCCGACCCGTCGCAGGGTGTGCGGCATGGTCCGGGCGGCATCGGCGATGACGTAGGCGTCGCGGGCGTCGGTCTTGCCTTCGCCGGGATGCAGATCAGCGATCCGGCGCATCGCCAAGCCCGGCAGGTAAGCCACATCGATGTGGAGGGACCGGGCGACCGCGATCGCCAACGCCCCGATCGATGCCGGTTGATCGACGATCACCAGCACCGACCCATGTACCAACAGCCCGGCCATCACCTCGCTCAGCGCGGTCTCGTCATTGGGCAGCGCCCGGTCATAGAGCTTTGTCCCAGCGGGGTCCAGGGCGCAGGCGTGATGCTCGCCCTTGCCCACATCCAGACCGCAGAACACCGCGTAATCGACAGAGCCGGCATTGTCAGATTCCGACAACGAAACACTCCTCGCTTGTCCTAGCAGGCGACCCGGGACACCCGCGCCGGCAGCCACGTTACGAGCAGACCTCTATCCAAGGCCAGGTCTCTATCAGCGGTCACTGGCATCCGCCGACCCCGGTGACAACACCCCCCAGATCATCAACGACAGGGGCAGAAAGTCATGCCTGGGCCGGAGGCCTGCAACCCCTTGTTGGGGCCACCAAAAAGGTAACGGGGTCGGCATGAAAATCGGGGGGTCGGCATGAAAATCGGGGGGCGGGTGATCGCGACCATAAAATCGGAGGGCGATCATGAGGCAATTTAGCCGCGATTCGCCGACGAAATTGCCTCGTGATCATGGAGGTGAGTGCGTGGTCGGCATGGAAGAGGGGCGGGTACTGGATCGTTCGCATTAGGTTCGGAGCGGCGCGGGCAGTGGCTCAGTGTGAATGATGTGCAGGGCGCTGACCGCGCGGGTGAGGACCACATAGAGCCGGTGCAGACCGCGTGGCTCGGCCTCGACGATGCGGGTGGGCTCGACCACGATGACGGTTTCGAATTCCAGTCCCTTGGCCAGCGTGGCCGGGACGCACACCAGCCGCGCGGCCTCCAGCGCGTCCTCGTCACCGCCGAGCAGCGCGACGTCGAGGCCATCGGCGAGCAGCCGGTCGTGAATGCCGGACACATCGGCGTCGGCCGCAATCAGGCCCACCGAGCCCTGTCCAGCCAGCGCCTCGCGGCTTGCCGGACCGAGCACGTCGAACAGGTCGGGCGTTTCGGTGACCTGCAGTGATCCCTGCGCCGTACGGGCAGAGGTCGGCGCGCCGATCCCCGGCGCGATATCCGCCAATAGCCGCGAGGCGTAATCGACGATCTGCGCCGGCACCCGGTATCCCCGGTCGAGCACCTCCACCTGGGCATCCGGCTTGTCGAAATGGTGCAGCAGCGTCTGCCAGTCGTCGACCGCCCACGGCGTGGTGCCCTGCGCAATGTCGCCGAGCAGCGTGAACGACCCGTTGGCCCCGCGGCGGGCCAGCGCCCGGGCCTGCATCGGGCTGAGGTCCTGCGCCTCGTCGACGACGATGTGATCGAGCGACGGCCCGCGTTCGATCAGGTCGGCCAATTCGTCCAGCAGGGCGCAGTCCGCGGCCGACCACTTCGCGGATTTCCACGACCGGAACGGTTTTTCCCAGAGCAACAGCGCCCGCTCATCGGCGGAGAGGTGCTTCTCGCCGGCCTCGGCCAGAAATTCGGCGTCCGAGAACAACCGGAACAGCACCTGTTCCGGCGTCAATTTCGGCCACACCGCGTCCAACACCTGCTTGACCGGCCGGGATCGGGCGACGGCGTTCTGCGTCCGGTCATCGGGCGATTTGGCCTGGCGTTCCATCTGCACGAGTACGGCGTGGGCCAGGCGTTGCGCGGCCGCGACCCGTCCCGGGACGTAGCGGGTGGCGCCGCGCAGGGAGGCGATGATTTCCCGGACCTCGTAATCGGCGATGCGATAGCGGAAGGCGCCCTCGATATACATCAACCCTTCGGTGGGCCGGTCGACGTGGCGCCACAATGCCCGGTGCAGCACCGCCGCCATGCGGGCGTCGCCCTTGATCCGGGCGACCGCCGACGTTTCGGTGCTCGCCGGCACCCGGCCGACCAGCTGCTCGAACGTCGTCTGGACCACGCTCACCTCGCCGAGGGTGGGCAGAACATGCCGGATGTACGAGAGGAACGAGCGGTTGGGCCCCACGACGGCGACTCCGTTGCGCCCCAGCCGGTCCCGTTCGGCGTAGAGCAGGTAGGCGATCCGATGCAGGCCGACCGCGGTCTTGCCGGTGCCCGGCGCGCCCTGCACGCAGAGGGTCGTGTGCAGCGGAGCCCGGACCAACTCGTCCTGTTCGGGCTGGATGGTGGCGACGATGTCGCGCATCGGTCCGGAGCGGGGCCGGTCGATTTCGGCGGCGAGCAGCGTGCCGGTGGCCGTCTCGCCGGCGCCGGTCAGCGGCTCGTCCTCGTACGCGGTGAGCTCCGCGGCCTCGGAGAAGCCGTACCGCCGGCGGATCAACACGCCCTGGCGATCGGCGCGGGTGGCGCGGTAGAACGCCCCGGAAATGGGTGCCCGCCAGTCGATCACCAGCGGCGTGCCACCGTCCTCGACATGTCGTCGTCCGATGTAGACGCGATCGACCTCGTTCGATTGGGCGAATACGGTGCCGGGGTCGTAATCGAGTCGGCCGAAGAACAGCGGCACGTCGGGCAGGTCGACGAGGGCCTTCGCCCGTTGTTCCCGGGCGCCGGTGACCATCTGGTTGAGGATTGTCGGGTCGAATCCGCCGGCGGCGAATAACTGGGTCTCAGTGTTGACGACGTCGGAATGCATGCGGCGCAGGGCGGCTCGGGCGGCGGACTGGTAGTCGCGTTCGGACTGGATTTCGGGGTCAACGGCGGTTTCGGGCATAAGGCAGGCGGCCTCCGCGTGTCGACGGGCGAGGGGAAACGGCAACAGGGCCGAACCGTCAATACTAGATTGCCCTCCACTCACGTGTCGCCCGATTAATCTCGGTGCAGCACAGCCACCGCCGGCCCGGGACGTCGCGTTAGCATCCTGACCATGGCACTCCTTTATCAGGCGCAGCTGACTCCAGGGAAGATCGAACTACTGCGGGCCTGGATGCCAGCACAGCAGTGGTGGGCCGGGGACGGAGCGACAATCGACGTCGTCGGCGCCTACCGTTTCGACGATCCCGCCGGTGAGGTCGGGATCGAGACCCACCTGCTGCGGGTGGGCGACGGCCATACGGTGCAGGTTCCGCTGACCTATCGCGGCGCTCCCTTGGCGGATGCCGAAGGCGCGTTGGTCGGCACGATGCAGCACTCCGTGCTCGGGGCACGTTGGGTCTACGACGGCTGTTTCGATCAGGTCTACGCGGCTGCGCTTGCCACGACAATTCTCACCGGCGGGACCCAAGCCGAGTTGCAGATCGCCTCCGACGGACCGCCGGAGCACCGCGAGCCGACGGCTCGGGTGGTCGGCAGCGGCACGCCGGACGTCCGCGTTCCGACGCTCGGCGCCATGTCCTGTACGAATGATGCGACCCGCACGACGATCCGAGCGGGCGAGCTGGAGTTGGTCGTGCGCCGGACGCTCAGCGCAGACATGATCGCCGACGCCGCTGGCACACCCAACGGCACATCCACGGGCACGCTGACCGGCACCTGGCCGGGCAACCTCGAGCCGACGGTCCTCGCGCTGGCGCGGGTCGGCTGAACGGATCCGAGACCCGGTCAGCCGGTGGACGGGCTCGGAGCCTGAAACCGATCGGTCACCGCGGCTCACCCAGCGCTGAAATGCGGCCACTTTAGGTGCGGCGGCGGGGCCGGTCCCGGCCAAAGGCGTTGCCGAGGCATCGGCGGGGTGGGCGATGATGAGCGCCATGGTTAGCCCACTGGCGGTCCGCCGTGTCCTGCTCGAGTCCGATCCGTACGCCGGCCGGGAGGGCGGCTGGCCGCAGCGTTCGCGGTGGCCGGCGCGTTGGGTCCACGTACCGGATGCCCCGGCGGCCCCGTTCGTCGCCGCGTACCGGCTCGCACTCGCACTCGATGAGGCGACCACGCTCCGCCTGCATGTCAGCGCCGACGAACGGTACGAGCTGCTGGTGGACGGCGAGCGGATCGGCCGCGGACCGGACCGCGGCGACCCGGACCACTGGACCTTCGTCAGCTACGACGTCGACCTTCCGGCCGGCGAGCACCGGATCGCCGCGCGGGTCTGGACGTTGGGGGAAGGTGCGCCCATCGCGCAGCTGACCCTGAAGCACGGCTTTCTGCTGGCCGCCGAGGGCCGGGCCGAGCTCGACACCGGTACGGCCGCCTGGGAGGCCGCCGTGCTGCCCGGGCTCGGCTTCCTGCCCTTCGGGGTCGCCTGGGGCTGCGGTCTCAAGACCGACCTCGACGGGACCGTCTATCCGTGGGGTTGGGCCGAGGGCGCGGACGAGTTGGCCTGGTCGCCGGCAACCGTGGGGGACCGGGCCAGCAGTCGCTGGTACGCCAACGACATTCCGCCGGCACATCTCCTGGTGCCGGCGATCCTGCCGGAGCAGTGGTCGGAGCCGTTCGACGGCGGCCGGGTCCGGTTGGTGGCCGATTATCCCGGCGAGGCGCGTACGCACGAC
Source organism: Mycobacteriales bacterium (assembly GCA_036267955.1). Taxonomy (GTDB): domain Bacteria; phylum Actinomycetota; class Actinomycetes; order Mycobacteriales; family QHCD01; genus DATAVB01. The sequence continues at coordinate 7,476 of DATAVB010000029.1, read as the reverse complement.
CTGCCAGTGCGCGCGGCCGACTCGATCGCCGCGGAGGCCGAGCAGTGGCAGGCACTGCTGGGCGGTCGGCCGCTGACGGTGCCGGCGAACGCCCGCCGCCGGGTGTTGATCGACCTGGAGGAGTACGTCTGCGGCTACCCCGAACTGCGGCTGGCGGGTGGCCTCGGCTCGGTGCTGCGGGTCCGCTGGCTGGAGGCGTTGCTGGACGCCGACGGTCGCAAGGGCAATCGGGACGAGGTCGAGGGCCGTTTCTTCCGTACCCACGCCCATGCCGAGACCGGGGTCGGCGACCGGTTCACCGCCGGCGGCGGCGACCACACCTACACCAGCCTGTGGTGGGAGGCGGGCCGATTTGTCGAGGTCACCGTCGACACCGCCGACGAACCGCTGACCGTCAACGGTCTCCGCATAGTCGAGGACCGCTACCCGTACGAGGACGCCAGCGCCTTCGCCAGCAGCGATCCGCAACTCGCCGATATCCAGCAGCTGGGGGTGCGGACGCTGCAGATGTGTTCACACGAGACCACAATGGACTGTCCGTTCTACGAGCAGCTGCAATATGCCGGTGACACCCGGCTGCAATTGCTGGTGACGTACATGATTTCTGACGACGACCGGCTCGCGCGGCAGGCGCTGCTCGCCTTCGGCCGCAGCCGCGACACCCGCGGGCTGACCCGGAGCCGGTATCCGTCCTGGGTCCGGCAGACGATTCCGCCGTTCTCGCTCTGGTGGGCGGCGATGGTGCACGATTTTGCCGCCTGGCGAGGGGATCTGGGCTTCGTCGCGACGTTGATGCCGGGTGTGCGGGCCGTGCTGGACGCGCATCGGGCGGCTCTGGACGAGAACGATCTGCTGCATTCCCTGGACGGGTGGAACTTCAGCGACTGGGTGGACGGCTGGAAATCCGGATCGCCGCCGGAGGGCGACTGGGGCGTCTCCGGCGTGCTCAACTTCCAGCTGGCCCATGTCGCGGCGCTGGCCGCCAAGTTGGAGGGCTGGCTGGGCGAGGACGAGTTGGCGGCCCGACATCAGCGGCTGGCCGACCGCGTCCGCGCGGCGGCCGAGCGGGAGTTCTGGTCGGCCGACCGCGGAATGTACGCCGACGATCCGGCCCACGAGCACTGGAGCGAACACACCAACAGCCTCGCGTTGCTGTCCGGTGCGACGCACGGCCCGGCGGCGCTGCTGCAGGCGCTGGACACCGAGAACGCCTCGCGGGCGACGGTCTACTTCAGCCACTACCTGTTTGAGGCGCTGGGGCAGATCGGTCGGGTCGACGTGCTGCGGGAACGGCTGGAATTGTGGACCGGGTTGCGCGAACAGGGTCTGCGTACCGTGGTGGAGCAGCCCGAGCCGACCCGCAGCGACTGCCACGCCTGGGGAGCGCATCCGATCTTCCACCTTTTCGGCACCGTGTTGGGGGTCCGGCCGGCGGCCCCTGGAATGGCGGCGGTGACGATTAATCCGCAGCTGGGCGGGTTGAGCTGGGCCGAGGGAACGCTGCGCACCCCGCACGGTCCGCTGCGGGTCAGAGCGGACGAGTCCGGGGTCACCGCCGACCTGCCGGCGGGGATCGTCCGGGTTGACGAGCCGTCGACGGTGTCCGCGACGGCAGGGAAATCCTGATAATCATCCGATCGACCGCGGGGGGAATGTGACAGTGACAGGTGCTGCGCAGCTCAAGATCGGTGCTCAGCTGTTTGCGGAGGTCGACCAGTGGCGGACGTTACGTGACGCGGCGCGGCGACTGGACGGGCTGCCGTACGAGTACCTGTTCCTATCCGATCATCTGACCGGCATTTCGGAACGGGAATCGGTGAGCGTCTTCGAGGGATACACGACACTGGCGGCGCTGGCCGCCGTCACCGAGCATCCCAAGCTCGGCCTGCTCGTCGGCGCCAACACATTCCGAAATCCGGCCTATGCGGCCAAGATGGCGGCGACGATCGACAACATCAGTGGCGGCCGGGCTATTTTCGGTCTGGGCGCGGGTTGGCACGAGCGGGAGCACGAGGCGTACGGCTTCGATTTCGGTGCCAGCCCCGGAGCCCGGCTGAAGCGGATGCACGAGGCGTTGAGTCTCGTGAAACCGTTGTTGGCGGGCGAAACCGTGACCCACTCCGGGGTGGCCTATTCCGCGAATTCGCTGGAGCTCACGCCCAAACCGACCCAACCGCGGATCCCGGTGATGATTGGCGGCGTGGGGGAGCGGCGGACGCTGCGCGATGTCGCCGAATTCGCCGACATCTGGAATGCCCAGGTGAGCCTCGCGGGTGCGCCGCACAAGGTCGACGTCCTGAAAGGACACTGTGCCGCGATCGGTCGCGACATCGCGGATATCGAGCTGTCGATCGACTGTCGGGTGTTCATCCGGGACACCGCGGACGCCGCGCGAGCCGACCTCGAGGCGGCCTACCGCGCGGAGGGCGCGACGCCACCGGCGCCGGACAGCGAGTACCACTGGGTCGGCACTCCGGAACAGGTGGCCGGTCGGGTGGTCGATTTCCATCGGCTGGGGTTCACCACCGTCGTGAGTGGATTCAGCCAGCCGTACGACGAGGAGAGCATGCGCCGCTTCGCGCACGAGGTGATTCCGACCGCGCTGGAACTCCTGAACCAGTGACTCTTTCCGGGTCAGCCGCGCCGGGCGGCGGGTTTGGCGCGGAGATGGATGCGTTGCCCTTCCTTGCTGAAGATGGACAGGATCTCGACTGGTCCCTCGCCCGTGCTGCCGACCCAGTGCGGGACCCGGGTGTCGAATTCCGCCGCCTCGCCGGCAGTCAGGACGAGATCATGTCGGGCAAGTACGAGTCGTAGCCGTCCGCTGAGGACATAAAGCCATTCGTAACCGTCGTGGGTGCGTACGGCCGGCTTGCTCTGGCTCGCCGGGATGGTCTGCTTGAAGGTCTGGACCGGCGAGGTTTCCGGGGATAGCGGGATGACGCTCTGCCGTCCGACCCGGCGGACTTCCCTTTTCACCCGTGGATCGGGGACGGTCTGCGGGATCAGCTCGTCCAGGCCAATTTTCAGCGCCCGGGCGAGCGGGACGATGAGCTCCAGGTTTGGTTGTCGCTTGCCCGCCTCCAGCCGTGAGATCGTGCTCGCCGAGATCGCCGTGGCAGCGGCGACCTGATCGAGCGTCAGATTGGCCTTGCGCCGGGCCGCGCGCAGTCGCGGTCCGATCTGATCCAGCATCGGGTCCATCGGCGTCCACCTTCCCGTTGTATCGATCTTGCCATGGCAGCATGCCAACTTGCTGGCTGAACGGCTGCGTGCCCCGTGCGGCATGGCCGAAATGGTCAAGACCAGGTCGCCGGATCGGGGCAGGATGGGGGCATGACTGTCGCCCTCGCCGCCGCATCGTCCTTCGTCGCCACCCACGCCCGGATGCTCGACCGGCACCTGTTGGCCGTACACCAGGGGCTCGGCAACGTAGACCAGACGCTTGCCGCGCTCGCCGCGTACCGAAACCCCGATGGCGGATACGGCTGGGGGCTCGAACCCGACCTTCGATCGCAGGAGAGCCAGCCCTGCGGGGCGATCAATGCGTTCGAGGTGTTCGCCGAGGTCGGTGTGGTCGACCCGAATGCGGAGCGGCTGTGCGACTGGTTGGCCTCGGTGTCCCTGAGCGACGGCGGAGTGCCGTTCGTACTGCCGATCCGGGATACGGTTGGATGCGCGCCCTGGTGGGTCGCGGGGGACAGCACCACGTCATCGCTGCAAATCACGGCGGCCGTCGCGGCGCAGGCCTACCGGGCGGCGACCCGCGACCCGGCCGTCGCGCGGCACCCGTGGTTGCGTGACGCGACCCAGTATTGCCTGGCCCAGATCCAGGCCATCGGGTCCGCCCCGCCAGCACATATTCTGAGTTTCGCCCTGCAGTTTCTCGGCACGGCCGAGGCGAGCGTCCCGGCGGCGCGGTCGCTGATTCCCGATCTGGTGCGACATGTGCCGGCGGACGGCATCCTGCCGGTCGAGGGCGGAGCCGAGGGAGAGGTGCTGCGGCCGCTGGACTATTCGCCCGATGCCGGCACCGCGGTGCGGGAATCGCTGCCACCGGAGACTATTGAACAGGATCTGAAGCGGCTGGCCGATCAGCAGCAGCCGGACGGCGGCTGGCCGATTGGCTGGGCGACCTCATCTCCGGCCGCCCTGCTGGAATGGCGCGGCTACGTAACCGTCCGCTCTCTGGTGACTCTGCAGCGCAACGCTCAGGCCGACTGAATGGTTGGAGGCTCGGGCCAGACCCGGCGCTTCGCCGGCCGACACGGCGCCCCTTTCTCTCGCCGATCTTGACCTTGTGGCTGCCTCGCGCCCGGTTTGTCCAGCCATAAAGTCAAGATCGGCGAATGTCGGTCAGTCGGGCGTGGTGATCATGCAGAAAAGGTCTGCGACACGCCGTATGGACGAGCCTTTTCTGCATGATCACGACACCTGAGGCGGGTAAAGCGCGCTTCGATCGTCGAGAAGCGGCCTCCAGGCGGACGAGTTTGGGGCGGCCGGACGCCGTAGCAGATAAATGATTCGCGGGACAGGCGGCGTATCGGTAACTTGCCTAGCAGCAGATCCATGTCTCGTGGTCATCCCAGAGTCTGGAAGGTTCCTCATGCCTGCATAGTCGACAGTTCTTCGACCAGCGTGACCAATCGAGCGAACGACGGCCTCTGCGTGCCGTTGTTCCCGGGCGCGGTCGTTCTTACTGTCGCGTGCGGATTTATTTTGGGGGAACGGAGAGTCGATGTCTGCTGTCTGCGATATCTGTGGCAAGAAACCGAGTTTCGGTAAGACCGTCTCGCGGCTGGGACGTAACGCCGTCAAGCGCCGCGTCAGGGGCAGAGCCTCGCGCGAGTTCAAGCCGAATGTGCAGCCTGTCCGTGCGATCGTCGACGGTACGCCGAAACGGCTGAAGGTGTGCACGTCGTGTCTCAAGGCCGGCAAGGTGAACCGGGCGACCCGGTACCGGGCGAATTGACCCCGCTGGCATAACGTAGGACTTGCCGTTCTGGGTGCATCGCACGTGTCATCTGTGCGATGCACCCAGAACGGGATTCCTTTGACGGCGGTGGCGCGCTGTTCCGGCTGGTCCGCTGCTGGTCTCGCCGGTGGGCGGCCGACGCGGCCGACGATGGTGGCGGCAATACCGGCCATGTCCTTGTACTGGAGGCCATCGACGCCCCGGCCCGCCGTGGCTCGACCCTGATCACCGAGGTTGCCGCTGAGCTCGGGCTCGACCGTTCCAACGCCAGCAGAATGCTCAGCTCCGCGGTGTCAGCGGGCCTGGTGACAAAAGCGATTGCGCCCGACGATGCCCGCCACACCGAATTGGGGATCACCGCGGCCGGGCAGGAGGTGCTCGCGGCGGCCCGGGCGTGGCAGGAGCGGACGTTCGAGCGATGACCATCGTGCTCAATCACACCATCGTTCCGGTGGCGGATCGGCGGCGCGGCGCCGAGCTGCTGGCTGCCTTGCTCGGGTTGACCGCAGGCGCACCGGTCGGGCCCTTTGCTCCGGCGCGGATGAACGACGACCTGACGTTCGACTTCGACGAGCGGTTTGGGGCTCGGCCGGCTCATTACGGCATCGCCTACGAGCTGTTCACCGCAATCCCGTAGAATCACCTCCGATTCCTCGACTGATCCCGGAACTGATCTGCTCTGATCTCCACGCCAGCCTGGCTTTCTACGTACTGCTGGGATTTCAGGTCGGGTACGACCGCCCTGCCCCGGACTAATCCGATGCCCATCGGTTGTTGGATTTGCAACAATGCGGCGGTGGACATTCAGATGAGATTGCGCGCCTGTGCACACCGCTGGCGTCTCGAGGTCGGAGATCGGCTCGACGGTGGATTTCGTTCGGACGTTTTCGCGTGTACGACGTCTGGCGGCGGCGAGGTTGTCGTCAAGCTGACCGTGACGTCCGAGGAGGCCCGCTCTGAAGCGGCCGCGCTCGCCGCCTGGATGGACACCGGAGCGGCCGTGGAGATTCTCGATGTGGATCTCGAATATGACGCCCTGCTGCTGGCGCGGATACGACCGGGGACCCACCTGGCCGGCGGCGACGATCCGGTAATCCTCGATATGGCCGCCGACCTGCTGTCCAGGCTGCAGTTGGCCGCACCCGGGCCGTTTCCCTTTCTGACGCTGGAGGCGCTGTATCCCAGGCTGGAGGCGCGGGCGCGCGAGGACATCAATTACGAGCGGCGGGCGCGCGACGAACCGATCCGAGGTGAGGCGGGCCTGACTCGATTGGACAGCGCCAGAGCGGCCGCCATGCGACTATGTGCGACAACGCCGCAGCCGGTCTTGCTGCACGGAGATTTCCTGGACAAGAATCTGTTGTGCACCGGCAGTTCTTATCTTGCCGTCGATCCGATCCCGCGGATCGGTGATCCCTGTTCCGACGTCGGCATGTTCGCCTCCGATCATCTGCCGGCGGGGACAATCCTGGAGCGGGCCGGCGCGATCGCCGAGCGCATGGGTCTGGACCCGAACCGCGCGATGCGGTGGGCGGCGGTCTGGACGGTCCTGTTGACCTGCAGCGCCTGGCGCTCGGACCAGGTGGAGCTTGATACCGCGGTGGCCTCGGCGGAGTTCGAGCGACTGCTCCGGCCGTAACCGGCGCTCTGCGGGCTTTGTCAGGGTCGGGGACCGGGGTGATCTCAGGGCCTTACCGGATATCGGTGTGCACCGGAAATCGCGAGGCTGGTCGGGACATCGCACCCGATCCGAAGGACATCACATGCACACCTGGCGTCGAGCCGCAGCCGCAGTCACCGTGGCCACCGCAGTGGTCGTACCGCTGGCGGTATCCGCATCCGCGTCCGGGCCGGCACCGACCGCGAACCTGCAGCGTGATCTGGACAGCATTGTCAGCGCCGGCCTGCCCAGTGCCCAGACTGAGATTCGGGATGGCCGGAGCGTCTGGCGGGCGGGTAGTGGCACGGTAAAGGCGGGCGGCAGCCGCCCGGTCGACCCGACCGGTGCGTTCCGGGCCGGCAGTGTGACGAAGACCTTTGTGGCAACAGTAATCATGCAGCTCGTCGCGGAACATCGGCTACGGCTGGACGACCCGATCGACCGGTGGCTGCCCGGACTGCTGCCCGACGAGGGGAAGATCAAGGTTCGGGAGCTGCTCAATCACACCAGCGGCCTGTACAACCTCACCGACGCGCTGCCATTGAATCCACCGATCGATTTCCTGCCGTTGCGCTGGAAAACCTGGACCACGAATGGTCTGGTCAAATTCGCTATCGCACACGGCTCGGTCTTCGAACCTGGCACCGCGTATCACTACTCCGACACGGATTACCTGGTGCTCGGGCTCTTGATCAACCGGGTGACCGGGCGTTCGTACAGCCAGGAGATCTCCGATCGCATCCTGCGGCCGCTCGGCCTGCGGCACACCGAAATGCCGGGCACCGACCCACACATTCCGGGTTCGCATGCACATGGCTACCTGCCGGACGGAAAGGGCGGC
>DATAVB010000028.1:0-2912 GCA_036267955.1 Mycobacteriales bacterium | reverse complement strand
GACGCGACCGCCGTACTCACGGCTTTCAACGAGCAGCTGCGCCGGCACCCGGTGCCGGACCCGCCGGACGGATTCGTCGAGCGAGGAGACGGCGTTGTCCGGATGATGTCCCGCGGAGACGGCTGGATCGGCGTGACCTGGGCCGAGCTGACCGAAGTCGACGCGGATGCGGTCATTGCCGCACAGGTCGACCGCCTCGGCACATCGGGTCAGCCGTGGGAATGGAAGCACTACTCGTACGATCAGCCGTCCGATCTGCCCGAACGCCTGCTGGCCGCCGGCTTCACCTGCGAGCCGGCGGAAACCCTTCTGGTCGCCGAAATCGCGGACCTCGATCTCGACGTACGACCACCCACCGGCGTAGACCTCTTGACCGTAGTGGACAGGAGCGGCGCGGATGCACTGGTGTCGGTGCACGATGAGGTCTTTGGCGGTGACCATTCCGAAATCGGCCGGGCCGTGTTGGCCGGTCTCGCGAATGAACCCAGCACCGTCGCCGCCGTTGTCGCCATGGCCGGGCCGACTCCGATTTCCAGCGGCCGAATGGAATTCCACCTGGGCACCGATTTCGCCAGCATCTGGGGCGGCGGCACGCTGCCGGCCTGGCGTGGTCGAGGCGTCTTCCGCTCGCTCGTCGCACACCGGGCGGCCCTGGCCGCCGCCACAGGCTTCCGCTACCTGCAGGTCGACGCCACCGAAGACAGCCGGCCAATTCTGCGCCGGCTCGGCTTTATCGAACTCGCCACCACGACCCCGTTCATATATCCGGGCCGGTCCTAGCCGGCCGCCTCCGCTGCGGCGGCATTGATGCGCGCCACGTATTCCCGCACCGAGGCCGCGTCCTGATCGTCTGCAGTGTGGGAGCTTCCGGCGGCGCCGTCCGCGAGCTCCCGCACAATGTCGGCATGCCCGGTGTGCCGCGCCGTCTCCCCCACCATCCGTACGAGTAGACGACGCAACGTGGCCTCCTTCCGCCCCTCGGGCCACCACGGCACGACCCCAATGGTGTCAAGGTCGAGCTCGGCGACGGTCCGATCGGCATGGGCGCAGGCCCGCCGGTAGAGCCCGGTGATGTAGTCGGTGGACTGTGCCGCGGTCACCCACATGTCCGCGTTCTGCCAGATCGAACCGTCCTCCTCCCAGGACAACTTCTCCGGCGCGGGACGGCCGAAAACCCCGCCGAGATAGCTATATTCGAGCCCGGCGAGGTGCTTGACGAGACCGAGCAGGTTGGTGCCGGTCGGCGTCATCGCCCGACGCCGGTCGAACTCGCTCAGACCCTCGAGCTTCCACAATAAATCGTCCCGATTCTGCTGGAGACATTCCAGCAGAATCGCCTTTTCACCAGCCCGGTCCGCTTCCGAAAGAGCCATCGCAGCGCTCCCTCCTGTCGTGTCCTGCGCGAGTATCCCCGACCGCGCAAGCCAAACACGCAGGGCCGACAAAACGCTACGACCCGCGGTCGATGCTGGGTTAACGTCTGTGTCGTGAACGTTCCCTTCCTTCTGCTCTCCGGACCACCCGGCGTGGGCAAGACAACCGCCTCGTGGCAGATCTTCGATCAGCTCGTCGAGGAGGGCGAGCGTCCCGCGTTGGTCGATCTCGACCTGCTCGGCGCCTCCTGGCCGGTCCCCGATGACGATCCGCACAACGAGCGTCTCAAGGCCCGCAATTTGGGCGCGATGTGGCAGAACTTCTACGCCTCGGGGGTGCGTTGCCTCATCGCGGCCGGGGTGGTCGAGACCCGGGAAAACCTCGATCTGTTAAGGGATGCCGTGCCCGGGGCAGTCACGGCGCTCTGCCGCCTCCGGGCCGGCGACCACGAACTCGCCGCGAGGATCAGCGGCCGGGGCCGCGAACGCGGCGACGGCGCCGCCAAGCTCGCCCATCGTGCCCGGCAGCTGTCGGCCCAAATGGAAGCCCACGACGTCGCGGATCTCGTTGTGGATACGGATAATCACAGCATCGCGGAGGTCGCGCGACTCGTCCGCTCCGGCGCCGATTGGCCGGGCCGCATACTCTGACGCCATGTACACCGCCGAGGAGCGAGACAAGCTGCGCGAGACCCTGATCTCGGGCGCACGAGCCGACGAGCGCATCACGAGCGCCGCCCTGACCGGATCGGCAGCGCAGGATGCCGAAGACCCCTGGTCCGACATCGATCTCGCGCTGGGGCTCGCCCCCGATGCCGACCTCAGTCAGACGATCGCCGACTGGACCGAGCGGATGTACGCCGAGCACGCGACGGTCACCCACATGGATGTGGTCCGCAGCGGCACGATCTACCGGGTCTTTCTCATCGCCAGCACACTGCAGGTCGACATCGCGTTCTCGCCGGCCGCCGAGTTTGGCGCGATCGCCCCGACGTTCCGGCTGCTTTTCGGGAATGCCGAGGAACAGCCTCATGCAGCCGGACCTGACGCGGCCACATTGATCGGATTGGCCTGGCTGTACGCGCTGCATGCCCGGTCGAGCATTGCCCGCGGCCGCGTGTGGCAGGCGGAATACATGATCAGCGGAATGCGCGATCACGTCCTTTCGCTGGCCTGTCTGCGACACGGTCTCCCGCCGACGCAGGGCCGTGGAGTCGACAATCTGCCGGCCGAGCTGACCGCGACGATTACCGGATCACTCATCTCGGCGCTCGGCATCAGTGAACTCGTCCGCGCATTTCGGGTGATCACCGATGCGCTGATCGTGGAGATCAGCCATGTGGATCCGGCTCTGTCCGACCGGCTCATCGCTCCCCTGCGCGAGTTGGCCGGCTGATCCCTTAAGGCAGCTAGAATCGGCCGCCATGCGACTCGATCAGCTGCAGGCCAGCGCACTCCGGATCCGCGACCTCTATGACGACCTGAATCAACAGGAACGCGGCCGCACCTGGACCCGCGAGGAATTCATGCTGGGCTTCA
>DATAVB010000027.1:0-21136 GCA_036267955.1 Mycobacteriales bacterium | reverse complement strand
CGACCGGGCCGCTGCCACCCGAGCTGGACCCGCGCGGCGGCCGGGCCGGCCGGCACGGCAAGCACAAGCCCAGCCGCTACCGGCGACGGCGTACCGGTCCGCTGGCGATGAGCGGCAAGGTCATCGCCGCGGTGTTGTCGGTGACGATCTTCATCACCTCCGGCGTCATGTGGGCGACCACCGGCCGCAACCTGCATCCGCAGCAGATCAACGCCCTGCCCTCCGATGACGGACTCGGCCACAGCGGGACCCAGCACGACAAGGACGGCAAATCGCAGAACATCCTGGTCGTCGGCAACGACAGCCGCGCCGGCCTCACGCCGAAGCAACTGCAGGAGGTGGGCACCGACGCCACTCCGGGCCTGGACACCGACACCATCCTGCTGGTCCACCTGCCCGCCGACGGCAGCAAGGCGACCGTCATCTCCTTCCCCCGCGACTCCTACGTGGACATCCCGGGCTACAAGAAGAACAAGATCAACGCCGCGTACGCCGACGGCGCCTGTCTGCCGCCGGGCCAGCCGGAGCGGGACTGCACCAACCACCTCACCAAGCAGGCCCGCGGCGACGGGGCGCAGGTGCTGATCAAGACGATCAGCGAGCTGACCCAGCTGCATATCGACCACTACGTCGAGGTCAGCCTGCTGGGCTTCTACACGATCAGCAACTCCCTCGGCGGGGTCAACGTCTGCCTGGCCCGGCGCTGGTACGACCCGAAGTACGAAAAGGGCATCGACTACCCGGCCGGCAACATCAAGCTCCAGGGCAAGCTGGCGCTGGCCTTCGTCCGGGAACGGCACACCCTGCCCGGCGGCGATCTGGACCGGATACGCCGCCAGCAGGCGTTCATCGGCGCGCTGGTGCGCAAGGTGCTCTCGGCCGGGACGCTGCTCAATCCGGTGAAGCTCAACAACCTGATCAAGGCGGTCTCCAACTCCCTCACCCTGGACACCGGCCTCAAGCCGTTCGACCTCGTCGACCAGATGCGCGGAGTCGCCGCCGGCAACGTCACCTTCACCACCATCCCGACCGGGGCCAACGCCACGACCTCGGACGGCAAGGACGTCCTGGAGGTCGATCCGGCGAAGGTGCAGTCCTTCGTGGACACCGTGATCGGTCAGGCCGATCCGCCGGCGGCACCGAAACCCAGCACCAAGCCGAAACCCTCCACCGTGCCGCGCAGCTCGGTGCGGGTCGAGGTCCAGAACGGCACGCTGACCCAGGGCCTGGCCGGCACCACCGAGACCGCGCTGACGAACGCCGGGTTCACCGTCACCGGCGCCGGCAATGCCGACCGGCAGGATTACGCCCAGACGCAGGTCACGTACGGCAGCGGTCAGGACGCCGCCGCCCGCACCCTGTCCGCGGCCGTACCCGGCTCCGTTCTCAAGTCCGATCCGTCCCTCGGCGGGACCATCCGGTTGGTGCTGGGTCAGAACTTCACCTCGGTGAAGGCCCCGACGCAGAGCGCCGACCCACCGCGGTCGTCCACCACGTCTGCGCCGGCGTCGCCCAAACCCAAGATCGAGAGCCGGTCCGCCTCCAGCCGTGGCTGTGTGAACTGAGCCGTCGCGGCCTGCTTTTCGGCCGGCTCGGCCTGCCGAACTGGCGGTTCGCGGCACCGCCGTTACTGTGGGTGGCGCCCGAGCGCCAACCAACCTGAACGCCGCGGCGTCATATGAGGACCGCCGGCCGACCCCGGCGCCGTGACCCGGGAGAACCTCGTGACCGACCCGACCGACCGCCCAGACCGCCGACCCGACCGGCTGCCGCCCGAGCTCGACCCGCGGCGCGGCCGGCGGCGGGACGCCGGTTCTGGGCGGGACGCGGGCGCTGGCCGCGGCGGCTCGTCGGAGGACCAGCTGGCCGAACGGTTCCGGCGGGCCGGCTACCCCGGTGGTTCGGGTCGGGCCGAGACACCGTCCCAGCCGGCGCCGCGGGCACCACGGCCGGAGCGCGGTGGCGGTCGCGGTGGTCCGCCGCCCCGGCGCACCACCGGCGGCTCTGGCGGACCTGGCAGGTCTGGCGGTCCTGGCGACTCCTCGTCCGGGCGGCGGCGCGCCGCCCGGGCACTGAAGGTCATCGGCGTGGTCGTTTCGGTGGTCGTACTCGTCATCTCCGGCGCGATGTGGAACTTCTACCGCAGCTTCAGCACCAAGATCACCCACATCAACGCGGTGCCGGCCAGCGCCAACACCGACGGCAAGGACCAGAACATCCTGCTGGTCGGCAACGACAGCCGGTCCGGGCTCTCCGCCGCGGAGCTGAAGGACGTCGCAACCCAGGCTGAGGCCGGCCTCAACACCGACACCATGCTGCTGGTCCACATCCCGGCCGACGGGCGGCAGGCCACGGCGGTCTCGCTGCCGCGCGACTCCTGGGTCGACATCCCCGGGGTCGGGATGCACAAGCTCAATGCCGCGTACGCCAATGGAGCCTGCGCCAACGGCTGTGGCAACCAGCTCACCGAGACGCAGCGCTCGGCCGGCGCGCAGAAGCTGATCCAGACCGTCGACGGTGTCTCCGGGCTGCATATCGACCACTACGTCGAAGTCGGCCTGCTCGGCTTCTACGACATCACCAACGAACTGGGCGGCGTGCAGGTCTGCCTGAAGAACGCCGTAAAGGACCACTACTCCGGCATCGACCTGCCGGCCGGTGTGCAGACCATCAAGGGGACTCAGGCTCTGGCGTTCGTCCGGCAGCGGCACGGCCTGCCCGGCGGCGACCTGGACCGGGTGCGCCGACAGCAGGCGTTCCTCAAGGCGGTGGCCGACAAGGTCCTCACCGCCGACACCCTGCTCAAGCCGTGGAAGCTCAAGCCACTGCTGGACTCGGTTGCCAAGTCACTCACGGTGGACAAGAACTTCGATCCGGTAAGCGAGATCGAGCGGCTGCGTGAGCTGGCCGCCGGCAACGTGAAGTTCGAGACGATGCCCACCGAGGCTGGCGCGCTGATCAACGGCCAGGACGCGCTGCCCCTGGACAAAGCCAAGGTACGGGCCTTCTTCGCCGAGTTGGCGAAGGGCTCCGGAAGCGGCACCGCCGCCGGGTCGAAGGCCGCGACCACACCGACCGTGCCGCCCAGCAGCATCACCGTTCAGGTGCTCAATGGCGGGACCATCAAGGGACTCGCCGCCAAGACCAACACGGCGCTGCAGCAGGCCGGCTTCCAGACGACGACGCCGGGCAACATCAGCTCCGGCGACTTCAGCAAACCGGAGATCCGGTACGCCTCCGGCCAGGCCGCCGCCGCCCACACACTCGCCGGGGTGGTCCCGGGTGCCGTGCTCAAGCAGGACAACACTCTGGGCAGCACGCTGCACCTGATCGTGGGGGACAGCTTCGGCGGGGTGCGGACGGCAAGTTACCGCGTCCCGGTCGCGCATGGCGGCGGCACCGGCATGGTCGCGGGTGGGCCGATCACGGTCGCCGCGCCGAAGTCGGTGGCAGCGTCGGGGCCGGCCTGCATCAACTGATGCATTCTCAGCCTGATGTCAGACTCCGGTAACACGCGTCTGGTAGACCTGCTCTGATGGCCGCCACCGATGTGCTGCTCGCCGACGCGTTGCAGCGAGACCCGACCCGCCCGCTCCTCACCTTCTACGACGACGCCACCGGCGAGCGGGTGGAGCTGTCCGCCACCACGCTGGCCGGGTGGGTGGCCAAGACCGCGGGGCTGGCCCAGGACGAGCTGGCGGTGGAGCCCGGCGACAGCGTTGCCGTGCTGCTGCCAGCGCACTGGCAGACGGCCGCCATCCTGCTCGCCTGCTGGTCGGTCGGCGCGGTCCTGGTACCGGAGCCGGCGAGCGCCGCCGCGGTCTTCTGCGACGAGCCGCACCTGGCGGACGTGCGCGCCGCGAAGCCGGGCGAGATCGTCGCGCTCTCCCTTGCACCGCTGGGTAGGCCGTTCACCCGACCGCCCGAGGGCGCGCTGGATTATTCGGCGGTGGTGCCCAGCCAACCCGACGTGTTTATCCCCTATGCCGATATTGCCGGGGATGTACCTGCATTCCGTACGAATACCAATTCCGGGACCGCCGCGGAGGTGGTGGAGGAGAGCCGGGCAAGCGCTCGCCGGCAGGGAATCTCCTCGTCCGACCGAGTGCTCACCACACGTTCCTGGAATGGTTTCGCTGACTGGCGGGACGATTTCCTTGCCCCGCTGGCGGCGGGCGCGTCGATCGTCCTGTGCGCCAATGCCGACCCGGCCGCGCTGGACCGCCGGGCCGACACCGAACGGGCCACGATTGTCCTTACCTCAGGCGACACTCCAAACGACACATCTCGCAGCAGCCGATAGAGTCACTGCAACGCATCGGGAGGAGCAACACGTGGACAAGGTCGCAGGCAATGCTGCCGCAGCGATCGCCGATATCGGCCCTGGTGCCACGATTGCTGTCGGGGGTTTCGGTCTGTGCGGCATACCCGAGGTCGCCATTAACGCATTGCACGACAGCGGTGTCGGTGACCTGCGGATCATCTCCAATAACTGCGGTGTGGACGCCTGGGGCCTCGGCATCCTGCTCGCCGACCAGCGCATCTCCCGAATGACCAGTTCCTATGTCGGCGAAAACAAAGAATTCGCCCGGCAATTTCTTTCCGGCGAGCTTGAGGTCGAGCTCTGCCCGCAGGGGACGCTCGCCGAGCGGCTGCGCGCCGGCGGCTGCGGCATTCCCGCCTTCTATACGGCGGCCGGTGTCGGCACCCAGGTCGCAGACGGCGGCCTGCCCTGGCGTTACGGGGCGGACGGCTCGGTGACCGTCTCGTCCCCGCCGAAAGAGACGCGCATTTTCGGGGACCAGGAATATGTCCTCGAGGAGGGCATCGTCGCCGACTTCGCGCTGGTCCGGGCCACCGTCGGAGACCGCCACGGAAATCTCGTCTTCCACGAATCCACCCGCAATTTCAATCCGCTCTGTGCAATGGCCGGTCGGGTGACAATTGCCGAGGTGGAGGTGCTCGTCGAGCCGGGCGAGATTCTGCCGGAAAACATTCATACGCCGGGGATATTCGTGCAGCGCGTCATCGGGCCAGTGGGCGCCGAGGACAAACGGATCGAGAAACACACCACCCGACCGCGTCCGACAACCCAGACGGGAGCGGCCTGATGGCACTGACCCGCACCCAGATGGCCGCCCGCGCCGCCACCGAACTCTCCGACGGGGAATACGTCAATCTCGGCATCGGGCTGCCCACCCTCGTACCGAATTACCTCGACGACCACGTCACCGTGGTATTGCAGAGCGAGAACGGAATTCTCGGCGTCGGGCCGTACCCGTATGAGGGCGAGGAGGACGCCGACCTCATCAATGCCGGCAAGGAAACCGTGACTCTGCTTCCGGGCGCCTCATTCTTCGATTCCGCGGCATCATTCGGAATGATCCGCGGCGGGCATATCGACGCGGCTATTCTCGGTGCGATGCAGGTATCGGCGGCCGGCGACCTGGCCAACTGGATGATTCCCGGGAAAATGGTCAAGGGAATGGGCGGCGCAATGGACCTCGTGCACGGCGCCAAGCGGGTCATCGTTCTCATGGAGCATGTCGCCCGGGACGGTTCCCACAAGATCGTCGACGAGTGCAGTCTTCCGCTGACCGGCAAGGGTTGCGTGCAGCGGATCATCACCGACCTGGCCGTGCTGGACGTCACCGGCGCCGGTCTGCTGCTGCGGGAACTGGCTCCGGGTGTGGACGTGGCCGAGGTACGGGAGAAAACCGGCCCGCCGCTCACCATCACCACCGAGCCCACCACGATGCCCACTCCAGAGGTCGCCTCGTGACCAATTACCCCGGCGCCCTCCTCCGCTCCGCTCCTCGCTCCGCAGGCTCCGCTGCGATCATCCGGCTCCCTCGCGAAGCTCGGTCGATGCTCACTCCGGAGGTCGCCTCGTGACCTTCTCTATCGTGGCGCACGATCCGGATGCCGGACAGCTCGGCGTTGCGGTGGCGACCTGCGCGCTGGCGGCCGGGCGGGCCGTGCCGTGGGCCCAGGCCGGGGTCGGCGTGGTCACCACCCAGGCCCAGACCAACCGCACGTACGGCGCCCGCGGGCTGCAGCTGATGCAGAGCGGGCTGTCCCCGCGGGACGCGCTGGACCGGCTGCTCGCCGCCGACCGCAGCCCGGCGCAACGACAGGTCGCCATGGTCAGCGCCACCGGCGAGGTGGCCGCCTGGACCGGCGGCTTCTGCCTGTCGGCCTGCGGCCACGTCACCGGCAAGGGCTTCTCCGCGCAGGGCAACACGCTCGCCTCCCGTTCGGTGGTGCCGAGCATGGCCGAGGCCTTCACCGAGGCATCCGGGCCGCTCGCCGACCGGTTGCTGGCCGCGCTGCTCGCCGCCGAGGAGGCCGGCGGCGACGTCCGTGGCCGGCAGTCCGCCGCGCTCATGATCGTCGACGCCGAGCCGACCGACGAGCCGTGGAACGCCATCCCCATCGACCTGCGGGTCGACGACCACACCGACCCGATCGCCGAGCTGCACCGGCTGTTGGAGCTGCAGCGAGCCCACGAAGGCGGCGACTGGGCCGCGCTGGTCGACTCCGCGCCGGCCGACACCCGCGGCCTCTACGTCGCGCTGGACGCGGTCCGGCGCGGTGACGCGGCGGCCGCCCGCGGCGCGCTCGCCGAGCTGGACGACCAGCCCGGGATGGACGCCGTGATGCGGCGGATGCGGGCGCGTACGGCCTCGATCCGGGACGGCTCGGCGCCCACCGGAGCGTCCCGGGGCGGCTCGGCCCAGGGCCGCGCCGCCACGAACACACCGACGAACGCCCCGACACCGCGCACCGCCGACTCCGGCGGCGTCGCCCAGCCGCGCCGCGCGGCGCACGCCGAGATGGCCGACTGACGCTCAGCCGCCCAAGCTCTTGTGTGGTGCTGGTGGTGACGGGACGAGGACGAGTTAGGGCCGCGTTCAGGACGCCTGGAAGGCCACCTCGAATATCTCGGCCGGTGGAGAGTCAAGGCGGGCTTCCGCCTTGATGTGCTCACGCACCGATGCGTTGTTCGCCTCCGGCAGAAGCAAGTCTTCCTCGGTCTCCCAGAAGGAGAGCACCGGGGCCTTTCCGTTGTCGCGGTCGATGAGGTAGTAGAAGGCGCGAAAACCGTGGAGCGCGGGCGTCGCCGCAAGTTGCTCGCGTGCGAGCTTCGTCAGCTTGGCACAGCGCGGCGACGATCCTTGCCGACCGTGGCGAGGCTGTGAGCATGGAGGAGATCGCAGCCTGACGCAATCGCGGATGCCTTGTCGGCGCGATGCGGATGCACCCTCTGCGGGTGTCAAGGCCGGGCCACCTACAGGTTGCATCGTCAGGTCGGCCCGGCGACTACTTCAACAGCTGGCGGGCCATCACCATCCGCTGGATCTGGTTGGTGCCCTCGTAGATCTGGGTGATCTTGGCGTCGCGCATCATGCGCTCCACCGGGAAATCCCTCGTGTAGCCGTAGCCGCCGAAGAGCTGCACGGCATCCGTCGTGACGGACATCGCGACGTCGGAGGCCAGACATTTCGCGGCGGCCGAGATGAAGGTGAGATCCTTCTCGCCGCGCTCGGCCTTGCTGGCGGCCACGTAGATCAGCTGACGCGCGGACTCGGTGTGCATCGCCATGTCGGCCAGCATGAATTGCACACCCTGGAATTCCGCAACGGCCTTCCCGAACTGCCGCCGCTCCTTCACATAGGCGATCGCCGCGTCGATGGCGCCCTGCGCGATGCCGACCGCCTGGGCACCGATCGTCAGTCGGGTGTGGTCCAGGGTGCGCAGCGCCGTCTTCAGGCCGGTGCCGGGCTCACCGATGATCCGGTGCGCCGGGATCCGGCAGTTTTCCAGGTAGATCTCGCAGGTCGGCGACCCCTTGATGCCGAGCTTCTTCTCCTTGGTGCCGACCGAGAAGCCGGGGTCGTCCTTGTGCACCACGAACGCCGAGACGCCGCGGGACCCGGCGTCCGGATCGGTCTTGGCCATCACGGTGTAGTAGGTCGAGACGCCGGCACCGGTGATCCAGCACTTCGTACCGTTGAGGACCCACTCATCGCCCTCGCGTACGGCCCTGGCCCGCATCGACGCGGTGTCGCTGCCCGCCTCCCGCTCGGACAGGGCGTAGGAGACCATCGCCGCGCCGGAGGCGACCGCCGGCAGCACCTCCCGCTTGAGCTCGTCGGAGGCCGAGAGCAGCAGCGGCACGGTGGCCAGCTTGTTCACGGCGGGGATCAGCGAGCTGGACGCGCAGGCCCGGGCGACCTCCTCGATGACGATGCAGGTGGCGATCGAGTCCGCGCCCGCCCCGCCGTACTCCTCCGGGACGTGGGTGGCGTGCAGGTCGGCCCGGACGAGCGCGTCGTACACGTCCCAGGGGAACTCGGCGGTGGCGTCGATCTCGGCGGCGCGGGGCGCGATCTTGTCGTCGGCGAGCTGCCGGACGGTCTCCCGGAGCATCTGGTGCTCGTCGGTGAGCCGATAGGTCTCGAAGTCCGGATCCATCACAACGGTGCCTCCCGTAGTTACTCGCCAGTAAGCCCCTCTCCGAGCACTGTACGACGTGTTCAATGGACCGGGACAGAGGTCGCCGCGCCCTCTGCCCTACTCTTTTCGGGCAGACAGCGTCGTCGAAGTGGCGGCGCCGGTCTGCTGTCCAAGGAGTCAGTCCAGGGAGTCTGTCCAGTGACCACACCGACCAGCGCACCAACGGGGCGTCCGCGCCTGTCCGTCATCGGCACCGGCTACCTGGGTGCGACACATGCCGTGGCGATGACCGAGCTCGGCTTCGAGGTGATCGGCGTCGACGTCGACGAATCGAAGATCGCCCGGCTCGCCGCCGGCGAGGTGCCGTTCTACGAGCCCGGGCTCGATGAGTTGCTCCGCAAGAGCCTCGCCACCGGCCGGCTGCACTTCACCACCTCCTACGTCGAGGCGGCGGAGTTCGCCGACGTGCACTTCATCTGTGTGGGCACGCCGCAGAAGAACGGTGAGTACGCCGCCGACATGACCTACGTCAACGCGGCCGTCGAGAGCCTCGCGCCGCACCTGACCCGCCCGGCGCTGGTCGCCGGCAAGTCGACCGTGCCGGTCGGCACAGCGGCCCGGCTCGCCGAGCGGCTGCAGGAGCTGGCCCCGGCCGGCGATGCGGTCGAGCTGGCCTGGAACCCCGAGTTCCTGCGCGAGGGCTTCGCCGTCGAGGACACCCTGCACCCCGACCGGCTCGTGTTCGGCGTGCAGTCCGAGTCCGCCGAGCGCCAACTGCGGGCCGCATTCGCCCCGGTCATCGAGAACGGCTGCCCGGTCGTGGTGACCGACTTCCCGACCGCCGAGCTGGTCAAGGTCGCCGCCAACTCGTTCCTCGCGACCAAGATCTCGTTCATCAACGCGATGGCCGAGGTGTGCGAGACGGTGCACGCCGACGTGACCCAGCTGGCCGAGGCGCTGGGCCACGACGACCGGATCGGGGCGAAGTTCCTGCGCGCCGGCCTCGGCTTCGGCGGCGGCTGCCTGCCCAAGGACATCCGGGCCTTCATGGCCCGCGCCGGTGAGCTCGGCGCCGACCAGGCGCTGGCGTTCCTGAAGGACGTCGACGAGATCAACATGCGTCGGCGGGCCCGTACCGTCGATTTGGGCCGCGAGCTGCTGGACGGCTCGTTCCACGGCGCGACGGTGGCGGCGCTCGGCGCGGCGTTCAAACCCAACTCCGACGACATCCGGGACTCACCGGCCCTGGACGTGGCGGCGAACGTGCACCGGCACGGCGCCCGCGTCGTGGTGTTCGACCCGGCCGCCAATGACAACGCCCGCCGGGCCCACCCGGAGCTGGAGTACGCCAAGTCCACGCTCGAGGCTGTTGCCGGGGCCGACCTGGTGCTGCTGCTCACCGAGTGGAGCGAGTTCCGCGAAATGAGCCCGGACGCGCTGTCCGCGGTCGTCGCCCAGCGCAACATCGTCGACGGCCGCAACGCCCTTGACCCGGTGACCTGGCGGGCCGCCGGCTGGACCTACCGCGCCCTCGGCCGCCCGTAGCTTTTCGACGTCAGGCCCGATCCCGACCAATCCGGTCGGGGTCGGGCCTGATTCGCTTATTCGGCGCCGGAAAAGGCGAAATGCTTGCCCGGTACGTATTTCGGAACCGGCTGGTAGGTGTTGACGCCCGGCTTGCCACGCAGATGGAAAGCGCTGGGATACGGCTGTTCGGGGGCGGTGATCCGGGTCGAGGTCGGGATATAGCGGATCGTCAGCCCGCACCGCCGATTCGGCGAGGTGTTGGCATTGCTGCCGTGCATGATTCCCGGATGGTGCACCTCGACGTCGCCCGGCGACAGGGTCAACTCGACGGCCTGCGACTCATCGACGTCGGTGTCACTCTCCGAGCCGAGCACATTGTCCACCGTCTTGTTGTCCCGCAATCCGTGCAGCTCTTTCTTGTGGCTGCCCGGAATGACGCGGACACAACCGTTCTCCGGCTTGGACTCGTCGACCGCGAGCCACAGCGTCACGACCTCCATCGGCTCCAGCGGCCAATAGGCGGCGTCCTGATGCCACAACACCGCCTTTCCGGAGAAGGCCGGTTTGGAAATGTAATGCGACGCGAACAGCGCGACATCGTCGCCGACGAATTGTGCGGCGATATCGACGAGCCGCTCGTCACTGATCAGCCGCACCCAGAACGGGTCGTCGCGCAGATAAATGTGGCCGAGGTTTTCCGGCCGCACGTCGGGATGCTGCTCCTGCAGCCAGCCGACGTGGTCGCTCGTCTCCTTGAGTAGCGCATCGTCGATGACATTGCGGAAAATGACGTATCCGTCGCGGTCGTAGTCCTCGAGAACCGAAGCCATGGGTGACCCTCCATCGGCGGTCTGCCGGCCGGTCAAAGATACTGCGAATTCAGGCCCGGCTCGTGACCAATTGCGGCCAGCACGGACGCACCGACCCGGTTTCCGACGGTACGAGGGAATCCGTCGGACAATTCATGGCAAAATTGAGCCGTGATGAGGAGCGGTGACAAAGGGTACGCGGCCGGCGCTCTGCTCGCGGCAGTGCTGCTCGCGGCGGGCTGCTCGTCCTCGAAACACCCGACGGCCACGCCGTCACCCGATGACACGACCAGCGCGGCCGGCGCATCCAGCACGTCTGCCGCGCCGAAACCGACTCCCGCCCCGACCGTCGGTCCGGGGCTTTCGCCCGCCGCCTACCGGGCCAAGCTCGTGGCCGCCACGAAGTCGCTGAATGTGGCCCTCGCCGCCGTCGCGCACGCCAGCTCGCTGACCAGGCTCACCGGCCAGCTCGCCAGCGCCGAACGCCTCGCCGGCATCGCCGCCGACCGGATGGTGGCGTTGGACGCGCCGCGATCCGTACGGCCCGAGCACGAGCGCGCCGTCCCGGCGCTCCGCCTACTCGGAACCGAACTCGGCACGCTGGCCGAACAGGCCACCATTCAGGAGCTCTGCGCACCGTCGGCTGTGCTCATCGACCTCGGCCGGATGGCTGGCCCGCGCTCGGTGGCCGCGGCCGGGCGCGCGATGGGCGCGCACGGCTACCGACTCCCGGTCGCGATCCCGAAGGCGCCGACGCACCGCACCCCCCAGCCAGGCACCGGCACCTACTTCGCATCCGCCGGCCGCTCGGGACGGGGCGAACTCACGATCAACAATGGCACCTCCGACGACGCGGTGATCACCCTCGCCGTGGGCAGCGCCGCCCGGATCTCGGTCTTCATCCGGCACGGCGCGACGTACAAGATCCCGGCCATCGACGACGGCACGTACCGGGTGTACTACTCCAGCGGAGCCGACTGGGACGCGCAGGCCAAGGGATTCGCCCGCAGCTGCGCGTTTTCCCGATTCGACGACCCATTGAGCTTCACGACCGTCACCACGGCGTACGACGTGCGATGGAGCACCTGGAATCTCACCCTGCAGCCGGTGTTCGGCGGCACGGCCAGCACCAGCAAGGTCAACCCGCGCAATTATCCGCACTAAAGGTATCCGCACCAAAAAGGTATCCGCACCAATTTGTCCGCACCAAGGCGCGCTTCGGCCGGAGCAGCTACTTCTCGGCGGCGAGCCGGTCGGCCAGCGCGGCGCCCTTGTCCAGCGCCAGCTGGCGGAGCTGTTCCTGGAAATCGACCATCCGGCGGCTCAGCACCGGATCGGCCGCGGCGAGGATCCGTACGGCCAGCAGGCCCGCATTGCGCGCGCCGCCGACCGAGACCGTGGCCACCGGCACGCCGGCGGGCATCTGCACGATCGACAGCAGCGAATCCATCCCGTCCAGGTACTTCAGCGGAACTGGTACGCCGATCACCGGCATCGGGGTCGCCGAGGCCACCATGCCGGGCAGGTGCGCGGCGCCGCCGGCCCCGGCGATGATCACCTTGAGCCCGCGGCCGGCCGCGTTCTCCGCGTACTCCAGCATGTCGCGCGGCATCCGGTGCGCCGAGATGACCCGCGCCTCGTACGGCACGGCGAACTCGTCCAGCACCTCGGCCGCGCCGGACATCACCGGCCAGTCCGAATCGCTGCCCATGATCACGCCAACGGTGGCGCTCATCAGCCCTCTTCCTTGGCATACCGCAGCCAGTCCGCGGCATCTCGAGCCCGGGCCCGTACCTCGTCCAGCTCGGTGCCGAGCGCGGTGACGTGGCCGATCTTCCGGCCCGGCCGGGTGGCCTTCCCGTACAGGTGGATCTTCACGTCGGGCCAGCGCGCCATCAGGTGGTGCACCCGCTCATCGGTGCCCATCACGACCTTGCCCGGCTCGGCGTCGGGTCCGCCCAGCACGTTCGCCATCACCACGACCGGCGCGGCCATCTCGGTGGCGCCGAGCGGGTAGTCCAGGACCGCCCGCAGGTGCTGCTCGAACTGCGAGGTCCGGGATCCCTCGATCGTCCAGTGCGCCGAATTGTGTGGCCGCATCGCCAGCTCGTTGATCACCAGGCCGTCGGCGGTTTCGAAGAGCTCCACGGCAAGTACGCCGACGACGTCCAGCTCGGCGGCGATCCGCAGCGCGAGGGTCTGGGCCGCGCCGGCCAGGTCCTCCGACAGCCCCGGCGCCGGGGCCAGCACCTCGACACAGATCCCGTCCCGCTGCACGGTCTCGACCACCGGCCAGGCCGCGCCCTGCCCGAACGGCGAGCGAGCCACGACCGCCGCCAGCTCGCGGATGATCGGCACCCGTTCCTCGGCCAGCAAGGCGATCCCGGAGTCGAACAGCGGTGCCGCCTCCTCGACCGAGGCCGGCAGCCAGACACCCTTGCCGTCGTAGCCGCCACGTACCGCCTTGACCACGAACGGGCCGTCGGCGGCGAACGCGGCCAGCGCGGCGCGGTCCGGCAGTGGCGCCCAGCGCGGCATCGGAAGGCCGAGGGCGCCGAGCCGTTCGCGCATCAACTGCTTGTCCTGGGCGTACCGCAGCGCTTCGGCCGAGGGCAGCAGGGTCCGGCCCGCTGCCGCGAGGGCGGCGATGTGCTCCCCCGGTACGTGCTCGTGGTCGAAGGTCACGACGTCACAGCCGGCGGCGAACCCGGTCAGGTCGGCCAGGCTGGTGTGGTCGCCGATGACGACGTCCGCGGCGACGAGAGCGGCTCCGTCGTCGGGGGCCGCGGCCAGGATGCGCAGCGACTGTCCGAGCGCGATGGCTGCCTGGTGGGTCATCCGGGCCAGCTGACCGGCGCCGACCATGCCGACCACGGGCAGCCCGGTGCGTGGATCCATATCCTCAGCCTATCCGCGCACTGGATCCGCGCTCTGCCGGGCACATTCGACCGATCGGGCGGTCAGCGGGCGAAGTCGTCGAGCAGTGCCACGGCCGCGGCCCGGCTCGGCGGCAGTCCCTCGACCCAGACCCGCAGGGTGCGCTGATGCAGCTCGTCGAAGAGGCGTCGCAACGCCGCCACCCGGCCGGCCAGATTGCCTTCCCGGCGGACCAGCGCCAGCGTGTGGGTGGCGCCGGCGGCGCAGAGCGTCTCGCCGCCGGAGAAGACCGCGCGCAGGCTCTCGGCCAGATGCAGTCCGCCGGTCAGCCGGACCAGACCGGACCGGGCCTCAGCCCGGACCACCACCAGAGCATGGGTCACCATCACCGGGCTGCCGCTGCGGGACGCCTCGCGGTAGAGCTCGCCGAGCCGGGTGCGCAGATAGGCCGGTGAGGTAAGCCGGCTCAACGGGTCTTCACAGGCGCTGTCGTTCAGCATCGAGCAGGTCACGTCGGCCCAGCCGAGCGCGGCGGCCCGGATCACCTCGTGGCTGGACCGGTCGGGCATTCCCTTGGGCATCGGTACGGCGGTGAACAATGCGTCGAGATCGTCGAGAACCTCGGCCAGTTCGACCCCGGCCAGCGCCCTGGATCGGCCCAACTCGGCACACACCGGCCCGAGCGGCCGGCAGTCCCGCACCGCCTCCGCAACCGCCTCGACGGAAGACGTCCACCAGTCCCCTGGAAACGCCCAACCCGCCGCCAAACTCGCTTTTCGCCACCGCTCCCGGATGTCATGCGCGTCCGCGCGTTCAACATCGACCAGGCGTAGGCCCACGTCGTCTCCCTCTCCCACGGCTGATCGCCCCCGACCTGCCTGCCCGAATGGGACTGCGGTGCCGGCCGATCATGACGCGCTCCGCCGAGCAATCTGCAGGGCGGGTTGCAGACCGGCGATTGTGCACTAGCCTGACCCAGTCGGTCGGGGGGACCGCATCGTCCGGAGAAGGGGTCATGAGCGCTTCGACCGGCGTCGCTTTGACTCGGTGGACCCCTGACGTATGCCCATTTACTGCCCTATTCGTCATGGTTGAGGCG
The DNA here is from genome assembly GCA_036267955.1 of Mycobacteriales bacterium. Classification (GTDB taxonomy): domain Bacteria; phylum Actinomycetota; class Actinomycetes; order Mycobacteriales; family QHCD01; genus DATAVB01. The sequence goes on along the minus strand of DATAVB010000027.1, from coordinate 6,364 downwards.
GCATGAGCACCGCACCTCCCGAGTCGCAGGAGCGCGGCGACGCCGAACTGATCACGGCGGTACGCGGTGGCGACCGGAATGCGTACGGAGAGCTCTGGCAGCGGCACGTCGGCGCGGCCAACCGGCTGGCTCGGCAGATCGCCTCCTCCTCGGCCGAAGCCGACGACCTGGTGTCCGAGGCATTCGCGAAGGTGCTCAGCACCCTGCAGTCCGGCGGCGGGCCGGATACCGCGTTCCGGGCCTACCTGCTGACCTCGCTGCGCAACACGTTCTACGACAAGGTCAAGCGCGACAAGCGCCTGCAACTGCGCGACGACATGACCGCCGTCGATCCGGGCGTGCCGTTCCGGGACACCGCGATCGAGGGCCTGGAGTCGTCGCTGGCGGCCCGCGCGTTCGCCAGCCTGCCCGAGCGGTGGCAGACGGTGCTGTGGCACACCGAGATCGAGGGCGAGTCGGCCGCGACCGTCGCCCCGCTGCTCGGGCTCACCGCCAACGGCGTCTCCGCATTGGCCTACCGGGCCCGGGAGGGTCTACGCCAGGCGTACCTGCAGGTGCACCTGGCCGACACCGCCGCCGAGAGCTGCCGCAGCACGTCCGAGCGCCTCGGTGCCTGGGCCCGCAAGGGGCTGTCCAAACGGGAGATGGCGCAGGTCGACGCGCACCTCGCCGATTGCGTGCGGTGCAAGGCGTTGGCCGCCGAACTGCTCGACGTCAATCACGGGCTGCGCGGAATCATCGCCGTCCTCGTGGTGGGCTCGCCGTGGGTCGCCGGTTACCTCGGCCTCGGCAGTGCGATCAAGGGCGCGGCGATCGCCGGCGGGGCGGCCGCCGCTGGTGCGGCGGGTGCCGCCGGCGGTGGTGCCGGGGCCGGAGCGGCTGGTGGCGCTGGCGCGGTCGGCGGTGCGGGTGCGGCCGGCGGTGCGGGTGCCGCGGGTGCGGCCGGGGCCGGTGGTGGAGCAGCAGCAGGCGGTGGAGCAGCGGCCGGGGCTGCGCAGGGTGCGGCCGGAGCGGGGGCGGCCAAGGGTGGTGCCTTCGCCATCCTCACCAAGATCCACTTCCCGAGCGGCGGGCCGGCCAAGGCGACGGCGGCGGCCGGCGGTGCGGTCGTCGTGGCGGCTGCGGCCATCGCGGCGGCGTTGACCCTGACCGGGCACCACAGCCCGACTCACCGGACCGCCCAACCGCCGGCCAGCCACGTCACGGTCGGCCCGCGGCCGCCGGTCCCGCCCGCGCACAATCCACCCGCCCACAAGCCCCCGGCCCCGTCGAAGCCCAAGCCACAACCGCACGAGCCCACCCTGCCGGCGATCCCGGTGCCCGGTCCGCCGCCGCCCGCGCCGACCACCAACCCGCCGCCGAGCCCGACGGTTGCACCGACGACCCCGCCCGCGCCGACAACGGCGCCGAGCACCACCGTCCCACCGACTACTCCGCCGACGACCGCACCCAGCACGACCCCGCCGAGCCCGACGCCGTCGCCGACCCCCTCGCCGACGCCGTCGCCGACGCCGTTGCCGACGCCACCTCCCCCGCCGCCCCCGACCGCGAAGTTGACGCCGACGTTCGAGCCGGTCGGTTCACTGGTCAAGGGCCGTAATGGAGTGCTCGCCCTGACCGTGACCAATGCCGGTCCGGCCGACAGCGGCCCGCTTACCGCCAAGGTGGCGCTGCCAGCCGGGATCACCGCGGGCGACGTGAGCGGCACCGGCTGGTCCAACGGCCCGGCCGCCAATGCGGCCACCCATCCGCACCCCGCCGCCGCTGGCGCCACGAACACCGACGGTCCGAGCACGACGACGCTGAGCGGCCCGTCCGTACCCGACGGCGGCAGCACCACGGCGTACCTGTCGGTGACGGTGTCGACCTCGGCCGTCGTGGGCGACAAGGTCAGCGTCAGCGTCTCCGGCACCGGCGTGGGAGCGGGATCGACTGGTACGGCGACCAGCATGGCCGGCGTCGAGGAGGCCGGTCTGGGTGCGGAGATCGTGACGACCGACCACGCGGCGGTCGCCGCAACCGGCAACACGCTGCTCAGCTGCGCGCCGCCGTGGCTGAGCTGCGACGCGGCCCGGCACGGTTTCGGTGACCTGCTGAACGACGACTGGCCGATGCGGCCGTACGACAGTGACGACGATTCGCAGACGGCCGCGTCGAGTTCCGCCGTCCTGACGGTGCCGGACGGGACGCAGATCAGCTGGGCCGGCCTCTACTGGTCGGGTCTGGGGTCGCCGGACTCCGCGAGTGCCATGCTCGGTCAGCACGGCAGCTACACCTCGGTGCAGAGCAGCCGGGTCGAGCAGCAGACCCTGCACGGCACCAAGACCTACCAGGCCTTCGCCGATGTCACCGCGACGGTCAAGTCCGGCGGCACCTGGTGGGCCGGGCTGCCCGACCCGCCGGAGGGCGGTTACAGCTCGTACGCGGGCTGGAGTCTCGTTGTGGTGGTCAAGGGCGACTCGCTGCCGGAGCGGCGGGTGGCGGTCTTCGACGGCTTGAGCGAGGCGGGTGTCGAGACGCCGTTCGACCTCGGCCCGTCCGGCGCCGGCCCGGGCCAGGTCACCACCGTCGCCTGGGAGGGTGACGCGGGGCTGACCGGCGACCAGGTCGACCTCGACGGCGTCCCGCTGGCGCCCTGCGACGGCGCCTGCGACATGGAGCACAGCTCGGCCGAGGGCGCCATTCCGGGCGAGGGCGGCGGCGGTCTCAAGCACCCCGATCAGGCCGGCGGCGACAAAACCGGCGGCGACAAAACCGGCACCGATGGGACCGGCGGCGATCGGGCCGGGCCCGAACACTGCCACTGGCACTGGCTGGAATGCCCGGGCGGCGCCTGGAACACGTTCGGTACCGATGTGCACACCTACCCGGTGCAACTCGACGCCAAGGACGACCACAAGGTCAGCGCCGCCACCGTCAATGATCTCTTCCTGCTGGGCGTGGTCGGGGTTTCGCTGCCGCCCCAATAGCCGGCAACCGGGATCAGAAGATCCGGCTGCCGAGCAGGAACAGGTTCAGCCCGACGATCAGGGTCGCGACAACCCAGGCCAGCACGGTGATCGGCCGGCGGTTGACGTGCACTCCCATGATGCGGCGGTCGCCGGTGAGCAGCACGAGTGGGATGAGGGCGAACGGAATTCCGAACGACAGCAGGACCTGGCTGAATACCAGGGCCTTGGTCGGGTCGATGCCGATGGCGAGCAGGACGATGGACGGCAGCATCGTGACGAATCGCCGTAGCGCCAGCGAGATCCGGAGGTGGATGAAGCCGTTCATCACGACCTGACCGGCGTACGTGCCGACGCTGGAGGACGAGATGCCCGAGGCCAGCAGAGCCACGGCGAACATCAGTGCCGCAGCGCCGCCGACCATTCTGGTCAGACCGGCGTGCGCCTGCTCGATGGTGTCGATGTGGGCGTGGCCGTAGAAGAGTTTCGCCGCTATCGCCAGCATCGCCATGTTGATCAGGCCGGCGATGGAGAGCGCCAGCAGCACGTCGTACCGCTGGAATCGCAGCAGTTTCCGGCGTTCGCCGTCGTCGCGCGGGGACAGTCGCTGTGCGGTGAGCGCCGAATGCAGGTAGATCACATGTGGCATCGCGGTCGCTCCGACGATGCCGACGGCCAGCACGAGACTGTCGGTGCCGGCGAAGGACGGAATCAGCCCGTGCAGCGCGCCGCGGGCATCCGGCCCGATGCGGAGCGTGTCATAGAGAAAGCCGGCCAGAATGATGCCGAGCATCGCGACAACGGCGATTTCGAATTTCCGATAGCCCTTGTTCTGCAGGGCCAGTACGCCAAATGCGACGACGGCGGTGATCAGCGCGGAATAGACCAATGGCACGCCGAATATCAAATTCATGCCTATTGCGGCGCCGATGAATTCGGCGAGATCGGTTGCCATCGCGACGATTTCGGCCTGAAACCAGAGCATCCAGGCGACCGGCCTCGGCACCCGCTCGCCAGCGAGATCGGCCAGATCCCGGCCGGTGACGATGCCAAGTTTCGCCGACAAATACTGGATCGGCATCGCCATCAGGTTTGCGGCCAGCACGACCCACAGCAGTTTGTAGCCGTAGGTCGCGCCGCTCTGCACATTCGTCGCGAAGTTGCCGGGGTCGACGTACGCGATGGCGGCGATGAACGCCGGCCCGAACAGCGCGATACGACCGCGGAACCGGCCGCGCGCCAGGACGCGTTCGGTCGGCGACAGGTCGGGGGTGCGTACGGCAATGCTCATGTCGACCGGCTCGCTGCGGTCATCGTCGGCCGATCACGGGTCGACCACGATCGAGATCGCGTCCGTGAGAACCGGACCGAGGCTGTGCGTACTGGCGTCCGGATCGGTGCCGAAGCTGACCGTGAGCGGGCCGCCGAACGGCTGCTGCTCGACCACCTGGACCCGGTCGCCGAGCGCGATGCCCAGCGAGCGGATGTGCCGCAGGAGGTCGGGATCGGCGTCGGAGATCCGGACGAAGGTGCCGGCGGTGCCCGGAGCCAGCCCGGTCAGCAGCACGGCGGCCGGGGCGCGGACGGTGCCGTCCCGATCCGGGATCGGGTCGCCGTGCGGGTCGTACGCCGGATTGCCCAGCCGCTCGGCGATCCGGTCCAGCAGCTTGGGTGAGACAACGTGCTCGAGCTGCTCGGCCTCATCGTGCACCTCGTCCCAGGAATAGCCGAGGGCGTCGACCAGGTAGAGCTCGATGAGACGGTGCCGACGGACCACGTCGAGAGCGAGCTGGCGGCCGGCCTCGGTGAGCTCCACGTCGCCGTAGCGGGCGTGCTGGACGAGGCCGACCCCGTCGAGCTTGCGCACCATCCCCGAGGCCGAGGAGGCCGCGATGTCGAGCTCGTTGGCCAGGGCTGTCGTGGTCACCGTCGCGGCGCCGCGCTCGCGCAGCTTGTAGACCGCCTTCACATAGTCCTCGATGGACGGCGAGTGCGATTTCTGCGCGGCTATCACAAAATTACGGTACACCGAACTCTCATTTTCGCCATCCCGAACGACGTGGTCGCCAGTCGTTCGCCCCCGCCCCTCCCCCGGTTCATCCCCCACCCCGGGTCCCGGCCCCGGGTCCCGGCCCCGGATCCCGGCCCCGGTTTCATGATCGTGATCGGTTTTTGGTTGGTATATCCCCAATGGCCGATCATGATCATGAAAAGAGCCGGGGCTGTGGATAGTCCCGGCAGCGCTCGCCCGTTATCGGCGACCATGTGCAGCATGGAATGGCCCCACCAACTGTGGTGGCGCGACAGCGTCGCCGGCCTGCGCGAGCTGCTGGCGCACGGCCTCACCCGACAGCAAATCCGTACCGCACTGGAGTCCGGGCGCTGGCAACGGCCGCTGCCCGGAGTGATCATCGGTCATTCCGGGCCGTTGTCGGCGGATCAGCGGCGCAAGTCGGGCCTGATCTTCGGTGGGCCGCACGCGATGCTCAGCCATCGCAGCGCGGCCGCCGTACTCGGTCTACGCGTCCGCGAGCACGATGTCGAGATCACCGTGCCGCACGGCCGGCCGCGCCCGAATACCGGCTTCGTACGAGTCCACCAGTCGAACCGATCCAGGAGCCAGGTCATTCGTCGAGGCCTGCCCTGTTCGGCAACTGCCCGCACGGTCGTCGACGTGGCGTGCGATCTGCGCAACGGCGACGACGTTCGGGCTCTGGTGTCGGACGCTGTCCAGCGCGGACTCGTCACGGTGACCGCACTCTCCGAGGAGGCGCGACGCTGCCCGAGACATAATCCGGCTCTGCTGCGCGCGGCGTTGGAAGACGTCTCGGAGGGCGCCCGGTCAGCGGGCGAGGCGGCGTTCCTCCGGCTGGTTCGTCGCGCGGGCCTACCGATGCCAGAGCTGAATGTCCTGGTACGCACCCCTGGCGGCGTCTTCCGCGTGGACGCCCTGTGGCGGGAACTCGGCGTGGCGGTGGAGATCGACGGAGCGGCGTGGCACCTGGGAGCCGTGCCCTGGGAGCGGGATCTGCACCGACAGAACCTGCTAATGAGCTCCGGACTGTTACTCCTCCGCTTCCCGTTCAGGCGGCTGCGGGACGATCCCACAGGCGTGATCGACGAACTCCGTGGCGCCCTGAGATTCCGCGCCGCATGACCGGTTTTTAACTACTCGCCGCGCCCGTTTTCATGATCGTGATCGGCGATTGGGGCTATATCAACCAAAAACCGATCATGATCATGGAAAAGAGAGCGCAGCGGAGAGGTGTAGGGGTGGTCAGGTGACGCCGAGTTCGCGGGCGATCAGCATCCGTTGTACCTCCGAGGTGCCCTCACCGATCTCCAGGATCTTCGAGTCCCGCCAGTGCCGGGCCACCGGATATTCGTTCATAAAGCCGTAGCCACCGAAGATCTGG
>DATAVB010000026.1:0-49002 GCA_036267955.1 Mycobacteriales bacterium | reverse complement strand
ATCACCCAGCGGGTCCTTGTCGAGGTGACGACGCTCGATGAGGCGCTGCGCGCTGCCGCGTCCGGCGCCGACGGTCTGATCGCCAGGGGTAACGAGGCAGGCGGCAGGGTCAGCGAATTCGGGTCGTTCGTCCTGTTGCAGCGGCTGCTGGCCGACAACGCCATCCAGCTGCCCGTCTGGCTGTGCGGTGGCATCGGGCCGCACACCGCTGCCGCCGCGGTTACCGGCGGCGCGGCCGGGGTCGTGCTGGACACCCAGCTCGCGCTGTTGCCCGAGATGGACCTGCCAGCCGAGACCGCGGCCGTCATCGCGGCCAGCGACGGCACCGACACGACCAACCTGGCCCGTCATCGGGTCCTGGCCACAAGACGGGGCACCAATCCGCAGGTGGTGACCGAAGCCAGTCTGCACGTGGCCCTCCTCGAGACGGAAAGCCCAGGCTCACCGTGGCTGCCAGTCGGCCAGGACGCTGGTCTTGCCAGCAGGTTCGCCACTGATTTCGGCACGGTGGCCAGGTCGGTTCGGGCCGTGCGGGGCGCCATCGTCGACTCGTTGGACGGCGCGGAGTTCTCGGTGCTCGCGCCGGGTTCGGCGCTGGCCACCGCGCTGGGTGTCGACCTGCCAGTGGTGCAGGGTCCGATGACCAGGGTCAGCGACCAGGCCGGATTCGCCGCGTCAGTGAGCAAGCAAGGCGCACTGCCTTTCATCGCGCTGGCCCTCGCCACCAAGGAGCAGACCACCGGCATGCTGCGGCAGACCAAGGCCGCACTGGGTGATCGCCCTTGGGGCGTAGGGATTCTCGGCTTCGCACCGGAGGAGGTCCGAGCGGCTCAGCTGGCGGTCGTGCACGAGATCCGACCTGCCGCGGCGCTGATCGCAGGCGGCCATCCGGGCCAGGCCAAGGCACTCGAGGATGTCGGCATCAGCACCTTTCTCCATGTCGCCTCACCCGGGCTGCTCAGCCAGTTCCTGGACGCGGGAGCCAGGAAGTTCGTCTTCGAAGGTGCCGAATGCGGCGGACACGTCGGGCCGAGGTCGAGCTTTTCCCTGTGGGAAACCCAGCTCGGCGTCATCGAGGAATATCTCGGCAACGGCGGCGCCGCCGCCGAGCTCCAGTTGCTGTTCGCCGGCGGAGTGCACGATCCCCGTTCGGCCGCAATGGTCTCGGCGCTGACGCGATCATTGGCCCGGCGTGGGGTCTCGGTCGGGGTCTTGATGGGCACCGGCTACCTGTTCACCGAGGAAGCGGTCGAATACGGTGCGGTGCGACCGGTGTTCCAACAACAGGCTGTCGCCGCCAAGACCACCGCCCTGCTGGAGACCGCACCCGGTCACGCGACCCGGTGCCTGCCGAGTCCGTTCGTGGACACCTTCGTGGCCAGGCGCGAGGAACTGATCGCCAGCGGCATCCCGAGCCGGGAGGTCTGGGCCGAGCTGGAAGCCCTCAACATCGGGCGGTTGCGCATCGCCAGCAAGGGACGGCGCCGCGATGGCGCCGGGCTGGTCGACGTGACCGACGCGGGCCAGCTCGCCGACGGACTGTTCATGGCCGGGCAGGTGGCCGCGTTGCGTTCCTCGGTCACCACCGTGGCGGCGCTGCACGAAGGCGTCTCCACGGGCGCCGAGACCTTCCGGTCGGCCCGCAACGAGGTGCTCCGCGCCGAGCTGGGCATCGCACGGCCGGTGGCGCAACCCGCGCCGCAACCCCTCGACGTGGCCATCGTCGGCATGGCCGGGGTGTTCCCCGGAGCACCGGACCTGGACAGCTTCTGGGCCAACATCGTCGGCAACGTCGACTCGGTCACCGAGGTGCCCGCCCACCGCTGGGACCCGACCACGTACTACGCGCAGGGCGGCGGTCGCAGCGGCCTCAAGACACCGTCGAAATGGGGTGGCTTCCTGCCGGAAATACCCTTCGACGCGTTGCGCTTCGGCATCCCGCCGGCGACGTTGGCGGCGATCGAACCGGTACAGCTGCTCGCCCTGGAGGTGTCGGCGCGGGCCATCGCCGACGCGGGCTATGCCGACGGCGGTTTCGACCGGTCGCGCACCAGTGTGGTGTTCGGCGCCGAAGCAGGCAGTGACCTGGCCAACGCGACGACCCTGCGCACCATGCTGCCCGGCTACGTCGACACGATTCCCGCCGATCTCGACGAGCAGTTGCCGAACCTGACCGAGGACTCCTTCCCCGGCGCACTGGTCAACGTGATCGCCGGTCGGATCGCCAACCGCCTCGATCTCGGCGGCGCGAACTTCACCGTCGACGCCGCGTGCGCCGCCTCGCTCGCAGCGCTCGATGTCGCCTGCAAGGAACTGGTGGGCGGGACCAGCGACATGGTGCTCTGCGGTGGCGCCGACCTGCACAACGGAATCCACGACTACCTGATGTTCTCCTCGGTCGGTGCCTTGTCGGCCACCGGCCGCTGCCGGACCTTCGACGAGTCCGCCGACGGCATCGCGCTCGGCGAAGGTGTCGCGTGCGTTGTGCTGAAACGCCTCGCGGATGCCGAACGCGACGGTGACCGGATCTACGCGGTCGTCACCGGCATCGGCGCGGCCAGCGACGGAAAGTCTCTCGGCCTGACCGCACCACGCCCGGAGGGACAACGCCGCGCGTTGGAGCGGGCTTATCACGCGGCCGGATGTTCCCCTGCCGATGTCGGCCTGGTCGAGGCGCACGGTACCGGCACCGTAGTGGGTGACCGAACCGAGCTGACCACACTCAACGAGGTCTTTCTCGGTGCGGGCGCCGCACCGGGAAGTTGCACGCTCGGTTCGGTGAAATCGCAGATCGGCCATACCAAGTGCGCTGCGGGACTGGCCGGCCTGATCAAGTCCGCGCTGGCCGTTCACCGTGGGGTGCGACCGCCGACGGCGTCGGTCAGCGCGCCCAATCCGGCCTGGCGGGCCGAGACCAGCCCGTTCGTCTTCCGCGCCGACGCGGTTCCGTGGCCGGCCGCTCCGGCACAGCGGATAGCGGGCGTCAGCGCTTTCGGCTTCGGCGGCACCAACTTCCACGCCGTCCTGCGCGGCCATCCCTCCGCCGAACTCCTGCGGCACGGCCTGCCCGAATGGCCGGTCGAGCTCTTCACCTTCCGTGGCAGCGATGAGCAGGCAGTGCACGCGGAGGTGACCTGGCTGCGCGACCTGATCGCCAGCAACGATCAACACGGTCGCCCCTTGCGGTTGCGCGATCTGGCCCACGCCGCGGCAGGCCGGGCTGATCGCGGTCCAGCGCCGGTCGCGCTCGCGCTGCTGGCCAAGGACACCGACGAACTGGACGAGCTGTTGGCAGCGGCGCTGGCCGGCGAGTCCGACCCGGCGCGGGGAATCTTCGTAGCCGTCCCCCGGCCTTCCGCGCTACCAGGCAAACTGGCGGTGGTCTTCCCCGGCCAGGGCAGCCAATATCCCGGGATGCTGGCCGAACTGTTCGTCGCCTTCCCCGAATTGCAGCGCTTGGCATCGAGCAGCGACGCGGTCGCTGCGGCGATGTTTCCGCCCAGTGCCTTCGACATCGCGGCGCGCCAGGACCAGCGAGACAGGCTGCGGGACACCGCGATCGCGCAGCCCGCGCTCGGCATTGCCGGCCTCGCCGTGCACCACCTGCTGTCGCGCCTCGCCATCACGCCGGACATGATGGCCGGGCACAGCTACGGCGAACTCGTCGCACTGGCCGCGGCCGGTTCGTTCGGTCCCCGGGCGCTCGCGGAACTCAGCGCGGCACGCGCGGCCGCGATCGTCGCAGCCAGTGGCGATGATCCCGGTGCGATGGCGGCGGTTTCCGCTGGTCCGGACGCGGTCCGGCAGGTGCTTGCCGGTGCGGGCCTTACCGACGCCGTCGTGTTGGCCAACTACAACGCACCGCGCCAGCTGGTGATCTCCGGCCCGACAGCGCTGATCGAGCAGGCGCTGCCCGCGCTGCGCGATGCAGGTCTCTCGGCGAAGAAACTCCCGGTGGCCTGCGCGTTCCACACCCCGGCGCTGGGCGCGGCCAGCGCACGGTTCGTCGAAACACTGGCCGGAAGCCTGATCGAGACGCCTCGGATACCGGTGTGGTCCAACCAGACGGCTCAGCGATATCCGTCCCGGCCCGACGCTGTGCGCGCCGGACTTGCCGCGCAGATCAGCGCGCCGGTCCGGTTCGTCGAGCAGATCGAGGCGATGTACGCGGATGGCGCGCGGGTGTTCTTCGAGGCCGGGCCCGGCCGGGTGCTCGGCAGGCTGGTCACCGCGATCCTCGGCGACCGTCAGCACAGCGTGGTCAGTTGCGAGGGCCAGGCCGGCAGCGGCCTGCGCGGTTTCCTTGCCGCAGTCGCCCAACTGGCCGTTGCCGGTGTCGAACTGCGCACCGGGTGGCTGACCTCCGGACGCGGCGTGGTGGATGTCAGCCGGGCCGTCGCCGCGCCAAGGCCCGGCTGGGTCGTCGATGGTCAGCTGGTGCGCACCGTCGACGGGATGCCCGTACCCGGCGGCGTGCGGCCGGCCCGCCGAATAAGGGAGATGTCGATGTCGCCAGAGCCTGCCGGTCACGGACCGCTGGAGCGGGACGGCCGGGACACGGTTGTCGCAGAGTTCCTGCGGGCGGGACGGGAGCTGGTCGCGGCGCAGCGGGATGTCGTACTCGGCTTCCTCGGTGCGCCGCCCGCCGCGATCCCGGCAACGCCGGCGCTCGCCGCGATCGAACGCCCCATGCTGGCCGCTGAGCCGGTCCCGCCAGAACCGACCGCGCCGGCGGTCGACGGGCTGACCACGGTGATCGCGTTGATCGCACAGCGGACCGGCTATCCGGTCGAGCTGATCGATCCGGACCTGGACCTGGAAGCCGACCTGAGCATCGACTCGATCAAACGAACCGAACTGGCCGGCGAACTGTGTGTCCGATTCGGCCGCAACGCCACCGACTCCCGGTTCGACGAGCTGGTCCGGGCGCGCACCGCGCGGACCATGGCCGACTGGTTCGGCGAGAGCGACGGGCCGACCGCTGCGCCGGACGCCCCGGCCGAGGCCGCCTTTGTCGGCGTGGCTCCGCAACGGTTCGTTCAGTGGCTGGTGGACGCCGACGTCGAGACTCCTGTCGATGCGTCGGCCGTGCTGGTCGGCCGGCACTTCGTGCTCATCGGTGGCGAGCACGAACTCACCGATGCCGTCGCGGCTCGACTGGGTGCCGACGGCGCCCTGACCACCGTCACCGCGGGTGCCGTTCCCGCTGATGCTCCGATCGACGGCGTGATCTTTCTCGACGCGCTGCGCAGTGGTGCCGAATACGTGCTACCGGCGGCCTTCTCGACGTTCCGCTCGGTCCTCGGCCAGGCACCGCGCTGGTTGCTGGCGGTGGCGCCAGAGAACACGACCCGAGCCGCCGGTCTGCGTGGCCTGTTCCGCAGCATCGCACTCGAATATCCGAACACCACCAGCCGACTGGTCGAGGTGGCCTCGACCATCCCGGTCGAGGCGATCGCCACCATCATCCGAACCGAACTGCTCGTCGACACCAACCAACCGGTTGTCGTCGTCGACGATGACCAGCGACGCCGGGTGTTCGAGCTGATCGCCACCGACCTCGACGCACCGGCCCAGGACATCTCCGCCGACGTCGCGTCGACCGGTCTGAACCAGGACTCGGTCCTGCTGCTGGTCGGCGGGGCGCGCGGCATCACCGCGCAGGTCGCGGGCGCGCTCGCGGCCGGCAGCGGCTGCCGCATCGAGCTTGTCGGCCGCACCGATCCTGGTGATCCCGAGCATCCGGCCACCGCGTCCGCCGCCGACCTCGCCGCGCTACGAGCCGCGTTGGCTGATCTCGGCCACACCGAGCCGGCCGAGATCGAGCAGTCGGCCCGGCGGATCATGGCGCGTCGAGAGGTCGACGCCACTCTGGCCGAGTTGGAGAGGTCCGGCAGTGTTGCGCGCTACCACACCGTCGACGTTCGAGACGGCCAGGCGCTTCGACAGTTGGTCAAGCAGCTCTACGCCGAGCACGGCCGGATCGACGCGGTGGTCTATGCCGCCGGCGTGATCGAGGACCGATCGATCGCCGACAAGGACGCCGAGTCCTTCTCGCGGGTTTTCGGTACCAAAGCTGACGGTTGTGCGACGCTGCTGGCCGAACTGGCCGAACTACCCGAGGTGCCCGGATTCGTGGTGCTGTTCGGCAGCATCGCCGCGGTCACCGGAAACCGGGGCCAGGCCGACTACGCCGCCGGCAACGACGCATTGGAAAGACTCGGCACCGTATGGGCTGTCGATACGGGACGGCGGGCGCTGACCGTCCACTGGGGACCATGGGCTCCCGGCTCGGACCATGGCGGCATGGTGGGCGCCGAACTCGCCCGCGACTACGTTCGTCGGGGTATCGAACTGATCGATCCCGATGCCGGTGTCGCCGGTCTGATCCGCGAGCTCGCCTTCGGCCCGCCCCAACTGCGCTCGGTCGTCTACACCGCTGCGACTTCGTTGGCCCGGCAACCCCTCGATGAGCGGTGATGGCGAACTCCATGGCCCGGGTCCAACCCGAGCGGATACTGCGGCTCGCCGCAGGGAGTCGTGACGAGCTACTTAAGCTGCTGGCCGCGGCGACCCCGGACTCATCCGAACTGGTCGATGGCGGCCCCGCCTTTCGGCTTGGCATCGTCGACCCGACGGCGAAACGGCTCACCTTGGCGCGCAAGGTCGTCGACGGCGGCAAGCACTGGCGGGGCCGCAACGACGTCTGGTTCAGCCCGGCGCCGCTACTCACCGCTCCCGGTGCCGGTATCGCCTTCCTCTTCCCCGGACTGGAAGCAGACTTCGCGCCCCAGATCGCCGATGTCGCCGACTGGCTCGGCGTGCCGACCCCGAAACTCGATGATTCCTCGATCGGTCGACATGCCGAGAGCCTGAGCGCCGTCGGCAGGTTGTTGGCACGGGCGTTGGGCAAACTCGCGGTGCGGCCGGACGCCGTCGCCGGGCACAGCGTCGGTGAATGGGTGGCGATGATCGTCGGTGGCATCTTCTCCGGCACCGAATTCGACGAGATGCTCACCAGCACCGATCTGGATGCCATTCGGGTCCCGGGAGTCCAGTTCGCGGTGCTCGGCTGCGGTGTCGACCAGGTCAGTGCGGAACTGGCCGGACGAGCCGGGTTGGTGATATCGCACGACAACTCGACCAACCAGACGATCGCCTGCGGACCGGATGCCGCGATCGCCGAACTGGTCGACACCTTCCGCGAGCAGGGGACGATCTGCCAGATCCTGCCGTTCCGTTCCGGATTCCACACTCCTACGCTCAAGCCGTATCTGGCCGCGTTCGAGGCCGGTGTCCCGAGTCTGCGCATCGCCGACGCCCTGATGCCGGTCTGGTCGGCCACCACCGCGCGGCCGTTTCCGGCAGATACCGAGGCGATCCGCCGATTGTGTGTTCGCCACCTACTCGAACCGGTCCGTTTCCGGGACACGGTCAAGGCCATGTACGCCGCAGGAACCAGGGTCTTCGTCCAGGTCGGCGCGGGTCAGCTCGGGTCGCTGATCGATGACACGCTGGCCGACGTCGAGCACCTGACCGTGGCCGCGAACTCCGCGCACCGAGGCGGCATCGACCAGCTACGCAGGTTGGCCACCGCGCTGTGGGTCGAAGGCGCCACCCCGGACTTCGACGCGCTCGAACCGGGTAACGACGTTCTGCGCCTCATCAAACCTATCCACATAGGACATACAGCGTCGGCTCCCGCCATGCCGGCCACGTCCGTCTCCGGAGTCGGTGTCGCCGAGCCACTGATCCGGTTGCGAGAGCTGGGCACCCGGCTCCCGGTCGCGCGGGAATTCGCCGCTCTACTCGACGATGTGGCCGGCTCGGTGGCGACCGTACTCGACGCCAGCAGCCGCACGGTACGGCCCTCGGTGGTCGGCACCAGCCTTTCGGTGTCCACCGCCACCATGCCCTACCTGCTCGATCACTGTTTCGTGCCGCAACGGGCCGACTGGCCAAGCGTCGCCGACCGCAGGCCGGTGATGCCGGCGACGACCATCCTCGCTCAGCTGATGGAACTGGCCGAGAAAAATGCGCAGGGACAGCTGGCCGTCGGGGTCGAGGACCTCAGGTTTGATCGTTGGCTGGTCGCCGAGCCCGCTGTCGAGGTGGCAGTACAGGTGCGCCGCGTCGGCCCGGACCGGATGCGGGTCGCCCTCGGTGACTATGCCGAGGGCGTGGTGCTGCTCGGCCGGGACTACCCGGCCGACATCACCGTTGCCTGGCAACTGGAGACGGACGAGCGAGCACCGGCCCTGTCCGCCGATGCACTCTACCGCCAGCGGTGGATGTTCCATGGTCGGCAATTCCAGGTGATCACGGCCTCCACCGCCATTTCCGACGGCGGGATCCGCGGCGAGCTCACCGTGCCGACCGCACCAGGGGCGCTGTTGGACGGCGTCGGCCAACTGCTCGGCCAGTGGTTGGTGGAGACGCACCCGGCCCGGTGGATCGCGTTTCCCATACGCATCCGCCAGGTCCGCCAGCACGCGGCGGTGCCACCGGCCGGGACCAGGGTCGCGTGTTCGGTCCGGGTTCGGGCCCTGACCGAGGACACCGTGGAAGCCGATGCCAGGCTGACCTGCGGCGGCCGACCGCTGATGTCGATCTCCGGCTGGTGCGACCGCCGGTTCGACAGCGCGGAGCGCGGCGCTGCCGTGCACCGATTCCCTGAGCACAACACACTGTCCGAACAGCGAGCCGGTGGCTGGTGGCTCATGGTCGAGAGTTCTCCGAGTCTCGCCTCGCGCGAATTCTATCTGCGCAAGTATCTCGGCGGTCCGGAACACCAGGAGTACGAGGACTGTGCCCCGCGCGAGCGCCGTGAGTGGTTGCTGCGGCGGATCGTGATCAAGGACGCGGTCCGCGGATGGCTCTGGGAGCACGGCTTCGGCCCGGTGTTCCCGGCCGAGATAGCGGTCGGCGTCGACGACTCGGGGCACACCAGGGTGACCGGCCGGCATGGGTTGCTGCTGCCCGGGCTCAGTGTCGCCGTCGCGGCGTCGCAGCGGATCGCGGTTGCGCTCGTCGCCGAAACGAACGGATCCGGTCCACGAAACGCGATCCAGCTCGTCGAAACCCTTGCCGCCGCTGGATCGGACCGCGACACCGTCAGCGAGGTCGTCCGGCGACGACTCATCGAGCGGCTGCACGTCGAGACCGGACGGCGGCCATCGTCGCCGGTGCACACCGAAGCCATCGCCGACCCGGCCGGTCTGCCGGCTCGGCGCTATGTCGTCGCCTGGACCAGTGGCGAGTGACGCATCAAGCTGAAGGAGACGCTCCAGTGACCAACTCTCATGTGCCGTCGCCAGCGGCCGCGCTCGGCGCGATTCGAGTCATCCTGATCAAGGTGCTCGGCGACTACGTCCTCGACGACGTCGAGATCAACGCCGAGATGTCGTTGACCGCTGACCTCGGGCTGGAAAGCATCGACCTGATCACCGTCGGCGCCATGCTCGCCGAACGCTATGGTCGTCGGCTCAATCTGGCCGCGTTCCTGGCCGAGATGGATATCGACGACGTGATCGCGTTGACGGTCGGCACCCTGGTCGAGTTCGTGGTGGACGGGTTGGCACCCGGCCTCGCAGCGGAGCGCTGACCAATGGCGGTGGCGATCGTCAACGACGTGCTCACCCACTACGAGCACATGCCGGCCCGGCCCAGCACGGGGCGCACGGCGCCGAAGGTGGTCTGCGTTCATGGTCTCGGCTATGACAGCCTGGCCAGCTTCTACCTGACGCTGGCCGCGCCACTGGCGGAAGCGGGCGTCGATGTGCTCACCTACGACCTGCGTGGCCACGGCCGCTCGCAGCGGCCGGCCACCGGCTACCGCCTCGGCGATTTCGTCGACGATCTCCGTTCGCTGCTGGACATGATGGTCGGTACCGAACCGGTTCATCTGGTCGGCAACTCCTTCGGCGGCACGATCGCGTTCAGCCTGGCCGTGCGGTACCCGGAACGGGTGCGCAGCATCGTGTCCATCGAGTCGGAACCGGCGACCGAGGTCTGGTCGGCGAAGATGGGCCGAACGTTTCGCAACACGGTCGACGCCATGTCCGACGAGGCCAATCTCGCCTGGATCACTGAGACATTCGGCAGCCACTACGCACGACTGACCAGAGCCGCGGCCGCGGTGATCCGCTCGACCACGATCGTCGAGGAGGTCGCCGACGGCCCACTGCTGGACGAGCAGGCACTGTCGTCGATCCGGTGTCCGGTGTTGGCCATTCTCGGCGGTGAGGGGTTTCAATGCGACGATCTCGGCGCCGTCGAAGCGATGCTGCCCGACTGCCGCACCGAGGTGATCGACGGCCAGAACCATTCGGTTTTGGTGGAACGCCACCAGCTCGTCCGCAAGCTGCTGCTGGGCTGGCTCGCCGAGCACGATCCGGTCGGGCTGCTCGCGGACGGAGCGCGGCCTTGAGCAGGTTCCTGTTCGTGGTGCCGCCGTTCCTCGGCCATGTCAATCCGGTGCTGGCGGTGGCCGACGAACTCGCCAGGCATGGCCACGAGGTGGCGTGGGCCGGAGACTGTGGCGTATTGGACCGCGTGGTGCTGCCGTGGACGAGTGTGTACCACTGCGAAACGCCCGCCACCTCGGCTCGGCCGCCCGCCCTGCGTGGCTTCGCCGCGTTGAAGTTCCTCTGGGAACAGTCACTGATTCCACTCGCGACCGCGATGCTGCCCGGCGTACTGGAGGCGGTGGCGGAATTTCGACCCGATATCGTGGTCGCCGACCAGCAGGCCCTTGCCGGCGCTCTCGCGGCCGAGCGGCTCCGCCTGCCGTGGGCAACCTCGGCGACAACCTCGGCCGAACTGACCGATCCGCTTGGCGACCTGCCGAAGGTCCGCGAGTGGTTGACCGGGTTGCTGAAGGAACTGTCGACGGCCAACCACTGCCCGTCTGCCGTGGACCTGAGATTCTCCCCTCACCTTGTCCTGGCGTTCACCACAACGGCGTTGCTCGGCGAACCGGCCCGGCTACCCGATTCGGTGTGCTTCGTCGGCCCGGCGCGGGTCGAGCACGACGTTGCCCCGCTGCCCTGGCAGGCGCTGGATCCGCACCGTCCGCTGGTATTCGTCAGTCTCGGCACGGCGAACGCCGATGCCGGCGAGCGGTTCCTGGTTGAGACCGTCGAGGCCCTGCGCCGCAGGCCCGATCTCCAGGCCGTCGTCGTCGATCCGACCGGTGCGGTGCTGGGCGCGCCGAAACAGGTGATCGTGCGTGGGCGGGTGGCGCAGCTGGCGGTACTCGCCAGGGCGAACGTCGTGGTCTGCCACGCGGGCCACAACACCGTGTGCGAGGCGCTCGGCCACGGCGTTCCGCTGGTGGTCGCGCCGATCCGCGACGACCAGCCGATCATCGCCGACCAGGTGACCAGCGTCGGGGCGGCCGTGCGGTTGCGGTTCGACCACGCAAGGGCCGAGCATATCGGCAGCGCGATCGACACCGTGCTCACCGAACCCTCCTACCGCGCCAATGCTCAACGCGTCCAGCGATCGTTTCAGATGGCTGGCGGGGCGGTCTCCGCCGCCTGGGAGCTGACCAGACTGGCCAAATCTGCTCGCGCCTGAGCCCTGTCATCGGGTACGCCGGAAGTTTCGGGCCGCGCCCGCCGCGCCGAGAACCGCAAGGGCGACGACGATACCGATCGCGGTGGCCAGGGCGGAAGCCGCCGGCGCGCCCGCGGTCAGCGCCCGGGTCGCGTTGATGGCATAGGTCAACGGATTGACCGTGGACAGCACCCGTAACCACCCCGGCATGGCGGCCACCGGCATGTAGGCGCTCGAACCGAACATCAGCGGAAACATCACGATGAACGAGACCGCCTGCATGGTCTCGGCTTTGCGCTGCCAGGTGGCGATCGCCACGAACAGCCACCCGAGACCCCAGCCGACCAGCACCGCGAGTCCGAGCGCCGTGGCGATGCCGGCGAACCCGGCCGGACGGAAATCCAGGAACAGCACCGCCGCGACGACCGCGACCGTGAGTTGCACGGCCAGCCGAAGCGCGTCGGAGAGGGTACGAGCGACCAGGACGGCGAACATGCTGATCGGCATGGCGCGCAAGCGGCCGATGAACCCGGTGTAGATCTCGGCGAGCACGCCGACCCCGGAACTCATCGCGGTGGTGACCGCGATGTTGATCAGTGTTGCCGGCATCAGGAAGTTGATGTAGCCCCGGTACTGGACAACGCCCGGCAGCGTGCCGATCCTGCTGAAGACCTGACTGAACAGCAGCAGCATCACCACCGGTTGCAGCAGGCCGAAGAAGACAAGCCGGTAATCGCCGAAGGCGGTACGCAGCGACCGTCCGGTCAACACCGCGACCTGGGTGCCGAAACCGCAGGCCCCCCACCGCTCACCAACAGCCTGCCGGTTCGGTGCGGCGGCTTGGACTTCCGGCCTTGGCCGGGGATCGCGCTTGACGATGTCGGCCCGGTGGCGGTTCACCTGGCTGTCCGCGGCGCGCCGTGCAGGGAGAGGTACACATCGTTGAGCGTCGGCTCGGTGACCGAGAGGTCGTGGATCTCGATGCCCACCGAGTCCAGGCAGCGCACCAGGCGGGCGATGTCGCCCTGGCCTGAGATCGGCACCGTGGCGACGCGTTGGTCGATGGCCGGCAACGGCCGCAGCCCGACCCAGGCGAGCGCGCCGAGGGCGTAGCGCGCCGCGGCCGGGTCGCGGAAGGTGACCGTCGCGATGCGCTCACCGAGCCCCGCCTTGAGCTGCCACGGTGTTCCGGTTGCCACCACCCGGCCGCCGGCCAGGACAACGACCTCGTCGGCCAGCCGGTCGGCTTCCTCAAGATATTGGGTGGTCAGCACCACGGTTGTGCCCTCGGCGGCGAGGTGCTCGACGAATCCCCACAGGTCATTTCTGCTCATCGGGTCAAGCCCGGTGGTCGGCTCGTCGAGGAACAACACGTCCGGGCGTCCGATCAGGCTCGCGGCAAGATCGAGACGGCGGCGCATGCCGCCCGAATAGGTGCCGGCCTTGCGGGTCGCCGCGTCGCCAAGACCGAACGCCTCCAGCAGCACCTCAGCGCGGGCCTTGGCCTGCCGTGCGTTCGCACCGAGCAGACGCGCGATCAACACCAGGTTGGCGCGTCCGGACATGGCCTCGTCGACCGCGACGAACTGGCTGGTCATCCCGATGTGTCTGCGTACCCGGGCGCCGTGGCGCAGCACGTCCCAGCCGCACACCGACGCCGAGCCGGTGGTGGGGCGGATCCGGGTGGCGAGTATGTCGATCAACGTGGTCTTGCCGGCACCGTTGTGGCCGAGTACGCCGAGCACGGTGCCCGCGTCGACGTGCAGGGTGATATCCACCAGCGCGGCCACCTCACCGTAGGACTTGCCAATTCCCCGCACGTCGATCCGTGGTCCTCGCATGCTCGTCCCGTCGCTCGAGATCCGTCACAGCCGCTGTCGGGCGCCCATGGCGGCCGCGACCCGGCCGCCGTCGCCCACCAGTTCCAAGAACCGCCGATCTGTTTCGATCAGCCGCAGTTCGCCACGCGCCGCTGCGTGCGGCTCGGTGGGTACGGCGTGCAGGTGCTGCCGTTCGATCGCCAGTCGAGCGGTCGGGCTGGTGCCGGTTTTGCGCTGCGGCCGGTTGTTCGCGCGTTCGCGCCACAGTGCGCACGCCTGCGTCAGCTCGGCGAAGGAGTCGTAGGCGGGGAGCATGCCTGCGGTCGTGGGCATCAGGTCGTCCTTGGCGATCCTGGCCGTGAATTCGCCGGTGCCGGTGCCGCCGGGTGCGTACGGCTGGCAGCCGAGCACCTGACAGCCGTAATGCCGGCCCATTGCGACGAACTCCGGGTGCCGCACCGGCGCACCGGTTCTCCCGTCGAACGCGAGCATCCTCGTGTCATCGGTCACCAGACAGGTGGGTGCGCCGCCGAACCGGCGCAGCGTCGTGTCCATAGCGGACCTCAACGTGCCGCGAGTCCGGTCCCAGGTGGGAATGACGGACCGGTACCGCGACCACGGCAGCCACCCGTGGAACAGCTGGGTGCCCCGGCCGGATACCCGAGGTCCGTCGGACCAGCCGAACTGCATCCACCTGCCCGGCTCGGTCACCCAGGGCCGGCCGGCCGGGCGATGCCCATCCCGCCAGGCTGCTTTCGCCTCGGCAACCGCGCGCCTGGTCCCCCGGTCCGAACCGGTGAATCCCATCGCGACTAGGCGCTGATGCACGACGTCGGCTCGGATCAGACCGTCCGACCTGGCAACGAGTTCCTCGATCTTGACGAGGAACGCGTCGATCGACCGAGGCCGGCGGCTCGGTGCCAGCGGGTCTCCACCTGAGTCGCGGATCGCGACATAGCGGGCGACGGTCTTCTCGTCGACCCCGGCCAGCCGTGCGGCGGAGTGGGCGCAGCGGGTCAGATCGAATGCTTCCAGGATGCCCATGATCTCCCTGTCAGACTTGGTCAAGGTGACCCCTCCAGGACGTGGTCGGCACGGCTCGGCGATCAGCGTCAACCTGCCGGTGACACGCCGAGCCTCGATGCTCGGGCGGGCCACGGAGATTTCATGTCCGTCGGTCCGGAGTGGCAGATCCACCATTCCGGACCGAACCGTTCGGTGACATCGCCCAACGGCACCTGATGGGTGCGTTGCCCTCAGTCACGTGTTGCGAACTCAGCGCAGAGTCTATTATATATTTTATTCTGTTGTACGCCGAGTCGAACAGCAAGCCGGCTCCCCGTTCCCACTCAACGGCCAAGGAACGACACCATGCAACCAGCGCTCGACCACGACATGACCGAGCTGGAACGACTCATGTGGGAGGTGTACGGCTACGTAAGGGACGGTGGCGCGCGGATCTACGAGGGCGGAGCCAGCGTCGCCGAGGCGACCTACCTGCGCGACCTCACTGTCTCCGCGAACGCGGTCCGCGTCG
Source organism: Mycobacteriales bacterium (assembly GCA_036267955.1). Lineage (GTDB taxonomy): Bacteria > Actinomycetota > Actinomycetes > Mycobacteriales > QHCD01 > DATAVB01. The sequence goes on along the minus strand of DATAVB010000026.1, from coordinate 34,086 downwards.
CGGAAATCGGCTTCAACGTGGGGTTCTCCAGCATCGCGTTCCTGGAGAGCTCGCCGGAAGTCACCGTCGTCTCGTTCGAACTCGACCAGCGGCCCGCAGTCGAACTCGCCAAACGATTCGTGGACGAGCGATACCCCGGCCGACACGACATGATCATCGGTAACTCGGTCGAGACCGTTCCCGCCCACGCCGAGAGCCACGGCGCGCCGTACGACCTGGTGTTCGTCGACGGCGGCCACGAGTACGAGACCGCCCGTGCCGACATCGCCAACGGGGCCCGAATCGCCAAATCCGGGGCACTGATCGTTGTGGACGATGTGATTCCCTGGTACCCGTGGGGCGTCGGCCCGCATCAGGCATGGCAGCAAGCTGTCGACAGCGGTCTCGTCGAGCCACTTGAGTCTATTGTGGATGGACGCGTTGTCGACGTGATCGAGGAGCCCGGCGACCGGGCCTGGGTGACCGGCCGCATCCGCTGAGCCAGCCCTTGGCGCCTCAGGATTCGGTGATCAGCATCTCGGTGACCGAGTCGATCAGCATCTGGACGACCGAGGCGCCAATGGTGCCGACCGCGGCACCGGCCGCCGCACGAGTCAGCAGCTGCCGGTGTCGCATTGCATCGACGGGGAAAGCCTGGTCCACACGTATCAGTGGAACATCGGCCACGACGTAGTGCATCCGCCGAAGCCGAGGGTTGTAGAGCACGCCCTCCTGGACGAAGTACAACAGCGCGCCCTTGTCGTTGGGGCAGGCGAGAACATCGAGCAACCGATCGTCGAGTGCCACCGTTCAGCCCTTTGGCCCGCCTGCCACGTAGATCACCTGTCCGGACACGAACGAGGCGTCATCGCTGGCCAGGAACGCCGCGACGTTGGCGATGTCCTCCGGCTGACCGACCCTGCGCACCGGAATCTGCTCGGCCCTTGCCGCCTGATACTCGGCGAAGGAAACGCCGAGCCGCCGTGCGGTCGCCGCGGTCATCTCGGTCGCGATGAAACCGGGTGCGATCGCATTGACGGTGACGCCGAACCTGCCGAGCTCGATGGCAAGCGTCTTGGTGAGTCCCTGCATGCCCGCTTTGGCTGCCGCGTAGTTCGCCTGCCCCCTGTTGCCCAGCGCTGACGTGCTGGACAGGTTGACGATGCGACCCCAGTTCTGCTCGGTCATGTACCGCTGCGCCGCGCGGCTCATCAGGAAGGCACCACGCAGGTGCACGTCGAGCACCGAGTCCCAGTCCGCTTCGGTCATCCTGAACACGAGATTGTCCCTGGTGATGCCGGCGTTGTTGACCAACACCGTCGGACCCCCGAGTTCCGCGACGACCCGCGAGACAACGATCTCGACCTGCGTACCGTCAGTGACGTCGAGCTGGGCAGCGATGGCCTTGCCGCCAGTGGAGACGATGGCCTTTGCACCTTGTTCGCAGGCTGCTTGGTCGAGATCGAGCAGCGCGACGGCGAATCCGTCCCTGGCCAGCCGCGTGGCTATGGCGGCCCCGATTCCCCGAGCGGCGCCCGTGACCATGGCAACCCGAGATTCGTTCATGGTCTCCCCTTCGGTTGGTATAATATACAATATCATTCTTGGCAGCTCTAAGGAGCACCGTGAACAACAAGGTCCCGAGCAACGACAAGATCTACATTCACGAGTTCGTCGACATCATCGGGCCCAACCGCGCGAACTACATGCAGCACATCACCGCGAACTGGAGTCCGATCGCGCAGGACGAGCGCCATCAACTCTGTTACGGCGTATGGGGAATCGTCGGGACCACCGGCCAGTGGCCCTCGGTGGTCAACATCTGGGAGGAGGACGGCTTCGACGGAATGGCCACCTCGTTCCGGCACGAGTTCAACCACGCCACACTGCAGGATCCGAAACTCGCGAAGTGGTGGCGAAACGCGGCGAGCTTCCGCTCGGGCGGCCGCGACCGGCTACTGGTACCCGCACCGTGGATGCCGACCATCGAAGCGCTGTGCCACAGCGGCGTTCGCGGCGAGACCTACGCGCACGAGCTGTTGACCACCACGCCCGGCAACGCACACGACCTGCTGGAGCGGATCGTGCAGGACGGCGTTCCGCTGCTCGCCGAGTTCGGCTGGGACCTGGCCGGCGCCTGGGAGACCGCCATGGTGGGTGACTCCGAGGTGATCCTGCTGTGGGCCATTCACAGCTGGGAACAATGGTCCGCCGCCGAAAAGGCCGAACGAGCCGACGCCAAGCTGGCGCGCTGGCGTTGCACGCTCCACGCGCGCACCACATCGGTACACCGCATCCTGCTCGTCGACGCACCGCTGAGCCCGCTGCGCACCGGACGGCAACCCCATCGTGACGACCGGGTCGACTGGGCCGAGTCGTAATCCTACCAAGCAAAGGGCTGGAGCAGAGCCATGCAGACCCGACCCGACACGGCCAGCAGACTGGTAGTGGTGATCGACGAGGACCCGAACCGGGTGGAGTCGATCGCTCTCGCTCTGCGCGCCGTACCCGAGATGATGGTCCTCGTCCACGACACAGCGGAAAGCGATGCGGTGCCTACCCTGTTGGCGGTCAATGCCGCCGCCGGCAACAGCGTCACCGGTGCCGCGGGCCGGACCGTCGTGATCATCAAGGCGAGCCCGGCCGGTTGGACAGCCGCGGCCGTGCTGGCCTCCCTGCGTCCGCCGCACCATCACGGCGCGGTGGACGCCATCGTGATCACCGAAGGCCCGCTCGAGCGGCTGCCGGTGCTGATCACCGACTTCCCCGGCCTGCGGCTGCTGGCCCCACACGGCAGGACATCGGCCGAAATCGCCGGCCTGCTCCTCGCTGACGACGCGCGAAACCACACGTCCGCGTAAGTCAAACCGACAATGTCGCGGCGAGACGCGTGGCGTGCTCATCGGCGGAGTCGAAGCAGGTCTCCAGCAGCCAGGCTCGCTTCAGGTACAGATGGGCGAGCACCTCCCAGGTGAAACCCATCCCGCCGTGCACCTGCACGCAGCAGCGGCCGCCCATGGTGGCCGCTTCGTCGGCCAGGATTTTCGCCGTCGACACCGCCGTATCCGGATCACCGGCCTCGGGGTCGTCGATCGTCAGGGCTGCCACCAGGACCGCCGCCCTGGCCAGGTCGATCCGGGCCAGCGAATCGGCGAGCAGGTGCTTGACGGCCTGGAACGAGCCGATCGGCCGGTCGAACTGGGTGCGTTCCCGCACGTAGCGCACGGCCAGGTCGAGGCCGCCCTTGGCGACCCCGACCTGCAGCGCGGAGGTGAGCGCCGCACCGTTGCGTCGCCACCGGATCACGTCGGCCGGGCAGCCGATCTGATTCGCCCGCGCCTCGCTCTCCAGGACGGCGCTCACCTGCGAGACCGGCGTCATCGGATCGAGCGGGATCGTGGCCGGGATCGCCGTGAGCCGCTGCGCAGGCAACAGGAACAGGCCGTCGCTCTCGACCAGCACGACGTGTGTCGCGGAGCCGAGATGCTCGACAACGCCAGCAGGCTCCGCGACGTCGAGCATGGTGACGACGGCATGGCCGTCCTGCGCGCCGGGGACAAGCCCCGCAGCCAGGAAACTGGATACCAGTGGACCGGACACCAGTGCACGTCCCAGTTCTTCGAAGACGATGGCGGCATCGGCCATGCCGAGCCCGAGGCCGCCACCCGTCTCGGGCTGGGTGAGACCGAAGATGCCGAGGTCGGCCAGCTCACGCCAGTCCTTGGCCTCGACAATCGGATTGTCCGCAACGGACCGCAGCCGCTCGGGCGTCCAGGTGTCCTTGAGGTAGTCGCGCAGACCTGCCCGCAGGGCGAGTTGGTCGGCGCTCAGCGTGAGGTCCACCGAGGCTCCTTGGGCAGGCCGAGCGCGCGTTCGGCGAGAATGTTCTTCTGGATCTGCGAAGTGCCAGCGGCGATCGTGAAGGACAGCGTGTTCACGCGGTCCTCCACGAGGCGGGCGTTGCCGGCACCGATGCGGTCGGGCAGCTCGCTCATGGCTAGCGAGGCACGGCCGAGCACATGCGCAGCCAGGTCGCCGATCCGTTGGCGGTTCTCGGTGAACCGCAGCTTGAACACGGACGCGCCCTGGGTCGGGATGACGCCCGCCGACGCCTCGGAGACGTTCTTTCGGATCAGTGCCCACAGTCCGTTCACCTCGGCGGTGAGCCGGCCGACGTCCCTGCGCAGCGCAACGTCGTCCCACAGCGTTCCGCCGGGCTGCCGGATGGATTTCGCGACCCGGACGGCTTCCTCGATGAGGTTGCGGGATTCGATGACGTCACCGATGAACGCGGTGCCGCGCTCGAAGGAGAAGGTCACCATGGCCACTCGCCAGCCGTCGTTCTCGGCCCCTACCCGGGCGCTGACCGGTACCCGGACGTCGTCGAGGATCAACTCGCTGAACTCGCTGCTGCCCAGCGCGGTGCGCAGCGGCCGGACCTGCACCCCTGGCGTGTCCATCGGCAGGGCCAGCCAGCTGATGCCATGGTGTTTCGGCGCGTCCGGGTCGGTCCGCACGAGAAGTTCGCAGTAGTCGGCCACCTCGGCGTGCGAGGTCCATACTTTGCGGCCGTTGATGACGTAGTGCTCGCCGTCGCGCACCGCGCTGGTGCGCAGCGCGGCCAGGTCCGAACCGGCGTCGGGTTCGGAGAAGCCCTGGCACCACACTTCTTCGCCGCGCAGGATCCGGGGTAGGTGGTGGGCCCGTTGTTCGTCGGTGCCTTCGACGATGAGTGTTGGACCGGCGTGCAGCAGCCCGACGAAACCAGCGCCGACGTAAGGTGCCCTGGCTCGCGCGGTTTCTTCGAGAAAGATCAGCGCTTCGGTGGGTGTCGCACCGAGGCCGCCGTGCTCGGACGGCCAGTCGACGCCCGCATATCCCGCATCGAACAGCAACCGTTGCCAGGCCATGTCATAACGGCGCCGCGCGGGCCAGTCGTCCCTGTCCGGTTTGGCCGGCAGCGTCGGCAGCGTGTGGACCAGCCAGGCCCGCAGCCGGTCCCGAAAGGCGATTTCCTGGTCGTTGAGGCGCAGGTCCATGGGCTCCTGGGCTTTCGGCCGAAGGGTACGTCTGGCGGTCCACAGTAGACCTCACCAGCCGTGGAACACCGGCTTGCGCCGCTCCACGAAGGCCCGCAGGCCCTCCTGGCCGTCGGTGCTGGTCATGTTGATCTCCGCGGCCATCGCCTCTTCGGCCAGGGCCGTGGCCCGGTCGCCGTCCAACGCCCGGTTGATCAGCCGCTTCCCGAGCCCGAGCGCGACCGTGGGCCCCCCGGCCAGCCGAGCGGCCCAGTCCATCGCCTGGGCGTGCAGGTCCTCGGCGACAACGACCCGGTTCACCAGGCCCAGCTCGGCCGCCCGCGTCGCAGGCAGATCGTCGCCGAAGAGGACCAGTTCCTTGGCCCGTTGCGGTCCGATCAGCCTGGCCAGCAGGTAGGCGCCGGCACCGTCGACGACGAGACCACGCCGGACGAAGATCTCGATGAACTTGGCCGAGTCCGCGGCCAGCACCAGGTCACAGGCGTACGCGAGGTGGCAGCCGATACCGGCCGCGGTGCCGTTGACTGCGGCGATGACCGGTTTCTCGCAGTCGAGTACTGCGGCGATGAGCCGTTGGGTCCCTCCGGAGATCGCGCGAGCGACCGAGCCGGCCGGACGCTCGGGCCGACCTTCCGGCCCGAGGTCGGTCGTGGATGCGGGGCCGCCGAGGTCGGCACCGGTGCAGAAGTGCCGCTCCCCCGCGCCCGTCAGCACAACCGAGCGAACGCGATGATCGCCGCTGGCCGCGTCGAACAGCGCGATGATCCGCTCCCGCTGGTCGGTGGTGATGGCGTTGCCGACCAGCGGCCGGTTCAACGTCAGCCACCCGATGCCTTCCGAGGTGACCTCCCACAGCAGGTCGGACACTGGCCCTACCACCTTTCGTAGACTGACTGGTCAGGATGTACCGAGGATGGACACGAAGCTGACCATCTCGCCCGGATAGCCGCCAAGATTCTGGGTCAGCGCAAGCGAGCGGGACCCATAGGTCGCGATGCGACGGTCGGCCGGAGCCTCACCACGCAGTTGCAGCCACGCTTCGAAGATCATCCGCAGGCCGGAGGCGCCCACCGGATGACCGAAGGACTTCAGGCCGCCGTCGGGATTGACCGGCAGCTCACCATCGAGGTCAAAGGCACCAGCAAGGATCTGCTTCCAGGCCGTGCCCCGATCGGCGAGACCGAGGTCCTCCATCAGGACCAGTTCGGTCGGGGTGAAGCAGTCGTGCACCTCCGCCATGGCCAACTGCTCGCGCGGCGCGGTGATACCGGCCTGGGCGTACGCGTCCGCCGCGGCGGACACGACCTCGGGAAAGGTGGTGTAGTCATAATCCGGGTCGGTGACACCCGAGCCGTCTCCAGACACGAGCGAGAGAGCCTTGATCAGCAGCGGCTTGTCCGTGTAGCGATGGGCATCCTCGGCTCGGACGACGATCGCCGCCGCTGCCCCGTCGGCCACCCCTGCACAGTCGTGCACCGACAGTCCGCCTGCGACGGCGGGCATCGCGCACAGCCGCTCGACCGACATCTCCTTGCGGAACTGAGCGCGGGGATTGTGCGCGCCATTGGCATGGTTCTTGGCAGCGATCCTGGCCAGGACCGTGCGCATCTCGTCGTCGCCGACCCCGTAGCGTCGAGCGTAGGCGGGGGCGACCATGGAGAACATGGCGGCAGCGGTCAACGTCCGCGCGGTGCCGTCGCTGGGGATCGGGAACGCGTTGAGCCCCTGGTAACCGGAGTCCTTCACCTTCTCCGCGCCGACCGCCATCGCCATGTCGTAAGCCCCGCTCGAGACCGCGTAGACGGCCTGGCGCAGTGCTTCCGAGCCGCTGGCGCAATAGTTCTCCACCCGGGTGACCGGCTTGTTGTGCAGCCGCAGCGGACGGGACACGGTCAGCCCGCTCATCCCGGACTGGGCAGTACCCAACCAGTAGGCGTCGACATCGTCCTTGGTCACGCCCGCCGAACCGAACGCTTCGGAGGTGGCCGCGAGCAGCAGTTCGTCGAGGCCCTTGTCCCAGTGTTCGGCGAAGCGGGTGCAGCCCATACCCACGATGGCGACTCGGTCGGTGATCCCGTGCGAACCCATGTCAACGCTCCCCACCGGCGGTGGCCGCCGGACCGGTCGTGCGCAGCGGGCGGGCCTTCCAGAAGTAGTTGTGGACGCCGTCGGCGGTGAACAGCCGGCGGAAGGTCATCTCGACCCGGTCCCCGACCGCGATCTCCGTCTCGTCCACATCGGTCAGCTCGACCGGCAGCCGGCCGCCGCCGTCGAAGTCCACCACCGCGAACACCACCGGCGGGCTTGGCGAATAGGCGAGCCGGTCGACCGTGTAGATGGTGATCGTGCCTAATGCATCGGCCATCGGCCTGCGGGCATCGTCCAGCGGCGATGGCGGCAGGCGGATCGTGCCGTCCGGACCGACCGAGCCGACGAAGCCGAACTTCCAGTCGCGAGCGCGTTCGGCGGCCGAGGCCGACGGGCGAGCGGGCTCGGGTCGCCGAGGCGGTTCAACGGTCAGCATTCCGCGCCAGGACAGATAGGTGCCGTAGCCCACCGGTGCGCAGGCGGCCAACTGGGCTGCCACCGAGCGCGCGGGCCGGTACCCGGCAAGGGCATCCGTCGTGCGGAAGATGGCCACGTCGGCGCCGTCGGAGAGCGTCACCAACACGATGGCTCGATCCGGCACCGCGTTCTCGGGCGCCTCCAGCGCCGCCGCCAACAGCAGGGCCGGCTGGGCGGCACCCACGTTGCCGACCTGCGCGTCGAGCCGGTCGGCCACCCGCGCGGCCGGTACTCCCGACCGCGCGGCAACGGCTTTGGCCGCCCGGCCGGACAGGCCGGCGACAATCAGGACCCCAACGTCGGCGGGGTCGAGACCGGCCGCGCCCAGCGCCAGTTTGACCGCCTCGACACCGAGCGCCGTGTAAGTGTGCTCGCCGAAGCGCTCCTCCCACAGCTTCGACGCCGGGGCACCGGGAGTGCGCCAACGGTCCAGGAACTCCTCGGTCACCGACACCCAGCCGACGAGTTCCGCGAGCACCGGTCCATCCGTGGACGAGCCGACCAACAGTGCCGCCGCGCCATCTCCGCCGCTCGCCTCGTCCACCCCGCCTGGTAGCCCGGTTCGCAGGTCTGCGGCTACGACGACGGCAGGCTGTGCACTGTCGAGCCCGGCTCGCAGGGCGCCCATCGCCGAACGCACCGAGCCGAGTGCGTCGTAGGCCGCGACCGTGCTGTCCAGACGCAGCGCGGCATGCACGGCGGTGGCGTTGGTCTTGTCGAGGTAGGCCGGCTCGGTGGTGGCGAACCACAACGTCTTCGGCCAGGCGCTCGCATCGCGCAGCGCAAGCCGGGCCGCGGCGACGCCCATCGTCGTGCTGTCCTCGTCGTAACCGGCCACGGTACGGCTGCCAGGCCCGCCGCCACTGCCCGCCACCGACCGGATCGCTGAGCGGTCCAGCCGCCGGTAGGGCAGATATCCAGCCCAGCCAAGGATTCCGCGCATGCCCGCACTCTACGGCACGATTGTATAAAACATCTAATCTTAGTTGTGTATTAGATATAGTATTGACATCCTGGCTGGTCGACCGATACTTCGGTGCACGACTCCTCGACTGGCGCCGCGCGGGTCTGCCCCGCCGAACAGCGCTGTTCGTGCCGAACATAGGAGCACCCATGACCGCAGGTCAGGTTGTGCCGATCCAGCCAGAACGAGATACCGGTCGACTGGACAACGCGTCGCCCCTACGCATCTGGTCCATCGTGGCCATTGCCGTCCTGTTCGCCGAGATCGCCCCGATGCAGTACAGCATGGTCGCGGCGGCGGTCCCGAAGATCGCCCCGTCCTTCCCCTCCGTCGGCGCCAACATCAGCTGGATGATCACCATCTTCGGCATCGTCGGAGCGGTGTCGACGCCGATGTTCGGCAAGATGTCGGATCTCTGGGGAAAGAAGATGCTGCTGACCGCCTCCGGCGTCGTCTTCATCCTCGGCTCCGCACTGTGCGCGATCACCGCCAACTGGGGCCTGATGCTGCTCGGGCGCGGCCTGCAAGCCTGCGCGCTCGGCGCCGCCACGGTGACCTACGGCCTGTTCCGCGACATCCTGCCGCGCCGCCGCATCCCGATCGCCGTCGGCATGGTGGCCACCGGCATCGGCCTCTCCGCGATCGCCGCGCCGCTGCTCGGCGGCTGGTTGCTCGACAACTACGGCTGGCGATCGATCTTCTGGTTCCAGACCTGCTACACCGTGGTGATGCTGGCGATCCTGCTGATCGTGGTGCCGGAGAGCAAACTGCGCGTGCGACAACGCCTTGACCTCGCCGGAGCGGCGGCGCTCGGCGCCGGTCTCACCTGCGTACTGCTCTACATCAGCGAAGGTGGCAGTTGGGGTTGGACGTCGGGCACGGCACTTGCCTTCCTGATCGCCGGTGTGCTCCTGCTGGCGGCGGTGGTACCGATCGAACTGCGGGTCGCGCAACCGATCATCGACGTGCGGTTACTGCTGGCGCCCAAAGTCAGCATGACGCTCGCCGCGGCGTTCTGTGCGGTCTTCGTCATCTCCGTCGCCGCCTACGCCCTGCCGTACCTGGCAGAAACGCCCACCGAGGCGCAACTGACCGCCTTGACTCAGGCCGCCGCCGTCAAGCACGGCTTACCGGCGAGCGCATTGCCGGCGCTGCACATTTCCTTCCCCAGCGGCAGCCTGGCGTTCGCGGGAGGTCTGACCCTGCTCGCGGTGGCCTGGCAGGTCAGCTCTTTTCAGGGCCTCGCCGCGATGCTGTCCGGTCCGGCCGGTGGCGGTCTGGCGCGCAGAGTCGGCGGGCGCAGGCCGCTGATCATCGGGCTCGCCGTGTTGGTCGTCGCGGCGATATTGATGATTGTCCTGCCGTTGCGGGGGTTGTGGGGCCTTGCCGTGATCGCGGCGTTGGTGGGCATCGGCACCGGTTTCTACTTCGCTGCCGCCCCGAACCTCATCATCGAAGCCGCTCCTCCCCAGCAGCAGGGGATCACCACCGGGATGTGGAGCGTGCTCGGTGCCATGGCGAGCGGAGTCGCGACCGCGGTCCTCACCGCCCTGTTCGTGGCCAATCCGGTGCGGATCCAGACCAGCCTGCCGGGGCGACCCGCTCAGGTAACCACCCTCGACCAGCTCAATGCCTGGCCGGGCTACCTGGACGCGTTCTACCTCTCGGTCGGCGTCGCGGTGCTCGGCCTGATCATCACGCTGTTGATGAAGCACGGACGGACTCCGAGCACCGGCGGTGTCGCGTCCGAAACGGAAGCCACGTCTGAGACGTCCGACGTGGTGGTCGCCTGACACCGCGGTCACGGTGCCTTCGGCGGGCCGAAGGCACCGTTGGCCCTCAGATACTCCCGTCGCGCAACGTCGTAGCCCAGCACCTCGGTGAGTACCTCGTCGGTGTGTTCACCCAACTCCGGGGCACGGCGCGCGGCGGCGGGCGGGCGGCGTCCGACCGCGCGGACCGGGAACGGCAACTGCTCGACGGCCAGGCGGTCCGCGGGCTGCCACGGCAGCCGGTCGGTGAACTGCGGATCGGCGGCGATGCTGGCCGGGGAGTTCACCGGGCCGATGGGCACCTCGTGGTCAAGGCCGAACCGCACCCACTCGGCGGTGGACCGGGTGCCGAAGATCCCGGCCAGTTCATGGCGCAACGCGAGATTGCCTCGGGCGTGATCGGCCAGTCGCTCTCCCGGGTGTGCTTCGAAGAGGTCGTCACGGCCAACCGCTGAACAGAAGTTCTGCCAGAACCCGCGCTCGGAAGCCATGAACAGGATGTGTCCGTCAGTGGAGGCGTAGAACTGGTAGCGCACGCCCTCGGCCATGCCGGCGGTGCCGGGCGCGCGCCGCAGATAACCGTCGGACGGGTTTCCGGTGACCTCGGACTCGGGCCTTTCGTAGGCACGGTGTCCCTCACTGCGCAGCCAGTCGAAGGCCGCGGCCGCATCGGATTGGGCCACCTCCAGATGGCAACCCTGTCCGGTTTCGCGGGCGTGCAGCACACCGGCCAGGATCGCCGCCGTGCCGAACAGCGGCCCCGCGGTAATCCCGATCGAGGTGTGCTCGGGAATCGAGGGCAGTCCGTCCGGACCGGGTTCCGGCGTGACGGTCCCGGCCCAGGCGTCGTAGGCGATGCCGTGGCTGGGCAAGTCGCGATAGGGCCCGGTCATGCCGTACCCGGAGATGGTGAACATGACGAGCTTGGGGTTGATCTCGCGCAGCCGGCCGTAGCCGAGACCGCGCCGGTCAAGACCACCGGGTCGCATGGCCTCCACCACCACATCGGCCGTGCGAACCAGATCGAGGAACGTCTCCCTGCCGGCCTCGGTGCGCAGGTTCAGCACGATGCTCCGTTTTCCGCGACTGATGTGCAGGTGCAGCAGGGAGTTGCCGTCGATGATCGGCCAGCTCATCGAGCGGATGTAGTCGCCCGTCGGCGGCTCGACCTTGATCACGTCCGCGCCGAGGTCGGCCAGCGGCGTCGAGATCGCGCCGGGGCCCAGCATCGAACATTCGACCACCCGCAGTCCGGCCAGCAATCCTTCGGTCATCCGCGCTCTCCCCTCCCCTGGCCGAGTACGCCATCGGCGCGCAGCACGGTGAGTTCCTCGGTCGTCAGGCCCAACTCGGCCCGCAACAGCTGATCGGTGTGCTCACCGAGCCATGGCACCCGGGTTTCCGGCCCCTGGGCCACCGCGCTGAGCCGCACCGGGTTGCCGGGGACCAGCACCGGCTGTGGGACACCGTCCGTCCGAGGCAGTTCGACGAGCATGTCGCGGGCCGCGACGTGCTCATCGGTCACGATGTCCGCTGCGGAGAAGCACGGTCCGGCGGCGACACCGACAGCGGCGAACGCGTTGCACACCTGGGTCTTGCTCTTGTCGGCCGCCCAGCTCTCGATCACCGGACGCAGCACGCCCTCCAGGTTGTCCACCCAGCCCTGCCGGGTAGCGAACCGCGGCTCCCGCGTCCATTCCGGATGGCCGAGGAGTTCGGCCATGTTGGCGAAGTGGTTCTCGCGGCCCACCTGCAGGACGAACCAGCCGTCCTTGGCACGGAAACCGTGCAGGATCGTCGGCGCGATGCCGCCGTCGCGCAGTCCCATCGACCAGTAGTTCGTGACGATGTCGGTCATGGCGATGAGCACGTCGAGCATGGCGACGTCGACGTACTGCCCCTGACCGGTCGTGTCCCGGTGGCGCAGCGCGGTGAGAATGCCGATGGTGGCGAACAGTGCCGCGCCGATGTCGCCGAGCGCGCCGACCGGGGCCACCCTCGGCGGATCGTCGCCCTCGCGCTTCATCTCGTAGATGCCGGACATGGCTTCGACGATCGGGGCGAACGCGGGCCAGTCCGAGTACGGGGTCGGCACGGTGTTGCCGAAGCCCGAGACCGAGACATAGATCCCCGCCGGATGCACTCGGGCGATGTCGGCGTAGCCGAGACCGAGCCGGTCCATCGCGCCTGCCTTGGAGTTCTCCGCGATCACATCGAAGCGAGGAGCCAGTCGCAGTACCAGTTCCCGGCCGCGCGGGTCCTTGAGGTCGAGGCAGATGCTGCGCTTGCCGAGGTTGTTGCGCAGATAGGTGGCACCAACCGGGCGGCCGTCGGGATCGGCCATCGCGGGCTGCGACCCGCGCCCTGAGTCACCGCTGGGCGGTTCGACCTTCACCACGTCGGCACCGAGACGGCCGAGCAGTTGGGTCGCGAAAGGAAGCGCCTGCATCTGTTCCAGCGCCAGCACGCGGATTCCATCCAGCGGTTTGCCACCGGCCAGGGCGGCGGCGTTCCCGATGTCACCCAGTCTCATGGCGCCAGTCTAGACAGGTTGTATATTTGATACAACGAGTCTAGGAGTTGATCATGTGGTGAGTACCCAACGCCTGCCCGCGGGTTCACCTGCCATCACGGAACTGTTCGCGCAGATCCTGGCCGAGTCACCAGATGCGGAGATGCTCGTCGACGGCGAGCTTCGGCTGAGCTTCGCGGACTGGTGGCACCAGTCCGGGGTCGTCGCGGGCGGCCTTGCCATATTTGGGGTCGGCGTCGGTGACGTGGTCTGTCTGCTACTCCCATCGTCGGCCGAGTTCGCCGTCTGCTATCTGGCAGCCATGCGACTCGGCGCGATCATCAGCGCGCTCAACCCGCGCCTCGGCGGCAACGAGATCAGCCACCTACTCATCACGCTCGCGCCGAAGGTCGTGGTGACCGACCAGCCCGCCAGGGTTCCCGAGGGTGCCGCCGGGCACATCCTGGCGCCGGCCGCGCTCGCCGCCAGTGCTGAACCGGTGACCGGCTGCGCGGCGACGCCCGCAGGCTCACCTGCCGTCATCGTCTGGACGACGGGCACCACCGGGATGCCGAAAGGGGCCTGGTTCGACCACGAGTGCCTACAGACCATCGCGCGCAACATCGGCCCGCTCAGCGCGCTCGGCGATCGAAAGCTGATGCCGGTGCCCTTTGCCCACGCCGCCTTCATGACCCGCGTCTACGACCAGTTGATGTACCGCGTCGCCCTGATCCTCACGCCCCGCGAGTGGACCGCGTCCAGCATGCTGGAGCTGCTGGTGCGGGAACGGGTGACGGTGGGCCAGGGCGTACCCACCCAGTGGGAGAAGTTGATCACCCTCGACGAACTGACCACAGCTGACCTCTCCCGGCTGCGGCTGGTGTCCACAGGGGCCGGTCGGGTGCCACCATCCCTGGTGCTGGCCATGCGTGAGCGCCTCGGCTGTACCGTTGTCGTCCGCTACGCCAGCACCGAACTGCCGCTCGCGCTCGGCACCGGCCTGCACGACCCGGTCGAGACCGTGTCCGCCACCGTGGGACGGCCGCTCGGCGATGTCGAACTGGAGGTCCGCGACGATGCGGGCCGCACCGTGCCGGCCGGCTCGCAGGGCCGCGTCTTCCTTCGCTCGCGCGGCTCGATGCGCGGCTACTGGCGGGATCCCGACCGCACCGCCGAAACCATGGCGCCAGACGGCTGGATCACCACCAGTGACGAAGGTGTACTCGACCCGGCCGGAAACCTGACGATCATCGGCAGAGCCGATGACGCGTACATCAGGGGCGGCTACAACGTCCAGCCATCCGAAGTGGAACGAGCCCTGCTCACGCACCCCGGTATCCAGCGCGCGGCGGTGGTCGGTTCGCCCGCCCCGGTGATCGGCGAAATCGGCGTGGCCTTCGTGGTGCCAGCCGAGGGAAGTCCCGCTCCCGGCACGCACGAGGTCCGCGACTGGTGTCGCGACCTGATCGCCGACTACAAGGCCCCGGACCTCGTGGTGGCCGTCGACGACCTGCCGGTCAACGCGACATACAAACTCGACCGCACGCAGCTGCGCAGGATGGCGGCGATCGCCGTTGCCGAGCAGCCGGCCCGGCCGCGTTCGATCAGGAAATAGGCCGGAGAGCGGGTCAGGTCGCCGCAGACTCGTCGAACAGACCCTTCCGCCGGAACAGTTCCACCACAAGGTCGCCCTGTTTGGCCAGCATGGCGGCGTATTTCACGGCGGCGCCCTCGCCGTCATCCTTGCGGACTTCGCGGACGATGGCGGCGGTGCCCTGCTTCTCGACCGCCGCCGTACCGGGTACCAACTCGAAGAAATTGCCGGGGACGATGCCCGTCATGAGCTGAAGAACACTGCCGATCCGAGGAGACTCGGCGGCGGTGACGACCACGCGGTGGAAGGCGAGGGTCGCGTGGAACATCTCGTCCAGATCGTCGCCGGCACCAGCGATCCGCTTCTGAATGGGGGCGAGGTTGCGGGCCAACTCCACGCCGCCCTGGCGTTCGGTGGCCCGGCGTGCCGCGAATCCGTAGAACAGTCCATACAGCTCGTAGTGATCGCGCACGACGGATTCGTCGAGCGAGCTCACGAACACTCCGTGGTGCTTGACAATGGTGACCCAGCCCTCGTGTTCCAGCGCGATCAGGGCCTCACGGACCGGGATGCGGGACACGCCGAGTGCCGAGGCGATGGCATCCTGCGGCAACCGTTGGCCCTGTCGGAGCACACCGTCGAAAATGAGGCGCAGAACGTAGAGTCGCACCTGCTCGCCGCTGCTGAGCCGGGCGAGCCCTTCCCTGGGAGGGGGCAGCACCAGCTCACGGATCGAGTCAAGGGCGGATTCCAGCGCCAGGTCGGACAACCCAGCAGCCTCCTGACGCGCGATCGCCCTCACCCTGCTTCCTGTCGAGACTGGCCCGATCGGCCAAAAATATTGTGTATAAATTTAGCAGATCGGGACGGCGAGGAGCTGTCAACGCAGCCCAGGCGCACGAGTGCCAAAGATGTCGGTGGCGAGTTGGGTGCCGAGTTGCTCGGCGTTCCAGCGCTGCTCACCGTTGGAGATGGTGGCTGCCTCGTACCATCCTTTCATCAGGTGGATCCTGTCGCCGATCGCGCGAATGACCTGGCCGGTGACGTGTTGGGCCTGGTCACTTGCCAGCCACGCGACCAACGGCGAACTGCCGGCTGGGTCCATCGGATGAAACTCGTCGTCGGCCAGCTCGTCGGGTTCGAAGGACCGGAGATCCTTGCCCATGGTCGCGGTGAGCCTGGTCAGGCCGCCCGGGCCGACGGCATTGACGGTCACCCCGAGCTTGTGGAGCTCAAGGCTGCCGGTCAGGGTGAGTCCGACGATCGCGGCCTTGGCCGTGGCGTAGTTCGTCTGGCCGACGTTGCCGAGCAGACCGGCACCCGATGTGGTGTTGATGATCCGGCCGGTGAACTGCTCCCCCGCCTTCGACCTGGCCCGCCAATGCCGGGCTGCGTGATGCATGAGCAGCCAGGTTCCGCGCACGTGCACCCGCATGACGAGGTCGAAATCGAGCGGAGACATGTTCCAGATCATCTTGTCCCGTGCGATGCCGGCATTGTTGACCAGCACGTCCAGGCGGCCGAACTCCGCGACCGCTCGATCGATGAGGGCTTCGCTCTGCTCGTCGTCGGACACGTCGCCGTAGTCGGCAATCGCGACGCCGCCCCGGTCGGTGATGAGTGCGACGACGTCGTCAGCGTCCTTTCCGCTGCCCTCGCCGTCGACGCTGACGCCGAGATCGTTGACGACCACTCGCGCGCCCCATCTCGCCAGTTCCAGCGCATGGCCTCGACCGATGCCGTGACCGGCTCCGGTGACGATCGCGACCTTGTTCTCCAGGAGTTGGGCCACCTGATCCTCCAATATGGGACGCTCGAATTGCGTTCGACCGCTCTCGCGGGCAAGGTGCGTATCCAGTCGACGCGGACCGGGCAGAGTTGATATAATATTCAATCCTACGAGGAGGCGTCAACGTACGGCCCGGTCGACGCCCCGCACCAGCCGAGCGTCCCCGACATCGGAGGCGAGTCATTCCCGACTACAAGACCCTGCGCTACGCCGAGGAAAACGGCGTCGCCTGGGTAACGCTGAATCGTCCGGACGTTCTCAACGCCTTCGACCTCACCATGATGGACGAGCTGCGTGCCTGCTGGCGGGACCTGCGAGACAACGACGACGTGCGGGCGGTCGTCCTCACCGGAGCGGAGAACAAGGCGTTCTGCACCGGCGTCGACCGCACCGCCATGGAAGTCGGCAACCCGGATCGGCCCAACGACATCGGGCAACGCGGCGCCACCCCGCTGCACACCAACGACCCCGGTGACTGGCTGCCCCCCAAGACCGCCGGTGACCTCTGGAAACCCGTGATCGCCGCGGTCAACGGGATCGCCTGTGGCGGCGCGTTCTACCTGTTGGGCCAGGCGGACGTCATCATCGCCGCCGAGCACGCCACCTTCTTCGACCCGCACACCTCATACGGCATGGCCGCCGTGTTCGAACCAATGATGATGCTCCAGCGGATGCCCATCGGCGAAGTGTTGCGCATGTCGCTGATGGGTATCCACGAGCGGATGAGCGCACGCCGAGCGTATGAAGTCGGCCTGGTCCAGGAAGTGGTACCAGGCGAGGAGTTGGCTGACGCCGCGCGGCACGTTGCCGAAACCATCGCCACGCAGCCGCCGCTCGCGGTCCAGGCGACCGTTCGCGCCATTTGGTACGCCCAGGAGTTGGGCTACCGGCAGGCGTTGGACGTGGCCAAGACCCTCATCCCGCTGGGCACCGATCAGGAGTCCCTTGCCGAGGGACAACGCCTTTTCGATGCCGGCACCCGGCCACAATGGCGGCTGCGCTGATGCACAGGCGCCGCAACGGACCGGAGCCGGCCGAGTACGTCGATGTCGGCCTGCGTCGGCGGTTGCTGCGGCGCGGACGCTGGCAGGTCCGGATCGCTGGACGCGATGTGCTGGTGCTGGCCTCGCCGTTGCGGGTCTGGGCGGTCGAGGACCGCTGCCCGCACCAAGGCAAGTCGTTGGCGGGTTGTGTGGTCAACCGTACCGCGTTGACCTGCCCGTTTCACGGGAGAATTTTCGATCTCCGAGACGGGCACCCACTGCCGAGCCGAAGCGATCCGTCCGCGACCGGTGAGCCGCTGACGGTGTTCGCAGCCATCCGGAAGGGTGCACGGCTGCTCATCGAGCTACCCGGACGGTGATCGATCCGACCATGCCACCAGCGGGCCCGCCGCGTCGGTCAACAATCTGGTGACCGTCAGGTCGACGGGTATCCGCATCAGGTGTACGCCGCCCGAGGCGAGCGCCCGCGCGATCGCATCGGGGTAGTCGGCTGACGTTCGGTAGTCGCCCGCATCGCCCCATTCTGCGACCACCAATGGCAGACCCCGGCCGCGGGCCAGGTCCATCAACTCCTGGGTGCGGACCGACAGCGGAGCATCGACGATGGCCAGCGCGGGCACTCCGGCCAACGCCAGGTTCAGTGCCGCCGCGGCGGCACTGCCCGGACTTCCTGTGGCGGGTACGCGCACGCTACCGAGCCGAGTGGTCGGCATCGCCCGTGCGACCCACATGCCAGCGATGCCCGGTTCGACGGTGATCACTCCTTCCGCGGGCATCGCCCACAACAACTCCACCGCCGCCCGGGGCGGCAGGAACGGCAGGGCGTCGGATTTGTACATCGGCTGCACGATCCCGGCCAGTACCTGGTAGAGCTCCCCCGGTTCCGGCGGCCAACGATGCGCCGAGCCGACCCACCCGGCCAAGTCCGGCAACTTCGCGGCCGGCACGGTCCAGACCGGCGCATCAGGTCCGATCCGGACTCCGGCCACGTCGAAAAGGGCCGGCGGGCATTCGTCGGCATCGACGCCGACCAGCAGCGCGCGCGTGTCAGGACCGACGCCGGCGAGCTTGAGATCCTGTTCCTGCAGGAAAGCGGTACCGAGGTGGTACGGGCTGTCCCAGGCGAACATGCCCTTGGCGGTGAAGGTGTTCAGCACGCCCAGACCGGCAGCCTCGGCGAGCCTGGCCAGTTCACCGACCATTCTCGCCCGCACCACACCAGCCCCGGCCAGCAGAACGTCGATATCGAGCCGTTGGCCGTCGGCCACCTGGCGGGTGCGCAGGCGTGGCGCGAGACTGGGATCGATGCGCGCCGCCGAGGCAGGTTCGGACGGAGTGTCGGGATCGAAATCGATGCGTACCGCCACGGAACTGCCGCCGCGCGCCGCGACCTCGGCCACGATGTCATCGAATTCGGCAACGCTACCGGCGGTCGACGGGGCGCGCTCGGACATCTCGGCCCTGCGGGACAGCAGGGTCAGCACTGAACCGTCCCAGCTGGCGCCGACGCCGGAGCCGACCGTGCCGTCCGCCTCGGCCAGCAGAACGGCGTACGCCTCGTCGAGAACCGGCCCGACAGCTCCCGGGAACGGGTGACCGTGGACCCGCCGAACCCCATGTCTGGCCAGCCATCCGGGTACGCCGGTCACCGTCTTCACCGGACCGCGAGCAGCGAGCCGGGAAGTCGCCGCGCCATCAGGTCCAGGTGATACGAGGAGGTGCCGAACATCGACTGGGCTGCCTTGGCCCGCTTGAAATACAGGTGGGCCGGATGTTCCCAGGTGAAGCCGATCCCGCCGTGGATCTGGATGTTGCCTGCCGCGACGTGGAAGGATGCGTCGCAGCAGTACGCTTTGGCCAGGCTCGCCACCAGCGGAAGGTCAGCCCGTTGCTCGGCGGCCGACCACAGGGCGTAGTAGGCGGCCGAGCGCGCGGATTCGACTTCGATGAGCAGGTCCGCGCAGGTGTGTTTCACTGCTTGGAAGGACCCGATCTGGCGGCCGAACTGGACCCGCGTTTTCGCGTAGTCGACCGCCATGTCCAGCGCTCGCTGCGCGCCGCCCACCTGCTCGGCGGCCAGCGCGACGGCCGCGAGGTCGAATACCGACGACACAATCGATACCGCGGCGCCCTCCTGCCCGATCAACCGCGCCGGCACATCCCGCAGTTCCAACCGCGCCTGTTTGCGAGTCTGGTCCAGAGTGGCCAGTGGAATGCGTGACAGACCGGCTGCCTGACCGTCGACCGCGAACAGCGAAACCCCAGCCGGAGTCACCGCGGTCAGCAGGACAAGGTCGGCACTGGTTCCGTCGAGGACGAACATCTTCGCTCCGTCGACCTGCCACCCGATGCCGTCCCTGCTGGCGCGGCATGAGCTGGTCGCCGGATTCCAGTCTCCGTTGTCTTCAACCACCGCGAGGGTGGCGATGCAGCGCCCGGCCGCGATCGCCGGCAGATAGTCCTGTGCCGCAGCAGGGTCCTCCGCGGTCAGCAAGGCGGTCGTAGCCAGTACTGCCGTGCCAAAGTACGGGGTGGGCACCAACGCGGCGCCCATCTCCTCCATCACGATGCCGAGTTCGACAAATCCGGCACCGCTGCCCCCGTATTCCTCCGGCACGATCAGTCCGGGCAGCCCGAGTTGCTCGGCCATCCGACGCCAGACGTCCCGGTCGAATCCGTCGCCGGTGCCCATCAGCCGTCGCACCTCCGACTCGGGCGAGACATCGCGCAGGAAACCACGCAACAGGTCGCGCAGGTCGTCCTGCTCGGTACTGAACGCGAAATCCATGATCGATCTCCTCAGCCTGGCCTAGATGTTGTATATTATATCTACATGGTGCCTTCGGAAGAACAGGCACCAGAGCTTCAGCGGAAGGGGCGGAAGGTGGCGACAGCAGAAATACCTCAGGTCGTCGATGTCGACGCGCACGTCGTCGAGCCTGCGGACGTGTGGTCCTCGCGGTTGCCGGCGAAGTACCGGGAAATCGGCCCGCACATCAGGTATCTGCCAGCCGGCAAGCCCCGACTCGACGGCGGCTCCTACATCGAGGAGCCCGGCACCGAGGGACCGGACTGCGCCTGGTGGTTCTACGAGGATCACCGCTACTCCATCAAGCGGTTGATCGCCGCCGCAGGCTATCCGGCCGACGAGATCAGCATGACAGGCGTGACCTACGAGCAGATGCGACCGGGCTGCTGGCAGCCCAAGGCACGCATCGAGGACAACGAACTCAACGGCGTCGATGCCCAGATCTGCTATCCGAACTATCCTCGATTCTGTGGGCAGATCTTCCTGTGGGGCAAGGACAAGGATCTGGCCCTGCTCAGCGTGAAGGCGTACAACGACTGGATGGTGGAGGAGTGGTGCGGCGACAGCAACGGCCGGCTGATCCCGCTGTGCCTCGTCCCTCTGTGGGACGTGCAGCTTGCCGCCGAGGAAGTCCGGCGCAACGCGGCGCGGGGTGTGCGCGCGGTGGCCTTCTCCGAGTTGCCTACCTACCTCGGGCTGCCGAGCATCCACAGCGGTTACTGGGACCCGTTCTTCGCCGCCTGCGCCGAGACCGGCACTGTCGTGTGCATGCACATCGGGTCGGGCACGAAGACCCCGCAGGCATCACCGGACGCACCCGACGCCGTGGCGGCCACGATCATCTTCGGCAACTCCGCGGCGAGCATGACCGACTTCATGTTCTCCGGAGTCCTGCACCGGATGCCCAACCTCAAGCTGCTCTATGCGGAGTGCCAGATCGGCTGGATCCCCTACCTGCTTGAACGGATCGACGACGTGTGGGAGACCCACCGCGGCTGGAGCAACTCACAACTGTCCTGCCCGGAACGGCCCTCCAGCTACTACTACCGCCAGATGCACGGCTGCTTCTTCAAAGACCAGGTCGGCATCGAACTGCTCGACAAGGTCGGCGTGGACAACGTGCTGTTCGAGACGGACTACCCCCACCAGGACGGCACCTGGCCGAACTCGGTGCAGGCCGCCCGCGACCAGTTCGGCCACCTGGACGAGATCACCAAGTGGAAGTTGGCACGAGGTAACGCCATCAAGCTGTTCGGACTCGACCTCGCCAACTGACCCCTGGCGCTGTTGAACAGACGGCTGCCCCGAACAACACGTTCGGGGCAGCCAATGCTGTTTGAGATCCAAGACTAACTTTCGACGTCGGTCGCCACCGCGACGAGTTGTTTGGTCAGGACCTTGCCGATTTCGTTGCGCGGCAGGGCTTCGACGGCGACGAAGCGGACCGGGATCTTGTACGGCGAGAGCCGCTCCCGGGCGAACACTCGCAGTATCGACAGGTCTGGCTCGGGCGGGTCAGCGACCGGCGTGACGACGAAGGCCCACGGCACCTGGCCCAGGCGCTCGTCGGGCACGCCGACGACCGCGCAGTCGGCGACCAGCGGCGAGAGCCGGAGAACCTCTTCCACCTCGGCCGGGAAGACCTTGAGACCGCCGCGATTGATCATGTCGGAGACTCGGCCCTCGATCCACAGGAAGCCCTCGGCATCGACGCGGCCCATGTCGCCGGTGCGGAACCAGCCATCGGCGGTGACCCGGTCACCGAGACCGGAGCCGTCCGCGTAGCCCGCGCTGGTCGCCGGCGTCCGGACGAGCAGCTGACCGAGTTCGTCGGAGCCCAGGTCGGCGCCGTCGGCGTCGACGATTCGGAGTGTGACGCCCTCATGCGGCCGGCCGACGGCGCCCAGCTTGCTGTCGCCGAAGCTCCGGGCGTCCCCGGCGTTCCAGCCGACGATCTCACCGCCGATCTCGGTCTGCCCGTAGCAGTTGAGCACGGCGATCCCGAATTTGGCGCGGAATCGCCGCGCCTGCAACGGGGACAGCGGAGCGGTGATGCTGCGTACGTAGGCCAACGGGGCGAGGCTGGTGATCTCGGGCGCGTCGACGAGCGTGGTCATCGCGGCCGGCGGCAGCACGGTGGAGCGGATGCCGAAGCGGGCGATCACCTCGGCGAAGTTCTGGGGATCGAAGCCGTCCAGCACGACGACGGGCGCACTGATCCGAAACGCGAACAGCACGTTGAAGATCCCCGCAGACAGCGCGAGCGAGGTCGGGATCAGGTTGGGCATCGGCTCCTTGCGTCGGGCCAGTTGCTCTCCCGAGCGGCCGGTCAGCTTGGCCAGGACGGGTTCGAGCAGAGCGAGGAACCCGCTGTGTCGCATGAGTACCGGTTTCGGCCGACCGGTGGTGCCCGAGGTCCACTGCACCAGGCCGATGTCACCGTCGTGCGCGGCTACCGCGCGGCCGGGGCCGGTCGGTTCGTCCCAGCTCAGCTGGTTGGCCGCGATCATGGGGAGATCGGCAAACCCGTCCGCGAGCGCGGTCGTCGTGACCACGATCGCCGGCTGGACCGCGTCCGTCATGTGCGCGACCTCGGCCGTGGTCAGCCGGGAATTGATGGGCACGTAGACACCGCCGGCCAGCCAGCAGCCGAACATCGCCGCGATGACCTCGGGACCGTTCGGCAGCATGACGGCAACGGGTTGCCCAGGGGTGAGGCCCGCGGCCAGCAGCCGGTCGGCCAACGATCGTGCACCGGCGCGCAGCGCGTCGCGGGTGAGGACTCGGTCGCGGAAGTAGACGGCGGGTGTGGTGGCGTCGTCCGCTCGCGGTTCGAGCAGGTCCGTCAGCCTCATGCGCGCTCCAGGTCGGGGTCCGGTGGTGCCCAGTTCGGCTCGCGCTTCTCCGCGAACGCGAGCGGGCCTTCCCGCTGGTCCGGATGTCCCCACAGACTGACCAGGTCAGCCGCGCCGGCCCGGCAGGCGTCGGTGAGACCGAGTTCGAGCGCCCGCCACAGGGCCCGCTTGGTCGCTCGCATCGCGGCCGGTGAGTTCTTCGCGATCCGCTCGGCCAGGGTCTGTGCCCGCGTGCGCAACTCAGCGGGCTCGGCCAGTTCACCGACCATGCCGAGCTGATAGGCCCGTTGGGCCGACATCCGTTCGTGGCGGCCGACGAGAGCCATCCGCATCACCGCCTCGAAAGGCATCTTGCGCAGCAGTCCGATCGCCTCGATGGCAACCACCTGGCCGACCGAAACATGCGGTTCGACGAACTGTGCCTCGGTCGAGGCGATCACGATGTCCGCGTCGGCGACCCAGTGGAAACCACCGCCGGCACAGATCCCGTTGACCGCGGCGATGACCGGCTTGCCGACGCCCTGGTGCCAGGCGGTGAAGTGCAGGTCGAAGTTTTCGAGGGACTCCCGGTAACGCTCCATGCCGACGCCGTCACCGGCTATCTCGGACACGTCGACCCCGGTCTGGAAGGCCCGGCCCTCCCCGGTGTGCACGATGACCCGGACGTCGGGATCCCCCTCGAGCTCCAGCCAGGCCACCGCGAGTTCCTCGCGCATGGCGTTGTTCATCGCGTTGAGCTGCTCCGGCCGGTTGAACAACAGCCAGCCGACCGGACCGTTGCGCTCGATCCGCAGGGTCTCGAAGTTGGTGTAGATCATGGGGCCTCCTCAAGCCGACCGGCCGAAAGCTGTTGGGCCGAAAGCGGCTCGGTCGAAAGGCGCGTCGCCGAGGCCGCCTCCTGGAAGGCGTCTGTGCGGCCGAGTTCGAGCGCCCGCCACAGCGCCCGTTTGGTCGCCCGCAGCGCGGCAGGCGAATTCCTGGCGATCTTCTCGGCCAGCCGGGTGGCTTCCGCGCGCAGCCCATTCGGCGGGTCGACGACGTCGCTGAGCATGCCCAGTTCGTAGGCCCGGGCCGCGTCGAGCCGATCGTGACTGCCGAGCAGGCCCATCCGCATGACCGGCTCGAAGGCGATCCGTCGTGCCGAACCGATCAGCTCGAACGCGCTGACCTGACCGATGGAAACGTGTGGGTCGAGAAACGTGGCGGTGGACGCGGCGATCACGATGTCGGCGTCGGCGACGAAGTGCAGGCCGCCGCCTGCGCACACGCCGTTCACCGCCGCGATGACCGGCTTGGACACGTTGTTGTGCCAGGCGGTCAGCCGCAGTTCGGCGTGTTTCGTGCGCCGGGACTGCTCGCGCAGGGCGGACGGGTCCTTGGCCAGCTGAACCAGATCAAGGCCGGTCTGGAAGGCCCGTCCCGTGCCGGTGTTGACGATCACCCGCACATCCGGGTCGGTGTCGAGCTCGCGCCACGCCTTCGGCAGATCATTCAGCATGGCCGCGTCCATGGCGTTGCCCCGGTCCGGACGGTCGAAGATCAGCCAGCCGACCGGACCTCGGTACTCGACCCGAAGGCCGTGGTATGTCATCGTGGGCGATCCGTCTCTCCTCAACTGCGCGGTGTTTCCGACCACGGCTTCCCATGCCAGGGATCGGGTTCCCGTGGCAGGCCGAGTACTCGCTCGCCAAGGATGTTCTTGTTGACCTCGGTCGTGCCGCCCTCGATCGTGTTGGCGCGGCTGCGGAGCATGCCCTTCACTTCGAGCGGCAGCGACTCGGCGTAGGTGGCGGCTTCGCTGCGCCAGGCGGCGCCGTAGGCACCGAGCATGTCAACCGCCATCAGTTGGATGCGCTGGTTGAGCAGGCTCTGATGCACCTTGGCGATGGAGCTCTCCGGGCCAACCGGCCGGCCCGTCTTCAACTGGGCACGAACCCGCTGGTTGGTCCAGGCGCGGGCTTGTTCGTCGCTGTAGAGCCGCATCAGTTCCTGACGTACCTGCGGATCATCCCAACCACCGGGCCTGCCCTGCGCGCTGAGCCGGTGCGCCAATTCGATCAGCGCACCGACGCCGGCACCGCCGATCCGGCCAACCCCGCCGCTGTCCGAGCCGGCCACCATCTGCCGTTCACCCGCGAGGGTCGCGGCAGCGACCGACCAGCCACCGTTGACCACACCGACCCGCATCGAATCCGGAATACGGGCGTTGTCGAGGAAAACCTCGCAGAAGTCCTCTTCACCGGAGATGTGGCGAAGCGGCCGGATGTCCACACCCGGCTGATGCAGGTCGAGCAGAAAGAAGGTGATGCCAGCTCGCTTGGGCAGGGTCTTGTCGGTGCGCGCCAGCAGTACCGCGTAATCGGCCTTGAAACCCCACGTCGTCCAGACCTTCTGGCCGGTGACCGACCATTCCTCGCCCGCGAGGACGGCCGTCGTGGCCAGCGAGGCCAGATCCGACCCTGCGCCGGGTTCGCTGAACATCTGGCACCAGAATTCTTCGTTGCGCACGATCGGCGGCAGAAAACGCAACCGCTGCGCTTCGGTACCGTGGGCCAGCAACGGCGCCGCCGCGTTGTTGAGGCCGAGTGGGTTCAGCCGGCCGAGATTGTAGGGCCGCAACAGTGCCTCGGCTTCCTTCGCCAGCTCGGCGCTCAGGCCAAGACCTCCATATTCGAGCTTCCAGGTAGGCACCACCAACCCGGACGCCGCGAAGACCGGATACCACTTCTCGTAGTCCGCGCGGCTGCGAACCTGGCGGATCGCGGATCGTCCGCCCTGCTCGGCGGCGTTGCGCCACGGCTCGGGGACGCGATCTCGCACCCAGGACCGGACAGCGGCCCGCAGATCGGCCGCTGACGGGTCCACCGGCAGTTCGATCGGCCCCGGTTGTGTCCCTGACAACGCCATCCGCCCATCACCGTCCCGTGAAATCGGCTGCACGCCTGGCCTGGAAGGCGGCCAGGCCCTCGCGGAAGTCCTCGCTTCGCGACGACAACTCCATGGCGAACGCCTCCTGCCGCAGTTGGTCGGCGAGCCCGAGTTCGCGACCGGTGTGCAACAGCGACTTGGTCAAGCCCAATGCCACGGTCGCGCCCGTTGCGAGTTGACCGGCCAGTGCCACCGCGGCCGCGTCGAGTTCGGTGTCCGGTACGCAGCCGTGCACCAGGCCCCATTCCGCCGCCTGCTCACCGTCGACCCGCTCGCCGAGTAGCAACATCCGCCGGGCCCGAACCTCACCGACCCGCCGGGGCAGCATCCAGGTCGTGCCGCTGTCCGGCGTGAAACCTCGGTCGCAGAAGGGCGCCCAGAAGCGGGCCGTCGTCGAGGCGAGGGTGAAGTCGGCGGCGAGCGCCAGAGCGAGGCCGATGCCGGCCGCCCAGCCGCGCACCGCGCACACGACCGGGGTCTGCACCGACAGGATCAGCGGAATCAGCCTGTGCGCCTGCCCCGGCAGGCGGCGCTGGATGGCACCTACCCGTGGCCGGCGGCCGTCCCCGGAGTTGCGCTTGACGATGTCCGCCCCGGCGCAGAAGTGCTCGCCATCGGCCGAAAGGAGGATCGCCCGCACGGTCTCGTCGTTGCCTGCGGCCTCGACAAGGCCGATCAACCCGGCGATCACCACGTCGTCGAGCGCGTTGCGCTTGTCCGGTCGGGAAATCCGGACGCTCAGCAGCAGGCCCTCGCGGCTCACCTCGATGCCGGGCACGGATTCCACGTCCCAGACACTCGGTTCGTTCATTGCCGCGCGAACCGTTCGATCACCACGTCGAGCGCGGAGGTCAGATCACCGGGGCGGCCGGGCGGGTCAGGGAGGCGGACGACGCCGTGGGCCTTGCTGGGCAGCAGGATCGTCGCCGTGCCGACCGTTGTCACCAGACCGCGCTGGTTGTCCGCCTGCAACTCGACGTCGACGGCCGGCCTGCCACCATCGGCAAGATAATGACTGGCGACGGTGCCCCTGATCCACTGGGTGTCACCGACGTAGTTGAACGCCCGGAACCGGCAGTCCAGTTTCCACAGCCAGGCGTCGTCACCCATCCAGTCGGTGCAGGCGTGGATCAGCCAGGTCTCGCGCATCCGCCCGTAGTCGAACGTCGTCGGGTTGCCGGACCGCCGAGCGAACTCAGGGTCCCAGTGCACGCGCTGCATGACGTCCGGAACGTTGAGCTCATCGCGGTGGTAGAACCGGGGAATTCGCCTGCGGTTGCGCACCCCCAGCCGCAACGGAGCGATCCGGTACAGGCCCATCCCCATGCCGACGTGCCAGCACACGATGTCGGTCACCGTGAGCGGGCCCTTGAGCAATGGTCCGACCGGGTCGCCGACGGCGACGTCCTCCCACCAGCGTGGTTGCGCTCCCCGGCACTGTTCGGCCAGCACCTGCTCCTCGATGGTCGTGATCTCGTCGTCGGTGTAGACGTACGGTTGGACGGCCGCGTACTTGGCCTTGGACCTGGCCTTGTCACGTTCGGTGCGAATCATCAACTTGTACTGGCCGGACAGCAGCGGTCCGTCGGCCGCGCCGAAAACCTGACCCGACCATTCGTGCACCGCACGTCCGGCGAATTCGCTCGGCTTGTCCTGCACCCCCACCAGCGCGTTGCGGCGCAGGACCCGGACGCCCGCGCTCAGCGGCGCCCACCACTCGCGCGAGCTCGCCGCGTAGAACGCGTGCACTCCGCGCAGCGGATCCCCCCGCATCAGTTCGCGTTTGTCCTCGGCCACCGAGGTGACCTCGTCCTCACCGATCAAGCTGTCCCCGCCGACCAGCACCGGCGACGCGATCGGCTCGCCCCATCGGGTGGCCGAGCCGTAGTGCGGGTCACACCACAGTGGATTGTCGTCGCCGTATGCCTGCGCGACGATGCGAAAGGTGTCCTTCCCAGGCCGCTGATAGTGCGGTGGCGCGGGGTTAGGCTCCGGGATGCCGATCCGCGCGCGCAGCGCATCGATCGCCTGATCGGTGATTACTCCGGTGGAACGTACTGTGGTAGACGCGCCAGCGGTCGCACCGTCGGTCATCCAGTCCTCCGGGTCCGTTCCTCGATCGGCCAGGCTCCTCGCCTGACAGGCTACTACAATGTCACCAGATTATATATAATAGATTTTATTCAAAATGGCGCTGCCGGGTCCAGGCTCAGTGCTCGTCAGCTGCGAATCACGGAGCAGAGAACAGGCCGTTCATGATGACGTCGACCATGCGCCGCACCGCAGCGTCATGGTCCTGGCCCGCAGGCACGGCAGCCACCGTGGCGTTGACCATCGCCATGACCACCGACAGATCCTCGGGCCGAAGGTCTGGGCGCAGTTCGCCATCGGCCTGTGCGCGCCGGAACGGTGGCGTGAGCGTGCCGATCAGCTTGCCGGCGTAGCGTCGCTGGTCCCGAAGCGGCAGTTCGTGGATGAGGGTGACGAGCGGGCGCATGGTCGCCTGTGTGGACAGCACCCAGTGGAGCAGGTCCCGGAAACAACGACCCTCGCCCTCGGCCGCGCCGGCGACACTTCGCAGTACATCGAAGTTCTCGGCCGCGACGGCCATCGCGAGCGCGTGCCGGTTGGGGAAGTGTCGGTACACGGTCGCTCGCCCGACACCGGCCCTGCGCGCGATCTCGTCCAGCGGCACCACGCAAGAGCAGTCCGCAAACGCCTCGTCGGCCACCCGGAGGATGGCCTCCCGGTTTCGGCGAGCGTCAGTACGTCTCGGTGTCAACACTCGTGCCGAGACCTGCGCCATTGCTGCCGTGACACCGTGCGAGAGTAACCGTACGTACCGAGATCGGCCACCCATTCTCAATCTCGGTTCGCCTCCCTACGCTCCAGAACCACTCGGTGAACAGGGAGGTTCACGTGCGGTTCTCACGGCCGATCGCAACGCGGCTCATCCTCACAACGGTCCTGCTCGGCGGTCTCGCCCAGGGCGCGGGCAGCTCACCGGCCGCCACGCACAACAGCGGTGACTGTGCCGGAAGTGGCTGGGTCGCGAGTTGGGCAGCCAGTCCTACCGATTCCGATGTCCCGTTGGACGCGACCGGATTCCCGACGCCGCAACTGCTGGCGAACCAGTCGCTGCGGATGGTGGTCACCTCTCATCTTGGCGGCTCGTCGTTGCGAATTCATCTGTCCAATCGCTTCGGCAGCGCCCCGGTGACATTCCGTCGCGTTACGGTCGGAAAACAGACCAGCGGTGCGGCGGTCGGGGTGATGTCCCCCGTACTGTTCGGCGGCGCCGCATCGGTGACGATTCCGGCCGGTGCCGACGTGGTGAGCGATCCCGTCGCCTTCGCCTTCGCGGCATTCGATCCGCTGGCGGTGAGCATGTTCGTGCCGGGCAGCCAGACCGCACCGACCAAACACTGGAATGCCAATGCGACGTCCTATTACTCGCTGCCCTTGAGCGGTGACCACACCAGCGACAACGCTGGTTCCACCTATGTCGGCCGGACCGGCAGCTGGCTCTACGTCGATGGCGTCGATGTCCTGGCATCCGCGCCGACCCGGTCGGTGGTGGCCTTCGGCGATTCGATCACCGACGGTTTCGTCTCGTCGACACCGCTGAGTATTCCCGCGGACGGCTCGGTCGCGAACAAGAACGCTCGCTACCCGGACGACCTGCAGCGCCGGCTGGACAGCGCCGGGATTCCGATCTCGATCGTCAACGCCGGCATCGGTGGCAACCAACTGCTGACCGACGGCGAGCCCTTGCAGACCGGGCTCAGCGGCCTGCAACGCTTCGACGCGGACGCGCTCGCCAAGGCCGGCGTCGGCGGCGTGCTGCTGCTGGAGGGCATCAACGACCTCGGACTGTCCAGCCGCACGCCCGAGGAGATCATCGCCGGGTACACCCAACTGATCAACAAGGCCCACGCGGCCGGCGTGCGGATCTGGCTGGGTACGATCACTCCGGCCGCGAATTCCATTGTGGATGGAACCGGCACCGCGCCCGAGAGCGAACAGTACCGCCGGCAGATCAACACCTGGATACGTGGCCAGCACCTCGCCGATGGAGTCGTCGACTTCGATGCCGCGTTGCGTGATCCCGCCGAGCCCTCCACCCTCCTGCCGGCGTACGCCTCGGTGGACAACCTGCACCCCGACCTGGCCGGCTACCAGGCGATGGCCAATGCCGTCGACCTCGGCATGCTCGCATCGGCCGCCTGCCGGTAGCACTACCGGCGCATCGGATTGTCCGCGTCCAACTGCTAGTTGATCAGACCGCGCGAGGCGAGCAGGTCCACGACCTGGTCAGCGTGGCCACGAAGCAGGGCCGCGAACTCGGACTCGGCCCGCTGACCGTCACCGGCCTTGATCGCGGCCATCACCGTCTTGATGCCACGCTTCTGGGAGCGCATCGCGCCGGGTACTTCGGCGAAGAAATTGCCCGGCACGATGCTGGTGCTCAGCACTCGGCCGATCGAGATCAACCGGTGCGATTCGGTCAGGTGCACCAGCATGTGCAGGAATTCGCCGTTGCGCTGGAGGAACTCATCGGGATCGGTGGCGTTGTTCAGCGCTCGCGCGGCCGCTGCCAGCTGGGCGATCTGCTGTTCAGTCCCCCGCTCCACCGCCCGTCGCGCGTTCATGCCGTAGAACAGGCCCAGCATCTCGTAGTGATCGCGGGTGGAGTTCTCGTCCAACCCATTGACGAACGCACCCCGGTTGGGTTCGATGCGCAGCCAGCCCTCGCGGCCGAGGGCGATGATCGCCTCTCGTACCGGGATCCGGCTCACCCGAAGCTCCGCCGCGATGTCATCCTGCTGAAGTCGGTCGCCCGCGTGCACCCGGTTCTCGAAGATGAGCCGTCGGATGTAGTCAGCCACCTGCTCGCCGCTGCTGACCCGCTGCAACCCCCCGGACGGCGCACCGTTCCAGGTCTGCGACGCGTTCGTCTTCGTGACGATCCCAACCTCCCGGGATACCTGGATGACGGCTCTCGTCGCCCGCACATCTTTGGTCAACTATACAATATACATCGACCGGCGGCTCGTCACGACACGCCGCGGAGGCGCCGCCATGACCGGACCCGGATGCGTCGCGCGTAGATTTGATATAATATTTAACTCGACGGATCGGGTCAGCGATCCCAGGTCGATCCGGGAGGCAGCGACGATGCCGATCCTCCACTCGCCCGGCAGCGCAACGACGATCCCGGCGGCCCTGCGCCGCGCTGCGGTCAGCTGGCCGGACGACGAGGCGCTCGTCGGCGACGGGGTCCGGCTCACCTGGCCCGAACTCGCCGAGCAGATGACCAGGATGAGCAAGGCGCTGCTCGCCAGTGGTATCCAGCCGGGCGACCGGATCGCGCTGTGGGCGCCCAACACCGCCGAGTGGGTCATCACGGCGCTCGGCGCCTACGCCGCCGGTGCGGTACTGCTGCCGATCAACACCCGGTTCAAGGGCGAGGAGGCCGGCTACGTCCTGCGGACCGCAGGCGCCCGAATGCTGTTCACCGTGACCGATTTCCTTGATATGGACTATGTGCATCTGCTGCGCGATCAGCCAGGCTTCGACGCACTAGAGGAGATAGTGGTCCTGTCCGGCCCGGTGCCCTCGGGCACCGTCGGCTGGCCGGCCTTCCTCGATCGCGGTGCGGGATCGACCGAGGCCGCCGCGAACGCACGCGAGGCGACGATCGCCCCGGAGCAGACATCGGACATCATTTTCACCTCGGGTACGACCGGCACGCCGAAGGGCGTGATGCTGACCCATGGCGCCAGTACCCGGACCTACGCCTCATGGTCGGCGATCGTGGGCCTGCGCCACCGGGACCGATACCTCATCGTCTATCCCTTCTTCCACTGCGCCGGGCTGAAATCCGGCATCCTCGCCTGCATCCTGACCGGCGCCGTGATCATTCCCAGCCTGACGTTCGACGTACGCGCCGTGCTGGGTCAGGTTCGCGCGGAGCGGATCACCATGCTGCCCGGTCCCCCAGCGCTGTTCCAGACGATCCTCAATGCCGATCTCACCGGCCTCGACACCACCAGCCTCCGGCTCGCCGTCACCGGCGCCGCGGTCGTGCCGGTCGACCTCGTCCGAGCCATGCGCGAGAAACTGGGGTTCGAGTCGGTGGTCACCGGTTACGGCCTCACCGAGACGACCGGCACGATCACGATGTGCCGGCACGACGATGACCCCGAGGTCATCGCCACGACGAGCGGACGGCCGATTCCCGGTATGGAGATCGTGTTGGTCGACCGAGCGGGCCAGGCGGTGTCGACCGGGACGCCCGGCGAGGTGCTGGCCCGGGGTTTCGCGGTGATGCGGGGCTATTTCGACGCGCCGGAGGCGACCACGGCCGCGCTCACACCGGACGGTTGGCTGCGGACCGGCGATGTCGGCGTGCTCGACGACGCCGGCAACCTGCGGATCACCGACCGGATCAAGGACATGTTCATCGTGGGTGGCTTCAACGCCTACCCGGCGGAGATCGAGAACATGCTGCTCAAGCATCCCGCGATCGCGCAGGCCGCGGTCGTCGGCGCGCCGGACGAGCGCCTCGGCGAGGTCGGTTTCGCGTTCATCGTGCCGCGTAGAGCGGCCGCGCTGACCTCGATCGAGGTGATGGCCTGGAGTCGGACGGTCATGGCCAACTTCAAGGTGCCCCGGTATGTCGAGCTGCTCGACGCGCTGCCACTCAACTCGAGTGGGAAGGTGGCCAAGCCCGAACTGAGGGACCGCGCGCGGGCGGCCGTGCGCACGGCGGATACGAGAAAACCAGGGAGCGAACAGTGCGGGACGCGGTGATCTGTGAGCCGTTGCGGTCTCCGGTGGGACGCTTCGGTGGCGCGTTCAAGGAGCTGCCAGCGGCCGAGCTGGCCGCGACCGTGATCAAGGAACTGGCTCGGCGCGCCGGGCTGGGTGGCGGCGAGATCGACGATGTCATTCTGGGCCAGTGCTACCCGAACGGCGAAGCGCCGGCCATCGGCCGGGTTGCCGCGTTGGACGCCGGCCTGCCGGTCGAGGTTCCCGGTCTGCAGGTGGACCGGCGCTGCGGTTCGGGTCTGCAGGCCGTGCTGATGGCCGCGATGCAGATCCAGACCGGGGTCGCCGAGCTGATCATCGCCGGCGGCGTGGAGAGCATGAGCCGGACCGAGTTCTACGCGCCGGACATCCGGTGGGGCCCGCGTGGCGAGTCCATCGATTTCGTCGACCGGCTGGCCCGAGGCCGGGTGACCGCGGGTGGCAAGAACTACCCGGTACCAGGCGGCATGCTGGAGACCGCCGAGAACCTGCGGCGGGAGTACGCCATCGGCCGGCAGGAGCAGGACGAACTGGCGGTGCGCAGCCATCAGCGCGCGGTCGCCGCCCAGCGGTCCGGGGTGTTCGCGGAGGAGATCGTGCCGGTTTCGGTGACCTCGCGGCGCGGCGAGACGAGCGTCATCGATACCGACGAGCATCCCAGAGCGGACACCACGCTGGAAGCGCTCGCCGCGCTGCGTCCGGTGCGCCACAAGGAGGACTCGGAGTCCACGGTCACGGCGGGCAACGCCAGCGGACAGAACGACGGCGCGGCCGCGTGCATCGTGACCTCGCCCGAAAACGCGGCCCGTCTCGGGCTTGTTCCGTTCGCCCGCCTGGTGACCTGGGCGGTCGCCGGGGTGCCCCCGCGCACGATGGGCATCGGCCCGGTTCCTTCGACCGCGACCGCGTTGGAGCGCGCCGGGCTGAAGCTGGCCGACATCGACCTGATCGAGCTCAACGAGGCCTTCGCGGCCCAGGTACTGGCCGTGACCCGCGAGTGGGGCTTTGCCGACTCCGACTTCGACCGGTTGAACGTGCACGGTTCCGGCATTTCGCTCGGCCATCCGGTCGGCGCCACCGGCGGGCGGATCCTGGCCACGCTGCTGCGCGAGATGCGTCGGCGTGGAGCGCGGTACGGGCTGGAGACGATGTGCATCGGTGGTGGCCAGGGCCTGACCGCGATCTTCGAGCTTGTG
Source organism: Mycobacteriales bacterium (assembly GCA_036267955.1). Lineage (GTDB taxonomy): Bacteria > Actinomycetota > Actinomycetes > Mycobacteriales > QHCD01 > DATAVB01. The sequence goes on along the minus strand of DATAVB010000026.1, from coordinate 267 downwards.
GGCTAACGGGCCGACAGGTGCGCGATTTCCTCGGCGTCGAGGCCGAGTTCGGTGAGGACGGACTCGGTGTGCGCGCCGAGCGCCGGCACCGCGCCCATCGGCGGCTGGTGCCCGTTGACGATCGGTGGCAGCAGCGCGGTGATCGGGCCGACCGGCGTGTCCACCTGCCGCCAGCGGTCCCGTTGCGCGAGGTGTGGATGCGCGAGCATCTCGCTGGGCAGGTTGTACCGGGCGTTGCCGATCCCGGCGGCGTCGGCCGCGGCCTGG
>DATAVB010000025.1:0-18240 GCA_036267955.1 Mycobacteriales bacterium | reverse complement strand
GCTCGGGCCGGTGCAGACCGAAGAACGCACCGTGGTAGAGGAATCCGTCGAGTTCTCACTGCCCAAAGAGGTCAACCGACCGTGAGGACCGGCCCGTCGACGGGGTGGAGATACGTCGGCGGGTACTGTAGTCCGGTGCTGCTGGCAGTGATCTCAGGGGATCGGCGAAGGCACTTGTCTTCGCACTGCCACACAGGTCAGCCACACAGGTCAGCCACACAGGTCACAGGGGCGAGCGGCCCGACCGGCCAACCAACTACGGCCGCGCGGGGTCTCACCTACATGATCATCGTCGCACCGGTCACGGATAGAGAGAGTGAAGCATGAGTCGAGCACGCGGGGGGCGGCGTCGGGTCTTCTCGGCGCCGAGCACGTTAGTGGTGGTGGCAGGAGTCGTCGGCGCGCTGGTGCTGGCAGGCTGCTCCAAGTCGGACGGCAACCAGTCGACCGGGCAGAAGGGCACCACCGGCAACAGCGGCAGCAGCTCCGACTCCGGCTCCGGTACGAAGAACGCGCCAACCACGCCGGACGGTCCCGCGGTGAAGGTGGACATCTCCCCCGCCGCGTCCGCCCACGCGAACCCGGTCACCCCGGTGGTCATCAAGGCCGCCGACGGCACCCTGCAGTCGGTGACGATGACCAACCCGAAGGGGCTGGCGGTCACCGGCACCTATGCCGCGGACAAGGCTTCGTGGAAGACCAGCGAGGTCCTCGGCTACGGCAAGACGTACAAGATCTCCGTGCAGGCCAAGGACGCCAAGGGCAAGGTCCTGACCAAGACCAGCTCGGTCACCACGATGAACCCGAAGACGAGCTACCCCTCGGTCGTCCCGCCGCCGCAGTCCACCGACATCGGTGTGGGCATGCCGCTGGCCGTCCGGTTCGGCGCCCCGATGAAGTCCGTCGCGGACCGCGCTGCCGTGCAGAAGATGCTGACCGTGACGTCCAACCCCGTCCAGGAGGGCGCGTGGTACTGGCTGTCGCCGACCGAGGTCGACTACCGCCCGGCCACGTACTGGAAGGCGCACTCGAAGCTCACGCTGAACATCAAGATCTACGGCAAGGATCTCGGCGGCGGCATCTACGGCCAGACCGACCGCACGATCAACTACACGGTGCACGACTCCTGGGTCGCCAAGGCCGACGGCAACTCCGAAACCATGCACATCTACCAGAACGGCGTCGACGTCAAGGACATGCCGATCAGCATGGGCAAGCAGGCCACCCCGACCCACCTCGGCACGCATGTCATCTCGGCCAAGGATCTTGTCTACACGATGGATTCCTGCTCGTACGGCGTGTGCAGCGGCCCGCAGCACTACCGATCCGTCGAGCACTACGCGGAGCGGATCTCCGACGACGGCGAGTTCGTCCACGAGAACCCGAACAGCGTCGGCGCGCAGGGCAGCACCAACGTCTCGCACGGTTGCATCAACCTGAACGAGGCCAACGCGCAGTGGTTCTTCGCGCACCTGGGCGTCGGCGATGTCGTCGAGGTGACCAATTCCGGTGGACCGCCACTCCCGGTCGGCGACCGGATCGGCGTCTGGGCCGTGCAATGGCCCACCTGGCAGGCCGGGAACGCCACCTCCTGAGCAACTCCTGACCGATACAAAACGCCCCGTACGGCAGTCCTGCCGTACGGGGCGTTTTGCGTCGCGGCGCCGGCTAGCCCCAGCGGGCCGACAGAGCGCGGTACAGGCTCGGGGCACCGCCATGCATCCGGATCGCCAACTCCAGCCAGCGCGGCACCACGACCCGCCTGCGGTCGTCCTCGATGCCCTCGCGGATCGCGGTCGCGACCCGTTCGACGGTCAGCAGTCTCGGCACCCTGCGGGTGTATTCGCTGCCCCGCTTCTGGAAGAACCTGGTCGCCACGGCGCCCGGCGCGATCAGCGTGACCCCGACGCCGGTGCCGGCGAGCTCGTCGCTGAGGCTGTCGGCCAGCACGGCCAGCCCGCCCTTGGCCGCGGCGTAGACCGCCTCATTACCGACCCCGACCAGGCCGGCGATCGAGCCGACCATCACGATCCGGCCGAGTCCCCGTTCGAGCATCCCGGGCAGGACGAGACGGCTGAGGTGGATCGGCACGGAAAGGTCGAGATAGAGCAGGCTGTCGATCTCCTCGACCGAGATCGTGGAGAGTGCGCCGGAGTGTCCCCGCCCGGCGTTGTTGACGAGCACGTCGATCGGGCCGGCCAACCGTTCGGCGTTCTCCACCAGGCATTCCAGCGCGCCCGGCCGGGTGAGATCGCCGGGCAGCGCGTATCCACCGACGGATTTCGCTATATCCCCCAGGGCATCGGGATCGCGACCGGAGACGACCACCTGTGCGCCCGCGCCGGCCAGCTCGTGCGCGGTGGCCCGGCCGATCCCACCGGTCGCCCCGGTGACCAGCGCCACTCGCCCGGCAAGGTGCATGACGTCCCCACTCCTGTCCGCCTCCCGCATCATCGCGGCGCTGGTCGTGGGCGCGACGCTACCGGGTTCGGGTCGCCACCGGTCCGACCACCGGCGCATGATCGACGCGCCCTCGGCCGCCCGGTCACGCCCATCGGTCCCGTACGACCAGCCGGAATCGGCTCGCAGCGGTTAGGCTCGGACAACCGCCTGCCTTCGTACGCACCGATCCTGACGCTGACGGGAACGCCACGTGACCATCCTCATCATCCTGGCCGCCGCGTTTCTGCTCGGCCTCGGCTTCGTGCTGCAGCAGCGGGCCGCGCAGCTGGCGCCGCCGGATGAGTTGCTGTCCTACCGGCTGCTGCTGGACCTGGTCCGCAAACCGGTCTGGCTGGCCGGCATCGCCTCGATGGTCGGCGGCCAGGTGCTCGGTGCGGTGGCACTCGGAAAGGCCGACGTGACACTGGTTGAGCCGCTGCTCACGGCCAACCTGCTCTTCGCGCTCGCTCTGGCCCGGCTGCTGTCGGCCCAGGCACTCGGACGCCGGGAGTGGTCCGGCGCGGCGCTGCTGATCCTCGGCATCGCTGTCTTCGTCATCGCCGGTGACCCGCGGGCGGGCCAGACGACGCTGCACAATCTGCAGGCCTGGCTGGTGGTCGGCGGGATCGGTTGCCTGGCGGCGCTGCTGGTGGCGGTGGCACGTCGGCGACCCGGGCCGGAGAAAGCCACCCTGCTGGCCGCGGCCGCCGGCGCGTTGTTCGGACTGCAGGACGGGTTCACCCGCCGCGCGATGACCCTGCTGGATGTGGGTGTCGCGCACCTCCTGGCATCGTGGCAGATCTACGCTGTGGTCGGCGTCGCCATCGTGGGCATCCTGCTCGCGCAGAGTGCGTTCGAGGCGGCTCCGCTTAAGGCATCGCTGCCGGCGATGACCGTGGCCGAGCCGCTGTGCGGAATGGCGTTCGGGGTTGGCGCGTTTGGAGAAGTCGTGCGAGTTGCTCCGGTGTGGCTGGGCCTGGAATCCGCGGGCCTGCTTGCCATGGTGACCGGGGTCATCATGCTCGGCCGGTCCCCGCACCTGCACCGCCATCTGACCACCGCCGCGCAGGCGACACCCCAGTGTTAGCCGTCTTCTACGCCGTCTGTGCGGCCGCCGCCAACGCCGTCGGGGCCGTCCTGCAGCGACGTGCCGCGCGTACCGTGCCGCTGGCCGACGCCATGCGCTTCAAACTGATCATCGACCTCATCCGCCGGCCGATCTGGCTCGGCGGCGTCGCCGCGCTCATCGCCGGCTTCCTCTTCCAGGCCGCCGCGTTGTCCGTCGGCGACCTGGCGCTGGTCCAGCCGATCGTGGTGGCCGAGCTTCCGCTCACCCTGGTGGTGGCCGCGGTGGCCTTCCGCACCAGCCTCGACCGGGACGCCTGGATCGGTGCCATCGCGGTCAGCGGCGGCCTCGCCGTGCTGCTGATCGCCACCGCGCCGCAGGACGGTACGCCTCGCTCTGGCCTGGCCGCATGGGTGTGGGCCTGCGTGGCGAGCGTCGGCGCGGGCGCCGTGCTGGTCGCGGCCGGGCTGCGCACCAGCGGCGGTCGCCGGGCGGCGCTGTACGGAGCCGCGGCCGGGCTGGGCTTCGGCTTCACCGCCGCCCTGATGAAGGGCGCACTGAACCACCTCGCCTCCGGCGGCGTCGAGCGGGTCGTCACGTCCTGGCAGCTCTACCTGATGGTGGTCACCGGTGTGGCCAGCTTCTTCCTCGTGCAGAACGCCCTGCAGTCCGGCAGTCTGGTCGCCGCGCAGCCCCCGATCTCAGCCTGCGACCCGCTGGTCAGCGTCGGCTACGGCGTGCTCCTGTTCGGCGAGCAGTTGCGCACCGGAGTCTGGCTCGCGCCCGCGCTCGTCGGCGGCATCATCATCGTGCTCGGCAGCATCGCGCTGTCCCGGTCACCCCTGGCCACCGGCGCGGCCGACGACGGCGATCCGTCCATTGTGGACGTTTCCCAGTTCCAGGGCGGATCGGCCGCGCGCTAGCGTCGGGTCCGGCGTAGCCGCGACTGGCTCCGCGGCTCGGGCACCGGCGCGGCGGTGTCCCGCAGCTGATCGCGGATCGCCACCGCCGGGTCGGCCGCGAAGATCTCGGCCGCCTTGCCGCATTGAGCCGCGCGGGCCGGTCCGGCCTGGCGTAACCGCCGCACCACCTCGAGCAGTGCCGGCTCGTCCCTGGCGTAGGTGGTCAGCCCGGCCTCGGCCAGAGCAGCCACACCGGCCCGGCCGTGCCCGGGAATGGGGCGGAACGACACCACCGGCACCCCGGTGGCGAACGCCTCGATACAGGTGGCCCCGCCGGCGTTGTCGATCAACACCGAGGCGCCGGCCAGCAGCTCCGGCAGGTCGTCCCGCCAACCCAGCGCCACACATCCTGGCACGGCGGAGAGCTCGGCTCTGAGCCGCTCGTTCCGGCCGCAGAGCACCGTCGGGCGGACACCGGGCAGCTCGGCCAGCCGGGACGCGGTGACCGCGACGTCGCCAACCCCCCATGAGCCGGTCGAGAGCACGATCGCGTCCTCGCCGTCGGCCAGTCCGAGCCGCTTGCGGCCCTCGGCCGGGTCGTGGTCGGGCCCGAAGCGCGGATCGATGATCGGCCCGGGCGCGATTGCCGGGCGGCCGGTGCGCCGCCGCACCTCGTCTGCGACATGCGGGAATACGCAGACGAAGACGTCGTTGCCCGGATCCAACCAGAGTGCGTGTGCCACGGCGTCGGTGATAACCACGACCCCGGGCACCGCGAGCCGACCGGTGCTGCGCAGCCGCCCGACCGCCTGTCCGGCGAGGTGAAAGGTGGAGAGCACGGCGGTGGGCCGGTAGCCGGCGATCACCGAGTCGAGCCGCCGCGCGGCGAGCCGCACCATCGGCGAGGTAGAGGGCTGCAGACGTTCCCGCGGTACGAAGAACGCCCGGTAGATCCCCTCGTACAGCCACGGCGCGATCCGCAGCATCCCGGCGTACCCGCTGCGCAGCGCCCGTCCGACCGGCGCCGGCAGCACCTCCAGCAGGTCGACCACCCGCGCCTCGGCCCCCTGATCGCGGAACCGGCTGGCGAGTTCGAGCGCCACCTGGTCGTGGCCGGCACCCATGCTGGCCGAAATGATGAGGTAGCGCGCTGGACCGTCAGACATGCGCAATACCATGGCGCATCGCCTATTCCAGCCGACGTTCAGGGGTGATCATGGTCCGACGCTGGCCGATATCGGCGGTTTGCGGCCTGGCGGCGGCCCATGTCGGATACGCGGCGACCTGGTTGCCCGCGGTCCGGCGGCATACCCCGCGGCTGGCCGGTGTCGGTCGACCCGACCATCTCGCCCTCACCTTCGACGACGGACCGTCCGCCGCGTCGACCCCGCTCTTCCTCGACTCGCTGGAGAAGGCGGGCGTCACCGCGACCTTCTTCCTGGTCGGGAGCCAGCTCGCCCGCGACCGGGGCCTGGGCCGCGCCATCGCCGACGCCGGCCACGAGGTCGCGGTGCACGGATACCAGCACCGGTACCTGCTCGGCCGGCCGCCGCACCGGGTGCGCGACGACCTGACCCGGTGCCGGGATCTGGTGGCGGAGGCGACCGGTCGGCCGCCCACCTACTTCCGGCCGCCGTACGGCGTGCTGACCACCGATGGCGCCGTCATCGCCCGCCGACTCGGGCTGCGGCCGGTGATCTGGACGGTCTGGGGCAAGGACTGGACCGCGACCGCTACGGCCGATTCGATCTACCGCACGGCCGAGCCGGGGATCCGGGGCGGCGCGACGCTGCTGCTGCACGACGCCGACCGGTTCGCCGCCGCGGGAGCCTGGCGGGCGACGCTCGGCGCGCTGCCGGCGGTGCTGGACCGGGCCGCCGAGCTGGGGCTGACCGTTGGGCCGCTGCGCGAGCACCGCTAGCCTGACCGACGATGCTTGCCTGCCCGGTATGCCGGTCACCGCTCACGGCCGGAGAGTCCCGTTTCGGCTGCCCGAACGGCCATCACTTCGATCGCGCCAAAGAGGGCTACGTACATCTGCTGCATCCCGGCCGCGGCGGCCGGCGACCACACGGCGACGACCGCGAGATGGTGGCCGCCCGGCGCCGCTTCCTGACCGCCGGACACTACGAGCCGCTGCGGCAGGCACTCGCGGAGCTGGTGCCGGCCGATGGCGCGCAGCTCGACGTCGGCTGCGGTGAGGGCTACTACACGGACGTGTTGACCGGCGAGTCCGTGCTGGGTGTCGACGTGTCCCAGCCGGCCGTACGCATGGCGGCGAAAGCCCACCGTGCGGCGTTGTTCGCCGTCGCCAGCGGCGCCGCACTACCGGTCCTGGACGGGTCGGTCGACGTGGCGGTCAGCGTGTTCTCCCCGGTCTTCCCCGCGGAGCTGGCCCGGGTGGTGCGGCCCGGTGGCTCGGTGATCGTGGTCGTGCCGGGTGCGGCGCACCTCGACGGGCTGCGGGCGCTCCTCTATCGCGAGTCGGTCCCGCACGATGAGCAGGTGCCGCTTGACGGCGTCCCGGGATTCACCGCGACGACCGCCGAACACGTCGAATTGCGGCTGAGCCTCGACAACGAGGCGGTACGGGATCTGGTCGGCATGACGCCCTACCGCTACAGCGTCCGCGACGCCTTCGACCGGATCGCCGACGTGGAGCGGCTCAGCACCACCGCGGCGTTCTCGCTGCGCAGCTTCCGCCGCGACAGCTGAGCTCTGGCCCCAGCACGGCCGCCCCGACCGCCTCCGATTCCCATGATCATGGTTGACGGGTGCTCACCAGGTGCCGTCAGCGCTCCGGCGGACCGCTCTGCCACGGCGGCGGGTTGTAGCGCCGGGGCTGCTCCTGCGGCGGCTGGCCCTGGGGTTGTTGGCCCTGCGGCGGTTGTTGGCCCTGCGGTTGCTGCGGGCCGCCGGGCAGCCCAGGTCGGTACGGCGGCGGCGGTACGGCCGGCTGCTGGCCGGTCTGGGGCCCGTACTCCCGGGCCCGCTCCCGGTCGAGCTCCTCATCGCTGGGACCGCCGCTCGGGCTGCGCGGGATCTCCGGCTGCGGCACCGAGACCGACGGTATCGACAGCCCGGGCACCGCCGTCTCGCTGTCCGGCAGTCCCTCGTGCGCGGCGAGGCTGTCCGGGTCGTGGTCCGACGCCCGCAGCGACGCGGGCGACACCGGCTCCGGCGCCAGCTTCGACTCGAACCAGTCCGTCGTGTCCAGGTCGGACTCGCCGATCGGGCCGGCGGCCGGACCGCTGCCCGCTTCGGTCAGCCAGGACCCAGCCGGCGACCCGCCCCCTTCGCCGTTGCCGGAACCGCCGCCGAAGGCGCTGCCCAGACCCTCGAGCGCCTTGCTGAACTCGCTCGGCACGATCCACATCTTGTTGGCGTCGCCCTGCGCGATCTGCGGCAGCATCTGCAGGTACTGGTACGCCAGCAACTTCGGGTCCGGGTTGGCCACGTGGATGGACCGGAACACGGTCTCGATGGCCTTGGCCTGGCCCTGCGACGAGAGGTAGCGCGCCGCGCGCTCACCCTCGGCCCGCAGGATGCGGCTCTGCCGCTCACCCTCGGCGGCCAGGATCACCGACTGACGCTGACCTTCAGCGGACAGAATCAGCGATGCCTTCTGCCCCTCGGCGGTCTTGATCGCCGACTCCCGCTGACCTTCGGCCTGCAGGATCATCGCGCGCTTGTCCCGGTCGGCGCGCATCTGCTTCTCCATGGAGTCCTGAATGGACGGTGGCGGGTCGATCGCCTTGAGCTCGACCCGGCCGACCCGGATGCCCCAGCGGCCGGTCGCCTCGTCCAGTTCGCCGCGCAACCGGGTGTTGATCCGGTCGCGGGAGGTCAGCGCCTCCTCCAGGTTCATCCCACCGACGACGTTACGCAGCGTCGTGACGGTGAGCTGCTCGACCGCCTGGATGTAGTTGGCGATCTCGTAGGTCGCCGCCCGCGGATCGGTGACCTGGAAGTAGATGACCGTGTCGATGTTGACGGTCAGGTTGTCGGAGGTGATGACCGGCTGCGGCGGGAACGAGACGACCTGCTCGCGCAGGTCGATGGTGGCGCGCACCCGGTCGATGAACGGCACCAGCAGCGCCATACCCGGCGACAGCACCCGGGTGAACCGGCCCAGCCGTTCCACCACACCCGCGCGAGCCTGCGGCACGATCCGGACGCTGCGGGCCAGCACCACGAGCACCAGTACGACGACGACGATGACGACGATCAGCGCTGCCATGTATGTCCCCTCCCAAGGAGACCGCGGAGATCCGCGGAGAAATCGATGGATCTGACGTCACTGGCCGCGGACATCGGCGGCCACACCACGGTTACGGCTCACCCCACACCACGGCGGTTACTCCCCGAATCTCCAGAACCCGTACCGTATCGCCGGCTTCCAGCACCTGCAGCGGGTCGTACGACTTGGCCGACCACTCGTCGCCGCCGATCTTCACCCGGCCGTTGTTCGCATCGACCGTGCTCAGGACGATCGCGGTGCGCCCGACCAGAGCCTCGATGCCGGTCTTGCCGCTGTGCTCGGTCACCATCAGATGCCGCTTGGCGACCGGCCGCACCAGGACCAGCAGGCCGATCGACACGATCGCGAAAACCGCCAACTGCAACCCGATCGGCAGGCCGAGTGCGGCCGCGCCGCCGGCGACGGCGGCGCCCCCGGCGACCATGATCAGGATCAGGTCGACCGAGATGGCTTCGGCAATCGCCAGGCCGACGGCCGCCACGATCCAGATCAACCACACTGCCATTGACCCATCGTGCCACCATCTGGCCGTACGGCGCCGGAATCACCCACCGATCGTCACAAAGTCGATCAAACGCTCGACCGCGCCCAGCAACGGCGTCTCCAGATCGGCGTAACTCGAGACCGACGACAGCACCCGGCGCCACATCTCCTGCGGGTCACTGACCCCCAGCGCGGCGCAGACGCCCTCCTTCCAGGGCTGTCCGCGCGGCACCGTGGGCCAGGCCCGGATACCAACGGCGGCCGGCCTGACCGCCTGCCAGATGTCGATGTACGGATGCCCGGTCACCAGGACGTTCTGGTCCCGGACCGCACCGACGATGCGGCTCTCCTTGCTGCCTGGCACGAGGTGGTCGACGAGCACGCCGAGCCGGCGTTCGGTCGCGGGCCCGAAGTCCCGGATCACCGAGGGCAGGTCGTCGATGCCGTGCAGCGGCTCCACCACGACGCCCTCGATCCGCAGGTCGTCACCCCAGACCCGCTCCACCAGGGCCGCGTCGTGCACACCCTCCACGTAGATCCGGCTGGCCCGCGCCACCTTGACCGGCGCGTTCGGCACGGCGACCGAACCCGACGCCGTCCGACCCGGCTTGCTCGGCCCGGTCACGACCTTCGGAGCGGTGAGCGTCACCGGCTTGCCGTCGAGCAGGAACGCCGCCGGCTGCAGCGGAAAGAGCCGCTGCCGGCCATGCCGGTCCTCCAGGGTGACCGTCCCTTTCGCGCAGCCGATGACGGCACCGCAGAAGCCGGAGGCGGAGTCCTCGACCACCAGATCGGGCTCGGCCACGATCTCCGGAATCTCTCGTTTGCGGCGCCAGGTGCTGCCATTGATCAGCGGCACACCCACACCCGGGTTCATGACGTCTTCGCCGTACCTGTCCACGCTCCGACGCTAGCGGTCCAGGCTCCACGGCCGGCCGATCACGGACGGTGTGTCGACCACTCCCTGCGAACAGTCGGTCTCTCGTCGTAGGCTCGCCACCATGCCAGAACAGCCTTCCGAGCACCGGCTGCGGTCCGGGCTCTTCACCGTCTGGGTCAGCGCGTGGCTGGACGGCCGCACCTCGTACGACGAGGCGGTCGCCCGGGTCACCGGCGATGACGAGCCACACCGGGTGACCGGCCTGCCCGGCGCGGACGACGTCCCGCTCGGCTGGGCGCTGTCGGAGCTGCGGTCGCACGAGCCGTCCGGACTGCGCCTCGTGTTGCCGGTCGCCGGCGACCCGCGCGGGCTTCCGGCCGGCACCGAATTCGCCGCGGCCGCCCTGGAGGCCGGCGAGGCCAGCCACGGATCGGCGCTCGGCTTCGTACCGCTGGTGACCGTGCATGGCTCACCGCGCGGCAGCAAGACGGTCACGGTGGTCTGGCGCGCGTACGACATCACCGAGCCGAGGCCGGATCCGCTGCAGGTCGCCGAAGCCGAGTACGACCTGACCTCGGCGCTGCGGCACGCGGCGAGTGCACTGACCGAGCTGGACGTGGCGAGCTGGCGGCCGGAGATCGCTGATGCCGTCGCCTCCCTGCGGCAGGCCGGTCCGCTGCTCGAGCTGCCCGACGGCCACGACCCGCGCGCGACCCGGCTGCTGTCCCAGGCCGACCGGCTCGACGTCGTGCTGCGGCTGGCCGCCACCGACGCCCCCGGCGGCGCCGTCACCGGGTTGCAGGCGCAGCACCGGGCCGAGCTGCTGCGGCCACTGGCGACCGCGGTACGGCGAGCCAGACTGGCCGCGTACAACGCCCAGCCGGCCCGCCGGCACTGACCTCCGCTATCGCGCTTGCAGCGCCGCACAGCTGGGAAACCGGTCCTCCGGGAACGGCTCGCCGGCCGTGAGACCGAGCTTGTCGGTGACCGGATGTACGGCGCCGGTGTAGGTCGTGTCGGCGTCCATGTAGATCACAACCTGGGCCAGCCGCGGGTCGTCGGTGTCGTTCGGGTTCGCGGTGTGGGCGGTGTAGGCGTTGTGGAACGTGCAGTCGCCGGCCCGCAGTGGCAGCGTGATCCGCTCCTGCCACTCGCCCTCCGGCCAGATGCTGGTCAGCGACCGGTGGTCGTTGAGATCCTGCCGTTGCAGCGCGGTCTGCCGTTGCGATCCCGGGATGAACGTCATGCAGCCCTTGTCGACGGGCACATCCACGAGCGCCACCCACGCCGACAGCGCCTGACCGCCGGCGTGCGGCCAGTACGGCCGGTCCTGGTGGAACTCGGTGGCGGCGCCGTTGTGCGGATCCTTGATCAGGATCTGGTCATGCCAGATCCGCAGCCGCGAGCCCTGCAGCCGCTCCGCGATGCCGGCCAGCCGGGGATTGCGGGTCAGCTCGGCCAGGGTCTCGTCCTGCTGCCAGACGTCCACGTACTGCGCGAACACCGGCAGGTCGGCGTTGTTCAGGGTCTGCGCCCGCTTGCGGTAGGCGATCACCGCCGCCCGGAACCGCTGCACCTCCGCGGTGGAGAGCACCTTCGGAATGTGTACGAAGCCGCGCCGCTGGTAGCGGTCCACCACCTCGTCGCTGACCGTCTGTGCCGTCGTGAGTGCCTCATCGGTTGCTGTCGCCGTCACGGGGGTGCTCCTGCCGTAGGTGTCCTGTTGCAGGAATCCTGCGTCGCGCGCGGTCCGTACGCCTTCACGATCCCGCACCAGGACTAGCACGATCTTGACCTCACCTTTCCATGATCATGATCGGTGGCTGGGGCCATACCAACCAGAAACCGATCACGATCACGATCATGGAAAACTAGTGGCGGCTAGCTCCGGGGCACCGGGCGTCGAGCCGGGGCCGGGCAGCAGCCGACCGGGCAGACATCGTGCGAGGGCCCCATCGGGCCGAGCGCCCGGCGCGGGCAGCCGGCATCCAGCCGTTCCAGCACCAGCTCCCGGATCATCGCGACGAACCGTGGATCGGCGCCCGGCGTTCCGGCCCGGGCATAACCCAGACCCAGCCGCCGCGCGGTTTCGGCCGCCTCGTTGTCCAGGTCCCAGACCACCTCCATGTGGTCACTGACGAACCCGATCGGCGCCACCACGACCGCCGCCGCCACCCCGTCGGCGGCCAGCCGTTCGAGGTGGTCGTTGATGTCCGGCTCCAGCCACGGCACCTGCGGCGGACCGCTGCGGCTCTGCCAGACCAGATCGAACGACTCCCCCGGAGCCACCGCCTCGGTCACCAGCCGGGCCGCCTCGGTCAGCTGGGTGACGTAGAGGTCGCCGTCCGGGCCGCTGTCCCGGGCCATGCTGGTCGGGATGCTGTGCGCGGTAAAGACCAGCCGGGCGCCCACCGGTACCTCCCGCAGCGCGGCCCGGACCGCGTCAGCCGCCGGCTCGATGAATCCCGGGTGGTTGAAGAAGTGCCGGAGCTTGTCCACGACGGGCGCGTCGGCGCCGATCTCGGCTCTGGCCGCGGCGATGTCGTCCTGGTACTGCCGGCAGCCCGAGTACGAGGTGTACGCGCTGGTTGCGAAGGCCAGCGCCCGGCGTACGCCGTCCTTGCTCATCTGCCGCAGGGTGTCAGTGACGTACGGGTCCCAGTTGCGATTCCCCCAGTACACCGGCAGATCCAACCCGGCGGCGGCGAAGTCGGCCCGGATCGCGGCCAGCAGTTCCCGGTTCAGCCCGTTGATCGGCGACACCCCGCCGAAGTGCAGGTAATGCTCAGCGACCGCGGCCAACCGTTCATCCGGTATACCGCGCCCGCGGGTCACGTTCCGCAGGAACGGCATGACGTCGTCCGGGCCCTCCGGCCCGCCGAAGGACAGCAGCAGCAGCGCGTCGTACGGGGTGCTCACGCTGTCATCCTGACCCGCCGCCGCTGCCGCACCAGCTCCGGGGTCAGGCGCCGACGGCGTGGTATCCGCCGTCCACGTGCACGATCTCGCCGGTGGTGGCGGTGAACCAGTCCGACAGCAGGGCCGCGGCCGACTTCCCTGCCGGGTCGAAGTCGCTGCTGTCCCAGCCGAGTGGCGCCCGGTCCTGCCAGCTGCTCTCGAACACCTCGGCCCCCGGGATTCCGCGCATCGCCATCGACTTCAGCGGGCCGGCCGAGACGAGGTTGACCCGGATCCCGCGCGGGCCGAGCTCGCGGGCGAGATAGCGCGTCGCCGACTCCAGCCCCGCCTTGGCCACGCCCATCCAGGAGTACGCCGGCCAGGCCACCGTGGCGTCGAAGTCGAAGCCGAGGACCGAGCCGCCGGACTCACCGAACAGCGGCAGGCAGGCGTTGGTCAGCGCGGCGAAGGACCACGTGGAGATCTGCAGCGCGGTCGCCACCGGCGACCAGTCCGTACCCGCGAACCCCTCGCCGAGGGCGTCCTGCGGCGCGAATCCGATGGCGTGGACCAGGCCGTCCAAGCCGTCGACGTGCTCGCGCACCGCGCCCGCCAGCCCGGCCAGGTGCTCGGGGTCGGTGACATCCAGCTCCAACAGCGGCGGCTCGGTGGGCAGCTTCTTGATCACCCGGCGGGTGATTCCCATCCCGCGGCCGAAGTTGGAGACGATGACCTGCGCGCCCTGCTCCTGCGCCGCCTTGGCCGTGGCGAAGCCGAGGGATGCCTCCGTCAACACTCCGGCGACGAGCACCCGCTTGCCGTCCAGCAGACCTGTCACGTTCTCTCCGTTCCTCGATTCCGGGTCGGAAATCGCCCGGCAGCTGTGGCCTTGGTTGCGGTCGAGCCTACGAACACCGACAGTGACCCCGAACGTGCCGGACCCGACAAAGTTGACCTGGCGACATTGGCCGCGCCAATGCCCGGGCTGACCCGGTGCTGCGTTAGTGCCCCATGCCCAGGCCGCCGTCCACCGGCAGCACCGCCCCGGTGATGTACGCGGCGGCGTCGCCGGCCAGGAAGGTGACCGCGCCGGCGATCTCCTCGACCGCGCCGTACCGGCCCAGCGGCACCTGGGTGAGGATCTCCGCCTTACGTGCCTCCGGCAGCACCTGGGTCATCTCGGTGTCGGCGAAACCGGGGGCGACCACATTGGCCGTGATGCCGCGGGAACCCAGCTCGCGGGCGATGGACCGGGCCAGCCCGACCAGGCCCGCCTTCGACGCGGCGTAGTTCACCTGGCCGGCAGACCCGGTCAGGCCGACGACCGAGGAGATGAAGATCATCCGGCCGCGCCGGGCGCGCAGCATCTTCGGGGTCGCGCGCTTGGCGACCCGGTAGGCGGCGGTGAGGTTGGTGTCGAGCACGCGGGTGAACTGGTCCTCGCTCATCCGCATCAGCAGGGTGTCGTCGGTGATGCCGGCGTTGGAGACCAGCACCTCGACCGGGCCGTGCGCGGCCTCGATCTCGACGAACGCTCGGTCCACCTGAGCCTCGTCGGTGACATCGCAGCGCACTCCGAGCAGGCCGTCCGGAGCATTCGTGCTGTGGTGCGTCACCGCCACCTGGTCGCCCTGTTCGGCGAAGGCCCTGGCGATGGCCAGACCGATGCCCCGGTTGCCTCCGGTGACGAGAACGGATCGGCTCACAAACCCCTCCGGTGCTGCCTCGGTACGCGCGGATACGCCCGGAGAGGCTACCTGCACCGCCGGCGACCGCTCAGTTCAGCCGGGCTACAACAGGCGATTCGTCCACAGCAGCGACGCGCCGGCCGCCGCGAACGCGAGGATCAGCCCGACACCGATCGCCCAGGTCGTCACCTCGCGCGGCTTCTTGACGTAGCCGATCTGGCTGCCCAGGTTCTTGTAGACATCGCGCAGTTCCTGCTCGCTGGCGGCCGCGTGATAGCTGCCGCCGGTGCCGGCGGCGATCTGCTTCATCGTGTCCGTGTCCACCGGTACGGAGCTGCGGTTGCCCTCGATGTCGACCTCGCCGTTGGGCGTGCCGAACGCGATCGTCGAGATCGGCACCTTGGCCGCCTTTGCCGCCGCGACGGCGGTGTCGACGGACCGCCCGAGGGTCCGGGCACCGTCGGAGAGCATCACGATCCGCTCCGGTGGCGCGCTGGATTTGTTGGCGCCAGGGATCTCCTGCTCAAAGGACTGCAACGAACTCAGCGCGGCGAAGATGGCGTCGCCGGTGGCGGTCGAGGCGGCGGTGTGCAGCCCGTTGATCGCACGGATCACCGGGGCCCGGTTGGTGCTCGGCTTGGCGTCGATGCTGGTGGTGCCGGAGAACGACTCCAACCCGAGGTTGATCGACGTCGGCAGCAGTCCGGCGAATTCCTTCGCCGCGGCTTGCGCCGCCTTCAATCGGGTCGGGCTCACGTCCGTGGCGTCCATCGAGAACGAGACATCGATGATCATCATCACCGTCGCGCGGTCCCGCGGCACCTTGACCTCGCGGCTCGGGCGGCCCATCGCGACCGTCAGGGACGCCAGCGCGAGCAGCAGCAGCCCGAACGCGACGTGCCGGCGCCAGCCGGGTCGCTTCGGCGCCAGCGAGCCGAGCAGCGCGGTGTTGGTGAACCGGACCGCATAACGCTTACGCCGCCACTGCAGCAGCACGTACAGCAGCAGTAGCGCGCCGACCGCGGCGAACAGCCACAACCACTGCGGGGCCAGGAACTTGGTCATCGGGTCGGCTCCTCAGCCCTCGGCTCGCGGGTCGGTCGCGCTACAGGTCAGCTCTTGGGTGGTCATCGCAGGGCCCCACCGGAGGCGCCGCGTCGGCGGGCGGCCACGAACCGGACGATGTCGATCAGCCAGTCCCGGTCCGTGCGCAGCGTCAGGGCCGGTACGCCGGCCCGCCGCATGGCCGCGGCTATCTCGTCCCGCTCCTTGCGTGCGGCAGTGGCGTAGTTCTCGCGCAACGACCGTTTCGCGGTCTGCACCTCCAACTGCTGTCCGGACTCCGGATCGACGACGGTGAGCATCCCGACATTCGGCAGTTCGAGTTCGCGCGGGTCGAGCACCTCGATGGCGAGCGCCTCGTGCCGTCCGGCGAGTGCCCGCAGCGGACCCTCCCAGTTCTGCTCGCCGAGGAAGTCGGAGATGACGACCGCGAGCCCGCGCCGGCGCGGCGGCCGACGGAGCATCTCCAGCACCGAACCGAGATCGCCGCGCCGGCCGTGCTCGGAGCGCGGCGTCGAGGCGACCCGCCGGATCACCGACTGGGCGTGCGCCCGGCCGGCTATCGCCGGGATGCGGATCACGTCCTGCCCGGTGGTGATGATGGCGCCGACCCGGTTGCCGCCGTGCTGGGTGAGATAGACGATGGCGGCAAGCCCGGCGACGGCCAGGTCACGCTTCTCGCATGCCGCCGTGCCGAAGTCCAGGCTGGGCGACAGGTCGACCACGACCCAGGTCTCCAGTTCGCGGTCAGCGATGGTCTCCCGCACATGCGGGATGGTGGTGCGCGCGGTGACCGGCCAGTCCATCCGCCGGACGTCGTCGCCGGGGTGGTAGACCCGCGACTCCCCCGCCTCCGAGCCGGGCCCGGGGACCAGGCCGAGATGGTTGCCCTGCAGCAGGCCGTCCAGCCGGCGGCGGACCGTGAGCTCCAGCTTGGCCAGCACGGCGTCGACCGGCTGGCCGGACAGGGACGGCGGCGGCCCGGCGAGCGACGACCCGCCGGGAAACTCGTTCATGCGGAACTACCGCGGCGATCGCTCACGCCGTCCGCTCCCCGCGCTGTGGCGTGCTCGGCACCGGCTGCGACGGCGGTCCGCTCTGGTACGCGGGACGCTGCTGACGGGCGCTCACCTGGGGCAGCGGCACGGTCTGCAGGACCCGCCGCACCACGTGGTCGGCCGGCACGCCGTCGGCGAGCGCGTCGTACGACAGCACCAGTCGGTGGCGGAGCACGTCGGTGGCGACGTCGACGACGTCCTGGGGCAGCACGTAATCCCGGCCACGCAGCAGCGCCAGGCCGCGGCTCGCCGCGATGAGTCCGAGCGAGGCACGCGGGCTGGCTCCGTAGGTCACCCAGGTGGCGACGTCGGGCATGCCGTGGTCCTTGGGCGAGCGGGTGGCGAAGACGAGGCGGACCACATAGTCGACGAGGGCGTGGTGCACGAACACCCGGCTCGCAGTGTGCTGCAGCCGGATGATGTCGGCGGGACTCAGGATCTGCTCCGCGACCGGGGGCTCGGTGCCCATCCGGTAGATGATCTCCCGCTCCTCCTCCATGCTCGGGTAGTCGACGGCGATCTTGAGCAGGAAACGGTCGCGCTGCGCTTCCGGGAGCGGATACACGCCCTCGGACTCGATCGGGTTCTGGGTGGCGAGGACGAGGAAGGGCGCCGGCATGTCGTACGTGGTGCCGCCGATCGAAACGTGCCGCTCGGCCATCACCTCGAGCAACGCCGACTGCACCTTCGCCGGGGCCCGGTTGATCTCGTCGGTCAGCAGGAAGTTGGCGAACACCGGACCGAGCTCGGTGTCGAAACGCTCCTGTCCGGAGCGGTAGATCCGGGTGCCGACGATGTCCGCCGGGACGAGGTCCGGGGTGAACTGGATCCTGGAGAACTGGCCGCCGCTGACCCGCGCCAGTGTCTCCACGGCCAGGGTCTTGGCGACGCCCGGCACGCCCTCCAGGAGACAGTGCCCGCCCGCCAACAACGCCACGAGCAGTCGTTCGACCATCAGATCCTGACCCACGATGATGCGCTTGATCTCAAACATCGCCCGCTCGAGCAGCGTCGCGTCCTGTGCGGGGGTGCTGGCCGGCGTCCCGGACTGTGGCGGCTGGGCGGCGGCATCGGTCACAGTGGTCCTCCAGGGAATCCGGATCAAATTTCGGTACGACAGCCCGGTCGCCGCGCGCGACGACCTTGGGAGTCACGTTACGACGTCGGTCCGGGCGATGTGGTTCGACCCGAGCGACAGCACCTGCAACCGCTGAGCGGCACCAACGCAGGCAGGCAATTGCATCACTCAAATTGCAACGACAGGCTGGAAGAAGATGGGGCGAGTTGGTCGCACAGCGCACTCGCCTGGTGTAGCGTCACAGGCGCGTCGGGCAGCTCCCCCCGTGGCTGCCCGACGCCTTATTTCGTTATGTAGCGCGAGATCCCATTCCAGACCGCCCTCCTGCGGCACTGATGTCCGGTTACCGGAGCTCTCGCGGTTTCTCCGCCAATTCGCCGAAGAAATGCCGCCGTGGCGACGGCTGTTCGATCGCGCCCGAC
>DATAVB010000024.1:0-113528 GCA_036267955.1 Mycobacteriales bacterium | reverse complement strand
GCGGCGCCGGTATGCGAGCCATAGAACCGGGACTTCCGCGACTCCCGGTCCGGCGCATGCCGGAGCCGGATCACCGCGAACGACACCAGCCCGACCAGCACCGCGACGGCGAAGAAGTCCTCCAGGAAGCCCAGCGCCCGGCCGTGCCCGAACCACCAGAACGCGAAGTCCTTGTCGAACAGCGCGCCATACGCCTCGACGATCGTGAAGAACAGCACGATGAATCCCCAGAACGTCACGAAGTGCGCGACCCCGGGAATCGACCACTTCAGCAGCCGGCGCTGACCGAAGACCTCGGTGACCTGCGCCCTGATTCGGGCCGGCAGGTCCTGCGTACGGCTGGTGTCGGGCTGGCCGGAGCGCACCAGCCGGAACAACCACCAGGCCCGGCGGCCGGCGATGGCCAGGGCCACCACCGTGATCAGCAGGCCGATCACCATGCGGACGATCACGGACGCCTCCTTGCGATCCCGAAACGACGGGCGATCCCGAAACAGCGGGCCGGAACGGCAGGCCCAACGCTACTCGCAAGTAACATAGCCGTCCGCACGCCGCCGATCGCGCTGCACGCTAGTCGCTGGAAGCGGCGATCGGGTGGCGACCCGACGCCGTCGGCCGAGCCGCATCCGAGCCTGTGCCTCAGCTCACAGGCGCTGCGGAATTCTCCACGGACGCCGCCCGTTGGACGGACGAAAGGTGAGTGGTGCAGGCTCAAGTCTGCTGCGTAGGATGAGCGCTGTTGCCCTGAAAAGCAGCGGCACTGGAAAGTAATAGACCGGACAAACTGACATCAGGCAAGTGAGGGTAGAGCGACATGGCGCGTGCAGTTGGTATTGACCTTGGTACGACCAACTCCGTCGTTGCGGTGCTGGAGGGCGGCGAGCCCACGGTCATCGCGAACGCGGAGGGGGCGCGGACGACGCCATCAGTGGTGGCGTTCGCGAAGAACGGTGAGGTGTTGGTCGGTGAGGTCGCCAAGCGGCAGGCCGTGACCAACGTCGACCGGACGGTGCGGTCGGTCAAGCGACACATCGGCACCGACTGGACCACCGGCGACATCGATGGGAAGAAGTACACGCCGCAGGAGATTTCCGCGCGGGTGCTGCAGAAGCTGAAGCGGGACGCCGAGTCCTATCTGGGCGAGGAGGTCACCGATGCGGTGATCACCGTCCCGGCGTACTTCTCCGACCACCAGCGGCAGGCCACCAAGGAGGCCGGCACGATCGCGGGCCTCAACGTCCTGCGGATCATCAACGAGCCGACCGCCGCGGCACTGGCCTACGGGCTGGACAAGGGCGAGAAGGAACAGACCATCCTGGTCTTCGACCTCGGTGGTGGCACGTTCGACGTGTCGTTGCTGGAGATCGGCGAGGGCGTCATCGAGGTCAAGGCGACCGCCGGTGACACCCAGCTCGGTGGGGACGACTGGGACCAGCGGGTTGTCGACCACCTGGTCAAGCAGTTCCAGAACCAGAACGGCATCGACCTGTCCAAGGACAAGATGGCGGCGCAGCGACTGCGCGAGGCCGCGGAGAAGGCGAAGATCGAGCTGTCCGGTGGACAGTCCTCGACCGTCAACCTGCCGTACATCACCGCCGGCGCCGACGGCCCGCTGCACCTGGACGTGACGATCACCCGGGCGGAGTTCCAGCGGATGACGCAGGACCTGCTCGAGCGTACGAAGACCCCGTTCCAGCAGGCGATCAAGGACGCCGGAATTCCGGTCTCGGCGATCGACCACGTGGTGCTGGTCGGTGGCTCGACCCGGATGCCCGCAGTGAGCGATCTGGTCAAGGAGCTGACCGGCGGCAAGGAGCCCAACAAGGGCGTCAACCCCGACGAGGTCGTGGCTGTCGGCGCCTCGTTGCAGGCCGGCGTGCTCAAGGGCGAGGTCAAGGACATCCTGCTGCTCGACGTCACCCCGCTGTCCCTGGGCATCGAGACCAAGGGCGGCATCATGACCAAGCTGATCGAGCGCAACACCACGATCCCGACCAAGCGTTCGGAGATCTTCACGACCGCCGATGACAACCAGCCCGAGGTGACCATCCAGGTCTTCCAGGGTGAGCGCGACATCGCGGCGTACAACAAGAAGCTCGGCGAGTTCGGTCTGCAGGGCATCGCCCCAGCGCCGCGCGGCGTTCCGCAGGTCGAGGTCACCTTCGACCTCGACGCCAACGGCATCGTCAACGTCTCGGCCAAGGACCTGGGCACCGGCAAGCAGCAGTCGATCCAGATCACCGGCGGCTCGGCCCTGCCCAAGGACGACATCGAGCGGATGATGAAGGACGCCGAGGCGCACGCAGACGAGGACAAGCAGCGTCGCGAGGACGCGGAAACCCGCAACACCTCCGAGTCGCTGCAGTACCAGACCGAGAAGTTCCTGGCCGAGAACGGGGACAAGATCCCCGAGGCGTCCAAGACCGAGCTCGGAGAGGCGCTGACCGAGCTGCGGTCGGCCCTGGGTGGCAGCGACATCGAGGCCATCAAGACCTCGCAGGAGAAGGTTTCCCGGCTCTCCCAGCAGATCGGCGGCGCTCTTTACCAAAACGCGGCGACCCAGGAGGCGACCCCCGACGGCGCTGACGCCGGTGCGCCCGGTGCCGAGGCCGGCGCTTCGGCCGGAGCCGGCGACGAGGATGTCGTTGACGCCGAGATCGTCGACGACGAGTCCGGCGAGGGTCAGAGCAAGTGAGTGACGGCAGGACCGGACCCGAGGAAGAGCAGGAGCCGCGCGTCGTGATCAGGGACAAGCGTCGGATCGATCCGGAGACCGGTGACGTCCGGCAGCCGGCGGGCGCACCGCCCGCCGGGGCCCCGGCCGCGGCAGGAGCGCCGTCCGGTGACGCCGCCAGCTGGTCCGCTGCCGGTACGCCGGCCCCCGGCGACAGTGCCGAGGCGGCGGAGTTGCGGACCCAGGTCGCCGAACGGACCGCGGATCTGCAGCGGGTCACGGCCGAGTACGCCAATTACCGCAAGCGGGTGGACCGCGACCGGGTCGCGGTGGTCGACACGGCCACCGCCTCCGTTCTCGGTTCGCTGCTACCGGTGCTGGACGACCTGGACCGGGCCGCCGAGCACGGTGACCTTGCCGGTCCGTTCAAGGCGGTCGCCGACCAGCTGCAGGCTGTGCTCAGCAAGCTCGGGCTGGAGAGCTTCGGCGCACCAGGCGATCCGTTCGACCCGATCGTGCACGAGGCCGTCATGCACTCGACCAGTGCCGAGGTCAGCCAACCGACCGCGGTGCAGGTCATGCGGCGCGGCTACCGGCACGGTGAACGGTTGATCCGGCCGGCCATGGTGGCGGTCGCCGAGCCGGAGCACAACGCGCCGGCCGGAGACGCGCCCCCGGCCGGTTGGACGGCCCCCGGAACCGAGCCACAGCAGAGTGATCCAGAACAGCAGTGACCGAAACAGTGCGAGCATTAATCCCGAGGAGGTGACGCCGGCGTGAGTACCAAGGACTTTCTGGAGAAGGACTACTACAAGGCGCTGGGTGTCGCCAAGAACGCCAGCCAGGCCGATATCAAGAAGGCCTATCGCAAGCTGGCTCGGGAGTTGCACCCGGACGCGAACCCGGACAACGCCAAGGCGGAGGAGCGCTTCAAGGAGGTCTCCGAGGCCTACGACGTGCTCTCCAACGAGACCCGCCGCAAGGAGTACGACGAGGCCCGGTCGCTGTTCGGCGCGGGCGGCCTCGGCGGCGGCTTCGGTGGCGGGTTCCCGTCCGGCGGCACGGCCGGCGGAGGCGGCGTCCCGTTCGATCTGGGCGACCTCTTCTCCGGCGGTACGACCCGTACCACCGGTGGCGGCAGTGGCGGCATCGGCGATGTGCTCGGCGGCCTCTTCGGCCGGGGCGGGCGCACCACCCGCACCGGCGGACCGGTCCGTGGCAACAACGTCGAGACCGAGATCAACCTCGAGTTCGACGAGGCTGTCGCCGGGCTGACCCTGCCGTTGAAGCTGTCCAGCCCGCACACCTGCCCGACCTGTCACGGCAGTGGCGCCAAACCGGGAACGGTGCCGCGCACCTGCCCGGTCTGTCACGGTCAGGGGCTGACCACCCGCAACCAGGGTGCGTTCGCCTTCTCCGAGCCGTGCCGGGAATGCCGTGGCAGTGGGCATCTCATCGACGATCCCTGCCCGGACTGCGCCGGCAGCGGCGTCACCACCGGAGTCCGCACCATCACGGTGCGAATCCCGGCCGGGGTCAAGGACGGGCAGAAGATCCGGGTCGCCGGGCGCGGCTCGCCGGGCGAACGTGGCGGTCCGGCCGGTGACCTTTACGTCACCGTGCACGTCCGGCGGCACTCGCTCTTCGGGCGCAGCGGCGACAACCTGACGCTGAGCCTGCCGGTCACCTTTCCGGAGGCGGCGCTGGGTTCGACCGTACGAGTGCCGACGCTGGACGGCAGCGTCACGCTCAAGCTCCCGGCGGGGACGGCCAGTGGCCGGACCTTCCGGGTCAAGGGCAAGGGCGTCAAGCGCGGCACCGCGGTCGGCGACCTGCTGGTGACCGTTGAGGTCTCGGTGCCGAAGAAGCTCAACGACGCGGCCCGGGAAGCTCTGCAGGCGTACGCCACCGCCGCGCCGGATGACCCGCGTCCGCAGGTCAACGCACAGGTGGGAAACCATGAATGACGCATTCGGAGATATCGGGCAGGTGCCGGACGATGCTCCGGTCTTCGTGATCTCGGTGGCCGCCCAGCTGGCCGGGATGCATCCGCAGACCCTGCGGCAGTACGACCGGCTCGGGCTGGTGAATCCGGGCCGCTCACCCGGCGGGGGTCGGCGTTATTCGGCCCGTGATGTGGTGCTGCTCCGGCAGGTGCAGCGGCTGTCCCAGGAGGACGGGATCAACCTCGCCGGCGTCAAGCGGATCATCGAGCTGGAGACCATGGTCGACCAGCTCCGTGACCAGGTGGCTCGATTGACCGCGGCGTTCGAAGCGGTGCAGCAGCGGGCCGCGGCGGCCGAGTCGGCCATCCCGCCCTCGTACCGACGGGAGCTCATCCCGGTTGGCAAGAACGCGCTGATGGTCTGGCGGCCGCGCCGCTGATCAGGCCGCCAACCCAGGCCCGTATCGAATCCCTACGACCTTGCTCCGCACCTCGGAGCAAGGTCGTAGGCGTCGGCGGAGACGGTTTGTTCGGGTCTGCGTTTCAGCCAGTCAGCCGAGGCGGGCCGGGAAACCGCCGGTGGCGACCGGCCCCCAGCGGGTCGGGGTGACCCGGATCAGCGACTTGCCCTGCTTCACCATCGCCTCGCGGTACTCGTTCCAGTCCGGGTGCTCGCCGGAGATCGCGCGGAAGTAGTCGACCAGCGGCTCGACCGAGTCCGGGATGTCGATCACCTCGGCGGTGCCGTCGACCTGCACCCAGGCGCCGCCGAAGTCGTCGGACAGCACGATGACGCTGGCCTGCGGGTTGCGCCGCGCATTGCGGGCCTTGGCCCGGTCGGGATAGGTCGACACCACGATCCGGCCCGGCTCGTCGACGCCCATCGTCACCGGGGACCCCTGCGGGCCGCCGTCAGACCGGGTGGTGAGCAGGATGCCGTGGTGCCGGGGCCGGACGAACTCCAGCAGCCCGGCAAGGTCGACAGAATCGTTGGTTGCGATATGAGGAGCCATACCTGGAATTCTATCGAGATGAACCATAGTTGAGCGGAACAGACTCAACCCTAGGTTCGTTGAAAGGGGCGACGTACCCATCACCCGATACACGTGACGGCAGGCATATATGGAACCGAACAAGCTGACCACCAAGAGCCAGGAGGCGATCGCCTCCGCATTGCGGCTCGCCACCGACCGTGGCAATCCGGCGCTGGAGCCGCAGCACCTGCTGACGGTGCTGATCGACCAGTCCGACGGCACGGTCGCGCCACTGCTCAAGGCGGTCGGCGCGGCGCCGGAGCAGGTCAAGGCCGAGGCTGAGGCGCTGATCGGCAAGCTGCCCAGCGTCAGCGGCGCCACGGCGTCCGCGCCGCAGACCTCGCGCGGCGTGCTGCAGGTGCTGAATGCAGCGCAGCGCAGTGCCGAGCAGAACGGCGACGAATACCTCTCCACCGAGCACCTGCTCGTCGGCCTCGCGACGGCCGGCGGCCCGGTCGCCGATGCGCTGAAGTCGTTCGGCGCCACCCCGGACGCGCTGGCGGCGGCCTTCACCGCGGTCCGCGGCTCGGGCAAGGTGACCAGCCCCGACCCGGAGTCGACCTTCCAGGCGCTGAAGAAGTACGGCGTCGATCTCACCGAGGCCGCACGCAGCGGCAAGCTCGACCCGGTCATCGGGCGCGACACCGAGATCCGCCGTGTCGTGCAGGTGCTGTCCCGGCGTACCAAGAACAACCCCGTTCTCATCGGCGAGCCCGGTGTGGGCAAGACCGCGATCGTCGAGGGCCTGGCCCAGCGGGTCATCGCCGGCGACGTGCCGGAGTCCCTGCGGGGCAAGCGAATCGTCTCGCTGGATCTCGGTGCCATGGTGGCCGGGGCAAAATTCCGGGGCGAATTCGAGGAGCGGCTCAAGGCCGTCCTGACCGAGATCAAGGAATCCGACGGCGAGGTTGTCACCTTCATCGACGAGTTGCACACCGTCGTCGGTGCGGGCGCGACCGGCGACGGCTCGATGGACGCCGGCAATATGTTGAAGCCGATGCTCGCCCGTGGTGAGCTGCGCATGGTCGGCGCCACCACATTGGACGAATACCGCGAGCACATCGAGAAGGATCCCGCACTGGAGCGGCGATTCCAGCCGGTGCTGGTCGGTGAACCGTCCATTGAGGACACCATCGGCATCCTGCGTGGACTCAAGGAGCGGTACGAGGTGCACCACGGCGTACGGATCACTGACGCCGCGTTGGTGGCCGCCGCGACCCTGTCCGACCGTTACGTGACTGCGCGATTCCTGCCGGACAAGGCGATCGACCTGGTCGACGAGGCCGCGTCCCGGCTGCGGATGGAGATCGACTCCCGGCCGGTCGAGGTGGACGAGGTCGAGCGCGCCGTGCGCCGGCTGGAGATCGAGGAGATGGCATTGTCCAAAGAGGACGATGCTGCCTCGAAGGAACGGTTGGAGCGGCTGCGCGCCGATCTGGCTGATCGACGCGAACAGCTCGATCAACTGACTGCCCGTTGGCAGCAGGAGAAGGGCGCCATCGACGTCATCCGCACCGCGAAGGAAGAGCTGGAAACCGCGCGTGGCGAGGAAGAACGGGCCGAGCGCGATGGTGATCTCGGCCGGGCCGCCGAGCTGCGGTACGGCCGGATTCCCGAGCTGCAACGCAAGCTCGAGGAGGCCACCAGCGCCACCCAGACCGAGGGCGCAATGCTGAAGGAAGAGGTCGGCCCGGATGACGTGGCCGATGTGGTGAGCATGTGGACGGGCATTCCGGCCGGGCGCCTGTTGGAGGGCGAGACGGCGAAACTGCTGCGCATGGAAGAGGTGCTCGGTAGTCGCGTTGTCGGGCAGAAGGCTGCCGTACAAGCGGTTTCCGGTGCCGTCCGGCGCGCGCGGGCCGGAGTTTCCGACCCCGATCGGCCGACCGGTTCGTTCCTGTTCCTCGGCCCGACCGGTGTCGGCAAGACCGAGCTGGCCAAGGCCCTGGCCGAATTCCTCTTCGACGACGAGCGCGCCATGGTGCGCATCGACATGAGCGAGTACGGCGAGAAGCATTCGGTGGCCCGGTTGGTCGGCGCGCCTCCCGGCTACGTCGGCTACGAGCAGGGCGGCCAGCTGACCGAGGCAGTGCGCCGGCGGCCCTACACGGTCGTGCTGCTGGACGAGGTGGAGAAGGCGCACTCGGACGTCTTCGACATCCTGCTGCAGGTCCTGGACGACGGTCGGTTGACCGACGGGCAGGGCCGGACGGTGGACTTCCGCAACACCATCCTGATCCTCACCTCCAACCTCGGTTCACAGGTCATCTCGGACCAGTCGCTGAGCCGCGCCGCCCAACGCGACGGGGTGCTCAACATGGTTCGGCAGCATTTCAAGCCGGAGTTCCTCAACCGGCTCGATGACGTGGTGGTCTTCGAGGCGCTCGGCAGCGACGAGCTCGGCGCGATTGTGGACATCCAGATCGCGGCGCTCGCGCGCCGACTGGCGGCCCGCAGGTTGACGCTGACCGTCACCGATGGGGCCCGGGAATGGCTGGCGCTCAACGGTTTCGACCCGTTGTACGGGGCCCGCCCGCTCCGCCGCCTGGTGCAGTCGGCAATCGGGGATCAGCTGGCCCGCGAACTGCTCGCCGGCGAGGTGCGCGATGGGGACGAGGTCGTGGTGGACGTCGCGGACGACGAGGTGTCCGGCCTGGTCGTGAGCCGGGCCGCGACGACCGTCGCGAGCTGATTTCGATTTCCCGCCAATGTGGCGTTGGGGCGACTAGATTGCCCCAACGCCACATTGGCGCAAAAAGGTGCGCAAAAAGGTGACGGTGGTCAGACGTGGTCCCGAGCGCACTGGGTCAGTTCCTTCTGACTCG
Source organism: Mycobacteriales bacterium (assembly GCA_036267955.1). Taxonomy (GTDB): domain Bacteria; phylum Actinomycetota; class Actinomycetes; order Mycobacteriales; family QHCD01; genus DATAVB01. The sequence continues at coordinate 105,050 of DATAVB010000024.1, read as the reverse complement.
GTGTGTGCCCGATGTGCTGCTTGCAGTCGTTGATCCGGTGCACGCTGATGACCAGGACGACGATGGCGGCGATCAGGCCGAGCACGCCGGTGACCACGCCGCCGATCGCGAAACCCGACTTGGTCGCCGTTCCGCGCTTGACCTGCCGGATCCCGATCAGGCCGAGAATGATCGCCAGGACGCCGCAGACGATGCCGAGAATCCCAGTGAGCAGGGCGAACGGAATCGACACGATGCCCAGCACCAGGGCCGCGATCGGCATCCGGTTGCTCGGCGCCGAATTCTGCACGCCACCGCCGGTGAAAGGCCCGAACATCGGCCGCCGCGGTGGCCGCTGGGCCGCCGCGTCGTCGCTCGGTGGCTGGGTCACTGCCCCGACGTCACTTCTTGTCGTTGACGCATGTGGTCAGTTCTTTCTGACTCGGGGAGTGGCCGATCTTGTGCTTGCAATCGTTGTAGACCCGATACGAAAGGATCAGCAGTACGACAGAAAGGATCAGCCCGACCACGCCCAGGATGAGTCCGGCCAGGGCGAATCCACGCCGGTCGGCGATACCACGCTTGACCTGACGCAGGCCCATGATGCCGATCGCGATCGACAGCACGGCCATCAGCACCGCGATCGGCAGCGATTTCAACAGCAGGATCGCGATGAGCGAGAGGATGCCGAGGGTCAGTGCGGCGATCGGCATGCCGTTGCGGGCCGGGCCGACCCGGCCGGTGGCCGGTCCTTCCTGCGGCCATGCCGGCATCTCGGTCTCCGTCTTCGGGCTCTCCGACCTGTCATCGGTCACGCGTCGTCCCTCACGATTCTGGCTGACATATCGGCCGTAGTCTGATTGGTCGGTCACCGGCCGGGCGCCACTGACCCGCCGGACGTGTGAGCCGATAATAGGGGCAGATGCCCGGGGCGTACCGTCCTCATCGTGTCCAGCTCTCCCAAGAAGCCGACCGGATCCGGCCGGCGAGCACCGATTTGTCTGATCACGGGTGCCAGCGCGGGCATTGGGGCGGCCTTCGCCCGGCGGCTCGCACGGGAGGGTAACCGGCTGGTGCTGGTCGCCCGGGACGGTGCCCGGCTCGAGCGATTCGCCGCCGAGCTGACCCGGCAGTACGGGGTCGAGGTCGAGACACTGCCCGCCGACCTGGCCGACGTGGACGGCTGCGCCACGGTGGAGCACCGGGTCGCCGAGCAGCACGTCGATTTGCTGGTCAACAACGCCGGAATCGGCGGCCAGGGTGCGTTCTGGGAGCAGCCGGCCGAGCGGATCGACCAGATGCTCCAGCTCAATGTGCGGGCGGTGATGCGGCTGACCCACGCCGCGCTCGGGCCGATGGTCGAGCGCGGTCAGGGCGACATCATCAACGTCTCCTCGGTTGCCGGCTTTGTGCCGTCGGGTCGGACCGCGACGTACGGGGCGAGCAAGGCCTGGGTCACCTCCTTCAGCGAGGCACTCGGATCCGAGCTGACCGATACCGGCGTACACGTCTCTGCCCTGTGCCCCGGCTTCACCCACACCGAGTTTCACGACCGCGCCCACATCGACATGGACCGGTTGCCCGGCTGGCTGTGGCTGCAATCCGACGCCGTCGTCTCCGCCGGCCTGCGCGACCACCGGGCCGGGCGGACCGTGAGCGTCCCGGGGCTGCAGTACAAGGTCGTGGTGGCGGCGGTAAAGCTCGTGCCGCGGTCCTTGTTGCGGATGGCCACGAGGCAGACGAGACGACGCATCGGCTGATCCGGTAATCGGCCGGAACCAAATACATCCTGTGGCATTCTCATCGCCATGCATGCTGCCTTCATCATCATTGCGATCCTCGTCGTCGCCGGCGTCGCCTACCTCGGTTATCTGAACAACAAGAAGCGCCGGGAGGCTTTCCAGCGCTGGGCGGCGAGTCGCGGTTGGACCTATACCGAGGAAGACAATTCGCTCACCGACCGGTTCGAAGGCAACCCCTTCGGCAAGGGTGACCATCGGCGGGCCAAGAACGTCGTCACCGGCCGACATGAGAACCGACCGGTCGTCGCGTTCGACTATTCCTATCAAACGCACTCGACCGACTCCGAAGGTCACCGTACGACCACGACGCATCGCTTCAATGTCGTCTCGATCGGGCTTCCGGTGAGCCTTCCCAACCTGGAGGTCGGGCGCGAGGGGCTGTTCAACAAAATGGGGCGGGCGCTCGGATTCCATGACATCGAATTCGAGAATGGCGAATTCAACAAAAAATTCAATATCTCGTGCGATGACCGCAAGCTTGCTTACGACGTGCTGCACCCGCGGATGATGCAGTGGCTGCTGGACAATCCCGGCCCGGCCTGGCGGGTCGAGCGCTCCGATCTTCTGTGCTGGGATTCCGGCCGGGTCTCGCCCGAGGTCATCGACCGGCAGGTGGCATATCTGGCCACGATCGCCGACCAGGTGCCGCGGTTCGTCTGGCAGGACCGCGGTGCGACCCCGCCCAACCAGTAGGCTGCGCGCTTATGAGTGACGACCGGGAACGCCTGCTGCAGCTCATCCGCGATATCGCCGTGGTCCACGGCAGGGTCGTGCTGTCCTCCGGCCGGGAGGCCGATTACTACATCGACCTGCGTCGCATCAGCCTGCACCGTGAGGCCGCGCCGCTGGTCGGCCGGGTGATGCTCGAGCTCACCGCCGACTGGAACTACGACGCGGTCGGCGGCCTCACTCTCGGTGCCGACCCGGTCGGGACGGCGATGCTGCACGCGTCGGACGGTCGGTTGGACTCGTTCGTAGTGCGCAAGGAGGGCAAGGCGCACGGTCTGCAGCGCCGGATCGAAGGCCCGGACGTGACCGGCCGACGGGTGCTCGCCGTGGAGGACACCTCGACCACCGGCGGCAGCGTGCTGACCGCGGTGGAGGCGCTGCGCGAGGCCGGCGCCGAGGTGGTCGGCGTCGCCGTACTGGTCGACCGGGGCGCCGCAGCAGCGGTGACGGCGGCCGGCCTGGAATACCGCGCCGGGTACGACCTGGCCGAGCTCGGACTGGCCTGACCGGCCGGTCGGGCGGAACCGACCGAAGCCGCCGGGCGTCAGCCGCTACCGTTGAGCGCAACGGCCGACGGCCGCCGCGTACTAGGAGGCACCAGTGTTAGTTGCCATCATTGTCATAGTCGTGATCCTGGCGCTGATCGCGCTGTCGTTCGTGGTCAGCTCCAACCGGTTCGTGCGGCAGCACAACCTGGTGCAGGAGTCGTGGCGCCAGATCGACGTCGAGCTGCAGCGCCGGCACGACCTCATCCCCAACCTGATCGAGACGGTCAAGGGATACGCGACGCAGGAGCGGACCGTTCTGCAGCAGGTGACCGAGGCCCGGACCCAGGCCATGCAGGCCAGGGCTGGTGGCCCGGAGCAGATGGCGCAGGCGGAGAACCAGCTGCAGCGTTCGCTGGGCGGCCTGTTCGCGGTGGCCGAGTCCTACCCGCAGCTGAAGAGCAACGAGAACTTCCTGGAGCTGCAGCGGCAGCTGGCCGACACCGAGGACCGGATCGCGGCCGGACGGCGTTTCTACAACGGAAATGTGCGTGCGTACAACACCCGGATCGAGGCCTTCCCGTCCAGCTTCATCGCGGCCCGGCGCGGCTACAAGAAGGAAGAGTATTTCGAGGTGGACGACCCGCAGGTGCGCAGCGCGGTGAATGTCGACTTCTCGACGCTGACCCCCGGCGCGCCGGCCGCCGCTCCGGCCCCGACACCGCAGATCCCGCCGGCCGTCCCGCAGCCCAGCGGTCTGCCGCCGGTGACTCAGCAGCCGGTGCAGCAGCCCGTCCAGCAGCCGGTCCAGCCGCCGGCCGCGCAGCAGCCCGCTCCGCCGCAGCCGCCGTACGGCGAGCAGCCGCCGCCGCAGGCTTAGAGCTTGGAGCCCATCGCCGACGCCGACCAGCCGCCGCTGGTCGGCGTCGGTCCGTATCCGCGGCCCTGGCCGGACGATCCGCGGCTGGACCCGGAACTGCTGGCCGAGGGCGACCGGCGCAATGTGCTGGACGAGTACCGCTACTGGCGGGTCGAGGCGATCGTCGCCGAGCTCGACACCCGCCGGCACGATTTCCACGTCGCGATCGAGAACTGGTCGCACGACATGAATATCGGCAATGTCGTACGGACCGCGAATGCCTTTCTGGCCAGGGAAGTACACATCGTCGGGCGGCGCCGATGGAATCGGCGCGGAGCGATGGTGACCGACCGGTACCAGCACATCCGGCATCACGCCGATATCGACGCGCTGGTTTCCTGGGCATCGGCGGCCGAGCTGCCCATCGTGGCGATCGACAATTTCCCGGGTGCCGTACCGCTGGAGACCACGGCGCTGCCGCAGGGTTGCATTCTGCTCTTTGGCCAGGAGGGCCCCGGGCTGACCGACGCCGCCTGCGCCGCGGCCTCGATGACCTGCTCGATCGCGCAGTTCGGCTCGACCCGGTCGATCAACGCCGCCGTGGCCGCCGGAATCGCGATGCACACCTGGATCCGGCAACACGCCCTCTAGCCGCTGCCTGTTCCGCGCCGATCGGCGGCCCGTTCCATGATCATGATATGCCGGTGGTTGGGCCCTGGACGATGATCGTGACCGCGATAGACCGGCCATAGCCGGCTTACCGCAAACATCATCACCGAGTACTGACCATTCTCGTCCATGGCACCGATCCGAGTGCGCTTTAGCCGTGCCACGCCGGGCAGATCCCGATCCAAGCGCACGTCGATCCGCGGCGGGCCGGGGCCCCATCGATTCAAGCACTTCGATCCGCGGCCCCGCCGATCTTGACCTTTATGGCTGGACAAATCGGACAGGAGTCGGCCATAACGTCAAGATCGGCGCGGGCCTGACCGCCGTGTCAATGTGGGTTGACAGATCTGAAGTTGTCAATGTAGGTTGACGGTATGTCTGATGCTACGAAATTGGCCACCGCGGCCAGCAGCGCCGATCCCGGCACCGGGTTACGGGCCGTGGTGGCGTTGCGCCGGTTGCTCGAGCATCTCGAGGCGACCCAGGTCGGCAGTGCCCGCACGCACGGCTGGTCCTGGCAGGAGATCGCCGATGCGCTCGGAGTGAGCCGGCAGGCCGTACACAAAAAATATGCCGACGACCGCCGTGGCCTGCTGGCCCGCCGATCCGGCCGGGAGGCGTGATGTTCGAACGATTCACCGCCATCGCGCGAATGACAGTGGTGGGAGCTCAGGACGAGGCCAGAAGCCTTGCCGACCAGCACATCGAGCCGGCGCATCTCTGGCTCGGCCTGCTCCAGCATCGGGGGGTGGCCGGCGAGGTGCTGGCCGACTGCGGTGTCGACGCGGATCGGGCCGCTCAACTGGCCGACCAGATTCGCCGACTGCGGCGCCGGGTCGGCATCGACGACGCCGACACCGAGGCCCTGCTGGCCATCGGGATCGACGTGGACGAGGTGATGCGCAGCGTCGAGCAGAATATCGGCGCCGGAAATCCACCGCGCAGCCCGAAAGGGCACATCCCGTTCAGCCGCGACAGCAAGCGGATCCTGGAAGGCTCGCTCCGCGAAGCGTTGGATCTGCACCACACCTACATCGGCTCCGAGCATCTGCTGCTGGCCCTGCAGAAGAACGCGGCCTTCCCGGACTGGAATCTCGACTATCTCGCGCTCCGTAAATGCGTGGTGCAACGCACCCGCAAGGCCGGCTGACTATTCGAAATCACCTGGCTGGTTGCGGGCGTCGCACCACTGCTTTGACCAGCCCTGGACCCGGTACAGGTGGAAGTCCTTGTCACCCGCCACCGGGGTGAAGGGACCACCGTGGTGAGCGAGCCACTCGATGTCGCTGTGTCGCCGGTTGCCCTGCCGGGTCTCGATATCGGTCACCGCGAATCGCCGCGCGGTGGCGAGGATTGAGCAGATTGGCGCGTCCGGTACGACAACCGTCGGGAAGCCGGTGGTCTGCGTGACGTCCCACGGGTTGGCGGTCATCAGCACCAGCTTGCGGCCGCCCAGCAGTTTCTGCTCGGATCGCAGGGTCGGCGCCAGATGGTGTGCCTGCGCGCCGAGTGAGTTGCTGCCGGCGACGGTGGCGACGCTGAGATCGGTCAACTGCAGTGCGGGATAAATCATCAGGGCCAGCGCGCCGCAGATCGCGGCCAGCTGGGCCAGCCAGGTCCAGTTGCGCATCCACTGCGGCCCGCCGGCGCTGAGACCCGGCAGTCGCCGGCTGCGCTGCAGGGCAGCGATGACCAGCACGGGGGCGAGCGCGATGCCGCTCTTCTGCACCGAGCCGGCGCCGGCCACGACCGGGGTCACGATCGATTCGAAGATCGGCACCACCAGCGCGAATCCGACCGGCACCAGCCATGGCGAGCGCAGAGCCTGTCCGACGACATTGCCGCCGGTCGACCCGGGCACATTGGCCGGCCGACGGAACAGGAACGAAACACCGATCAACGCCAGCAATGCGACCAGCACGCCGAGCCGGTATATCTCGGTGCCGAAATGCCACTGGTTGAGGAATGCCTGCCCGCGCGCATCCCACATGGAATTGCTGACCAGGACGCTCCAGGACTGCTTGACGTGCAAGGAGAACAGCTGGTCGTACTGGCTGATGAACGGGAACTTCTGGCTCGCCGGCGGCAGCGGTGAGCCGATGTGCACCATGCTGACGATCAGGTACGGACCCATGACCGCGATGTAGCCGCCGAGCAGGGTGGCGAGCCGGATCCACCGGTTCCAGCCGCGATTCCACGCCAGCGCGGCGACGGCGATAACGGCGATCAGCAGCAGGCCCTCGTTGCGGGCCAGCCCGGCGGCTCCGGTGAGCGCGCCGGCCAACGGCCACCGCCAGGCCCGCTCCCGCGCCCCGACAGCGGCGGAGATGGCGAGCACGCTGAAGGCGGCGAGGTACACGGCGGATTCGGTGCGCATCGCGTAAATTGACACCGAGGGCAGGAGCAGCACGGTCACCGAGGCCACCGGCGGGATCCACCAGGTCCGGGTCAATCGCCCGGCGAGCTGATAGGTGCCGGCCGCGAAGACCGCGGTGAGGGCGATTCCGACGTCCAACGCGGAGGTCAGTCCGCTGCGGAAAAACTGGCCAATCGACATCATCAGGGACGGCATCGGCAGCCAGTAGTCCCACGCGAAATGCCTTATGTGGTGGACCGGGGCGAGAAAGTGCCAGATGTAGTTGATATCCGGGCCGTGGCCGGTGCTGAGATTTCGGGAGACCTGGTAATAGAACGCCGGGTCGGCATGGCCGGGATAAACGGCGTCCCGGGCGACGACCATCCGGTAGATGCTGACGCCGAGGATCACCAGCGCCGTGCTGAGCCTGGCCCACAGTGTGGGTGGGCGCCGTTTCTGCACCGGCCGGGAGATCGGTCGCGACGGAAGCGGTCGCGGTTTTATCGCGGTCCGGGTCTCGGTCGGCGATGACTCCGCAATCGGTTTTCGAGCCACCGGAATTGTGCCAGGGCGACCGGTTACCACCGTGCTCTGGGGTGCCCACAGGCGGGACGTCATAGGTAAGTTTTACCCGAAGACTAACCGTCACCGAGCCGGTACAGTGCGTGTTCTGAGGAAATAGTACTCCCGTTCCCTATCGTGTCGGGACCGGGTCATAAAGGCCGGCGCGCACCGCGTTACCGGTCAATATAAAGGGGTGGGTGAGAGAGTGGAGTATCGACCCGTCCGGGCTGCGCGCGGCGACGTGCTCAGCTGCAAGGGTTGGCCGCAGGAAGCGGCCCTGCGAATGCTCATGAACAACCTCGATCCCGAGGTCGCTGAACACCCTGAGCAATTGGTTGTTTACGGAGGGTCGGGACGCGCGGCGCGTTCCTGGCCGGCCTTTCACGCGATAGTGGCGAGCCTGCGGGACCTGGCCGGCGACGAGACGCTCCTGGTGCAGTCCGGGAAACCGGTGGGCATTCTGCGCACGCACGAATGGGCGCCACGGGTGCTGATCGCGAATTCCAATCTGGTCCCGGACTGGGCGAATTGGGAGGAATTCCGCCGGCTGGAGCAGGCCGGACTGACAATGTACGGCCAGATGACGGCGGGCTCCTGGATCTATATCGGTACGCAGGGGATTCTGCAGGGCACTTACGAGACGTTCGCGGCCGTGGCGGAAAAACGGTTCGGTGGCACGTTGGCCGGCACGATCACCCTCACCGCCGGGCTTGGCGGAATGGGTGGTGCGCAGCCGCTGGCGATCACGATGAACGGCGGCGTGGCGCTGTGTGTGGACTGCGACCCGTCCCGGATCTCACGGCGGATCGAGCACGGTTATCTCGACGAGGCGGCGGATTCGCTGGACGATGCGTTACGCCGGGCGACCGCGGCCCGGGACGCCCGGAGGGCGCTGTCTATCGGGGTGTTGGGGAACGCCGCGGATGTCGTCCCGGAGTTGCTCGCCCGCGGTGCGGAATTGGACATCGTCACCGACCAGACCTCGGCGCATGACCCGCTGACGTACCTGCCGTCCGGGGTCTCGTTCGAGGAGATGCCCGGGTTGCGGGCCGAGGATCCGGCCGGGTTCACCCGCCGGGCCCGTGAGTCGATGGCCCAGCACGTCGAGGCGATGGTGGGATTCGCCGACGCCGGCGCCGAGGTATTCGATTACGGAAATTCCATTCGGGGCGAGGCGCAGACGGCGGGATATGCCAGGGCGTTCGATTTCCCGGGTTTCGTGCCGGCGTACATTCGGCCACTTTTCTGCGAGGGAAAGGGGCCGTTCCGGTGGGCCGCCCTGTCCGGCGACCCGGCGGATATCGACCGGACCGACCGGGCCGTGCTCGAGTTGTTCCCGGAGAACGAATCGCTGGCCCGCTGGATCAGGCTGGCCCGGGACAAGGTGCATTTCCAGGGTCTCCCGGCCCGGATCTGCTGGCTCGGGTACGGCGAGCGGGATCGGGCCGGGCTGGCGTTCAACGACCTCGTCGCGAAGGGCGAACTCAAGGCGCCGATCGTGATCGGCCGGGACCATCTGGACTGCGGCTCGGTCGCCTCGCCCTACCGGGAGACCGAGGGGATGGCCGACGGCTCGGACGCGATTGCCGACTGGCCACTGATCAATGCCATGGTGAATGTCGCCTCGGGTGCGTCCTGGGTGTCCATCCATCACGGCGGCGGGGTCGGGATCGGGCGGTCGATCCACGCCGGCCAGGTCAGCGTGGCCGACGGGACCGCCCTGGCCGGGGAGAAGATCGCCCGGGTGTTGTCGAACGACCCGGCGACCGGGGTGCTGCGGCACGTCGACGCCGGGTACGACAGCGCCAGCGAAGTGGCCCAGGCCAAGGGGCTGCAGATTCCGGTGTCGGCGACCGACTGACCTCGACCTCTCCCTTTCCCGCCAATGTGGCATTGGGGCAATAGAGTCACCGCAACGGCACATTGGCGGGAAACGGGCGGCGGGAAAGGGAGAGGGCGCTGGTGGCGGGGTGAGCTTCGAGCGGATGTGGGCCGAGTTGGCGCGGCTGGGCCGGAATGCCGGCACCGGCGGCTACCGGCGGTACGCCTGGACCGGCGCCGAACAGGACTGCCGCGACTGGTTCCGGTCCGAGGCGTCGGCGCGCGGGCTCGACCTGGATGCGGACGGTAATGGCAACGAGATCGCCTGGTGGCGGCCGGAGCCGGCGACCGGCCGGCCGGTCGTCACCGGCAGCCACCTGGATTCGGTGCCGGACGGCGGCGCGTTCGACGGGCCATTGGGTGTGGTCAGCGGGCTGGCCGCCGTTGACCTGCTGCGCGAACGCGGGATCACGCCGCTGAGCCCGATCGGGGTGGCGGTGTTCTGCGATGAGGAGGGGGCCAGGTTCGGTGTCGCCTGCGCCGGCTCGCGGCTGCTCACCGGCTCGCTGTCCGCCGACCACGCCGCCGCGCTCACCGACCGGGACGGTATGACGCTGGCGGACGCGATGCGCCGGGCCGGTTTCGCCGACGAGCTCGGACCGTCAACCCTGCTACGGGATCCCGCCGCGTTCGTCGAGTTGCACGTCGAGCAGGGCCGAGCGCTGATCGAGCCGATCGGCATTGCCACTGCCATCTGGCCACACGGCCGGTGGCGGCTGGACATCACCGGCGAGGGCAATCATGCCGGTACGACCCGGCTCGCCGACCGGCGCGATCCGATGTTGACGTACGCCGAAACCGTGCTGGCCGTACGGAAGAAGGCCGGTCAGGCCGGTGCGCTGGCGACCTTCGGCCGGGTCGAGGTCGCGCCCGGTGGCAGCAATGCGATCCCGTCCGAGGTCCGGGCCTGGCTGGACGCCCGCGCCCCCGACGAGGCGACTCTTGAGCGGTTGCTCGCCGAGATCACCGCGCACGCCACCGCCCGCGCCGGGCGGGACGGCACCGACCTGTCCGTCACCCCGGAATCCGTCAGCCCCGCGGTGTATTTCGGCGGCCCGCTGTTCGACCGGGTGCGGGCGGTGCTGCCGGCCGCACCGGTGCTGCCGACCGGAGCCGGGCACGATGCCGGAGTCCTCGCCACGGCCGGCATTCCGACCGCCATGCTTTTCGTCCGAAACCCGACCGGTATTTCGCATGCCCCGGCCGAATTCGCCGAGCCGGCGGACTGCCTGGCCGGAGTGGTCGCGCTGGCCGATGTCCTGCAGGAGCTCGCGTGCCGGTGACCCGCCTGCACGCCGGTCTGGCCTATGTGGACGGTCGGTTGGCCGAGCGGGTGCTGCTGGAGATCGCGGGCGGCCGATTCACTGCCGTAAGGCCCGACTCGCCGGCCGACGACGCGGAACGGCTGCCGGGCCTGACTCTGCCGGGTTTCGCCAACGGCCATTCGCACGCCTTCCACCGCGCCTTAAGAGGCCGCGCCCAGCAGCCCGGCAGTTTCTGGAGTTGGCGGGAGCAGATGTATGCGGTTGCCGCGACGCTCAGCCCGGACAGTTATCTCGCCCTGGCCCGCGCCACCTACGCCGAGATGGCACTCGCCGGATACACGACGGTCGGCGAATTCCACTACCTGCACCACGGCCCCGGCGGAAAGCCCTATGCCGAGGCAAACGCGATGTCCGCGGCATTGGTGCAGGCCGCGCGGGACGCCGGGATCAGGCTGACCCTGCTCGACACCTGCTATCTGGCCGGCGGAATAGACGAGCCGCTTGACCCGGTACAGCGGCGATTCAGTGACCACACCGCGGAAGGGTGGGCGGCCCGGGCCGCGGCATTTCGCCCCGATCCGGAATTCGTCAGGCTGGGCGCGGCGGTGCATTCCGTCCGGGCGGTGCCGGCCGACCAGCTTCCGGTGGTCGTGGAATGGGCGGCCGAACGGGACGCCCCGCTGCACGTCCACCTCTCCGAGCAGCGGGCCGAGAACGAGGCCTGCCAGGCTGCCTACGGCCGGACCCCGACCCGGCTGCTGGCCGACGCCGGCGCGCTCGGGTCACGTGCCACTGCCGTGCACGCCACCCATCTCGCGCCGGACGACATTCCCCTTCTGTCGGGCGGTTTCGCCTGCTTCTGCCCGACCACCGAGCGGGACCTCGCGGACGGCATCGGGCCGGCCCGCGCGCTCGCCGACGCCGGCGTACGGCTGACGCTCGGCAGCGACGGGCAGGCGGTCATCGACCCGTTCGAGGAGGCCCGCGCGCTGGAGAACGACGAGCGACTCGCCGGCGGGCGGCGCGGCAATTTCAGTGCCGCGGAACTGCTGGACACCGCCGCCGGGCACGCCAGCCTGGGCTGGCTCGATGGCGGGCGGATCGCGAGCGGCGCGCCGGCCGACCTGGTCACCGTCGACCTGCAAAGCCCGCGGCTGGCCGGGATCGACGATCCACTCGCCGCCGTGCTCTTCGCCGGCAGCGCCGCCGACGTCCGGCAGGTGATCGTCGGTGGCCGGCCGATCGTCCGGGATGGGCGGCACCTGCTCGTCGACGATGTGGCCGGCGCGCTGCGTACCGCCGTCGCGGCGGTGGTCGGCCGATGACATCGCTCGCGGTCACCGGGATCGGGGAACTGGTTACCAACTCGACCGAATACGGCCCGGGGCCGCTCGGTGCGCTGGCCGATGCCGGGCTGGTTATCGACGGTGACCGGGTCGCGTGGATCGGGCCGTCGGCGGCGACACCGGCCGCGGACCGGCGGATCGAGGCTCATGGCCGGGCCGTCATTCCGGGCTTCGTCGACTCGCACGCCCATCTCGTCTTCGCCGGCGACCGGTCGACCGAATTCACCGCTAGGATGGCCGGAAAGCCTTACACCGCAGGCGGAATTCGGTCGACGGTCACGGCGACCCGGGCCGCCACGGACGCGGAGTTGCGGGCCAACCTGGCCCGGCTGGTCGACGAGGCGCTCGCCCAGGGCACGACCACCATCGAGTGCAAGAGCGGGTACGGCCTGACCGTTGCCGACGAGGTGCGGGCCCTGCGCATCGCCGGCGAAAAGACCACGCAGACCACCTTTCTCGGCGCCCACGTCGTACCGGACGGACACACCGAGGAGTCGTACGCCGATCTGGTGTGCGGGCCGATGCTCGCCGCCTGCGCCCCGCTGGCCCGCTGGATCGACGTGTTCTGCGAGCGCGGCGCGTTCGGCGCCGACTCGACCCGGGAAATTCTGCGCGCCGGTGTCGCGAACGGACTGCTGCCGCGGGTGCACGCCGGCCAGCTCGGCCCCGGCCCGGGCGTGCAACTCGCGGTCGAATTCGGCGCGGCCTCGGCCGACCACTGCACCTACCTCAGGGACAGCGACATCGACGCATTGTCCACATCGGACGTTGTGGCGACGATGCTGCCGGGCGTGGAATTCTCCACCCGCTCGCCCTATCCCGATGCGCGGAAACTCCTCGACGCCGGGATAACCGTGGCCCTGGCCACCGACTGCAATCCCGGCTCGTGCTACACCACCAGCATGCCGTTCTGCATCGCGGTCGCCGTACGGGACATGGGCCTGACCCCGGCCGAAGCGCTGTGGTCGGCCACCGCCGGCGGGGCCCGGGCGCTGCGCCTGGCCGACGTCGGAGTCCTGCGACCGGGCGCGCGGGCTGACCTCGCGATCCTGGCCGCGCCGTCCCACCGGCACCTCGCCTACCGGCCGGGAGTGCCCCTGGTCGCCACCGTCATCCGTGGTGGCGCCGTCCGCAAGGAGTCGTAATGCCATCAGTCCCAGTGCCAGCCGTAAAAGACATCGCGCTCGGCCCCGAGGGCCTGACACCGGCCGAGGTCCTCGCGGTGGCCCGCCAGGGGTCCCGGCTCGAGCTCACCCCGGCCGCGGTCGAGGCCGTCACGACCAGCCGCCGGATCGTCGACCACATCGACGAGAGCGACCGCGCCGTCTACGGCGTCTCCACCGGTTTCGGCGCACTGGCCACGACCCGGATCCCGCGCGCCCGTCGGGCCGAATTGCAGCACGCGCTGATCCGTTCGCATGCCGCCGGGATCGGCGAGCCGATGCCGCCAGAGGTGGTACGGGCGATGCTCGCGCTGCGGGCCCGGTCGCTGGCCGCGGGCCGGTCCGGGGTCCGGGTGCAGGTCGTCCAGGGGCTGCTCGACCTGCTCAACCACGACGTGGTGCCGTGGGTGCCCGAGCACGGATCGCTCGGTGCCAGCGGGGATCTGGCACCGCTGGCGCACTGCGCGCTGGTCCTGCTCGGCGAGGGTTGGGTCCGGGCCGCCGACGGAAGCCGGGTCGACGGGGCAGTCGCATTGGCGGCCGCCGGTCTGCAACCGCTGCAGCTCGCCAGCAAAGAGGGACTCGCGCTGATCAACGGCACCGACGGAATGCTCGGCATGCTGTTACTCGCCTGCGCCGACGCCCGGCACCTCTGCGCGATGGCCGACGTGACCGCCGCGCTGGCGATCGAGGCCATGCTCGGCAGCGACCGCCCGTTCGCCGCCGACCTGCACGAGATGCGGCCGCATCCCGGCCAGCAGAAAAGCGCCGCCAATATCCGTACCCTGCTCGCCGACTCGGCCGTGATGGACTCCCACCGGCACGATTTCGACCACGCCGTGCAGGATGCGTACTCGATGCGCTGCTCGCCGCAGGTCGCCGGCGCGGCCCGCGACACGCTCGATTTCGCCGACCAGATCGCCGCCCGGGAGCTGGTGTCCATTGTGGATAATCCGGTGGTGCTGCCTGACGGCCGGGTCGAGTCCACCGGCAATTTCCATGGCGCGCCACTGGGGTTCGCCGCGGATTTCCTGGCGATCGCGATGTCGGAGATCGCCTCTATCGCGGAGCGCCGGGTCGACCGGCTGCTCGACATCACCCGGTCCCGCGGCCTGCCCGCATTTCTCGCCCCCGATCCGGGGGTGAATTCCGGTCTGATGATTGCTCAGTACACGGCGGCCGGCATCATCGCGGAAAACCGCCGGCTGGCCGCGCCGGCCTCGGTCGACTCGCTGCCCACCTCCGGAATGCAGGAGGACCATGTCTCGATGGGCTGGTCCGCCACGGTCAAATTGCGCCGGGTGCTGACCAACGTGGCTCACGTACTGGCGGTCGAACTCCTCACCGCGGTCCGCGGGCTGCAGTTGCGGGCGCCGCTCCAGCCCAGCCCGGCCGGCCGGATCGCGGTCTCGGCGGTCGGATCGTTCGCCGGCGACCCGGGTCCGGACCGTTACCTCGCACCGCTGGTCGAACAGACCCGGGCGGTCCTGCTGAGCGCGCAATTCCGCCGCGACATCGAGGCCGAGATCGGCCCGCTGAAATAACTGAAATAGCTGAATTAGCTCATTACCCGGAACACGATAAGCAGCACGGCCCAGGACAGAAACAGCAGGTACGGGAGCAGGGCCTTGCCCCGCTGCTTGCGCTGCACCTGCCGGATCAGCACGAAAGCGCACACCGCGGCGAAGATCCCGGCGCCGATGTAGGTGAACATCGGGATCGAGAAGCCGGCGACCAGGGTCCCGCTGCCGACGAGGTCGAGCACACCGAACGCATATCCGACCCGGCGCCCGAGCCCGGTGAGCCCGGTGAACCGGTTGATCGACCGTGAGCCGAGCAGCTGGATAGCGGCCGCGAGGAATTCGGCCAGCAGCAGCGTGGAAAAGAGAACGACGAGCACGAACAGCATGGCGCGTGGACCGACCCCCTTGGCAGCATCCCGAGGCTACCGTGCGGCGCCACCGATATTTCCGGCCCTCAGCAGCGCGGGGGTGGGGCGCGCCCCACCCCGCTTTGGCCGGCCCGCGCGATCGTGCCGCGGCCCCGCAACGACAAGGCTTTCGGTATCAGCAACAACCAGGGAGCAGACGTGTCGGTGATGGCGGATCTCGGCCAGCAGGTGGACAGCCCGGTCGTGCTCGACTCGGTGACGAAGACGTACGGCCGTTCGGTCACGGCCCTGCGCGAGGTCTCGATCGGGTTCGCCCGCGGGACGTTCACCGCGGTGATGGGTGCGTCCGGCTCGGGCAAGAGCACGCTGATGCACTGCGCGGCCGGGCTGGACCGGCCGTCCTCGGGCACCGTGCACCTCGGTGGCACGGACCTCTCCACCCTCAAGGAGACGGCGCTGACCAAGCTGCGCCGGGAGCGGGTCGGGTTCGTCTTCCAGGCCTTCAACCTGCTGCCGGCCCTTTCTGTCATGCAGAACGTCACGCTGCCCCTGCGGCTGGCCGGCCGGCGGATCGAGAAGGACTGGGCCGCGGAGGTGCTGCGGCAGGTGGGGCTGCAGGACAAGGCGCGCCGGCGTCCTGCCGAGCTCTCCGGCGGCCAGCAGCAGCGGGTCGCGATCGCCCGCGCGCTCGTCACGAGGCCGGAGCTGATCGTCGCCGACGAGCCGACCGGGGCACTGGATTCCCGTACCGGCAAGGAGGTGCTGACCCTGCTGCGGCGGGCCGTCGACCACGCCGGCCAGACCGTGCTGATGGTGACGCACGACCCGGTCGCCGCCTCGTACGCCGACCGGGTCCTCTTCCTCTCCGACGGACGCCTCGTCGGCAGCACGATGCAGGTCGAGCCGGGCCGGATCGCCGCCGCCATGGCCGAACTCGGAGCCTGACATGTTTGCCATCGCCCTTCGTACACTGCGGACCCGCTGGATTGGCTCGCTCGGTGCGCTCATCGGGACCGCGCTGGCCGTCGCGCTGGTCACCTGCTGGGGGATCCTGCTGCAATCCTCGGCCACCGCGCCGGTCGAGCCGCACCGGTACGCCGCCGCGCCGGTCATCATCGCCGGCAACCAGAGCCTGACCGTCCACTATGGACATGGCGACAGCCGGGACTCGTCAACCGAGCTGATGCCCGAGCCGGTCCGCCTTGATGCCGGGCTGGCCGGGAAAATCGCCGGCCGCCCCGGCGTCGCCCGGACCGTGCCCGAGGTCTCCTTCGCCGGCACGCTTGCCGGCACCTCGACGACCGTGCGCAACTGGTCGAGTTCGGCCCTGGGTGGCGTACGGATCACCCGCGGCGCCCGGCCCGGCCACGGTCAGGTCGCGGTCGATACCGCGACGGCAAAGCGGACCGGCCTCGGCCTCGGGGCGCACACCACGCTGCTGACCGCCACCGGGCCGGTGCCGGTGACGGTCAGCGGGATCACCTCCGGCGGCACCTTCGTCGCGGACGCGGCCGCCGCGCAGCTCGCCGGATTGGGCGGAAAGGTCGACGCCATAGGCGTTTTCCCAAGGTCCGGCGTGTCGACGGCGCAGCTCGCCGACGCCGTACGCCCCGCCGCCGGTGCCGCCAAGGTCTTCACCGGCGACGATCGCGGCCGGGCCGAACGGCCGGATCTGGTGCAGGCCAAGGCGGATCTCTCGTCCATGGCCGGCGCGATCGGCGGGATCGCGATCATGGTGGCCGTGTTCGTTGTCGCCGCGACTCTGGCGGTGTCCATCCAGCAACGCAGCCGGGAGATCGCGCTGCTGCGGGCGGTCGCCGCGACGCCCCGGCAGATCCGCCGGATGGTGGCCGGTGAGGGGCTGATCCTGGCGGCCGCCGCGGCCCTCATCGGCTGCGGACCCGGCGCGTTGCTGGCCGCGTTCATGCGATCGGTCATGGTGCACCGCGGGATCCTGCCGGCCGGGTTGGCGCTGCAGGTCGGCTGGATCCCGTTCGTGGTCGCCGGCGGCGCCGGCCTGGTCGTCGTGCAACTGGCCGGAATCGCCGCCGGTCGGCGGGCCGCCCGGATCCGGCCGACGGCGGCGCTGGCCGAGTCCAGCGTGCAGCCGGGCCGGCTGGGCATCGTCCGGCTGGTCCTCGGCACCGGCGCGCTCGCCGGCGGAATCGCGATCCTCAGCGCGTCACTGTCAATGACGGGCGACGATGCGGCCGGCGCCGCGGCCGGCGTGGTGATGATCCTGATGGTGGCGGTCGGCCTGCTCGGTCCGGTCATCGCCTGGCTCGGCTCGGTCCTCCTCGGAGCGCCGCTCCGGTGGATCTCCCGGATCGGCGGATTCCTGGCCGCCGTGCACGCCCGGGCCCGCTCCCGCCGGCTGGCCTCCGCCGTCACGCCGGTGGCGTTGACCGTGTCGCTGGCGTTCATCACCGTATTTCTGCAGGCGACGATCAGCCACGCCGGTGACCGGCAGAGCCAGCAGCGGTTGATCGCCGACCGGGTGCTGTCCGCCGACGGCGCCGGAATTCCGCTCGACGCGGTCGACCGGATGGCGGCGGTGTCCGGTGTGGACAGTGCGGTCGGGATCCGGCCGACCCAGATCGAGCAGGGCAACGACCTGAGTGACTTCGACGCCCAGGTGGTCACCGGCGGCCGGCTCGACCGGGTGCTCGACCTTTCCGTGCTGCACGGCTCGGTGGATTCGCTCGGCGCCGACCGGATCGCCATTTCGACCGACCGGGCCAGCGCCACCCACGCTTCGGTCGGTGACCGGATGCAGATCCGGCTGGGCGACGGCACCGTGGTGTCGCCCCGGGTGGCCGGGATCTATGACAGCTCGCTCGGCTTCGCCGATGTGCTGCTGCCGTGGGGGCTGGCGGCCGGGCACGTGCAGACTCCGGCGCCGTCGACGGTGCTGATCCGGCTCGCCCGGAGCGCCGACCCGAAGGCGGTCGATGCGGCGCTGCACCAGGCCTACCCGGCGGCGCACAGCGGCGACCGCGCCGCGTACCACCGCCAAGAGGCGGCCGATCAGGCCGCCAACGCCTGGGTCAACTACCTGCTGCTCGGCGTGGTCGTCGGCTACGCCGCGGTGGCCGTGGCGAACACGCTGGTGATGACCACGACCGAGCGGCGCCGGGAGTTCGCGCTGCTGCGGCTGATCGGGGCGACCACCGGACAGGTGCTGCGGATGATGCGGTGGGAGGCCGCGCTGGTGAGCCTGCTGGGGGTCGGCATCGGTACGGCGGTGGGCTTCGCGACGCTGTACCCGTTCAGCCGCGCGCTGGGGCACGGCACCGCGCCGTACGTCCCGCCGCTGTCGTTCGCGGTGATCGCCGGCGGCGCGACGGCGCTGGCCCTGCTGGCCACCCTGCTGCCGGCCCGGCGGGCGCTGGCGCACCGCCCGATCGAGGCGGCCGGGATCCGCGAGTAGCACCACGTTGGGCGAGGGTTGTCGGCGTGTTCCCGGGGCGGTCGCCGGCAGGTGGACCGGCCGTACCTACCATGGCGCAGTGCTCGGACTCCCGGACGACATCACGGCCTGCCTCTTCGACCTCGACGGCGTGCTCACGCAGACGGCCAAGGTCCATGCCGCCGCGTGGAAAGAGATGTTCGACGACTACCTGCGCCAGCGGGCCGAGCGATCACACGACGAATTCGTGCCGTTCGACAGCGGCCCGGACTACGACCGGTACGTGGACGGCAAGCCGCGGGCCGACGGCACCCGGTCGTTCCTGGAGTCTCGTGGCATCTCGCTGCCCGACGGCTCGCCGGACGACGCGCCCGCCGCCGAGACGGTCAACGGCCTGGGTAACCGCAAGAACGAACTGGTCCTGAGGCTGATCAAGGAACAGGGCGTCGAGGCGTACGAGGGTTCGGTGCGGTACGTGCACGCCGCCCGCGCCGCCGGGCTGAAGTGCGCCGTCGTCTCCTCGAGCGCAAACTGCGTGGACGTGCTCAGGGCGGCCGGCATCGACGACCTCTTCGAGCAGGTCGTCGACGGGGTCGTCGCCCGGCGCGAAAAGCTGAACGGGAAGCCGGCGCCGGACACCTTTCTGGCCGGCGCCGCGGCGGTCGGCGTACCGGCCCGGCAGGCCGCGGTTTTCGAGGATGCGCTCGCCGGGGTCGAGGCCGGTCGGGCCGGAAAGTTCGGATTTGTGGTCGGGGTGGATCGGGTGGGGCAGGCCGCCGCATTGCGGCAACACGGCGCCGATATTGTCGTCGCCGATCTTGCTCAGTTAATAGAGGAGTCATGATTCCGCACCGCGCCTTCACCGTCGACCCGTGGAGCCTCACCGAGCAGACGCTCGACCTGAATGTGATGGCCCAAGCCGAGTCGGTTTTCGCACTCTCCAACGGCCACATAGGACTGCGCGCCAACCTGGACGAGGGTGAGCCACACGGCCTCCCCGGGACCTATCTCAACGGCCTGTTCGAATACCGGCCGTTGCCGTACGCGGAGGCCGGATACGGCTATCCGGAGTCCGGCCAGACCGTCATCAACGTCACCAACGGCAAGCTCATCCGGCTCCTCGTCGACGACGAGCCGTTCGACGTCCGGTACGGCGCGCTGCATTCGCACGAGCGCAAACTCGATTTCCGCGACGGGCTGCTCCGCCGGAATGTCGAGTGGACCTCGCCGGCCGGGCGGACGGTCAAGGTCACCTCGACCCGGCTGGTGTCCTTCACCCAGCGGGCCGTCGCGGCCATCGCCTACGAGGTCGAGCCGGTCGACGGCGCCGCCCGCATCGTCGTGCAGTCCGAGCTGGTGGCCAATGAGCAGTTGCCCGGCCACAACGGCGATCCGCGTGCGGCAGCCGTGCTCGATGCGCCGCTGAAGAGCGAAGAGAACATGGGTGAGGGCGCCCGGGCCGTGCTGGTGCACTGCACCCAGCACAGTGGACTGCGGATGGCCGCCGCGATGGACCACATCGTCGCGTGCCCGGGCAAGGTCGACATCGAGTCCGACTGTTTCCCGGATATCGCCCGGTCCACCTTCACCACCGTATTGCAGCCCGGCGAGAAACTTCGGGTCATCAAGTTCGTCTCGTACGGCTGGTCCAGCAGTCGTTCGGTGCCGGCCGTGCACGACCAGGTCGCGGCCGCGCTGACCGCCGCGAAATACAGCGGCTGGGACGGGCTGGTTGAGGAACAGAAGAAATACCTCGCCGATTTCTGGGAACGCGCCGATATCGAGGTCGACGGCGATATCGAGATCCAGCAGGCGGTACGTTTCGCGCTGTTCCACATTCTGCAGTCCAGCGCCCGGGCCGAAGAGCGGGCAATTCCCGCCAAGGGCCTCACCGGGCCGGGATATGACGGGCACAGTTTCTGGGACACCGAGGCCTTCGTGCTCCCGGTGCTGACGTACGGGCTCCCCGACGCCGTGGCGCAGGCGCTGCGGTGGCGGCACAGCACGTTGGGAATGGCAAAGGAACGGGCCCGTCAATTGGGCTTGGAGGGCGCGGCCTTCCCGTGGCGGACGATCCACGGCGAGGAATGCTCCGGATACTGGCCGGCCGGCACCGGCGCATTCCATATCGGCGCCGATATCGCGGCGGCCGTGGTCCGTTATGTCACGGCCACCGGCGACACCGAATTCGAGCGTGAGATCGGGCTGGAACTGCTGGTGGAGACGGCCCGGATGTGGCGGTCATTGGGTCACCACGACCAGCACGGGCAGTTCCGCATCGACGGCGTCACCGGCCCGGACGAATACAGCGCCATTGCCGACAACAACGTGTTCACCAACCTGATGGCCCAGCAGAATCTGCGGACTGCGGCGCTTGCCGCCGAGCGGCACCGCGACGTGGCGCACAACCTCGGCGTCGACTCGGA
The DNA here is from genome assembly GCA_036267955.1 of Mycobacteriales bacterium. Taxonomy (GTDB): domain Bacteria; phylum Actinomycetota; class Actinomycetes; order Mycobacteriales; family QHCD01; genus DATAVB01. The sequence continues at coordinate 84,226 of DATAVB010000024.1, read as the reverse complement.
GGAGACAGCCAGCTGGCGCGACGCCGCCACGGCGATGCTCATCCCGTACGACGAGGAGATGGGTGTCCACCCGCAGGCCGAGGGGTTCCTGGAGCATGAGGCCTGGGATTTCGAGGGTACGACGGAGGAGCAGTATCCGCTGCTGCTGAATTTCCCGTACTTCGACCTCTACCGGAAGCAGGTCGTCAAGCAGGCCGATCTGGTGCTGGCCATGCAGTTCCGTGGCGACGCGTTCACCGCGGAACAGAAGGCCCGCAACTTCGAGTACTACGAGGCCCTGACGGTCCGCGACTCGTCACTGTCGGCCTGCACGCAGGCGGTGATCGCCGCCGAGGTCGGACATCTTGATCTCGCCTTCGACTATCTCGGCGAAGCCGCGTTCATGGATCTCGGCGACCTGGAGCGCAACACCCGCGACGGGCTGCATATGGCGTCGCTGGCCGGTGCCTGCATGGCCCTGGTCGCCGGGTTCGGCGGGTTGCGGGACCACAACCACATCCTGCGGTTCCGGCCTCGGCTGCCGTCCGGGCTGGCCCGGATCGCGTTCAGCCTGACCCTGCGCGGCTGCCGGCTGCGGGTCGAGGTGAAGCACGATGCGGCGACGTACTCGCTGACCGAGGGCAAGACGATGCGGCTGGCGCACCACGGCGAATGGGTGACGGTGACCGCCGACAAGCCGGTCACCCGGCCGATCGAGCCGCTGCACGCGCAGCCGGCGCCCACTCAGCCGGCCGGCCGGGCACCCGCCCGCCGCGGCCCCGACGCGGTGCACCCGCACCACTGACGCACCGCGCGTTTGGTCCGTTTTTGTTTTCGCGCCAATGCCACGTTGGGGCAATCTAGCCACCCCAACGTGGCATTGGCGCGAAAACGCGATTGCTACTCGCTGTCGGGACGGCTGGCGGCGTGGGCGCCGTGACGGGCCGGGCCGGCGTTGCGCCGCGAGCTGACGTACCGCATGACGAGCGGGACGGCGGTCACACACACCGCCGCGAGCACTCCGAGCACCAGGATCAGATCCACGTTGTCCCGGATGATCTTGATCTTGCCGAGGAAGTAGCCGGCGACGGTGACGCCGATGGTCCAGATCAGACCGCCGAGCACGCTGAACGAGAGGTAGGTGGCCAGCCGCATCCGGCTGGCCCCGGCCATGACGGTCACAAAGGTCCGCACCACCGGTACGAAACGGGCCAGAAAGATGGTGGCCGGTCCGTACCGCTCGAAAAAGTCATGGGCCCGGTCGACGTGTTCCTGTTTGAAAAGGCGGGAATCCGGTTTGTTGAAGACCGACGGCCCGGTCCGGGCGCCGATCCAGTAACCCACGACATTTCCCAGGATCGCGGCGATCGGCGTAAACACCAGCAGCATCCACAACGGCTTGTGCAGCAGGTTGTTGGAGACCAGCAGTCCAGCGGTGAACAGCAGTGTGTCGCCCGGCAGGAAGAACCCGATCAGCAGACCGCATTCGGCGAAAATGATCACCAGCAGGCCGACCAGACCGAACGTATCGATCAGATGGTTCGGGGAAAGGAACGAGGCGGCACTCATCGTCGTCACCGGCACAGGCTACCTGGCGGCCGGGGCCGCGCTGCCCACCGCCGACGACTGTTGATATGCCGCTAGCCGCCCGCCTTCTCATGATCGTGATCGCGTTAAGTCGGCCATGACCGGCACACCGCCATCACGATCATGAGCTGGACCGTGACCCTCAGCGCCGGCCGCGTCCCCGCAACCGCCAGACCAGCGAATCGAGGGCCTGTCGGATGCAGCCTTTGCGCAGCTCGCGCCACAGCTCGTGGTGCTCGACGCAGAGGTGGCTGCGGGTCCGCCGGATCGACTTGTGTCCGGGGCGGTGGCAGATCACGCACCGTGGGCCGTGCCGGCCGGTCATCGCCGCGTCCCGCGCCAACCCGCTCATGATCGTGATCGCGTTAAGCCGGCCATGACCGGCACAACGCGATCACGATCATGAGACCACGGGTTATCGGCTCCGGTGCGCAATCGGGTGCGGGAGTCGGTGCGCGACCGGGTCAGCATGAGATGCCGCCTCGCCGACCCCCTTCGTCATGATCGGCGAGGCGGTGGCATGGGCGGACGGCCGCGATGGCGGGGTGGGTCCGGAAGTGGTCACGGCAGAACCACCCGGCCGATCCGTCCCGGTATGTGACCTCGTAGACGGCGAACTGTCCGCATCGCGGACACCGTAAGGAATCAAGCACGCACTGACGGTAGCGCAAACTGACCATTCAGGCTAACAAAGGTAAACAAGCTATTGAAGGTGTTCTGGGCAGTCCGTGTTGAGGCCGGCCAAACTGACCGTGCTGATGTGATCATTACTGCCTATGGAGGCCCGGTACGTGACATCAGCCGACGCTGCGAAAGCGCTCGGTGTGAGTCAGACGACGCTCAACAGATGGGCGCGTCGAGGTCTTATCAAGCCGGCCTACACCACGCCGGGTGGCCAACGTCGCTGGGACGTCGACAAACTGCGTAAGCAACTCGACTTTGAAGACGAAGACTAGCTACTCGTACAAGGGTATCCACGGCCAGGCGCTGTTCCCGGGGCACTCGCGGCCGGCCCGCTCATGATCGTGATCGCGTAAGGCCGGCCATGACCGGCACAACGCGATCACGATCACGAGTGAACCGACTACTGACGCGTCCAGTGCGAGACATCTCGGGCAAACGGTGGCAAGGCCGGCCAGCCTGCCGCTCGGCGAGGTGGGGCCGCTTCGGATTAACGATCGAGTGAACAAGGTGCGACACTTCGGGGTGGCACGGCGGAATGGATGAGGATCTTGTCCGTCCTGGACAGGCCGTTCCTCGTGTCTGACCGCGCTTAGCGGCCGGGCCGGGCGACGTGTTGACGCACGTTGCCCGGCCTGATGTCTCGTGGCGCTGCCGGCGCGATCACGGCCCCGTCACTAGACTTCACCGATGGCGGTACGGGCGTGAGCAGGGACCGGCTGGTCGTGATCGGCGGGGACGCCGGCGGGATGAGCGCCGCATCGCAGGCGCGCCGCCGCCGGGACGCCGACGAGCTGGAGATCATCGCGATCGAACGCGGCACCCACACCTCGTACTCGGCCTGCGGAATCCCGTACTGGATCGCCGGTGACGTCGACGCGGCCGACGATCTGGTCGCGAGGGCGCCCGCGGTCTTCCGGGACAAGTACGCGATCGATGTGCACTTGCGGCACGAGGCGACCGCGATCGACCTGGACCGGCGCGAGGTGACCGCCCGCGACCTGGACGGGCACGGTGAGCGGACCTTCGGGTTCGACCAGTTGATGATCGCCACCGGCGCCGTGCCGGTCCGGCCGAAGCTGCCCGGCATCGACCGGCCCGGCGTGTACGGCGTGCAGACCCTCGATGACGGCGCCGCGGTGCAGGCGGCGGTGCGGCCGGACCGCACCTGCGCCGTGGTGGTCGGCGGCGGTTATATCGGACTCGAAATGGCCGAGGCCCTGGTCCGGCGCGGCCTCGACGTCACGTTGGTCGAGGCCGCTGATCACCTCATGTCCACAATGGATCCGGATCTGGCGGACCAGATCGCCGACGCGGTAAGGAATGTCGGGATAACCGTACGGCTCGGAGAATCGGTGACCGGCATCGAAGGCGCCGATCATGTCCGCGCCGTCACCACCGACGCCGGGGTCATTCCGGCCGACCTGGTGGTGCTCGGTCTAGGTGTCCGGCCCAATTCCGCGCTGGCGAAATCCGCCGGAATCGACTGCGGCCCGACCGGCGGGATCGTCACCGATCGACAGCAGTGCACCTCGCACGAGGGCGTGTGGGCGGCCGGTGACTGCGTCGAGACCTTTCATCGGGTCAGCTGCCGGCCGGTCCATATCGCGCTCGGCACGCATGCCAACAAACAGGGCCGCGTCGCCGGAATCAATATCGGCGGCGGATACGCGACCTTTCCCGGTGTGATCGGCACGGCGATAACCAAGATCTGCAATCTGGAGATCGCCCGTACCGGCCTGTCCAGCCGGGAATGCGCGGCCGTCGGGCTGTCCGGGGTGACCATCTCGGTCGAGTCCACGACCCGGGCCGGCTATTTCCCCGGTGCGGAATTGATGACCACGAAAATCATCGCCGAGCGCGGCACCGGCCGGCTGCTCGGTGCGCAGATCGTCGGCCGGGAGCAGTCGGCGAAACGCATTGACGTGCTGGCAACCGCGCTGTGGAACGGAATGACGGTCGAGGAGATGGTCGGCATGGACCTCTCCTACGCGCCGCCGTTCTCGCCGGTGTGGGATCCGGTCCTGATCGCCGCCCGCAAGGCCGCCGATGCGGTGGCAGCCGCCCGCTGACCGCTCGCGGTTACCGACCGGTGGTCGTACCGGTGGCCACAGGCGGGATCGGGTCGAGCGGCACCAGCTTGCCGCCGGTCCACTGGAAGCGCACCGAGCGGGTGCTGCTGGGGCAGCAGAGCGCATCGCTCGGTGCGAACAGTCCGTACGTCACCGTCACCACGTCGTCGCTGGTGTTGGCCGCCTGCAACGAGCCGCTCGGCGCGCTGGCGTCCAGCCCGATGTAGCGGCCGTCCACGAAGAGGAACACCCGCTGGTACTTCCCGTCGGCGGACGCGGACAGCACGCCGCCGATCGCGTTCAGCCGGTGGTGGCTGTGCCAGCCGGCCGCGGTGCCGACCGGATCGAAGCCGTGCCGTTGTACGACCCGCCGGGCGGCCGCGTACGAGTCGGCCGGCGTCACCGTACGGGCGGGGACCGGGTGCGTCGTCGGGGCGCCCGGGCTGACGGACGTCGCCGGTGCGCCGCCGCCCGTTGCCGCCGGGCCAGGGGCCGCGGCGCCGGCCGATGAGCTGCACGCGACCGCAAGGGCCAGCGTGGCGACGCCCAGCGCGCCGCCCATCAGGCGACGGGAACGATCGGTAGTCATTTGCGAAGACCCCAGAGAGTGTGATGCCGGAGCGGCGATGGATGCTGATTGGTACTCGATCTGATGCAGGTCGGGCCGATCGCGTTGGCTGGAATCTCCGGCTTATGGTCGCCCCCGGGGATGGCGCGGCGACCGGCTGCGGAATACTTCACGCTGCACGGCCGCGGCCGTGCGCGCAGTCAAGGTCGCTGTCAGATCACCGTCGTACTTTCACGTGAACGTATTTTTTTCGGAGGATGCCATGCCTATCGCCAGCCCTGAGGTCTATGCCGAGATGCTCGACCGGGCGCGATCTGGCCAGTTCGCCTACCCGGCGATCAATTGCACCTCGTCGGAGACGGTCAACGCCGCGCTGCGCGGTTTCGCCGAGGCCGGCAGTGACGGCATCGTCCAGGTCTCCACCGGCGGCGCAGAGTTCGCGTCCGGCACCAAGGTCAAGGACATGGTCACCGGCGCGGTGGCCCTGGCCGAGTACACCCACGTCGTCGCCGAGAAGTACTCGATCAACGTCGCGCTGCACACCGACCACTGCCCGAAAAACAAGCTGGACGGTTACGTGCGTCCGCTGCTGGCGATCTCGCAGGAGCGGGTCGACGCCGGCCGGCCGCCGCTGTTCCAGTCCCACATGTGGGACGGCTCCGCGATTCCGATCGAGGAGAACCTGCAGATCGCCGACGAGCTGCTCACCAAGGCCGCCAACGCCAGGATCATCCTGGAGCTGGAGATCGGCGTCGTCGGTGGCGAGGAGGACGGCGTCGTCGGCGAGATCAACGACAAGCTCTATACCTCTCCGGAGGACTTCCTCCGTACCGTCGAGGTGCTCGGCCGCAACGGCGACCGGGGCCGGTACATCCTGGCCGCCACTTTCGGCAACGTGCACGGTGTCTATAAGCCGGGCAACGTCAAGCTGCGCCCCGAGGTGTTGCGCGAGGGCCAGCGGGTCGTCGCCGAGAAGCTGGGTCTGCCCGAGGGCAGCAAGCCGTTCGACCTGGTCTTCCACGGCGGCTCCGGTTCGCTGCCGGAGGAGATCCGCGAGGCGGTGTCGTACGGCGTGGTCAAGATGAACGTCGACACCGACACCCAGTACGCCTTCACCCGCCCGATCGCCGGCCACATGTTCGCCAACTACGACGGCGTGCTGAAGATCGACGACGAGGTTGGAAACAAGAAGGTCTACGACCCGCGCAGCTACCTCAAGGCCGGCGAGATCGGCATGGCCGAGCGGGTCACGCAGGCGTGCAACGACCTCGGCTCGGCCGGTACGAGCGCCAAGGCCTGAGATTGGTACGCCGGTCGGTCAGCCGCCGACCGGCGCACTCTGGGGCGGACACAAGTTGCGCCGTACGCCACGGTGTGAGATCACACACGCCGAAATTTGTGGGCGTTTCACGCTCATTGACCAAATTTTACCAACGAAACGCCGTGATCAGCTTGTGATCTTGGCGGATCATTGCCTACTGTCCGTGGCGGCCGTCTGAACAACAGGTGGCCCGCCGCCCGACCTACGCCGAATCCTGCCCGGTCGTCGCGACGCCCCAGCAATACCCAGTAGTAGGGCAGGCGTGGGGGAACCACCGCACGATCGGTCGGCGAAGCACAACGCGTCGGCCTTGGGGTGAAGCCACCCAGTGCCAGCAGGCTCCGTTCCGGAGTGGCGATGCACAGGATGGCCGGGCGACATCCCCGCCCGAACCCGACAGCTCACCCCGCAGGCGTTGGGAAGGATGGCCTGCGTTGGCGTACCACCATGTCGAGTCGAGCGAACGAGAACGGAACGCCGGGGACACCCAGCGAGTTCACGTCGCCACTCACCTCGTCGGCGGACGAAGCATCGGTAAGCACCGGTTGTCGCGTCGCACGACCGCAGTAACCGGAGGCGTCGCCGGACTCGTTGTCGCCGGCACCGTAGCCGCCGTCATGGTCGGCAGCACCTCGTCCGCGAGCGCGAACGAGAACGATTGGAACCGACTGCGCCAGTGCGAGTCGGGCAACAACTACAGCACCAACACCGGCAACGGTTACTACGGTGCCTACCAGTTCGACCTCGGCACCTGGCGCGGCGTCGGCGGCAGTGGACTGCCGAGCAACGCCTCCAAGGCCGAGCAGGACTCCCGGGCCCGCGCCCTCTACCGCGCGCGTGGCTGGTCCCCGTGGGAGTGCGCCAGCATCCTGGGTCTGCGCCCTGACCCCAGCAACGGCTATGCGCCGGTGACCACGATCAAGCCCACCATCGCCGCCCCGACCAGCCGGCCCGCCGGCGCCGCTGCGCACCTGTCCGGTCGGGCCACGCCCGGCGCCCGGGTGGTCGTCTACTCGTACCAGGTCGGGCTGTGGAAGACCTACCATCCGATCGCCACGGTGAAGGCCAACTCCAGCGGCCGCTGGGCGCACAACGTCGCGGTCAACCACACGTCGCGCTACTACGTGAAGGCCTCGGGCAAGAAGAGCGGGATCGCCACCACCCGGTACCTGTACCGGACCGGGATCTACGCGGCCTCCTCGCGGACGGTGAACCAGAAGTTCAGCATCGTCGGCAATGCCCGCCCGGACAGCGTTGTGACGCTGTACTTCCGCCGGGCCGGTGGAGGGTCGTTCGTCAAGGGCACCCGGGTCCGCGCTGACCACCGCGGCCACTACCAGGCCGGTTGGCGGGCCCGCACCGACTACCAGTTCTTCGCCCGCTCCGACACCCAGTCGGCGACCGGGACGACCCGGATCGCCACCACCGCGACCGGTCCGGCCTCGGTGAGCGCGGCGAAGGCGGTCACCCCGGCTGCTGCCGGTGCGGCCACCCCGGCCGCGGGCGGAGCGACGACCTCGGTGCCGCTGCACGGCACGGCCCGGCCCGGTTCGCTGGTCCGGATCTACGTGCGGCACGCCGGCCAGCATGCGTGGCGTTCGGTTGCCGCGGTGCACGCCCGGCGCTCGGGTGCGTGGGCGGTGTCGTTGAAGGCGGCGAGCACGTTCACCTACTTCGCTCGTTCCTCGACGCACCAGCAGTCTCCGGTGCACCGTTCCGTGGTGAAGTAGTCCGCCAGATCGAAATAGCTGGACCGAAGTATCTGGAGCGGCCCCGCCCGAGTCATCGGGCGGGGCCGCTTTTTCGTTCGGGGCGTACGACACGGCTGAAATTACCGGCGTGTCATTACCCGAAGATGCGAATGAGGTAGGTGATACTCAAGAGTTAGATGGGACTCTTGTGAAACAAGTGACTCCCGAGATACTGTGATGCGCGGTCGCGGACAGCGACCCGCCACGACGCTGACGCCTAATCCCGCCACAGCTGCCGCGGTGCCCTGCAAGACCTGATCAATGCGGCGGGAACGGGGGACCACACCTTGAGGGCCGGCTTCCGGCCGTCTCCCTCGAGCGCCGGTTCACCGCGTGCGCCACCGATGCGATGTCGGAGCTGGCGCCGAGGCCTGGCTTGGGGTGAAGCCGCGATCTGCGGCCGGGCATATCCCCGTCCGAACCCGACAGCTCACCTCGCAGGCGTGGGGAAGGACGTCCCGTTGTCCGAAACACAGTCCCGAGACATGTCCATAAGGCCAACGGCGTCCACTGTCGCCACGAAGACCGGCACACCCCGTATTCACAAGCGCGGCGTCCACAAGGCCGCGGCGTTCGGCATCGCCGGCCTGCTCGCGGCCGGTGGCGTGCTCGCCGGAGCCACCCCCGCTAGCGCGGATCCGGCTGGGAGCACCTGGCAGCGCTTGCGCATGTGCGAGTCGAGCGACCGGTACAACACCAATACGGGCAACGGTTATTACGGCGCGTATCAATTCGACCTGTCGACCTGGCGCAGCGTCGGCGGCACCGGCCTGCCGAGTCAGGCCTCCGCGGCGGAGCAGGATTTCCGTGCGCTCTACCTCTACCGCATGCGCGGCTGGGAGCCGTGGGAATGCGCCGGAATTCTCGGGCTGCAGGACGACAACGACGGCGGATCGGGAGTGGTGCCGGTCCGGTACAGCCCGCCGCATCCCGGTGTCCCGGCGTGGCCGGGCAAGCAGTTCCACGTCGGTGATTCGAGTGCGGACCTGCGGAAATGGCAGGTACAGCTGCACAAACGCGGTCTACCGTTCCAGGGGACCGGATATTTCGGTACGACGACGTTGAAATACGTTAAGCAGATCCAGCGCGACAACGGGCTTTGCGTCTGCGGATTCATCGGCCCCAAGACCTGGTCGGCGGCCTGGACCGGACGGATCGAACCCGCAAAGCACGCCGCGCCGAAGAAAATCCCAGCCTGGCCGGGTGTGCAGTACAAGGTTGGCGATCGCAGCGCCAATCTGAAGAAGTGGCAACTGCAGATGAAAAAACTCGGGTTTCCCTTCTCCGGGACTGGGTATTTTGGCCCTACCACGCTGAAGTACGTCAAGCAGTTGCAGCGTGACAACCACCTTCGGGTGGTCGGATTCATAGGCCCGAAGACATGGCGGGCTGCATGGTCCGGTAAGAAGTAACCGAGCAGGCGGCCCGGTTTCGCTGGGGAACCGGGCTGTCTTCTCTTTTTCCGTCCGGATGTGGACGGAGAAATCTCGGTGTCGTTCGTTGGCGACGACACCCTGGCGGTGACCCGCCGGCGCGGCGGGTGAGAATACCTGCCATGACACACGAGAATTTGATGCCCGAGCCGCCGGCCACTCTGCTCCCGGAGCAGACGGATGCCGCGGCCGCGCTGCGTATCGAGGATCCCGCCGCCGTCGCCGCCCGCTTCCCCACCTACAGCGCGGCCTGGGCCGCGCTGGCCGACCGTGCATATGAGGCGGGCTCGGTCATCGAGTCGTACGCGTACGCGCGGGTCGGCTACCACCGCGGTTTGGACGCCCTGCGCCGAAATGGGTGGAAGGGATTCGGGTCGGTGCCGTGGTCGCACGCCGCCAATCAGGGATTTCTGCGCTGCCTGTCCGCGCTGGCGCGGGCCGCCGCCGATATCGGCGAGACGGACGAGGCCGAGCGATGCAGTCAGTTTTTGCGGGACAGCGATCCGGAGGCGGCCCGGGTCCTGGGCGGTTGAGCCCGCTCAGTCCACGGTGACCGGGACGGGCTCGCGGTTGCGGCGTACGGCGCCGGCGATGCCGAGCAGCTGAACGCCGCCGCTCAGCAGCAGGCACGGGGTGGCGCCGGCGGCCGCCACCAGTCCGAACAGGGCGGTGGTGCCGGCGTACGCGGAGGTTTTCAGGCTGGCCGCTGTCGCGAAAACCTGGGTACGCAGCGCCGCCGGGGTTTCGCTGTTTCGTACCGCGAAGACACTGGTCAGCAGTGGCGCGTCGACGGCGCCACCGAGGCCGAAAAGCACGACAACTATCCACAATGGACTCGGAATGGCCAACAGGGCGACCGTGGTCGCGGTAACCGCCGTGGCCAGCAGCGCCGTCGTCTCCGGAGCGAGCGGCAGCGTCCGGCGGGTCAGCACGATCGAGCTGACCAGGCTGGCCGCCGCCGAGACGGACAGCAGCACGCCGGCCAGCGCGACCCCACCGGTCAGATGCCGCGCGAGCAGCGGCGCGGCGATCGTCCGGCCGGCCATCCCGCCGTGCTGCAGCGTGGACAGCAGAGTCATCCGGCGCAGCGCCGGACGGCGCAGCAGGGTCCGGGCACCGGCCGCTACCTCCTGGCGCAGGGTCGGACGGTCGGTCCCTCCAGCCCACACCTGCATCGCGCAGAGCACGGGCGCGGCCGCCAGCAACATTCCTACGCAGGCCACGATCGGTGCCCGTGGGCCGATCGCCAACGCCGCGGCCGCCAACGCCGGCCCGGCGATTCCGCCGACGTCGTAGGTCGCCGCGTCCAGGGCCGCCGCTCGGGTGAACTCCGCCGTCCCGACGATCCGGGTCAGCTGCCCGGTCCAGCCGCCGCTGAACATCGGTTGGGCGATCCCGGCCGAGAGTCCGGCCGCCAGCAGCACGGCGAGGGACAGGTGATCGATGCCGGCCGCCAGCACGGCCAGCCCGCCGGCCATGGTGGCCAGTCCGGCCAGGTAGCCGAGCTTCGGCCGCCGCATCCGATCCAGCGCGGCGCCGAGGATCGGCCCGCCGAGCGCCGCAGAGGCGGTTAGCGCGGCCATCAGGAGAGCACCCCGGGCCGGCGATCCACCGAGGGTGGCGATCGTCAACAGCACGGCCGGCCCAGCGGCCTCGTCGCCGGCTCGGGTCAGGGTGGCGCGGTCGCATAGCTCCAGAATGGGTAATGGCCTAACATTGATAGCACGTTACCGTATGCTGGTGCGGTGAGCGAACGCGCTTTTCCGGTGGCCGTGATGGCACGCCGTGCCGCCGCGCTCGCTGGTGCGATCCGGGACGATGCCGAAACAGCCGAAATTGCCGCGATTCTCGCCGAATTCGGCGAAGAACTGTCCACTGTGGAGATCGACTCGCTGCCTTCGCTCCGGCCGGTGGCCGACGAGTTGTACGCGATATTTGCCACGGAATCACTGGAGAGTTGCGTCGCCGAGATCAACGCGATGCTCGCCCGGTGGGCGCACCCGCCGCGGCTGTCCGACCACCACGCCGGCACTGCCTGGCACCTGCACCTGGACGCCGATGACGACGGGCCGTTGGATGAATGGCTGGCGGCATCGGCCGCGTACGCGCTGGCCAGCATCGTGGGCGAGACCGGCCGGCGGCCCGGCGGGATCTGTCAGGCCCACGACTGCGACCGGCCGTTCGTCAACACCGGCTCGGGCGCCGAGCAGCGGTACTGCTCCACTCGGTGCGCCAGCCGGGCCCGGGTCGCCGCCCACCGCCAGCGTTCCCGCGGCGCCTGACCCAGCGCGTTGGGCCGGGACTCCGCTCCGGGACTCCGGGCCCAATTTCCATGATCGTGATCGGTGGTTGGGGCTATAGCAACCAAAAACCGATCACGATCATGGAAAACGGGCCGGCGTGGGAGGGGAACGGGCGGTGCGGGGAGGATGGGTCCGCCGGGACCGATGGCCCGCCGGCGCTGGTCAGGTGGGCAGCACCAGGTGCCAGCGGTCCGGCTCGAACCACCAGGTGCACCGGCTCTGCAGACTGCCCCGTTCCACCCCGTCGCTCACCAGCCGCGCCTCCTCGCAGCTGACCGTGACCGCGCGCCCGGTGCGTTCCCGGTGGTCGGTACGACGCAGCCGGCGCGGGACCTCGACGGCGGCGGACAGCCCGTCCGGCCGCGGGGTCACGGTCAGCCCGGTGACCCTGGCATCGACAAGCTCGTGCTCGTCGACGTAGGCCCGCATCCCGAGCGTCTCGCCGGTCGTCGGCAACAGGCTCGCCTGACCCAGCGCGACACCGCCGTGGTCGTCCCGGACCAGGCCCTGGCCGACCGGCCTGCCGTCGCGGGCAACGGCGGCGGCAGCGGTCAGATCGGCGGGCAGCCCCGCTCTGGCGCGGACCCGTCCGGGACCGGCCATCGGCAGCACGGCGATCTCGGTCGAGCCGAGCCGGTCGAGCCGCATTAGCCGGCGCACCACCTCGCCCAGACCGGCGTCGTCGGCGGCAACCACCAGCCGATCGGTGCCGAGCCGGTCGAGCGCGGCGTTGAGCTCGGCCCGTTCCGGGCGTGCCGGAACGGTGACTGTCGTGACCCCATTCAGCACGCTGCGTAGCGGCTCCGGGTCATGATCTCCGACGATGAGCAGCAGCATTCCCACGGTCGGTTACCCTCTCATCGGCGTGCTCGGCAGTGTCGCGGTGCCCGCTGTCAGCAGGCGAGCCCGGCAGCCGGGCCGCGCGGTGGGATCCAACGGGGATCCGGCCGGTCCAGAAGGTCGATCCAGCGAACCGGAGAGTCTCTCGATGCCGGGAGTAGTGGTAATCGGCGCCCAGTGGGGCGACGAGGGCAAGGGCAAGGTCACCGATGCGCTCGGCGGTCGGGCCGATTTCGTCGTTCGCTACCAGGGCGGCAACAACGCCGGACACACCGTCGTGACGCCCGACGGCGAGAAGTACGCGCTGCGGCTGATCCCGTCCGGGATTCTGACCCCCGGCTGTACGACGGTGATCGGCAACGGCGTCGTCGTCGATCCGTCGGCCCTCATCGGCGAGCTGATCGAGCTCGAGGAGCGCGGAGTCGACACCAGCCGACTCGTGCTGTCGGCCAACGCGCAGCTCGTGATGCCGCACCACCGGGCGCTGGACAAGGTCACCGAGCGCTATCTGGGCAAGGCGAAGATCGGTACGACCGGCCGCGGAATCGGGCCGGCATACGGCGACAAGATCGCCCGGATCGGCATCAGGGCCCAGGATCTGCTCGATCCCAAGATCTTCCGCGACAAGCTCGAGGTGGCACTGCGGGAGAAGAACCAGATGCTGGTCAAGCTCTACAACCGCAAGGCCATCGACGTCGACGCCGTCTGCGAGGAGTACCTCGGTTACGCCGACGTGCTGGCACCGCGCATCGCCGACACCAGCCTGCTGATCAACCGGGCGCTGGACGCCGACAAGCTGGTGGTCTTCGAAGGTTCGCAGGCGACCATGCTCGATGTGGACCACGGCACGTACCCGTTCGTCACCTCCTCCAACCCGACGGCCGGCGGGGCCGCGGCCGGCAGCGGCATCGGGCCGCGCCGGATCGACAAGGTGATCGGCATCCTGAAGGCGTACACCACCCGGGTCGGCTCCGGTCCGTTCCCGACCGAGCTGAACGACGCGATGGGCGAGTACCTGCGCAAGACCGGTGGCGAGATCGGCGTCAACACCGGGCGGCAGCGGCGTTGCGGGTGGTTCGACTCGGTGATCGCGCGGTACGCGGTCCGGGTCAACGGCATCACCGATTTCTTCCTCACCAAGCTCGATGTGCTCACCTCGCTGGAGCGGGTGCCGATCTGCGTCGCGTACGAGGTGGACGGCAAGGAACACGACGAGATGCCGATGACGCAGACCGAGTTCCACCACGCCAAGCCCGTGCTGGAATACCTGGACGGTTGGTGGGAGAACATCTCCGAGGCCCGCACGATGGAGGACCTGCCGGCCAACGCGCAGGCCTACGTCCGGCGGCTCGAGGAGCTCTCCGGCGCCCGGGTCAGCGCCATAGGCGTCGGCCCGGGCCGGGAGGAGACCATCGTGCTGCGTGATCTGGTGACCGGCTGATCGGGTTGGGTCAACCGATCGAGCTGACCTTTCTGCCCGGTCTCCGTGAGTCGGTGACCGAGGAGGTACGGGCGGTGCTGCCGGGCGTCCGGAAGGTGCGGGCGGTGCCCGGCCGGGAGGACGCGGTGCTCTGCAGCGTCACCGACCTGCGACCGGTGCTTTCACTCCGTACGGTGGTGGCGCCATTTCTGGCGTTGAGTTTCGAGGTGCCGCGGCCCAAGTCGTTGTCGAGCGGCGAGCATTTTCCGAGAATTGTCGATTCCATTGCGCAGGCGAAGCAATTGAACCGCGCGGATCCGCTCCGGACCTTTCGAATCGAGGCCGCCGGGAGTGATTCACCGGTGTTCCGGCGGCTCGCCGATCAATTGGCGGCGGCGACCGGCCTCGTCCCGGTCACCACCGACGGCGACTGTGTGATCCGTTTTCGGCGGTCGGTCGAGGGAACCGGCTGGGACGTCCTGGTCCGGCTCACGAAACGGCCGCTGTCGACGAGAACCTGGCGCAGCCAGGGCCATCCGGCCGCGGTCAATGCCACCATCGCTGCTGCGATGGTGCGGCTCACCGAGCCGGCCGCCACCGACCGGGTGGCCAATCCCATGTGTGGCTCCGGCACGCTATTGATCGAGCGTCTGCTCGCTGGCCCGGCCGCCGCCGCCGTCGGGGTCGACGTGGATCCGGCGGCGCTGGACGCCTGCGCCGGGAATTTGGCTTCCGCCGGTCTGACCGACCGGGTCCGGCTGTGCCGGGGCGATATCACTGACGCCGGGTGGGAGGAGGGCGGACCATTCGATGTCCTGCTCGCCGATCCGCCGTGGGGCGACAAGACCGGGCGGCACGAGACCAACGAGGCACTGCACGAATCCTTGCTGCGGCGGGCATCCGAGGTAGGCACGGATAATGCGCGGATGGTGGTGCTGACACACGAGATCGCCATCATGCAACGTTGTTTACGCCGGGCGCGCGACCTGTGGGAGATCCATGCCGAGACCCGGGTATTCGCCAAGGGACACCATCCGCGGATCTACCTGTTGGGCCGAAAGCCCTGACCGGCCGCCGAATAGCGGAGTCCACATAGGCCGATCCACGACCGCCGTCGAGGAATATATGGCCACATAATGCAGTAGGTCCGCCCCGGAGGGCGGACCTACTGTTTATTTCGGCAGCGCCTCATAGGTTTTGGGACGGCGCCGGCCGTGCGCATATTGGTGAGTCGATCAAAAGCCCCGTTTCAAGAATGCAGCGACAGCGTACCCCCGATGCGTCCGCACCGTGCGCGTACCTCGCGATTCCGACTGAGATGATGTAGCCAACACCAGTCGACAAAGCAGGGGTCATCGATGAGAGTGCTCGTTGTCGGATCCGGCGCACGCGAACACGCGTTGTGTCTCGCGCTCGCCGCAGACCCGGAGGTTACTGGTCTGATCTGCGCGCCCGGAAACGCGGGCACCGCGATGATTGCCGAAACCCGGCCCCTCGACGTCACGGATGCCGCCGCCGTCGCCGACCTCGCCGTTGCGAGCGCGGCCGGCCTCGTCGTCGTCGGCCCGGAGGTGCCGCTGGTCGCCGGCGCCGCTGACGCCGTACGGGAGCGCGGCATCGACTGCTTCGGCCCGTCCGCCGCTGCCGCCCGGCTCGAAGGCTCGAAATCGTTCGCCAAAGAAATAATGGCCGCCGCGGAGGTGCCGACAGCGGCGTCCAGGACCTGCTCTACCGCAGCGGAAGCGGCCGCGGCACTGGACGAATTCGGCCCGACGTACGTGGTGAAGGCCGACGGGCTCGCCGCCGGCAAAGGCGTCGTGGTCACCGACGATCGGGCTGTCGCGCTGGCCCACGCCGTGGCCTGTGGCGAGGTGGTGGTGGAGGAATTCCTGGACGGGCCGGAGGTGTCTCTCCTCTGCGTGTGCGACGGCGAGGTCGTGGTCCCGCTGATCCCGGCCCAGGACTTCAAGCGGATCGGCGATGGCGACGCCGGGCCGAACACCGGCGGCATGGGCGCGTACGCACCGCTGCCGTGGGCGCCGGTGGGTCTGGTCGAGGACGTGCTGACCCAGGTCGTCCGCCCGACCCTCGCCGAGATGACCCGTCGCGGTACGCCGTTCTCCGGTGTGCTGTACGTGGGGCTGGCGTTGACCGCCAAGGGACCGAAGGTGGTCGAGTTCAACGCCCGGTTCGGTGACCCGGAGACCCAGGTCGTGCTGGCGCTGCTCGACACGCCGCTCGCTGGGCTGCTCGCCGCATCGGCGACCGGCCGGCTCGCCGCGCATCCGCCGCTGCAGTGGCGCGACGGCGCCGCGGTCACGGTCGTGCTGGCCGCCGCGGGCTACCCGGCGACGCCCCGGACCGGTGAGGTGATCAGTGGCGGTGACCTGCCCGGCGTGCTGCACGCCGGCACGATGCGCCGCGAGGACGGTGCCGTGATCAGCTCCGGCGGCCGGGTGCTGTCGCTGACCGCGACCGGAACGACGGTCGCGCAGGCCAGGGCGGCCGCGTACGACCTGGTGGGCGAGGTGTCCTTCGCCGGCGCCCAACATCGGACCGACATCGCCAAGGGAATTGTGTCCTGAGGGAACCGAACCACTGCCTGGCGTCGTGTTAAAGGCACAACCAGGCAGATAGGGGAGCGGATGCGACGCGACTGGGAGCGGGATTTCGTCGACTATGTCGCGACCCGGTCAGCGGCGTTGCGCCGTACCGCGTACCTGCTGTGCGGCGACTGGCACCAGGCCGAGGATCTGACCCAGCTGGCGCTGGCGAAGCTCTACGGGGCGTGGCGCCGGATCGACCGGAGCGGCAGCGTCGACGCGTACGCCCGCCGGACGCTGTTGCGGACCTACCTCGACGAACGGCGTCGGCCGTGGCATCGGGAGTATCCGGCGAAGGAACTCCCGGAGCAGGCGTTGCCGACCGATCCGGCCGACGACCGGCTCGCGCTGATGGCCGCGCTGCGGTCGTTGCCGCGGAGTCAACGCGCGGTCGTGGTGCTGCGTTACTGGGAGGACCTCAGTGTGGCGGAGACCGCCGCCTGGCTGCAGATCAGTGAAGGAACGGTGAAGAGCGCGTCCGCCAGAGGACTCGCCGCGCTGCGCGAGGGCCTGCAGGGTTCGCGCAAAGGCGAACTCCTGACCTGGAGAGGTGTGTGAACACGATGCCGGACAACGACGATATTCGCGCCGCGTTGCAGGGACTGACAGCCGACGAGCCCCCGCTGGGATTCGGAGCCGGCGAGGTCGTCGCGTCGGGCCGGCGGCGCCAGTCCCGGCGGCACGGAATGGTGGCAGGCGTCGCCTCGATCGCCGCGGCCATCGCGGTGACGGTGCCGCTCACGCTGCTGGGCGGACAGCACGTCGCCGGAGCGGGATCCGGCGGAACGACTCCAGTCCCGCCGATCCCGTCGCCGCGGTCGGCCACGACCACCCCGCCGGCGCCCGTACCCGCCAGGACGGCGCCGCCGAGCTGCGACGTGACGCCCACGCTGCCGAGCTACCTGCCCACCGAGTCGCCCGCATCCACGGAGACACCGCCGGCGCCATACTCGGTGGCCCCGCCGCAGGCCATGACGACCATCCCGTCGACTCCCGCGAGCACCAGGCCTCCGGTCGAGGGGGGCGGGCCCGTCGGCACCGTGATGCACGCGCCGTCGCATGTCCAGCCTCCGCCGGAGCAGCCGACGCTGACCAAGTCGCCGCAACCCGCCCTACCGAGCTGTGTGACCGGCGGCGAGTAGCCGATCCCCGGCAACGCCGGTGCTCGGCGGGGGATTGGGCTAGAACAGGCTCTGGTCGGCCCGTTCGGTGCCGGCCGGTCCTTCCAGTTGCTCGATCAGGTCGGCCCTGGCGCGGGCGACCCGGGATCGGATGGTGCCGATCGGCACGCCCAGAATCTCCGCCGCCTCGGCGTAGGAGAGGCTGATCAGCTGGGTCAGGACGAACGCGGCCCGCCGGTCCGGATTCAGCATCCGCAGCAGTGCCGCGGAATCGGACTCCGGCGCGATGTCGGGCACCGTGTCCTCGGCCCGCAGCCCGGACAGCTTGGCGTCGCGGCGCCGTTGCCGGGTCCGTACCCGAAGCTCGTCCATGCAGGCCCGGCGGGCGATCGCCAACAGCCAGGTGCGCGCCGAGGCGTCGCCGCGGTAGCCGGGCAGCGCCCGGACCGCGCGCAGGAAGGTGTCCTGAGTGAGGTCGTCGGCTGCCCGCGGGTCGACGAGATGGGCGACGAAGCGCCAGACGGCCGGACGGGTCTGCTGGACGAATGAGGTGAGCGCTGCATCGTCGCCGTTGCGGGCGGCGAGCAGCGTCGCGGTGAGCTCGTCCACGCAGAAGACAGTAGGCAGCGGCCGGCTGTGACCTGCGGCCGGGGCGTCATCCCGCTGCGCCGGTGCTGAGGCAAAGCACCGTGCGCAGCGGAATCCCTTGTGGAAACGGCAATCCATCGACCCTGTCGTAGCATCCGCGTGACGACACGACTACGGAGGGTCTCTCGACGGGAGACAGTCGGCGTGACATGATCGTGACCTTCCGTGAGTCGCCCGAGAGGAGCAGGTCGTCGTGTCGCAGACGCACCGTCGCCACGATGGCCGGGCTCGTCAATCACAGAGCGGTCAATCACAGAGCGGTCGATCGCAGAGCCACCAATCACAGAGCCACCAATCGCAGGGTCGCCAGCCAATCGACGGTTCGCGATTCACCGGGCCACCGCCGCGCCGGCAGCCGGCGCATCGGCACGGGCCGACCGGTCTCGTCACCTGCCTGGCGCTGCTGATCGGCGTTGCGGTCAGCGTGTGGATCGTGGTTTCGCCCACCTCCCACGCCGACGGCCTGACCAATCCGCAGGCAGCTGGGACGGCCGCGCACACCTCGGCGCACAAGTCAGCCAACAACGCGCCGCGGTCCGCGCCGGTGGCGACGACCGCCCCGGCGCCGAAGGCGTCGGTCACCCCCAAGCCGGTGGTAAAGCCCTGGCATTACCGCGATCTCTGCCCGGAAAAGACGTTCGCCTGCGTGGATCTGAAGGACAAGGTCAGCTGGCTGCAGATCAACGGCGTCGTGATGTACGGCCCGGTCCGGATCGAGCCGGGCTCGCCCGGTCAGGTCACGCCGGTCGGCAACTTCACGGTCAGCTGGAAGGACAAGCACC
Organism: Mycobacteriales bacterium; assembly: GCA_036267955.1. Lineage (GTDB taxonomy): Bacteria > Actinomycetota > Actinomycetes > Mycobacteriales > QHCD01 > DATAVB01. Next base: position 65,117 of record DATAVB010000024.1, on the reverse strand, counting down.
ACATCAGCAGCGAGTTCAACGAGGCGATGCCGGACGCGGTCTTCTTCGCCCCGGGCGGAATCGCCTTCCACGTTGGCAGTCTGACCAAGGGCTCGCACGGCTGCGTACACCTCTCGGTGCCGGACGCCAACTACTACTTCAATCAATTGGCCGTCGGAGCCACGGTCTCCGTCTTCTAGCATTCCTGGGATGATGGGGCCGTGCCGCCCATACCGAACGTCCTCGCCGCCCGTTACGCATCGCCCGAGCTGCTCGATATCTGGTCGCCGCGCAGCAAGATCATCCTGGAGCGCCAGCTCTGGCTCGCCGTGCTCACCGCCCAGCGCGACCTGGGCATTGACGTCCCGGACGGCGTCGTGGCCGACTACGAGAAGGTGCTCGACCGGGTCGACCTCGAGTCGATCGCGGCCCGCGAGCGGGTAACCAGGCATGACGTCAAGGCCCGCATCGAGGAGTTCAACGCCCTTGCCGGCCACGAACATGTCCACAAGGGACTGACCAGCCGGGATCTCACCGAGAACGTCGAGCAGTGCCAGATCCGGCGTTCCCTGGAGCATGTACGGGACCGGACCGTGGCCGTGCTGTCCCGGTTGTCCCGGCTCGCGGCGGAGCACGCCGAGCTGGTGATGGCCGGCCGCAGCCACAACGTCCCGGCTCAGGCGACGACCCTCGGCAAGCGGTTCGCCAGCGCGGCCGACGAGCTGCTGGCCGCGTTCGGCCGGTTGGAGAACCTGCTGGAGCGGTATCCGTTGCGCGGCATCAAGGGGCCGGTCGGCACCGCGCAGGACCTGCTCGACCTGTTCGACGGAGACGCCGGGAAGGTGGCCGAGCTGGAGCGCCGGATCGCCAACCAGTTGGGCTTCGAGCAGGTGCTCACCAGCGTCGGCCAGGTCTACCCGCGGTCGCTCGACTTCGACGTCGTCACGACGCTGGTGCAGCTCGCGGCGGGTCCCGCGAGTCTGGCCACGACGGTCCGGCTGATGGCCGGTCAGGAGCTGGTGACCGAGGGATTCGCGCCCGGCCAGGTCGGCTCGTCGGCGATGCCGCACAAGATGAACACCCGGTCCTGCGAGCGGGTCTGCGGTCTGGCGGTGGTCCTGCGCGGCTATGCCGGCATGCTCGGTGAGCTGTCCGGTGGACAGTGGAACGAGGGCGACGTATCGGATTCGGTGGTCCGCCGGGTCGCGTTGCCGGACGCCTTCTTCGCCATCGACGGGCTGGTCGAGACGTTCCTGACCGTGCTGGACGAATTCGGTGCCTTCGGCGCTGTGGTCGCCCGCGAGCTCGACCGGTACCTGCCGTTCCTCGCCACCACCAAGGTCCTGATGGCGGCGGTACGTGCGGGCGTCGGCCGCGAGGCGGCACACGAGGTCATCAAGGAGCACGCGGTCGCCGTCGCCCTGGCGATGCGTGAACAGGGCGCCGCCGGCAACGACCTGTTCGACCGGTTCGCCGCCGATCCGCGGCTCCCGCTCGACGCCGCCGCGTTGACTTCGCTGCTCGCCGAGCCGCTGTCCTTCACCGGTGCCGCGGTCGACCAGGTCGCGGCGATGATCGGCCAGGTCGACGCGGTGACGGGCCGTTATCCCGATGCGGCGACGTACCAGCCACGGCCGATTCTCTGAGTGTCGGAACTGAGTGCCAGAATCTCCCCATGACGCTTGCAGATCTGACCGCACTGGGCTCGGGCAAGGTCCGCGACCTCTACCAGGTGGACAAGCGGCACCTGCTGATCGTCGCCAGCGACCGCATCTCGGCGTACGACTGGGTGCTGCCGACGGAGATCCCGGACAAGGGCCGGGTGCTGACTGCGCTGTCGACGTGGTGGTTCGGCCGGATCGCCGACGTCGTGCGCAATCACTTGATATCGGTCGACGATCCGCGCATTCCGGTCGAGGTGCTGGGCCGCGCAATGCTGGTGCGGCGCCTGTCGATGGTGCCGGTCGAGTGCGTGGCCCGCGGATATCTCGCCGGCTCCGGGACCAAGGACTATCAGGCCAGCGGCGAGATCTGCGGCATTCCGCTGCCCGAGGGGCTGGTGGAGGGCTCGCAACTGCCGGAGACGATCTTCACCCCGGCGACCAAGGCCGAGGTCGGATCGCACGATGAGAACGTCGACTACGAGACGGTCGTCGCCCAGATCGGCGCGGGGACGGCGCTGCAGTTGAGTCAGCTGACCGTCGAGATCTATGAGCGCGGCGCCGAGATCGCCCGGGAGCGTGGCATCATCCTGGCCGACACGAAGTTCGAGTTCGGCATCGACGACAGCGGGCGGATCCTGATCGGCGATGAGGTGCTGACGCCCGACTCGTCGCGATTCTGGCCGGCCGACCAGTGGGAGCCGGGGCGTTCACAGCCGTCGTACGACAAGCAGTTCGTCCGCGACTGGCTGGTGAAGTCCGGCTGGGACAGGGCCTCGCCCCCGCCGGAGTTGCCGGATGATGTGGTCGCCGCCACCCGGCAGCGCTATATCGATGCGTACGAACAGCTGACCGGCCTGCGGTTCTCGGACTGGATGAGCTGAGCAGCTAACGCGGGACCGCTCCGTACGGTTGCTGCGGGGCGGCGTACTGCTGCGGCGGGTACTGCTGCGGCGGGTACTGCGGAGCTGCGTATTGCGGAGCTGGGTATTGCGGCGCGGGAAATTGCGCCGGTGCGTTACGTGGGGCCGGGTACTGTTGGGCGGGAAATTGCGGCGCCGGGTTGTACGGCTGCTGCGTGGGCGCCAGCGGCTGGCCGTTGATCGCCAGTCCGTTCTGGGCGAGCAGCTGTTCCACCGTCGCCTTGCGCGACATGTGGTCTCTTCCGCACGCGGTGCAGCGGGTGAAATACCAGACACTGATCGGAAAGAGCGGAATGAAGAACAGGGTGAATTTCTTGACCCGGCGGTTGACCTGCTGCGGGGCATAGGAATTGCACCTGGCGCAGACCATCGTGATCATCGCCAGCTGGCGCACGATTGTCCGGTAACCGTAGATGATCATCGATTTCTCCAACGTCGAGCGGCGGGGACGACGGTGAGATTACGGCCGGGCCGGCGCCCCGCCTTACCCCGATTCGTGCCACCGTCGCGGTGCGGCGGCGACGCAGGGTGGCCCGCCGTGCTGATGATCATGTTGTCCGAAGGTGTCCGTGGTCATTGCCTCGGCGAGATCCATGTGGCTAGGCTTCGCGTGCACCAAGGAATACGGATTTTCACGGCCTCCATATAACCCGGCCTTACATAATGGAGTAATTCATGACCTCTGCATCGCGCCCACTCCGGCTCGGCATTCTCGGGGCCGGCACCATCGCCGTGACCAGCTACGGCGTGCTGCCCAACCTGAAGCACATCCAGGACAAGGTCGAGCTTGTCGCGGTGGCCGACCCGTCGAGCGAACGGGCCAAGCAGGCGTCGGTGGAATTCGGCATTCCCGAGGTGTACACCGAGCTCGGCGACATGCTGGACAAGGCCGACATCGACGTCGTGGTCAACCTGACTCCGATCACCTTCCACGGCGAGACCTCCCGCCGCATCGTGGAAAGCGGAAAGCACCTCGTGTCGGAAAAGCCGCTCGGCTCCACAATGGACGAAGCGGACACGATTATCGAAACCGCGGCGGCGAACAATGTGAAGATCGTCTGCGCGCCGCCGGACATGCTGCACCCGCCGTACTACGAGGCCCGGCGGCTGCTCGACGCGGACACCATCGGCAAGGTGGCGTTCGCCCGGGTCCGCAGCTCGCACGCCGGCCCCGGCGGCGGCCCGGGCGGCTGGCCGCTGGACCCGACCTGGTTCTACCAGGAGGGCTCGGGTCCGCTGCTGGACATGGGTGTCTACGGCATCCACGAGATCACCGGCCTGCTCGGGCCGGCCAAGCGGGTGACCGCGTTCAGCGGTATCACCGAGCCGGTCCGGGTGGTGCGCGGCGGCCCGTTCAAGGGCACCGAGATCGAGGTCACGGCGGACGACAACTCCCTGTTCATGCTCGACTTCGGCGGGTCGACCTTCGCGGTGGTCGACGGGACGTTCAACGTGCACGCCTCCCGCAGCCCGAAGGTGGAGATCTTCGGCCGCCGCGGCGCGATGAACATCTACGACCCGCGCGGCGACGAGCCGCTGGAGGTCTACCGGACCGATGTGGCGCCCGGAGTGGACGGCTGGGTCGCGCCGGCGCGCTGGCCGGCCCTGCATGACGCCTGGGTCGACAAGCTGCAGCGGGCCATCCTGGTCGACCACCTCGCCGACTGCGTCCGCGACGACACCCACCCGGTGCTCAGCGCCGAGCATGCCCGGCACGCGCTGGAGATCATGCTTGCCGTCAATACCTCCGCGCGGCAGGGTCGCGTGGTCGAGTTGCAGACGACGTTCTAGCCGACCCCAATTTTCATGATCGTGATCGGTTTCTGGTTGGTATAGCCCCAACCACCGATCACGATCATGAAAGTTGGCGGCTCCGTGCCTCCCGACGTGCCGGGTGGTCCAGCAGGTACGCTGCCGGCAGGGTCGCATCGCGGTGCGGTCCGGCCGAATTGTCGTAGGAGAAATGTCGTAGTAGAAGCCGAGCAGGGAGCACCCGTGGCGCGCGTCGTCGTAGATGTCATGCTCAAGCCAGAAATTCTCGACCCGCAGGGGCAGGCGATCGTGCAGGCGCTGCCCCGGCTGGGTTTCAGCGGCGTCACCGACGTCCGCGCCGGGAAGCATTTCGTCCTCGACATTCCCGGTGAGGTGAATGATCAGACGATCCGGGAGATCGCCGACACCCTTCTGGCCAACCCGGTGATCGAAGACTTCGAGATCCACCAGTGAGCGGTCCCACAGTCGGAGTGGTCACCTTCCCCGGTTCGCTCGACGACCGGGATGCCCGGCGGGCGGTCCGGCTGGCTGGCGCCGAGCCGGTGGCGCTCTGGCACGCCGACGCCGACCTGCACGGCGTGGACGCGGTCGTCCTGCCCGGCGGCTTCTCCTATGGCGACTACCTGCGGGCCGGCGCGATCGCCCGGTTCGCTCCGGTGATGGAGCGGATCGTCGACGCGGCCCGCGGCGGGCTGCCGGTGCTCGGCATCTGCAACGGTTTCCAGGTGCTGTGCGAGGCGCATCTGCTGCCCGGCGCCCTGGTCCGCAACGCCGGCCGCCGGTTCGTCTGCACCGACCAGTGGCTCCGGGTCGAGCGGACCGACACGGTGTGGACCTCGTCGTACGAAAACGGTGCGGAGATCCTCATCCCGGTCAAGAACGGCGAGGGTTCCTATGTCGCCGACGCCCGCGTTCTCGACGAGCTCGAGGCCGAAAACCGGGTCGCTTTCCGTTATGCGCGAGGCAATCCGAACGGCTCGGCCCGGGACATTGCCGGGGTCAGCAACGCGACCGGCACCGTGGTGGGGCTGATGCCGCACCCCGAGCACGCGATCGAGAGCCTGACCGGCCCGAGTGCCGACGGTCTGGCGATCTTCACGTCGGTCCTACGAAAGCTGGTGGCGGCGTGACCGCCGACGTACTCGTCTCCGCGGAGGCGGCAATATGACGACGATCGACTCGGTCTCGCGCGCCGAAGCCACGCCGGACGAACCGCTCCCGTACAAGGAGTTGGGCGTCAACGACGAGGAGTACGACCGGATCCGCACTATCCTCGGCCGGCGCCCCACCGGTTCCGAACTGGCCATGTATTCGGTCATGTGGAGCGAGCACTGCTCGTACAAGTCGAGCAAAGTCCACTTGCGACAGTTCGCCGACAAGGTGCCGGCGAACGACCGGATGCTCGTCGGCATGGGGGAGAACGCGGGCGTCGTCGCCGTCGGAAACGGCCTGGCGGTCACCTTCAAGATCGAGTCGCACAACCATCCGTCCTATGTGGAGCCCTATCAGGGTGCGGCAACCGGCGTCGGCGGCATCGTCCGGGACATCCTGACGATGGGGGCCCGGCCGGTCGCGGTGCTGGACCCGTTGCGGTTCGGCCCGGCCGACGCGGACGACACCGCCCGGGTGCTGCCCGGGGTGGTCGCGGGCGTCGGGGGTTACGGAAACTGCCTCGGCCTGCCCACCATCGGCGGCGAACTGGTCTTCGATCCCTGCTATGCCGGCAATCCGCTGGTCAACGTGCTCTGCGTGGGTGTTCTGCCGGCCGATGGGGTGAAATACGCGAAAGCCACCGGCACCGGCAACATCGTGCTGCTCTTCGGCGCCCGTACCGGCGGCGACGGCATCGGCGGCGCCTCCGTCCTGGCCAGCGCGACCTTCGATGACGAGGGAAAGCCGGCGAAACGGCCCAGCGTCCAGGTGGGTGACCCGTTCACCGAGAAAATCCTGATCGAGTGCTGCCTGGAGATTTTCGCCGAGGACCTCGTCGTTGGCATCCAGGATCTCGGCGCGGCCGGGATCTCGTGCGCCACAACGGAACTGGCCAGTGCGGGCGATGGTGGAATGCGCGTCACGCTCGACACCGTCCCGCTGCGCGACCAGACGCTCGCGCCGGAAGAAATCCTGATGAGCGAGTCGCAGGAACGGATGTGCGCCGTCGTCGAGCCGGCGAAACTCGACCGGTTCCTGGAGCTCTGCGCGAAGTGGGGCGTCACCGCCACCGCGATCGGTGAGGTCACCGACACCGGTCGGCTGGAAATCAGTTGGCGCGGCGAGAAGATCGTGGACGTCGAGCCGCGGACGGTGGCGCACGACGGCCCGGTGTACGACCGGCCGATGGCCCGGCCGGCGGATCTGGACACCCTGCGGGCCGATTCGCCGGACCGTCTCGAACGGCCGACGGATCTACGGGAAACCCTGCTGCGTATGGTGTCCACTCCCAATCTTGCCGACAAGAGCTGGGTCACCGACCAGTACGACCGCTACGTGCAGGGCAACACCGTGCTGGCGCAGCCGGAGGACTCTGGCGTGATCCGGATCGACGAGGAGACCGGGCTCGGCGTCGCGGTGGCGGCCGACGGAAACGGCCGGTATTGCCGGCTCGATCCGTACGAAGGCACTCAGCTCGCGCTCGTCGAGGCCTACCGGAATGTGGCGGCCACCGGCGCCACCCCGATCGCCGTCACCAACTGCCTGAATTTCGGCAGCCCCGAGGACCCCGAGGTGATGTGGCAGTTCGCCGAGTCGGTCCGCGGCCTGGCCGATGCCTGCCTGGAGCTCGGCACGCCGGTCACCGGCGGCAACGTCAGCTTCTACAACCAGACCGGAAGCACCGCGATCAATCCGACGCCGGTCATTGGCGTGCTCGGCCTCATCAACGATGTCGCCACCCGTACGCCGACCGCTTTCGCCGACGGCGCAAGGCTTCTGCTCCTCGGCGAGACGCGGGACGAGTTCGGCGGCTCGGAATGGGCCTGGTCGGTGCACGGCCATCTCGGTGGCCGCCCACCGCGGCTGGACCTGGACCGCGAGCGGTTGCTCGCGAAACTGCTGGTGGCCGGCGCGCAGCAGGGCCTGCTGCAGGCGGCGCACGACCTGAGTGACGGCGGCCTGGCCCAGACCCTGGTGGAGTCCTGCCTCGCCGGCGGTGTCGGGGCCCGGATTTCGGTGGCCGGAGATGCCTTCGTGGCGCTGTTCTCCGAGTCCGCCGGCCGGGCCGTGGTGGCGGTGACCGACGACCGGTTCGAAAATCTCTGCGCCGCGGAAGGCCTGCCGGTGACCGGGCTCGGCGTGGCCGGCGGCACGACCATCGAGGTCGACGGCGTGCTGTCCGTACCGCTGGCGGAACTCCGTACCGCCCATGAAACCGCGCTGCCGGCCATCTTCGACTGAGCCGCACCAAAGTCGGAAATGGCCGGGAACCGACTCGACATGATCATGCTCTGAGCTGTGGCGCGGGTCGGGCTGCGTGGTGGGGACTACGGCCCGGCTCGCGCCTCTCATTACGATCAACCGGTGCCAGCCCGCCGGATCGACCCCAGCAAAACCGCCGCCGCCGTAAGCGAACAGGCCGCCGCGATCGGGAACTGGCTGCCATCTCTCGACGAGGGTGACTGGGCGGTGGGCACTGCGCTGCCGGACTGGTCGGTCGCCCATCTCGTCCTGCATCTCGCGCAGACCCTGCGCACCATCACCGCGACGCTGTCCCAGCTCACCGATGAGGCACCGGGCAGCCTCGCCGACTACTTCGCCAAACTGCCCGCGGCCGCCGAGCAGATCCGAGACCGGGAGCTGATCGCGGCCCGGGGCACGACCCCGGCCGACATCACGGCCACCTACACCGCAGAGCTGCAGCTGGCGACCAGGGCGCTGGAACAGGTACGCGGCGCCGAGATCGTGCAGGCCCCGCGTGGCCCGCTGCGGATCGGGGACTTCCTCGGCTCCCGGGCGGTCGAACTGACGGTCCACGCCGACGATCTCGGCCGGGCGTTGCCGCCCGACCGCCAGCCACCGCTGAAGCGGCCGGCCATGGCGGCCACCTGCCGGCTGCTCGCCGACGTGCTCGCGACGACCGCACCCGGCCGGTCGGTGGAGGTGCGGATCCCGCCGTACGCGGCCGTCCAATGCGTGCCCGGTCCGCGACACACCCGCGGCACCCCGCCGACCGTGATCGAGACCGATCCGGTCACCTGGATCCGGTTGGGCACCGGCCGGATCGGCTGGGACGAGGCATTGGACAGCGGCCGGGTGAACGCCAGTGGCGAACGCAGCGACCTGTCCCGGTATCTCCCACTGGTCAGTTGATCGCTGCTCGACCGACTTGGGGCGGTTTCGGGCCATGTGATGTGCCGTGGCTTGGTCAGCTACCCACCGCGGCTCGGTTACCCTGAGGTTGCGCACGCGTCCCGCCCCGGCCTCCCCGAGGAGATTTCAGTGCGGCAGCCGCCCGGCCCGCCCGAGTCCACTGACAGCCACGCCGCAATCAACAGCACCGCTATCGACATCGCCGCTGTCGATAGGCCAGGGCAAGCCGCCCGAGAACAGGACGACAGTCCGCACGAAGAGTGCGGCGTATTCGGTGTATGGGCACCCGGTGACCCGACCGGTCGCGAGGTCGCAAAACTCACCTACTTCGGTCTCTACGCCCTGCAGCACCGTGGGCAGGAGGCCGCCGGCATCGCCGTCAGCGACGGCAACACGCTGGTGGTCTTCAAGGACCTCGGTCTGGTCGCGCAGGTCTTCGACGAGGCCACCCTGGCCAGCCTCCGCGGCCACATCGCGGTCGGCCACAACCGGTACTCCACAACCGGTGGCTCGAACTGGGAGAACGCCCAGCCGACCTACCGGGACACCAAGGCCGGCACCGGCCTGGCCCTGGCCCACAACGGAAACCTGGTGAACACGGCCGAGCTGGCCCGCCGCGCGGCGGCCGAGGGCGTGCCCGGGATGAGCGGGGTCAGCACCGACTCCGACATCATCACGAGCCTGCTCGCCGCTCGCCCCGACCAGCCGGTCGAGCAGGCCGCGGTGGAGTTGCTGCCCGAACTGGAGGGCGCGTTCTGCCTCGTCTTCTGCGACGAGCACACGCTGTACGCCGCCCGCGACCCGCAGGGCGTGCATCCTTTGGTGCTCGGTCGACTCGAGCGCCGAGAGGCGGGAAGCCCAGCAAATAGGCATGGCTGGGTGGTGGCCAGCGAGACCGCGGCGCTGGACATCGTCGGCGCCTCGATGGTCCGCGAGGTCGAGCCCGGCGAGTTGATCGCGATCGACGCGGACGGGCTGCGGTCCCATCGGTTCGCCGCGCCGAAGCCGGCCGGCTGCCTCTTCGAGTACGTCTACCTGGCCCGTCCGGACACCACGATCTCCGGCCGCAGTGTGCACGCGACCCGGGTCGAGGTGGGGCGCCGACTGGCCCGCGAGCATCCGGTCGAGGCTGACCTGGTCATCCCGGTGCCCGAGTCCGGGACGCCTGCCGCGGTCGGCTACGCGGAGGCCTCCGGCATTCCGTACGGCATCGGCCTGGTGAAGAACTCCTACGTTGGGCGCACCTTCATCCAGCCGTCGCAGACCATCCGGCAGCTCGGGATCCGGCTCAAGCTCAACCCGCTACGCGACGTCATCCGCGGCAAGCGGCTGGTTGTCGTGGATGACACGATCGTCCGCGGCAATACGCAGCGCGCACTGGTTCGGATGCTGCGGGAGGCCGGGGCGCTGGAGGTGCACGTCCGCATCTCGGCGCCACCGGTGAAGTGGCCGTGTTTCTACGGCATCGACTTCGCCAGCCGGGCCGAACTGATCGCCGGCAACCTGAACATCGAGGAGATCCGGGCCTCGCTCGGGGCGGATTCGCTGGGCTACGTTTCGCTGGACAGCCTGATCGGCGCCTCCGAGCAACCGAAAAATCGGCTGTGCCGGGCCTGCTTCGACGGCAAGTACCCGATCCCGCTGCCGGTTGACGAGCTGATGGGTAAGCATGTCCTGGAAGGCCTCGGCACGGCGAGCGGTCTGGGCGTCAGCCCACCAGTGCCGCATGACGCGGAGCCGGCCAGCGGGGATGCCGAGCCGGTGCATTCGGTCAGCCTGGGCGCGGCCGACGCGCTGCAGCGTCCGTGATCGCGTCAGCACAAGGACCCCAGGAAAAGGCAGAGTGAAGTGGCGGAGATGAGCAAGGGCGAGGCGGGCGCCACGTACGCCGCGGCGGGCGTGGACATCGAGGCCGGCGACCGCGCCATTGAGCTGATGAAGCCCTGGGTGGCGAAGGCGACCCGACCCGAGGTGGTGGGTGGCCTCGGTGGCTTCGCCGGCCTCTTCCAGCTGGATGTGACCCGGTGGCGCAAGCCACTGCTCGCCTCCTCGACCGATGGCGTCGGCACCAAGCTCGCCATTGCCCAGGCGCTCGACCGGCACGACACGATCGGTCTGGACCTGGTGGCGATGGTCGCCGACGACCTCGTCGTCTGCGGCGCCGAGCCGCTGTTCCTGCAGGACTACGTCGCCTGCGGGAAGGTCGTGCCGGAGCGGCTGGCCGAGATCGTCTCCGGAATCGCCGAGGGCTGCCGGCAGGCCGGCTGCGCCCTCGTCGGCGGGGAGACGGCCGAGCATCCGGGCATGCTCGACGAGCAGGAGTACGACGTGGCCGCGACGGCCGTCGGGATCGTGGAATCCGAGGCCGTTCTGGGCCCGGATCGGGTCCAGATCGGCGACGTCGTGCTGGCGCTCGGCTCATCTGGTCTGCACTCCAACGGCTACTCACTGGTACGCCATGTGCTGCTCGAGCAGGCCCGCATGCCATTGGACCGGGTGGTCGACGAACTGGGCGGACCGCTGGGTGAGGAGCTGCTCACGCCGACCAGGATCTACAGCAAGGACTGCCTGGCCCTGATCGCGGCCACCGAGGTGCACGCCTTCGCGCACGTCACCGGCGGCGGGCTGGCCGGCAACCTGGCCCGGGTGTTGCCGGCGACGGTGGACGCGGTGCTGGACCGGGGCAGTTGGCGTCCCGCGCCGATCTTCGACCTGCTCGCGACCGTCGGGCAGCTGCAGCTGGCCGAGCAGGAGCGCACCTTCAACATGGGTGTCGGCATGGTGGCCGTGCTGCCAGCGGACTCGGTCGACCCGGCCCTGGCGCTGCTCCGTGACCTGGCACTGCTTCGTGGTCTGGAGCTACCGGCCTGGGTCGTCGGCGAGATCGTCGCCGGATCGGGCACGGCTCGGCTCACCGGGCAGCACCAGAGCTGAGTCTGTCGACCCTCGGCTCCCACGGGAGATCCGTACAAAAGCATGAAACGCCGGCGTAGGCACGCGTGTACGTGCCTACGCCGGCGTTCCAAGCGTCCGAGATGCCCGCTGCCTTCAGTGTGCTCAGCCGTCCGACGTCAGCCGGATGACCGTTCCCACTGTGCGTACTCGTCGTCACTGTCCTCGTCGTCGGACTGACTCCTCGACGAGGGTTCGCTGTCGGACAGCTCCTGTTGGAGCTTGTCGTAATCGGGCTCGTGACTTGAGTACTTCAGCTCACGCGCGACTTTCGTCTGCTTGGCCTTCGCTCGGCCGCGCCCCATGGCTCGACCCCCTCGCACAGAACGCGGGGCGGCCTAAAAGCGGCCCCGACCAATGCCATCGTTAATGGGCTCTAGGTTACCGTGCCGGAGCCCAAGATTCACGCCGCCCCACGGTTTATCGGTCACGAGCGCAGCAGGATGCCGCGGAGTCGTCCGACCTCGGCCATCCGACGTTCGGCCAGCCGGTCCGCGGCGACCGCCGGCGGCACGCCCTCGTCGCTGGCCAACCCGAAGATCCGGCGCGTGGTGTCGAAGATGCCGGCGGCCTTCGTCCGGGCCCGTTCGAAATTGAAGCCGTCGATCTCGTCGGCGACCTGGATCACGCCGCCGGCGTTGACCACGTAGTCCGGCGCGTAGAGCACGTCGGCGTCGGCGAGCAGCTTCTCCACGCCGGGGTGCGCCAGCTGGTTGTTGGCGGCGCCACACACGATCGCGGCGCGCAGCTCGGCCACCGTCGTGTCGTCCAGCGCATGGCCGAGCGCACACGGTGCGTACACATCGATGTCGGACCGGATCAGATCGATGACCGTGCCGACCTGGTTGATCTCGGGATGCCCGGCGGTGACCCGGTCCACGGCGGCCTGGCTCACGTCGGTCACCACCACCTCGGCACCGTCGCTGATCAGGTGCTCGACCAGGTGCCGGCCGACCTTGCCCACGCCAGCGATGCCGACCCGCCGCCCACGCAGGGTCGGCGTACCCCAACGGTGCTCCGCACTGGCCCGCATGCCCTGGAAAACGCCGTACGCGGTGAGGATCGAGGAGTCGCCGGCCCCGCCGTTCTCCGGTGAACGCCCAGTCACGTAGCGGGTTTCCCGGGCGACGACGTCCATGTCCTGCACGTAGGTGCCCACGTCGCAGGCGGTGACGTAGCGGCCGCCGAGCGACTCGACGAACCGGCCGTACGCCCGCAGCAGGGCCTCGGACTTGTCAGTGACCGGGTCGCCCCAGATCACGGCCTTCCCGCCGCCGTGGTCCAGCCCGGCCAGCGCATTCTTGTACGCCATGCCGTACGACAGGTCGAGCGCGTCGGAGACGGCCTCGTCCTCGCTGCGGTAGGGGTAGAACCTGGTCCCGCCCAGTGCCGGGCCGAGCGCGGTCGAATAGATCGCGATGATGGCCTTGAGCCCGCTGGCTGGGTCCTGGCAGAACACGACCTGCTCGTGTCGACTGGGCTGCAGGTCGTGGGTAAAGACGCTCATGGGTGTCTCCCGGTGCGTGTGTTGGCCCGATAGATGGGCCCCGTCAGCTACCGGGAACGGATCGCGCCGCCGACGCTGGCAGGCCATCTTCTGCCCATACCTTAGAGGCCTTAGCGGTCGGCGGCCTACCAGGGCACGATGTGTCACCGAACTTGGACCGGTTGTAGAGGACGGCGGACGCTTCCTCCCTATCTGAGGCTGTTAGGCGTACGGTACCTAGAGCGTTTGCCATATTTTGCGCGGCCTGCGCCGCACTGCGATTAGGTCGCACAGCGGTTGCCGGTAAGGGTGAAATTACGCTGGCCGGGCTATTTGAACGTTGTAGGAAATTGGTGCATAATGGGAACTGGCCGGCATATTTCCCCACCGCGCCGACCGGGGGCAGAAAGGGACGTACCATGACCACTCGCACAACGACTGACGCCGAGCCACTCCTCACACCCGCTGAGGTGGCCACGATGTTCCGAGTCGATCCAAAGACCGTGACCCGTTGGGCCAAGGCCGGCAAGCTGACCTCGATCCGGACCCTGGGCGGCCACCGCCGCTACAAGGAATCTGAAGTCCGGACTCTGCTCGGCGGAGGCGCCGAGGCCGAGGCACCCAGCGACCTTTAGCGTTTCTGGCCGGCACACCCGGCAACAAAAACAGGCAGCACCACACGGCGCCGCACCCCTCACCACACCTGAGGGCTGCGGCGCCGTTTGCTGTGCCCGGCCGTTACCAGCGCGGCCGGCGGCCGCACGGGGGTGAGCTACCGTGCTCGGCGTGGCATCCGACGCGTTCTTCGTACAGCTGGCCGACGACCGGTTCCGGGCCACCCGGCATACCGAAGGCCCGTGGAACGAGGGCGCGCAGCACGGCGGCCCGCCGGCGGCGCTGCTCGGTCGAGCCATCGAGGCCGCTTCCGGACAGCCGGACTGGGTCACCGCGCGCGTTGCGGTCGACATCCTGGGGCCGATTCCGGTCGCCGAGCTGACCGTCCGGGCCGAGATTGTCCGACCAGGCCGGAGCGTCGAGCTGATCGAGGCCGAGCTGAGCGCCGGCGACCGGGTGGCCGCCCGGGCGCGGGGCTGGCGGATCAGAACGATCGCCGATCCGGCCGCAGCCTCCGACGTTCAGGCTGCGCCGGCACTGCCGGCCGAATCGCATTCCGTGCCGTGGCCCGGCGGCTACATCGCGGCGGTCGAATGGCGGTTCGCCGAGGGCGGCTTCGACCAGCTCGGCGCAGCGACCGTCTGGACCCGCGCGCGCTTCCCGCTGGTCGCCGGCGAGCCGATGTCGCCCCTGCAGCGGGTGCTGCTGGTGGCCGATTCCGGCAACGGCGCGAGCAGCGCGTTGCCGCTGGCGGATTTCTGGTTCATCAATCCGGAGCTGACCGTGCACCTGTACCGGCTGCCGGAGACCGACTGGATCTGTCTGCAGGCCCGGACAACCGTGTCACCGCAGGGTGTCGGGCTGGCCGAGTCGGCGCTCTATGACCGGCACGGCGCCATCGGTCGTGGTGCCCAGGCGCTGCTGGTGGGGCCACGGCCATCGGCCACCGAATGAGAGAATTGAGCAGTCAACAACCCAGGAGGTCCAGTGACCGGCCGCGACGTGAGTGAGCGCGAACCGCTGGTGGAGCGGATGCGCTCGTTCGGCGAGACCATCTTCGCGGAGATGACCGCGTTGGCCATCCGGCTGAACGCGCTCAACCTGGGACAGGGATTTCCCGACACCGACGGCCCGGCCGCGATGCTGAAGGTTGCCTCGGACGCGATCCTCGGCGGGGTCAATCAGTACCCGCCGGGCCCCGGTATGCCGGAGCTGCGGGCCGCGGTGTCGCGGCACCGCCGGCAGCGGTACGGACTGGAGTACGACCCGGCGAGCGAGGTGTTCATCACCGTCGGCGCCACCGAGGCCATCTCCGCCACGGTGTTGGCGACCTGCGAACGCGGCGACGAGGTCGTCGTCTTCGAGCCCTTCTACGATTCCTATCCGGCGGTGATCGCGCTGTCGGGCGCGACCCGGCGGGCGGTGACATTGCGTGCGGACGGCCCGACCGGCCGGTTCACCTTCGATCCGGACGAGCTGCGGGCCGCGATCGGCCCGCGTACCCGGATGATCCTGATCAACAGCCCGCACAACCCGACCGGGACGGTCTTCACCCGCGAGGAGTTGGCGCTCGTGGCCGAGCTCTGCGTCGAGCACGATCTCTACGCGGTCACCGACGAGGTTTACGAACACCTCACCTATGACGGCGCCGAGCACCTGCCCCTGGCGTTGTTCCCCGGCATGCGGGAGCGCACCTTCTCGATCTCCTCGGCCGGCAAGACGTTCTCGGTCACCGGCTGGAAGACCGGTTGGGTGTGCGCGCCGCCGGAGCTGATCACCGCGGTGCAGACGGTCAAGCAGTTCACCACCTTCACCGCCAACGGTGCGTTGCAGCTCGCCGTCGCCCACGGCCTGGACCACGAGCTGGACTGGGTGCACGCGCAGCGGTCCGCGTTGGAGCGCAAGCGCGACCGGCTGGCCGACGGCCTCACTGCCGCCGGCTTCGACGTACACCGGCCGGCCGGCACGTACTTCGTACAGGCCGATGTCCGGCCGCTCGGCTTCGATGACGGGACGGCCTTTGCCCGGTCGCTGCCGGAACGGGCCGGCATCGTGGCGATCCCCAGCTCGGTGTTCTACGACGACGTGAAGGCGGGCCGGCCCTATGTGCGATTCGCCTTCTGCAAGAAGGACGAGGTCATCGACGAGGCGGTGGGCCGGCTTGCCCGACTCTGACTCCGCTCGCTGACTGGGCCAACACTCAGCGCGAGTAGAACTCCACGACGAGCTGGTCGTCACAGACGATCGGCACCTGTTCGCGTAGCGGCGCGGCAACCACCTCGGCGTGCAGCGCGGGCAGGTCGACCGCCAGATACGGCGTACGGGCGTCGGTCGTGTAGCCGCCGGCCGCGGCAGTCTGGAACGGCAGCTTGGTTGCGCTGCGCGGCGGGATATGGATGTGGTCGCCGACCTCGAGTTGGTACGACGGCCGGTCGACGCATTGCCCGTTGACCAGGATGTGGCGGTGCACGACGAGCTGGCGCGCCTGGTAGATCGTGCGGGCGAACCCGGCCCGCAGGACGGTGGCGTCCAGCCGCAGCTCCAGCGCGGCAACGAGGTTGGCGCCGGTCTTGCCGGGCCGGCGCAGGGCGGCGTCGAAGGCGCGCCGCAGCTGGGCCTCGCTGACGTTGTACTGGTGCCGCAACCGCTGCTTTTCCCGCAGCCGCACCGCGTAGTCCGACGGATTGCGCCGGCGCCGGCCGTGCTCGCCCGGCGGGTAGGGGCGCTTCTCCAGATATTTCTCGCATTTGGGCGTCAGGGCGATGCCCAGTGCGCGGGACCGACGCACCTTGGGGCGGGAACGGTTCACAGAGCACCTCCGATGAGTTAGGTTAGGCTAACTTAGCATTCACCTGGTGGGAGGCGGCCACATGACGGAGCTCACGACGGTGCCCAGCCCGGCCGAGCGGGCCCGGACGCTCGCCCTCGGCGTCGTTACCGGGGTGCTGCATCTGCCGGCGACCGGGGTCGACGGCGGGTCCAGGGATTACCGAGTTCAGCACCTGACCGGTCGCGACGGCGAGGTGACCCTGCTGGTGCAGGACGGCACCGACCTGCACCAGCAGCTGACGATGATCACCCGCTCCATGGACCTGGCCGACGTGCCGAGCGTGCTGGATGTGCTGGACGTGCCGCCGGGGCAGCTGTGTCTGCCGCGGGCCAGGCTGTGCATCACCGGTTGGGTCGACGAGCCGACGCCCGGCGTGCAGCGGCAGCTCGCGGCGCAGATCGCCGCCGCCCGGCCGGTCGGCTCGCTGCTGGATGTCGGCACCGGCTGGACCCTCTACCGCCTGGAGGTCGCCGAGATTCGGGTGACCACCGGCGCCGGCACGCACGCCGTCGAGCCCGGGGCGTTCGCCGCGGCCGAGCCGGATCCGCTCTACGAGGCCGAGGATCACGTCGTTGGGCATCTCGAACAGCATCACCGGGACCAGACCATCGGGTACGCCCTGCGGCAGCTGGCCGGGGGGTCGATCACTGACGTGACGATCGTCGGCCTGGACCGCTACGGGATCGATCTGCTGTGCGCGGTCGGGTCGACGTACGAGCCGCTGCGGGCGCCGTTCAGCTGCCGGGTGACCGACGACGACTCGTTGTCACGGGCGCTCGGGTTGCTGCTCCGGGAGCAGTGCAGCCCGACCAACTCCTGCTGATCAGCAGGTCGTTCCGGCGGAGCGCAGGTTTCCGGGGCTGAGGCAGCCGGCGTCCCGCTGTCGGACGCATTCGGAGGGTCGAACTCAGCCGCCGGTCGGCAACCGGTACGCGCCGCCGCCTCCGGTGCCGGCGAAGAGCCACCGCCGATGAGCAGGTGCCGCGGATTGCCGGGATCCAGGGCCAGCGCCGTCACCGGAGTGGAGCTCAGCCGGGTGAGGCTGGCGCCGGCGTCGGAAGAGACGTAGAGCCCGCCCGGACCGCCGAGCCAGAGGTGGTCGGCGTTGCGCGGATCGGCTGCCACGGCGGTGAACTGGCCGGGTGTGTCAATCGCCTTCCAGTAGGCGCCGCTGTCGCTGCTGACCAGAACGCCATAACCGAGCGCGTCGACGTACGGAATGTAGATCCGGTCGGGATCGGCCGGGCTGACCGCGATCTGGTACGCCTGCCCGGAACCGCGAGGTCCTTCGATGGTCTGCCAGGTGACGCCGCCGTCCGTGGAACGGTCGATCGACCAGAAGGCCTGCGCGGTGTGGATCGTGCGGTACACGGTGGCCGGATTTGCCGGCGAGACCGTCATCGCGGTGATCTGTCCGTAGAGCCGCGCTTTACGCCCCGGAGGCATTCGGGATGCCCGACCAGCTTCGCCGGCTCCGCCAGGCCGGTGAACACGCCCGGATCTCACCAGGCCCGCCGATGAAGCTCGCCATTACCGACGCCCGGCTGGCGTTGCTGCCGCTGACCACCGACGCGAGCGAGGACGAGCAGGCCATTCTGGTGCACCCGTGTTCGCTGCTGACCACGTTGACGACGTTGTTCGAAATCCTCTGGGAACGCGGCATTCCACCGTCGGATCTGGATCCCGACCGCGCCGCCGAGCCAGATGGCGACCACGTGCTGTTGATGCTGCTGGCGGCCGGCGCCACCGACGAAGCGATCGCCCGGAGGCTCGGAGTGAGCCTCCGGACGGCGCGTCGGCCTGAGCTAAACGTTGTGCTGCGCCGGGTTTTTCCAGAACCAGGACTCCGGGTCGTACACGGCGGGTGTCGGGTGGATCCACGGTCCGTCGAATCCGCTCTGCGCAAGGTTTTCCTTGCGGGGAACGTTCATCAGGTCCGTCTTGACGATGATCACCTGGGGATAGTTGCCCACCGTCCCCATGAAGAACGGGCCGTCACTGATGTGAATCTTGATGATCTCCCAGACGAGCTGGTTGCGTTTCACCGCGTCCGGCTCGACCTTGGTCTTGTCGTAGAGATCCCACATCTTCTGGATCGGGCCCTTGGGGTCCGGCTCCAGCCGCGGCGGCGTGCGCTTCCACGGGTCGACGTTCTTCTGCTGGTTCTCCTTCGAGGTGCCGCGCAGCGCGTAGAACTCGCCCTCCAGGGGCGCCCAGCGCTGAAACTCGATCGGTACGAACCACTGTGGATAGACAAGGTGGTTGGGGCCGTCGCCGACGCCCCAGTTGGTGTGGCTCATCAGCTTGCCCGACTGCCACTGGTCGGCATAGTTCACCGGTGATACGGGATTCCGGGTCATGTGCAGGCCGATGGCCTTGGCGTCCTTGACGAGCTGGTCGTCCTTGGCCGCCTGGGTGGCGGCGATGTCGGCCGAATAGTCGAGCCGGATCGTCAGCTTCTTGCCGTTCGGCAGCTCGACATAGCCGTCACCGTCCTTGTCTTTCAGGCCAAGGTCGGCCAGGAGGGCCTTCGCCTTCTTCGGATCGTAGGAGACATAGGACTGCTGCCAGTCGGTGTAGACCTGCTTGCCCTCGTCGTTGATGTGATATTCCAACGCCTTCGGGCTCATCGTGCCGGTGGTCTTGTCGCCGGTCTGGAAATAGAGACTCTTCTGGGTCTCGGCCCGGTTGAAACAATGTGAGATGGCCTGCCGGAATTTCGGTTCGCGGAAAAGCTTCCGCAGGTCTGGGTCCGGATAGTCGTAGTTGAGGAAGAAGATGGAACCGGTCCCATCCCCGCTGTCCCAGAAGATCAGCTCGGTGCCCGCCTTGGCCTTGGAGGCCTGCAGCGTCGACACGTCGGACAGGTCGATCTGGTTGAAAACACCCTCGCAGTAGTCGGTCTTGCCCTGGGTTACCTGCAGCTTTCCGACCTGGGCGTCCTGCACGGTGTTGATGACGATCTCGTCGATGTAGGGCAGCTGGTCGCCGTCCTTCGTGACCGCCCAGTAGTAGGGGTTGCGCTCGAGGACGACGCCCTTGTTGTTGTCGAAGGACTTCGTCTTGTAGCCGATCATGGTCGGACACTCGGGGTTGCGCATCCAGTCGGTCTTGTTTTCCCACAGACCACCCACCGTGTCCCAGTTCTTCGGGACCTTCGGGTTGTACTTCGGGTGGAACTGCTTCGCGTAATGCTTGGGAATGATCCAGATCGGCCCATTCGCGCCTACTGCGCCCTTGCACCACATTGCCAGCCGGTCGGCGGTCAGCGGGGTCGGCGCGTCGAATGTCATCTTCAGTGTGCTGGTATCGACCGCGGTCATTTTGACCAGGGTGTTCTTGCC
This sequence comes from Mycobacteriales bacterium, assembly GCA_036267955.1. Taxonomy (GTDB): domain Bacteria; phylum Actinomycetota; class Actinomycetes; order Mycobacteriales; family QHCD01; genus DATAVB01. Next base: position 45,249 of record DATAVB010000024.1, on the reverse strand, counting down.
GGACCGGCACTCATCCGGTGGCACCTGCGCAAAGTGCCCCGGCAGGATGATGTCCTCCCACCAGAACATGATGTCGTCGGTGGTGAACGGCACGCCGTCCGACCATTTCAGGCCCTTGCGAAAGTTGAGCGTCCATTCCGAGGTGTCGGTGTTGGACGTCCAGGTCTCGACCAGACCCGGTCCGATATCCATACCGTCATTCAGCCACCGAAGCAGTGAATGGCCGTAGAAGAAGTTGCGGTTGGAGTCGGCCTTGGTCGTGCCCTGGCTGGAGAACACGATCATGTTGAGCTTGCCGCCGTACTTTCCGCGCTCGACCCAGTTGTGCGGGACGACGTACGGGTGGTCGGGCATGCGCTTGGCCACGGCTGGAAGCTTGCCGGCTTTGGACTGGGCGGCCAGATCCGGCGCTTCCGTGAATTTCGCCGGCGCGGTGAGCGGTTTCTTCGCCGAACCCTTCGCGGTGGAGCCGCCTCCGCCGCTGCCGCCGCCGGAGGAGGACGTGTTCTTGCTTCCACCACTGCTACAGGCGCTGAGCGTGGCGGAACCGGCTACCAGGGCCGATCCATACAAGAACTTCCGTCGCGAGATGCCTTCTGGAATGTGCACGGGGACTCGGTCCCTTCTGAAGGGCGAGCGGCGTATTGGTGTACGCCGGGGAACCACGCTTGGCCTGACACCGTAAACCAGAAATCGTGTTCTCAGTAGACCCTTTGCAAGATCGAGTCGAAGGTATTCAGGAGGGGCACCTCGCCAGGTCGGCCCGGACGCGAGATGATGGGGCTTATGTCGACCGATCCCGCCACGCCGGACGAGAGTCTGGAGCGCTCTGGGATCGATGCCGCCGTTGAGGAAGCTGCCGGTGCACAGACCCTCGCCTGGCCGGCCGTCGCCGCCGGCGTCGTCTATTCCTGGATCGTCGGCTCGTTCCCCAGCTTCACTCTGGCCTCGAACATCGCGGTCTTCGCCACCGGCACGGCGGTGCTGCTGGTCGCGTTCGTACGCCCACCCCGGCGGCATCCGCGGGGTCGGCCGGTGACCTGGGCGGCCGTGGGCTGGTGGGTCCTGGTGCTCGGCGCGTTCACCGCGGTCGAGCTGATCAATCTCTTCCTCGGCTCCACCCATCCGCATCCGACCCTGTCGATCCTGATGGCGCCGGTCCTGGAGAACCACCTGGCCAAGTCGGTGGCGGTCTTTATCTGGCTGCGGGTGGGCTGGGTGTTGCTGCACCGCTGAGCCCTCCGAAACCCGAGCACGACCGTATTGTGGTAATTACCCGATATTCCCGGAGGGCTTGCGTGATCGAGCGGCCGTACGTGGTCTGTAGCTGCGCCATGTCCCTGGACGGCCACATCGACGACACCGGGCCGGACCGTCTCGTCCTGTCCGGGCCGGCGGACCTCGACCGGGTGGACGAGGAGCGGGCCAACTCCGACGCGATCCTGGTCGGCGCGGAGACCGTCCGGCGGGACAATCCGCGACTGCTGATCCGGTCGCCGGTCCGCCAGCATCGGCGGCTCACCACGGGTCTGCCGGCCCATCCGGCCAAGGTGACGCTGACCGCCAGTGGTCGGCTGGATCCGTACAGTGCGTTCTTCACCGCCGGCGAGTCGCAGCGGCTGGTGTACGCGGCGAGTGCCGCAGTGCCGCTGCTCGCCGACCTCCCCGCGACCGTCGTCGACGCCGGGCCACAGCCGCAGCTGCCGTGGCTGTTGGACCACCTGGCCGCGCGCGGGGTGAAGCGGCTCCTGGTCGAGGGCGGTTCCGGGCTGCACACCGCATTTCTCACCGCCGGGCTCGCCGATGAGCTGCAGCTGGTGGTCGCGCCGCTCTTCGTCGGAGAGGCCGCGGCGCCGCGGTTCGTCGGCGCGGGACGGTTTCCGGGCGGACGACTGCGGCTGGTCGACACCCGAGCCCTCGATGACGTCGTGCTGCTGCGTTACCTGACGGGTGACCGCGATGGATGAGCTGGACTGGCTGGCCGCGGCCGTCGAACTGTCCCGGAAGTGTCCGCCGTCCGAGACCGCGTTCTCGGTCGGCGCGATCATTGTCGACGGCGCCGGAAACCCCTTGGCCGAGGGATATTCGCGCCAAGAGCAGGATCGGGACCACGCCGAAGAGGCGGCCCTGCGGACGCTGGGCGGCGACCTGTCGGCGGCGACGATCTACAGCTCGCTGGAGCCGTGCAGCGCCCGGTTGTCCCGACCGCGCACCTGCAGTCAGCTGATCGTGGCGGCCGGTATCCGCCGGGTGGTGTTCGCGCTGCGCGAGCCGTCGATCTTCGTGCCCGGTGACGGCGCCAATGTGTTGCGTGGGCAGGGAATCACGGTGGTCGAGCGGCCCGAGCTGGCCGACCGGGTGCGGGAGATCAATGCCCACCTGCTGCCCGGCACCGACTGAAAGGTGGGGCTGACCCCACCGCGATACGGATACCAGGGCCACCGACAGCGGGCTCTCCCCGGGAAATGCTGGACAGCACCAGCACATCAAGGGGGGAGGGCGGACATGGCGGTCATCGCCGCACTCGCGGCCGCTCTCTGTTACGCGATCGCCGCGGCCTTCGAACAACACCAGGCCGAGGCGGACGACGGCGCCCGGGTCGCGCACCCGGGTTTGCTGTGGCGGTTGGCCCGCCGGCCGATGTGGCTGGCGGGCTTCGCCGTCGGGCTGGTCGGCGCCGGGCTCCATCTCGTGGCCCTGGCATCCGGACCGCTGACCACGGTGCAGCCGATCGGCGTGCTGGTCGTCGTTTTTGCGGTACCGCTGGGGGCCGTGCTGCGGCATCGCCGGCCGGCTCTGGTCGACCTGCTCGCCGCGGCCGCCGTCTCGATCGGCCTCGCGGTGCTGGTCTCCACGCTCGCCACCACCTCCGAGCCGGTTGCCCCGGGCGCCGCCGGGTTGATCTGGACCGGGCTGTGCGGCGCGGCCGCGTTAGCGGTGGCGCTCTGTGCGCGCCGATACCGGCGGGACGTCCAGTCCGTCGTACTCGCCGGCTCCGCCGCTGTCCTGCTCGGCATCACCTCCGCGCTGGTACGGGCGTTCGTCAGCACCGGTCACGGTGTCGCGGCGTTCCTGCAGTGGGGAACGCTGCTGCTGGTCGGCTGTGTCGTCGCGGGCACCGTGCTGGAGCAGGGCTCGTACAAGGTGGGCCGGCTGGCGGCGACGGTCGCGGTGATGACGGTGGTCGATCCGCTGGTCTCGATCGGCCTGGGGGCGGCGTTTCTGGGGCAGACGGTGCGGGTCGAATACCCGGTGCTGACCGGGTTGGCCGCGCCGGTGGTGATCCTCGGTGTGCTGGCGCTGGCCCGCCGGATCCACGGGGTCGAGCCGCGGCCGGTCCCCGCCGCTCAGTTGGTCTCCTCCGCCTCCTGACCCACCACCTACAATCCAGCGGATGACTGGCACGGCGGAACGGGTCGATGTCGCTGTGGCGCGGGCGATCTGGCGGGCCGGCGACACGGTGGTCGACGTGCGCACGGCGCAGGAGTATGCCCAGGGTCACCTGCCCGGCGCGGTCAATGTGCCGGTGGACTCGATCGCGTTCCGGGTCGCCGAGTTGCCGGCCGGTCAGGTGCTGACGGTGTGTTCGATGGGAAACCGCTCGTGGCGAGCCGCCCAGTTGCTGGCGAGCGCCGGCCGGGAGGCGCTCTCGCTCACCGGCGGCACCAAGGCCTGGTCCGCCGCCGGCATGCCGTTGGTCACCGGCCCGGAGCCGGGGGAACGGGCCCGCCGCCGCCTCGGCCGGCGACACCGCTGAGGACGCGAACAACTCGGCGGGACTAGGTTGGTCATGGTGATCGACGACCGCTCGGGAGGGCACGGATGAAGCTGGGTTACAAGGCGTCGGCGGAGCAGTTCGGACCGCGGGCACTGCTGGAATTCGGCGTCGCGGCCGAGCAGGCCGGCTTCGACAGCGTGATGATCTCCGACCACTTCCAGCCGTGGAAGCACACCGACGGGCATGCCCCGTTCTCCTTCGCCTGGCTCGCCGCGTTGGGTGAGCGGACCGACCGGGTCCAGTTGGGCACCAGCGTGCTCACCCCGACCTTCCGGTACGAGCCCGCGATCGTGGCGCAGGCCATGGCCACCCTCGGCGTGCTCAACCCCGGCCGGGTGATCCTCGGCGCCGGCACCGGTGAATCGATGAACGAGGTGCCGGTGACGGCACGGGAATGGCCCGAATACAAGGAGCGGCTGGCCCGTTTCCGCGAGTCGATCACCCTCATCCGGCAACTGTGGACAGAGGATTTCGTCACCTTCGAGGGCGAGTACTACAAGACGCTGCAGGCGACGATCTACGACCGCCCGGAGGAGCCGCTGCCGATTTACCTGGCCGCCGGTGGTCCGCGGATGGCGAAATACACCGGCCGGGTCGGCGACGGCATGATCTGCACCAGCGGGAAGGGCATCGAGCTTTACCGGGACGGGCTCATTCCGGCCCTGGTCGAGGGGGCGCAGGCCGCCGGGCGCGACCCGGAGCAGATCGAGCGGATGATCGAGGTGAAGGTCTCCTTCGACACCTCGAAGGAACGCGCGATGGAGGACACCCGCAACTGGGCGGCGCTGGCCCTTCCGGCCGAGGCGAAGTCCGGCGTCGAGGACCCGCGGGAGATGGAACGGCTCGCCGGCGAACTCTCCGCGGAACAGGCCGCCAGCCGATGGATCGTCTCGGCCGACCCGGACGAGCACGTCGAGCAGATCAAGACCTATATCGACCTGGGCTTCGACCACCTCGTGTTCCACGCCCCCGGCAACGACCAGAAGCGGTTCCTCGACCTCTACGCCGAGCACATCCTGCCGCGGCTGCGCAAGCTCACCCCGGGCTCGATCACCGGGTAGCCGGCTCCTGCGACCGGCCGAACACCCGGAACAGCACGACGACCGCGGGGCCCAGCAGCACCAGGCCGGCGACCAGCACGCCGAAGGTGGCGCGCACGGTCGCGGCCGGTGCCGCTGCCGAGGTTACGGTCAGGTGACCGATGATCAAGGCCGGATATTGTGCGGCCGCCCAGCCCCAGAGAATTGCCGCGACCGCGAGAGCCGCAGTGCCGCGTGCGATGCGGAAAGTGCTGTGCCACAACAGGACCAGCGTCGCGATGCCGGCGGCCGCCGACAGTGCGATGAACGGCGCCGCCCGATCCAGCCTACTGTCCAATGTGGACGGCAACAGCGGAATCAGCGCCAGGGCAAGGGTACCGGCCAGCGCCGCGCCACCGAGCGCGCGGCGGCGGAAGATCCCGACCAGGTCCGGTGCACTGGCAGCGGCATCGTGGCAGAGATACACGGCGGCCAGGAATGCCGTCGCCACGACGGCCAGCCCGCCGGACAGTGCCGCGAAGGGGTCGGTCAGCAGGGCGGCGCCGGCGTCCAGCCGACCCGTCGCCAGCCCGCCCGCCGTCACGCCCAGCATGTACGGCGTGATGGTCGAGGCGGCGGCGAAAACCCTGCCCCACAGGTGATCCGGGCCGGCGGCACCATCGCCGTACGAGCGGTAGACGTACGCGGCGCCACGCAAGACGATCCCGATCAGCGCGCACGCCACCGGTACGGCCAGGCCGCGGCCGATCAGTTCGTACACCTGCGGAAAGCCGGAGAACGTCGCCACCAGCGCCAGAATCAGCCAGACGTGGTTGGCCTCCCACACCGGCCCGATGGACCGGGAAATCAGCGTGCGCTGCGCGGCGGCCGTGCGACCGCGGGCGACGAGATCCCAGATACCGCCGCCGAAATCGGCGCCACCGAGGACGAGATAGGCGGTGAGTGAAAGGAGAATGACGAGGAGAATTCCGTCGGCGGCGGTCATGCGCTCGGCACCAGTTCCGGTTGGCGCGGGCTCTCCACCGGCCCGCCGGTTGCCATTTTGCGGAGAATGAGGACCAGCGCCACCGCGAGCGTGCAGTAGAGCAGGATCGTCGCCACCAACCAGAGGCCCACGTCATGGGAGTCGGTCACCGCCTGCGAGACGCGCATCCGGCCGTAGACGATCCAGGGTTGCCGCCCCAGCTCGGTCACCATCCAGCCGGCCATCATCGCCGCCATCGCGGCCGGACCGGTCAGTCCGGCGGCCCGCAGCCACCACCGGCCGTACGGCAATCGCCATTGGCCGTCGCGGCGCCGGGTCCGGATCGACCAGAGCACGATGAGGGCGGCCAGACCGACCAGTGCGGTGCCGGCGCCCACCATGAGGTCGAAGCACAGGTGCACCCCGGTGACGAACGGCGTGCGGTCGGCCGGCGCGGCCACATTCAGCCCGCGGATGGTGGCCGACGGCCGGAAATGGCTGAGCAGGCTGAGCCCGTCCGGGATCCGCAGTCCATGCACCAGCTCGCCGGACTTCGGGTCGTAGATGCCGCCGATGGTGAGCGGGGCGTGCGACCGGGTTTGGCCGATCCCCTCCAGAGCGGCGAATTTCGCCGGCTGGCGGGCCTCGACGACGCGGGCCGACCAGTCGCCGATCACAACCTGCAGCGGCGCGCAGGCCAGGATCGTCACCAACCCGACGCCGAGGCCCCGTCGGTGGTAGCCGTCCCGCCGGCCGCGGAGCATGCCGATCGCGTAGATGCTGGCCACGCCGCCGCCGGTGCACATCAGCGCGGCGAGCAGCATGTGGAGGGATTCCGGCGCCGCGGCCGGGCCGGTGAGCGGTGCCAATGGCTCGGCCGAGACGACCTTTCCGTTCACTTCCCTGATCCCGGTGGGGACATTCATCCAGGCGTTGGCGGTCACGATGAACAGGGTGGAGAAGCTGCCCGCGATCGCCACCGGTACGCCGGTCCACCAGTGGGTGCGCGGCTTAAGCCGCTTCCAGCCGTAGAGATAGAGCCCGAGAAACACCGCCTCGGCGAAAAAGGCGAAGGCCTCCAGGGTGAACGGGAGCGACAGCACGCCGCCGTACGTGCCGAGGAAGGCCGGCCAGAGCAGGCCGAATTCGAACGAGAGCACCGTCCCGGAGACCGCGCCGACGGCGAAGAGCACCGCGAACGCGCGGGCCCATTTCCGGGCCAGCGCCATCCAGATCGGGTCGCCGGTGCGGATCGCCCGGTCCTCGGCATAGAGGAGCAGCCACGGCAGTCCCACGCCGAAGACCGCGAAGCAGATGTGGAACGCGAGACTCACCGCGGTCTCGGCCCTGGCCGCACCCAGCATGAGCGCCTCCCGATCAGCAACTTCTACGTTATGTAGAAGTTCTACCATGCGTAGAATAACTCGGGTCGAAGGGAGTCGCGGATGGCCCGGCTGGGCGAGCTGGAACGTGCGGTCATGGAGGTGCTGTGGTCCGCGGGCGGGGCGCTGTCCGCGGCCGATGTGGTGGCGGCGCTGCCCGGCCGCGAGCTGGCCGTCACGACCGTTCTGACGGTGCTGGATCGGCTGCGGCGCAAGGAAATGGTGACCCGGCAGCGGTCGGGTCGGGCGTTCCGTTACCGGCCGGTCTCCACCCGGGAGGCGCTGATCGCCGAGACGATGGTGGAGGCGCTCGGCGGCAGTGACGACCGCGGTGCCGCGCTGGCCCGGTTCATCGAGTCGGTGAGCGAGGACGACGCGGAACTGCTGCGCAAGGCCCTGCGCCGCCAGCGCTGACATGCACGCCGCCGACCTCGACGCCGTGGCACTGGCTGTGCTGGCGGTGCTGCTGGCCGGCCCGGTGCCGGCGCGGCTGGCCCGGGCCCGGTGGCCGGCCCGCGACCCGCGTACCGCCCTGGTCGCGTGGCAGGCCGTCGGCCTGGCCGGCGGACTTGCGGCGATCGGGTCGCTGTTGTCGGTCGGCATCGCGCCCGGTGGGCGGCACCTCGTTCACGGACTGATTGCTTTGCCGGGTCGCGGTTTCGGCTCGACTCCACTGTGGAGGGTGGTGGTGTTCGGCGCCGGCGTGGTGCTGGCCGGTTGGTTGCTGGCCGTGTCGGCGAGATCATTCGCGTCGGTGCTGAGGGAGCGCCGGCGGCACCGGCAGATCGTGGACCTGGTGGGTCGGCCCGAGCCGCGCAGCGGCACTGTGGTGCTCGAGCACGCCGTCGCGGTGGCCTATTGCGTGCCCGGGGTCCGGCCGCGGGTGGTGCTGAGCGAGGCCGCGCTCGAACTGCTCGCGGATGACGAGCTCACCGCCGTGTTGGCGCACGAACGGGCGCACGCGCGCGGCCGGCACGACCTGGTGGTCCAGCCGTTCATCGCCTGGCAGTCCACCTTTCCCTTTCTACGGCCGGCTTTCGCGGCCACCCGGGCGGTGGCGCTGCTGGTCGAGATGCTGGCCGACGACGCAGCCAGCCGGCGCACCGAGCCGGCGACCGTCGCCGCCGCGCTGGCCCGACTCGGCGCCGGTCGGCTGCCCGTAGGCGCTCTCGGCGCCGCCGCCGAAGCGTCGGCGCTGGCGACCCGGGTGCGCCGGCTGCTCGAACCGCCGGCCGCGCTGCCTCCAGCCGCCGTACTCCTGGTCCATCTGGCCGCCCTGGCCCTGGTGGCCGTACCCACCGCGGTGGTGTGCTGGTAGTACGGCAGATCAACCACGCAGGGTGCGGCAGATCAACCACGGTGCTGCCTGCGCCCGGTAGTAGCTGTCAGAAGTCGGCGATTGCGGGGATGATCTCGCGGCCGATGATTTCCAGCGCGGTGAGGTTCTCCACACCGTAGACCCGGCCGTGCGCGACGCTGATCCCCTTGTCCGCCAGGGCCTTCAGCTCCTCCAGGGTCTGCCCGACATTCTCTCCGTTCGGTCCCGGGTCGATCCGGTAGGTGACGGTCTTCTCGATGTCGTCGTAATTCCGGCCCTCGTTCTCGCAGTGCTGACGCAGCACATCGAGCTTGTGGTCGAGCTCCGGCCCGCCGAAGAGGTTGCAGGACTGGGCGTATTTCGCGACGAACCGCAGTGTCTTCTTTTCGCCCGAGCCGCCGATCAGGATCGGCGGATGCGGCCGGGTCAGCGACTGCGGCGAGTTGAGTGTCCGGCCGAGTTGATAGTGCTTGCCGTCGTACGGCGCCTCGCTGTCGGTCCACATCTGCAGGCAGATCTGCAGCGTCTCCTCCAGCCGCTCGAACCGTTCCGCGGTCGGCGGGAAGAAGAGCCCCAGCCCGGCCGACTCCTCGGCATTCCAGGCCGCGCCGATGCCGAGCCAGGCCCGTCCCTCCGACAGTACGTCGAGGGTGGTGATCTGCTTGGCGAGCAGTCCCGGGTCGCGGTAGCTGACCCCGGTGACCAGGGTCAGCAATGACACCCGGGAGGTGTGCGCGGCGAGGTAACCCAGAGCGGTGTACGCCTCGAGCATCGGCTCCTCGGGCTCGCCGTTGACCGAGATCTGCCAGACGTGGTCCATCACGCTGATCCGGTCGTAGCCGACCGCCTCCGCCGTGGTGGCGACCTCGGCGAGCTTGCGGGCCGTCGTCGCCGCGCCGTCAGCCGACCAGGTGAAGTTCGAGATGTGCAGGCCCAGTTTCATTCCGCAGACTCCTCAGGGTTCGGTGCCCCAAGCCTACGACTCCCGGGGCGGGCCTACTTGATGCCGGTATTGGCGACGCCTTCGACGATCCGGCGCTGGAAGAGCAGAAACACCACGACCAAAGGCAACGCGCCCAGTACGGCGGAGGCCATCACCCGGGCGTACTGGATTCCGAACGCGGACTGCACCGTCGCCAACCCGACCGGAATCGTCATCAACTTGGTCGACGTCATGACCAGAAGTGGCCACAGCAAGCTGTTCCAGCTCCAGACAAAAGTGAAAATTGCCACCGCGGAAATGGCCGGCTTGCACAGCGGCATGAAGATGGTGGCGTAGACCCGCAGCCAGCTGGCCCCGTCCACCCGGGCCGCCTCGACCAGTTCGCCGGGCAGGCCGTTGAAGAAGGACACGAAGACGAACACCGCGACCGGAGTCGGAATGCTGGGCAATACCAGAGCCCAGTAGGTGTTGAGCAGGTGAACATGGCTGAACTCGGAGAACATCGGCAGAATCAATACCTGACCCGGGATCAGCAGCCCGGCCAGCAGCAGTCCGGATACTGCCCGGTTGCCCCGGAATCCGGTGCGGGCCAGGGCGAATCCGGCCATCGAGCAGACCAGCACGGTCAGTGCGGCGGACAGTGCCGAGGTGACGAAGCTGTTCATGTACCAGGTCGCCATGTCGCTGGAGCCGAGAATGGAGCGGTACGCACCGACGGTCCAGTGGCTGCTCCACCAGGACGTCGGATTGGTGGTGACTTCGCCTTCCGGCCGCAGCGACGTGACGAGCGCCCACAGCAGCGGGAGCACCCAGATCGCGGCGAAGACGACGAGTACGGAGGCGCAGAAGGCGTTGAAATAGCGGGTGCGCTGGTCGCTGCCGGCATTGCCCATGCCAGCCGAGCGCCGGTGCCTGGTCGGCTGTGAAACGGTGGTGGCGGCCACGGCTCAGCCCTCTCTCGTCTGACGGCGGTTGATGGCGAACCAGATTGCCGAGACCAGCACCAGCCCGATGAAATACAACATCGACGCCGCCGCGGAATATCCGGCCCGGTAATCGGTAAAGCCCATGTCGTAGATGTATTGGATGACCGGGCGGGTGGAGAAATTAGGGCCGCCGGCGGTCAGGAGATACATCTGGTCGAACACCTTGAGCGAGGCGAGGACCTGCAACATGGTGATGAGCATGGTGGTCCGCTTGAGCAGTGGAATGGTGATCCGCCGCATCTGCACCCACGGGGTCGCGCCGTCGACCGCGGCTGCTTCGTATAGCTCGCGCGGAATGTCGGCCAGCCCGGCGAGATACAGAACGAAGTTGAATCCGATTGTCCACCAGATCGTCATGAGGGCGATCGAGGCCATTGCCCAGTTGGCGTCGCCGAGCCAGTTGGGCGAGTCGATGCCTAGATCGGACAGCCAGGCGCCGAAAAGGCCACCCTGTGCCGCGTACAACCAGCCGAAGATCAGCGCCACCGCGGCGGAGGGCACCACATACGGAGCGAAGAACACCAACCGCCAGAACCACCGGCCACGGCGCAGTCGCTCGGCGAGCATGGCGAACACCAGGGCGAGAACGACCAGCGGCGGCGTCGTCATGATCGTGAACAGCACGGTGTGCCACATCGACGACCAGAAGTCGTGACTGTGCAGCGCCTCGGAGTAGTTGGAGAATCCCGCCGAGCCGCCCAATCCCGACTGCACCAGGCTGGCGTTGGAGAAGCTCATGATCACGCCGTAGACCAGCGGGCCAATGAGAAAGAGGACGTAGAGCACCAGGAACGGGCTCATCAACCCCCAGCCGGCCCGGCTGTCCTGGCGGCGGTGCCGCCGGGTGTGTCCCGCCGTTGCGGCGGGGGTCGTGGCGAGGGGGACGGTCGTGACCGCCATCGGATAACCTCCGAACTTTCTAGGCTACGGGCGGCTTGGTCTGGGAGTACTGCTGGAGTTTGCTGCGCATCGCCGCCACTGCCTGCTCGGGATGCTGCTGTCCACTCTCGACGGTCGCTACGACCGCGCCCACGATGTTCTCGAAATCGGAGCCGGCACCGGAATACCAGGCGGTCGGGTCGTAATAGGCGGCTTCCGCGGCCTTGACGTAATGCGAATTCGGCTTGAGGGCCTTGTATTCGGCGCTGTCCTGCACCGGGAGCCAGGCCGGCACGTGGCCGCCCTTCGCCCAGGTCAGGCTCTGATCCAGCAGGGACCGGATGAACGTGAGGTCCAGGTCCAGCCGCCCCGCGGTCCGCTTGGCATTCCGCGGCAGGACAAGTGTGTGGGAGTCGGCGAAGCAGGCGTATTTCCCGCCCATGATGTTCGGCACCGGCGTCATGTCAAAATGCACCGGCGTCGCCTGGTAGGTCGTGAGCTGCCATTCCCCGTCCAGCAGGAACCCGACCTTTCCGGTGGAGAACAGCATTGTCACGCCACCGCCGTCCACGTTGGACGGCATGAGCTTCTTGCCGGTGGTCAGGTCGGCCATATAGGTAAGCGCCTTTACGGCCTTTGCCTCGTCCAGGACGACCTTCTTGCCGTCCTCGGCCAGCATCTGCCCGCCGAGTTGTCCATATAGAGTGGCGAACCAGCGCCAACAGGTCGACGGGTCGGCGTTGATGTTTACCACGCCGCCGAATCCGCCGGTCACCTTCGCGGCTGCTTTCAGCGCGTCGGTGAAGCCGGTCGGGCCGTCGAGATTCTTCAGCTTTTCATCGGAATCGAGCAGGCCCGCCTTCTTGCAGATGTCCACGTTGTAATAGAGGACGAACGGGTGGGTGTCGAGCGGCACGGCGTAGACCTTGCCGTCCACATGTGCCTGCTCCCAGGCCTTCGGGGTGAATTTGTCGCTCGTCATGCCGTGTTTAGCGAGCACCGATTCGTCGAGCGGGCTGAGCAGGCCGGCCTTCGCCAGGGTCGGCACCCGGGACACGTGCGATACGCCGACGTCCGGCGGGCGGTCGCCGAGCGTGGCCAGCGCCAGCTTCGTGTAGTACGGGCTGCCCCAGGACAGCGTCACGGCATTGAGATCGACGTTGTGGTGCGTCTTCGTATAGCCGTCCTGCATCGCGACCATGCGCACGCCGTCGCCGCCGCTGAAGAGATTCCAGTACGTCAGCGACTCCGCGCCCGGCCCGGTGCCGGCGATGCCGGTGCTGAGCGCCGAGCCGCAACCGCTGAGTCCCATCCCGCCGATACCCGCCGCACCGAGGCCGGCCAGCAACGAACGTCGGCTGATCGGATGGTGTGGATTCCGAAGGCTCACCAGTGCTCCCTCAGCCCGGGCGGCCCCGGCGGTTATCTCCGGCGGGCACCGCGACGCTGAACTCAATGGTGTTGCATCGTTGCATGCAACGATGCAAGTTGTCTACCTAAGCTACCGTCGAGGCCGGGGCGCCGGGTCGGTCGGGCCCGATCGCAATGAGGAGGCGCGCATGTCGGTGACGCTGCGCGATGTCGCGCTGCAGGCGGGCGTCTCGACCCGCACCGTGTCCAATGTGGTCAACGACTTCCAGCACGTGGCGCCGGAGACCCGCGAGCGGGTCCAGGTCGCGATCCGGCAGTTGGGTTACCGGCCCAACCTCGCGGCCCGCAACCTCCGGCGCGGCCGGTCCGGGATGATCGGCGTGGTGTTGCCGGAGCTGGATGTGCCGTATTTCGGCGAATTGACCCGGCTGATCATCGAGGAGGCCCGGCGGCACTCGTACATCGTCGTGATCGACCAGACCGACGGCGACGTCGACGAGGAACGCCAACTGGTGCTGGCCGGCGAGCGCTCGCAACTCTTCGACGGGCTGATCTTCAGCCCGCTGTCACTGTCGGCTCAGGACCTGCAGCAACGCACCGACGGCGCCCCCATCGTGCTGCTGGGCGAACACGTCGACAAGGTGCCGTTCGACCACATCGTGATCGACAACGTCGCGGCGGCAATGGCTGCCACCGAGCACCTGATCGCGGTCGGGCGGAAGCGGATCGCGGCCATCGGTGACCAGCCGTTCTTCAGCGGCGAGACCGCGCAGTACCGTACCCGCGGTTACCGGCAGGCGATCGAGGCGGCCGGTCGCCGGTACGACCCCGACCTGGTGATCCGTACCGACCGGTTCCATCGTGGCGACGGTGCCGCGGCGATGGCGACGCTGCTGGAGCGCAAGCGGCCGCCGGACGCGGTGTTCTGTTACAACGACCTGCTCGCCTTCGGCGCGATGCGTACGGTGCTGAGCGCCGGACTGCGAGTGCCCGAAGACGTCGCGATCGTCGGATTCGACGACATCGAGGAAGGCCGGTACACGACGCCGACACTCACCACGATCTCGCCGGACAAGGGGCAGATCGCCCGGCTCGCCGTGCAGGCGCTGCTGCGCCGGCTGGACGGCAAGGCCGGCCGGCCGCGGACCCGGCTCGCGCGATTCTCCCTGGAGGTCAGGGAGAGCACGGGCGGGGTCGGCTGACCGACTGTCCGACCGATTTGCCATCATCGCCGGGATGCTCGTAAGCTGACCATGGGTCGAGTCGAACGTATATTCGAAGATGTGCGGCTTGAGGAGGCCCCGATGGTGTACCCCATCTCGACGAGAGAACGTGACATTTTGCAGGCCGTGGTCGAGGGGCGGGTGGCCCGCGATCCCGAGTTGGGCCCGTGGGCCCTGGACGGCCGGCTGGTCGAGCATCTGGTGCAGCGGCTCCGGACCAAGGGGCTCCTCCAGGTGCCGGTGCGTGGTGGCGCGCCGCGTCTGACGGCCGAGGGCGAGGAGACAATCGCGGCATGCTGACGCTGGGGGAGAACAGCAGGTTGTTGCTGGGCGCGGTCGCCGCGGGCCGGGTGCAGGCGGCGCCGGTGGCCAGCCGCGCGGTTAACCGGTATCTGCTGGACGGGGTGGAGAGTGTCGACGTGCCGCTGGCCTCGCTGCTGCGGGAGGACCTGATCTACCTGCCCCGGCTCGGCCCGCCGCGGCTGACCCCGGACGGCGAATGGGCGCTGACAAATTTCTGCTAGGCGAATTTCAGTTAGGCGGGCACCGTCCGGCACGGCTATCCCTTGACCGCGCCGGACGTGAGGCCACGGACGTAATACCGCTGCAGCGCCACGTAGAGCACGATGCACGGGATCATCGCGATCACCGCACCGGAGACCAGATAGCCGAAGTTGACCTGGCCGTAGGTCCCGGTCTCCACATTCAGCAGGGCCACCGGCAGCGTGATCAGGCTGTCCTTGGTGATGAAGGTCAGCGCACCGAGGAACTCGGTCCAGGAGAAGAGAAACGCGTAGAGCACGGTCGTCGCGATCCCCGGCACTACCAGTGGACGGAGCACGAAGAACAGCGTCCCCATCACGGTCGCACCGTCCACGTACGCCGAATCCTCCAGTTCCTTGGGGATCTGCGCGAACGTGTTGCGCATGACGAACACCCCGAACGGCAGGTTGAAGGTCGTGTAGAACAACACCAGCCCGAGCCGCGAGTCGGTCAGGTGCAGTGCGTTGAGCTCCATGAACAGCGGCGTCAACACGGCCTGGAACGGGATCATCAGCACCACGATGATCAGCGCGAAAATCACCCCGGCGCCGCGGAACCGGAACCGGCCGAAACCGTAGCCGGCCAGGGTCGCCACCACCGCGGTGAGCAGCGCCGTGCCGATGGAGACGATCAGGCTGTTGCCGACGTACCGCAGGATGTGGATGCTGCCGCCGATCAGGCCGGAATAGTTCGCCACCGTGAGGTGACTGAAATCCTTGCCCTGGGGCGCCTGGGTTATCAGCCCGGCCGGCTGGAAGGACCGCAGCACCGCCCACAGCAGCGGAAGTACGAACAGCACACTCAGCACGATGCCGACGGTCAGATAGATTGTCCGCCCGTTGCGCTGCTCCGGCTCGCGTCGGGTGTCCGCCGTCGTGCTGGTCACGATGCCTCCGACGTGTCGTCGCGGAGCAGGAAGAACTGCGCCGCGCTGATCAGGCCAACGACCAC
Source organism: Mycobacteriales bacterium (assembly GCA_036267955.1). Lineage (GTDB taxonomy): Bacteria > Actinomycetota > Actinomycetes > Mycobacteriales > QHCD01 > DATAVB01. The sequence goes on along the minus strand of DATAVB010000024.1, from coordinate 29,871 downwards.
CACCAGCACCAGGGACAGCGCGGTCGCGGCGCCGACATGCAGTTGTACGAAAGCCTTCTGGTAGATCCACTGCACAACGGTCGTGGTGCTGACGCCGGGGCCACCCTGGGTCAGGATGTAGAACTGGTTGAACGCCAGGAACGACCCGATCACCGAGAGAATCAGGCTCAACGCGATGGTCCGGCGCAGCAGCGGCACGGTGATCCGCAACTCGCGGGCCCACCACGATGCGCCGTCCACCTCCGCCGATTCGTAGACATCACGCGGGATCCCCTGCATACCGGCCATTAACAGCATCATCGTCAGGCCCGAGGCGTACCAGACCACCAGTACGCACACCGCCGCGATGGCGAAGTTGGTGCGCACCAGCCAGGCCGTCGTGCCGTCGCTCAGCCCCAGTTTATGGAGCACGAAATTGATGGCGCCGGAATTGGGCTGCAATTCCAGCAGCAACATGAAGCTCTCGGTGGCCAGCCCGACCACGTACGGCAGGAAGAACGCCGTCCGGAAGAAGGTGGCGCCGCGGCGGTTGGAGCGGACCAGCACCGCCAGGCCGTACCCGACCAGGAAGATCGGCACCGTGACGATCGCGGTGTAGATCAGGGTGAAGACGACCGACTGGAGAAAGACCGAGTCCTTGGCGATATTGACGTAATTGTCGACGCCGACCGAATGATACGGCCCGATCAGCGGCCAGTTGGTGAACGAGATGTAGACCGCGAAGCCCAAGGGGAAGAGCACGAATGCGGCGACGAGCAGAAAGGCCGGGCTGACCAGGGCCAGCCCCACGCCGGGGCGGGCGGTGACCCGGCGGCGGCTGGAGCGGCGCATCATGATTGGGCCTGGCCCAGCGCGTCGGCAAAACCGGACTGGCCCTTCCTGATCGCGCCGTCGATGTTCCCGTCAAATACCGACTGGATGAACATGGTGAGCCACGGCCCTCCCGGCTGATTGAACGTCACGTTGTAGGCGATCGTCTTCGGCGCGAAACCGCGCGGCAGCGCGTCCAGGACCACGGCGTTGAACGGGTATTTCGCCTTGTACGCCGGGGTGGCCACGTCGGTGCGGATCGGTTCGAAGCCGGTCGTCGGTGCCTGCGCCTGCTGCTTCTTCTGCAGGGCGAACCTGATGAATTCCCAGGCGCCGGAGGCATTCTTCGCGTTCTTCGGAATTCCGAAATTGGCGCCGCCGTCGAAGGTGCTGGAGCCGCCGTCCGGGCCGGGCAGCGCGACCGCGCCGATCTGCTTCTGGAAACTCGGCGGTGCGCTGGCCATCACCGTTCCGTACCCGCCGGGCAGAATTCCGATCTTGCCGGCGAGGAAGTCCTGTCCCCAGGTGGCGCCGGTCTCGGTCTGCGACTCGGGCGCGGCCAGATGCTCGGCCCAGAGTTGGTGGTAGAGCGCAAGAGTGCGGCGCAGCGCCTTGTTGCTGGAAACGGTCGCCCGCTGGGTTCCCGGCTGGCCGGCGAAGACGTCGGTTTTCGTGGCCCAGACATCCGGCATCATGGTGAAGCCCAGGCAACCCTCACAGCGGCCGGCGAAGGAGAAACCGTACGTGCCGTGGCCGAGTTTCGTGACCGCCCGCGCGTCGTTGAGTATGTCGGCGAAATTCCGTGGTGGCTCGTTCGGGTCGAGGCCGGCCTTCTTGAACAATGTCTTGTTGTACCAGAGCATCGACAGGTCGCCGACGTACGGCGTGCCGTAATAGTGGCCGTTCTCGGTGGTGAGATTGAGGTGGCCGGGGCTCAGCTTGTCCTTCTCCGGCAGCTTGTTCACCGCGGACGTCAGATCCAGGAATGCCTTGTTGTAGATGAACAGCTGCGAATTGATGTCGTCGACGCCGACGACATCGGGCGCGGAGCCGCTCCGGATCGCGGTGGCCAGTTTGGTGACGTACTGGGTGTCCTGGACCGGGCTCAGCTCGACCTTGAGATTCCTGTGCGAGGCGTTGAATTCCTTGACCAGCAACTGACCGTACGGCGAGGTCGCGCTGCGGTCCCAGAAATGCACCACGCCGGTGGCATTGACGCCGAATTGCGGGGACGACACCGGCGGGCCGGACGGTGCGGATGAGCCGCACGCGGCGGTGGCGAACGCGAGCGCGGCCGCCACCGGCACGCAGGCTGCCGGCCCGCGCAGCCTCACCGGACCGCTCCCACGGTAGGCGCCGTGGGAACCCAGATCCGCATCGCCGCGATGTCGCGGTTGGCCCAGGCGAAGTACGGCACGGCGGTGACGGTCACGTCGGTTTGGGCAACGGGCTCGCCCGTCGGTTCTCCGTAGGGCAGGCCCGGCTCCGGCGCGGCGGCGACCCGGGCGGTCGCTCGCACGACGGTGACCCCGCCGAGCAGGTCCGGCCGGAACTCCTCGGTGAGCGACCCGTCGGTGAGCCGGAGGTCGTCGATCGCCACCCCGGCCGGCTGATCGGCCTGCTCGAAGCAGTAGACCAGTGGACCGCGCTCGATCGCGACCGCCCCGCGCACCGAGTCGATCCGCGGATCCCCGACCGTCAACCGGGGCCGCATCGGCAATTCGAGCACCACGCGGTCGCCGGCCCGCCAGTCCCGCCGGATGCGGGCGTATCCGCCCGGCTCGGCCGGTTGGGCCGCTCCGTTGACGGTCAACTCGGCGCGCTGTGCCCAGGCCGGAATGCGCAGCGACAGCGTCCAGGCATCGGCCGGCGTTTCGTCGACGGTGATCTCGATCGTCCCGTCCCACGGGTAGTTGGTGCTGGTGCTCAGCGCGACGCCGGCGGCCCGCAACGGCCCGGCCGCGTACTGGTGCAGCACGATCCCGTCGGCGTCCGTCGAGGCGAGGTAGTGCTCCAGCGAGGACAGGGTGCGCATGATGTTGGGCGGGCAGCAGGCCGTGGTGTACCAGGGCCGCCGGCCGTACGCGGGGCTGCGGCTGTCCTCCTTGCCGGCGTCGCCGCGCAACTGCAGTGCGTTCACATAGAAGAACTTGTCGCCGGAGAGCGAAAGCCCTGGCAGGAAGGCGTTGTAGAGGGTCCGCTCGATCAGGTCGGCGTACGCGGCGGCGCCGGTGGCCAGCAGCATGCGCCAACTCCACTGCACGCTGGCGATTGCCGCGCAGGTCTCGCAGTAGGCGACGTCGGAGGGCAGCTCGTACGGATCGCCGAATGCCTCGCCGTCCCAGCGCGATCCGACCCCGCCGGTCAGATACGTTTTCGTGGCGACCATGTGCTGCCACTGTTTCCGCAGCGCATCGAGCAGGCTGGAGTCACCCGATTCGGTGTAAACATCGGCGACTCCGGCGGCCAGATAAAGGGCTCGTACGGCATGCCCTTCGACCGTCGTGGCGTCGCGGACCGGGACGCGATCCTGGAAATAGCTGGAATCCCGGTGACTGTTGTGCAATGTCTGGTGGCCGCGGGTGTCGACGAAATACTCCGCCAGCCGCAGATAGGAGTCCTTTCCGGTTTCCCGATATAGCTCGACCAGCGCGGTTTCGACTTCCGGGTGCCCGCAGACCCCCTCCAGCTTGCCCGGGCCGAACGTGTCGGCCAGGTAATCCGCGAAATGGCTGGCAATGTCGAGGAGCGCGGTATTTCCGGTGGCCCGGTGGTCGGCCACGGCGGCCTGGATCAGGTGCCCCGCACAGTAGAGTTCGTGGCCGAACGGAAGATCGGCGAACCGTTCGAGTTTCTTCGCCTGGACGTAGGAATTGAGATATCCGTCCGGCTCCTGTGCGGCCGCGACGGCCTCGGTCGCCTCCCGGGCCCATTCGGTCAACTCGGCCGACGGCTCCCGTCCGGACTCCCACGCCACCGCCTCGAGCCATTTGTAGATGTCGGAGTCGAGAAACAGCGGGCCGCGGTAATCGCCGGTCGTCGCGCCGGTGGCGAGGGCGAGGTTGTGGTAATTGCCGGCTTCCCTCAGCCGGGTCGCTCCCTCCGGGATCGACACCTCGCGGTTGGTCCGCTGTCGCTGAGCCCAGAAACCCGACGAGATCCGGGCCGCCCCCAGCGGGAGCGGCCGGAAGGTCACCTGACCGTCCGCGGTGGGATCGGCCGGGCCGGTGGCCGGGTTGGTGCGCTGCTCCACGAGACACTCCTCGATGCGTGCGGGGTGAGATTGGATGAATACGGAAAACGGTTGCCGCACCGGCAGGCTAGGATGCTCAGCATGTCAGGTCAAGGTATGCAGGCTTTTCGTTACGATTTCTGGTTGACTCCGGAAGTCGTACGGAAAACCACTGTCGGGCACTGCCGGTGACGCCGCGGGTCACCATCAACGACGTCGCGGCCGCGGCCGGCGTCTCGGTGGGCACGGCCTCGAAGGCGTTGAACGGTCGTGGCCAACTCCGGCAGGAGACCCGCGACCGGGTGACCGCCGCGGCAGAGAGACTGGGGTTCCAGGCCAATACCCTGGCGCGCGGCCTGTTGTCCGGCCGCAGTTTCACCGTCGGCCTGATCACCACGGACAGCTTCGGCCGGTTCAGCATTCCGGTGTTGCTCGGCGCCGAGGATGCGCTCGGCGCCGGCCAGATGTCGGTCTTCCTCTGCGACAGTCGTGGCGACCCGATTCGTGAGCAGCACTACCTCCGTACGCTGCTCGCCCGGCGGGTGGACGGCATCATCGTCACCGGCCGCCGGGCCGACCCGCGGCCGCCGCTGCCCCACGATCTCGCGGTGCCCGTGGTGTACGCGCTGTGCCAGTCCACCGATCCGGCCGACTGCTCGGTGGTCTCCGACGACGATCAGGTCGGCCGGTTGGCGGCCAGCCACCTGCTGTCGGTCGGCCGGCGCCGGATCGGCCACATCTCCGGTCCGGCGGATTTCCTGGCGGTCCGGCAACGGTGCGCCGGGGCTCAGGACGTGCTCGACCAGGCCGGGCTGTCCTTCGCCGCCCCGGGGGCTCTTTTCGGTGAATGGACCGAGGAGTGGGGCCGCCAGGCGACCACGATCCTGCTGCGTTCCGCGCCGGACATCGACGGCATTTTCTGCGGCAGCGACCAATTGGCGCGCGGCGTCGCCGATGCACTGCGGGAGGCCGGGCGCGGCGTTCCGGGCGACGTGGCGTTGGTCGGCGTGGACAACTGGGACGTGATGGCGTTGGCCAACCGGCCGTCGCTCACCACCGTGGATCTGGAATTGGGCGAGCTCGGGCGCTCGGCCGCGCAACTGTTGCTGGCGGCCATCGACGGGCGACCGTCACACGGAATCCAGGTCCGCCCCACCAGGCTCGTCGTCCGGGAGTCCACCGGCACGAAGTGACCGGAATTCGGGGCTATTGACCGGCTGCCGCGCTCGACCGCTCGGACGTCGCGGCGAGGCAGAACCACACCGTCTTCCCGCCGGGATAGACGATGTAGCTCCAGGACGAGGAGAGTCGCTCCACCAGGAAGAGGCCACGCCCGCCGGTCCGGTCGGTCGGCGGATCGAGGTCGACGCTCGGCGAGGAGGGCGACTCATCCGAGACACCGACCGAGAGATCCCGATCGGTGCACGCGACGGACAGTGTCACCTCGCCGGCGCCGTGCACGATCGCGTTGGTCATCAACTCGCTCACCAGCAGAGTGGCGGTGTCGCACAACTCACCGAAGCCGTACCGGAGGCAGATCGCTTTGACCTGGGACCGCGCCACCCCGACCGAAACGGGTGCCGCGGTCAGACCGATCGTCATCACGTTGGACGGATGGGTGGGGTCGAGCCAATCCGGGACAGCGGAGGGATGTCCGTCGGGCATCGTCCGCCTCCTGTCGCTCGTCAGTCCCCGTCGCCGGCCTTCCTACCCATAAGTGGGACGGTGGAACGGGTGTCCGCTAAGAGATATTGAGCTCGTGGTCGAGCGACGTGGTGGCAAGCAACCCACGAAGCCGGTCGGACGGGTTGTGCAACACCAACGAACCGCCGGCCGCACGCAGCGTCTGGTGGGCCTGGACGAAGAAGCTCAGCCCGCTGGAATCGCAGAATGCCAGCCGGTCGAGCTCGATCACGATGTCGACCACGTTGTCGGCGACGAGTCGGTCCACGATCGCGACCAACTGTGGTGCGGTGGCCATATCCAGTTCGCCGGAAACGACGATCGTGCCCTTGGAGGGCGTTTCCACCCGCAGCATCGGCGTTGCATCGTCGGACGACGGCACCTGAGACCCCTTCCTCGCGCTGATCATCATCCTAGCTTCGGGGCGGCCGGTGCGGGTGCTGGACACAGTGCGCGATGATCGTCGGGTGACGTCCACTCCGCCGCGGTCCGACCGGCTCGAGCCGGCGCGATCAGGCAACCGCGCCGGCCGCTACCGGTGCGACCTGACGTCCGGCCACTGGACCTGGGACCAGGATCTGCACGATCTGGTTGGCGCCGATTCCGCCTCGACCGAGACGCTCCTGGCGGCCGTCCATCCGGCCGACCGCGACCATTTCCAGCTGGTGCTGGAGCACGCCACCAGCGACGCGAAGCCGTACAGCTGCGAGCATCGCATCGTGCGGGCGGACGGGACCGTCCGGAACGTCATGACGGTCGGTGAGGTGGAGACCGACCCGAGCGGCTCGCCACGGACGCTGCGTGGCTCACTCACCGATATCTCCGACCGGCTGCGGTTGGAGGAGTCGTGGGCGCTCGCGCTGGCCGAACGGGGCGTGGTCGAGGATCTGACCGGCGTCGAACAACTGCGGCGGTACGCCATCCCGGCCGAGCTGCCGGAGCGGCCCGGTGTCCGGATCGGTGCCCGCTACCTGTCGGCGACCCGGGGCGGCCAGGTCTGCGGCGACTTCTACGACGTGCAACTGATTGACGAGGACACGGTCCTGGTGCTGATCGGCGACACCACGGGCCACGGCGTCGAGGCGGCCGCCACCATGAGCCGGCTTTCCGCGCTCTTCCGTACCTTTGCCGGTCCGGGCATCTATCCGGCGCACATCCTGCGGCAGGTCAACGCGGTGCTGCCCGATGCCGCGCCCGGCGCGCTGGCCACCGCTGCCTGCGCCACCCTGCACGTGCCGACCGGGCAGTTGCGCTGGGCCTCCGCCGGCCATCCGCCGCCGGTGTTGGCCGGCCGGTCCGGCGCCCGGCTGTTGGCCGAGCCACGCAACCTGATGCTCGGCGTCAACGCGGATGCGCCGTACGCCGATGAGACGCTGGAGCTCTCGGTCGGGTCGATGCTGCTGCTCTACACCGACGGTCTGGTGGAGCGGCATGAGCGGACGATCGAGGAGGGAAACGCGGTGCTGCTGGACACCTGCCGGGAGCACTACGGGCAGGGTCCGGACCGCTGCTGCGCGGAGTTGATGTCGACCCTCGGTGCCGGCGACCGGGACGACGATCTCTGCATCGTCGCGATCAGCCGCACCTAGCCGACTCCGCTGGTCAGAGGTTGCCGAACGCCGCGGAGTAACGGAACGCGCCCTGTATCTCCGGCCGGTACGCGGTCAGCGTGCGGGCCTGAAACGCCTCGTTGCCGGTGCCCCCGGCCGGGTGGATGCCGTAGTCGGCGGCCGGCCGGAAACCGAACCGAGGGTAGTAGGTCGGAATACCCCACAGCACGACGACGGTCTCGCCCAATGCGTCAGCCGCGCCGAGCACCGCGTGCACCAGGGCCTGGCCGACGCCGCCGCGCTGATGGCCCGGGGCCACGCCGAGCGGACCGAGTCCGAGTGCCGGGTATTCCTCGACCGTCGACCGGGTGCAGCAGACATGACCCACGATCGTGTCGTCGATGATCGCGACCAGGGACAATGCCGGAATCCAGGCTGGCTTCAGTGCCCGCAGGTCATCGACGAGCCGGGCCTCGACCAGGCCGGGTTTCCCGTCCTTGGCGAATGCCGCGGCGTGTACCGCATGGATGGCGTCCGGATCACCGGGTTGTTCGCGTCTGATCAGCATCCGTGCAGTGTCAGCCGGCCGGATGCCCGCAGGCAAGGGAGTTTCAGTCGGCCGGCAGGCCGATCAATTCACCGAGTCGGGCGACCTGATGTTCGAAGAATGCGGCATTGTTCCGCACCGCGCCGACGTATTGGCCGAACAATTCGAAACTGATCATGCCGAAGAGAGCCGACCAGGCCAGCAGGCCGCGGACCAGCAATTCGTCGTTGACGTTGACGTCCAGGCCGTCCCGGATGGACTGCATGTCACGCCGTACCGCAGCTGGGATCGCCTGCGTGGCAGGCTCTTTCGTCTTGACCCCGGCATCGGCAGCGGCAACCAGCAGGTCGATCACCAGCATCGTGACACGCACGCCCGGCGCGACGGTCCGCTCGGCCGGGGCGGCGTATCCGGGGACCGGGCTGCCGTAGATCAGCGCATATTCGGCGGGATGGTCGATCGACCACGACCGAACCGCCCGGCCGAGCGCGAGCCACCGTTTGGCGAGGTCGCCGCGGCGGACCCGCTTCTCCGCTGTCTCGACCGCGTCGCCGAGCGAGTTGTACGCGTCCTCGATCAGCATGGTGAGCAGTTCGTCGCGGCTCGGCACGTAGCGATAGACCGCGGAGGAAACGATGCCGAGCTTGCGGGCGATGGCCCGCAGCGACAGGCCGGCGCTGCCCTCGGTGCCGAGCTGCTCGCGCGCCATCCGCTTGATGTCGACGATGGTCTGGGCATGGGCTCGCTGTCGAGGGGTGCCGATCGGCTCGCTGCTGGTCATTGCGCCATCGTCCCGTACTTGCGGAGCGATGGCAACTTCTGCGAGCGATGCTCTTGGTTTGCTCAGCTGCCGCCCTGCTTCTGCAACTGATCCTCGTACTCCTTGCGGATCTTGTCGCCGCCGCCCTGGCGCCATGCCTTCAGCGCGTCGTCGAGCGCGCTGAGCGGCTTGCGTCCCTGAATGATGTCATTGTGCGCGTTCGCGAATGCCTTGTTGATGATGGCGCCCTGCTGGGCGTTGGTGTCGGAGAAGAGGCCGAGGGTCGGGTTGGGGATGCCGTCCGGAAGGACCTTCGACTGGTAGGCGTGTTGGATCTTGGCGTCCTGCGGGCGGCTCGGCTGGTAGATCGGAGCCGGAGCGTCGGCGACATAGCGGATCGGCAGCGGGACGGCCTCGGAAAGGCCGAGCTGGGTGTAATGCGGGTCGCCGTTCTTGTCGACGGTGTTGTCGACGCCGGTTATGCCGTACACCCGGAACAGATACTCCTTGCTGCCGAACGGGGTCGCCAGCCAGTTGGCGATCCGGAGCAGCTCCTTCACCCGCGATTTGCTGGCCTTCTTGATCGCTGTGGTGCTGAAACTCGGGCCGCCCAGGGGGATCTTCCCGAGCCCTCCGTCGTATCCGGGCGCGGTCAGGAGGTTGAGCTGGAAACCCGGATGAGCCAGGCCCTGCTGGATGTATTGGGCCCAACCGGCATAGCCCGTTGGGTCGACGCAGATCGTGCCGGCAACGAACCATTCCTTGATGGGCGGGGCATCCTCGAAGGCGTCCGGATGGATCAGCCCTTCCTTCCAGAACTGAATGGCCGTGCTCAGCGACTTTCGGTATTCGTCGGTCTCGATGTTGTTGGTGAGTTTGCCGCCGTTGTCGCGCCAGCCGTTGGGCGCGTTCTGCATCGTGTTGACGAGGCTGATGACGGCGTCCGCGGAGCCGAACGTCCACTGGTGTTTCCGGGGATTGTTCAGTGCCTTGGCCCCGTCGTGAAACTCGTTGAAATTCTTCGGGGTGAGGCTGGCGCCGGCCTTCTTGAAGAGATCCTCGCGGGCAAAGTTGTAGCCGCCGATAGCCTCGCGGGGCACCGGAATGCCATAGATACCGCCGTTGTAGATGGTGGTCTTCCACCCGCGCTCCGGGATGTTGGCGAGGTACGGGTATTCCTTGACCGCGTCGCCGGAGAGATAGTCGGTCAGGTCGGTGAATTTCGACGCGAGAAGCTGCGGCATGTTGGGCGCCGGGGTGCCGATCACCTGGAGCAGGTCGGGTAGGTCGTTGCCCGCGATGATAGTTGGAAACTTGGTGGCGTAGTCGCCGTTGGGCACCATCTGCAGCTTGAGGTCGACGCCGAGCTGTTCGTTCAGTGACGACCAGAATTTGTTGCGTCCCGGGCCCGGAGGGATCGCGTAATAGATGTTGGCGAAAGCCGATACGGAGCTGCCTGAGCCCGGCTTCTCTGAGGTCGCCGCCTTCGGATTGGTTGGATAGCGAAAGAAAGCAGGTTGTACGCCCTGTTCGGTGCCGGGCAGATCCGGCTTGGCGCCGCCGGTGTATGGCACGTACGTCGGCAGCTTTACCTTCGTGTTGGCGGCGACCGTGTTCTTACTCTTCTTGCCTCCGCAGCCGGCCAGCAGCCCGGCGCCACCCGACGCGAGAACCGCGGCGGTGCCAGTGCTTTTGAGCAATGTGCGACGGGACAGGGGCTCGTTCATAGCATTCTCCTTGCGGGCGATCCTCGGGTGTCTCGGGGATGTCCACACGCACCATTGCGTCGGCCACGTCAACTCTGCTCAACTTGGGAAAGCGCATTCCCGATCGTGTAATGCATGTGTTTATCAGCCGGCTGGGCCGAGCGCAATAGGGCTGATTTATTTTCCGTCTCGATTGTGTAGCGGTCTCGCTCGCCTTCCGCCGTCCGAGCCCCGTTTTCATGATCATGATCGGTTTTCGGTTGCTATAGCCCCAACCGCCGATCACGATCATGAAAAGTTGGCCCGCGCTCCACTCGCCATGATGAGAGCGGTGCTCTTGACATCGACATGCGCTCTCGCGCATGATGTGACGCAACAGAGAGCGCCGCTCTCTCTACGGTGTGACCGCTCGCGGAGGATGACAATGAACGTACGTACCGCTGTCTCGACCGGCCGGGCGGCCGGAGTGCTGTTCGCCCTGGCCTGGCTGGTGGGGCTGTTCGTCTGGACCTCGAACACGGTGGTGTCGGCGTCGGACGCGACGATCGTGCGTGACTACGCCGCCGGAAGCGCGCCGGCGATGGCGCAGTCGACGTTGGTCCATGGCGTCGCCGGACTCGCATTGGCCGGTGTGGTGCTGGCCGCGTTGCGGCTGTTGCCGCGCGATGGCTGGGCCCGGGCGGCGGGAATCGCCGGGGCGGCCGCGGTGGCGATCTCGCTGGTGCAATGGGTGCTCGGCATGTTGCTCGCCGGTTGGGCCGCACCGGCCGGCGCTGCCGCAAGGTCCGGCGATCTCTTCGAGGTGATCAACCGGCTCGACGGCGTGAAGATGCTGGCGCTGGCCGCCTTGGCGGTCGCCGGTGCGGGTGCGATTCGCGGCGGCCGGGCGCTGCCGACGTGGCTCGCCTGGCTGGGTTGGGTGCTCGCCGCGGCGCTGGTCGTCTCCGGTATCGGCTACCTGTTCCTGGTCGGCGCACTGTCCGGCGCCGCGTACGTCTCGCTGCCGCTGCTGCTGCTCTGGGTCACCGGGGTCGGCGTCACACTCGGTCGGTCGAAATCCCTCGTCGCCAGTTGACCCGGCGGCCCCCCATGGGAGCGGGAGCGGGTTGGGCGGGCTGGCGAGTCACCGGCGGTGGGCACCGGCGGTTTCGGCGACCCCGGTCGGTGTCGCCTCGGCGGGTTCGGCCCGGACCAGCGGCGCCAGCCGGCTTCGACCGAGTGCGTCGGTGAACCGCCGGAGCAACCAGGTGGCCGGGCGCAGGCCGATCAGGGTCACTGCCGCGCCGAGCGCCAGCCCGGCCAGGACGTCGCCGGGGTAGTGCACTCCGACGTACACCCGGGAGAACGCGACCAGCAGCGCGACCAGCGCGGCGAGCCAGCCCGCCCGCCTAGACGCGAGGATCAGTCCGACTCCGAGCGCCCCGCAGGCAGTGGCGTGGTCGGACGGGAAGCCGGGATTGGCTGCATGGTGTATCAGGGTCAGGACGTGTGGCAGCGCGACGAACGGTCGCTTCTCGTGCACGGCGGCGACGATCGGCTGGTTGATCGCCACCGCGAGCAACGCGGCGAGGGGTGCCCAGAGCAGCCGGGCCAGGGTCATCGAGGAGTTGTCGCGCCGAGACCGCCACCAGCCGGCGAGCAGCAGCACCACGAAAAGGCCGATGCCGTACGTGGCGAAGAAGGTGAAGAAGCCGTGCAGCCAGCCGGTCTGCCTAGCGAAGTCGTTGACGACCCGGAAGTCGCTTCGGTTGTCGAACGGCGCCACTGCGACAATCACCTCGGTAGCCATCAGATGAATTCCTTCCGTACGGCAGAAGCTACTACATTACTGTAGTTATGACCGTTCCGGGTCGGAGTCGCGGCGTTTCCACTACAGTGAGGTAGTAGTCGATCGGTGGAGGACTCGATGGCGAAAGGTCGCCGACCTGCGGGTGCACTGGAAACCGAGGTGCTTGCCGCGCTCTGGGCAGCCACCGAGCCGATGACCCCGGCCCAGGTGCAGGAATCGTTGAGGGCCGAGCTGGCCTATACGACGGTCATGACGATCCTGACCCGGCTGTACGAGAAGGGCGCCGTGTCCCGGGAACGGGTCGGCCGCGCCTACGCGTACGCCGCGGTGCTCGACCAGTCCGGGATCGCCGCGGCCCAGATGCGGGCGCTGCTCGACCGAGGCGACGACCGGACCGCCGTGCTGGCCCGGTTCGTCGACGGCCTCTCCGGCGACGACGAACGGGCGTTGGTCGAGTTGGTCCGGCGGGCGGGCCGGCAGCACCCGGCGGGAAACGGCAGACCTGGCGCCGGTGAGTCGAGCGGCTGATGCGGGTCGACGTTTACGTGCCACTGCTGATGGCACTCATCTTCGGACAGGTGGCTCCGTGGCTTTCCCGCCGGCTGCCGCCGCGGCATGCCACCTGGCTGCTGACCGTCGGCGGTGCCGTGCTCGCCTCTGCAACCGCCGTCGTACTCGGACTGCTGGCCCTGACCCTCATCGGCCAGCTGCCAGACATCGCCGCCTTCGGCCACTGGACCGTCAGCTCACTGCGCCAGCACGACCCGGTGCACCGTTCGGTCGCGTTGGCTGCCCTGATCGCCATTCCGGTGCTGGCGGCGTTGTTGGTACGGACCGCGGTGCGCCGGGGCCGCGTCATCGTCGAGGCCTACCGGACCTGCCGTCGGCTGCCCGACCACGGCACCTCACTGGTCGTGCTGCCCGATCCCGGAATCACCGCCTACGCGGTGCCGGGTCGTCCCGGTCGCATCGTGGTGTCGCGGGAGCTGCTCACCGCATTGCCGGCCGACCAGCGGCGGGTCGTACTGGCTCATGAACGCGCGCATCTCGACCATCATCACTACCGGCACGTCGCCATCGTCGTACTCGCCGCTGCCCTGAACCCGCTGCTGGCCCGGCTTCCCGACGCCGCCGTCTTTGCCACCGAACGATGGGCCGACGAGGTCGCGGCGCAGGCCGCCGGCGACCGGGTGGTGGCAGCGACCGCGTTGGCCCACACCAGGCTGCTGACCGCGGCCACTGCACGACCGGCCCGCGTGCTGGCGGCCGCGGCCACCCACGTCACCGCCAGAGTGCAGGCGCTGCTCGCTGCCCCGCCGCGGAACCGTCCCATGCTGGCCGCGGTCGGCGTCGCCATCATCTCGGTGGCCGCGATCGCCGCGGTCGGCGCGACCTGGGACGCCCACCAGCTCTTCGAACTCGTCCAGCAGAGGACGCATCGGTCCTGAGAACCTTCCGCTGATCTCCGTCGTTGGCCGTACAGGGATGGCGAAGGGGTCAATCGGGTGCATACGGTCCAACTGTCGGGAGTACGGAAGCGGTTCTCGCCGCGCGGTCGTTGGGTGCTCGACGGCGTCAACCTGACCGCCGACTCCGGCACCGTCACGGTGATCGCCGGCGGCAACGGCTCCGGCAAGTCCACGCTGCTGCGGATGGTGGTGGGCGCCTCGGAGCCGACGTCGGGTCGGCTGCGGCTGCGGGCCCGGTCGGTCGGATACGTGCCGGAACGGCTGCCGGCCGCCCTGCGGATGACCGCCAATCAGTACGTCGAGCACATGGGTCGGCTGCGTGGCCTGTCCTCGTCGGCCGCCGCAACCCGGGCGACCGGACTGTTCGACCGGTTGCAGTTGCGGCCCGGACCCGACGTGCCGATCAGCTCGCTGTCCAAAGGCAACAACCAGAAGGTGGCGCTCACCCAGGCGCTGCTGGCCGAGCCGGAGCTGCTGGTGCTGGACGAGCCGTTCAGCGGGCTGGACGCGCCGGCCGGCGCGGCGCTGGACGACCTGCTCGCGACGGCTCGGGACAACGGCGCGGCGGTTCTGGTCAGCGCGCACGGCACGAAGGTGGTCCGGGGCGCCGACCTCACGCTGGTCCTGGCTGCGGGTCGGCTGCGGGCCGGCGAGCTGGACCGGTTCGACGCCTTGGACCGGACCACCTGGATGGAGCTCGTGCTGCGCGCGGTCACCGACGAGGCCAGCGTGCGGGACCTGCCGGCGGTGGCCGGGCACGAACAGGCCGGCGGTCGATTGACGGTACGCACCCAGGACGCCGACGCGGTGTTGCGCGTCGCGCTGACGGCGGGTTGGTCGCTGGTCGAGGCCCGGCGCGCCGACGGTGCGGTGTGAATATCGCGTTGATCCGCTACCTCGCCGCGGACGCCGGCCGCTCGCAGCGCTGGGCCGCCCCGATGCTGTGTTTCGTCATCCTGGTGGCGGTTCTCGACGCCGGTGGTGGTTCGGCGCTTTCCTGCTACGGGTCCACTTCGGCGGCGATGCTGGCCGTGTCGCTCTGGCTGACGATCGTGATCGCGGGCAGCGAGGATCCGTTCCAGACCGCGATCACCGTCGCCACGGTCGGCAGCGCGACGCGGGTCCGGCTGGCCAAGCTCGCCACGGCGTATCTCGCCTGCGTGCCGTTGCTGGCGCTGGGCGTGCTGTGGCCGCTCGTGGTCGGTGGGCACAGCGCCAGCGGCACCGCGGTGGCCGCCGGACTGGCCGCGCACCTGGTGACGGCGTTGACCGGGGTCGGGTTCGGCGCGCTGCTGTCCCGGCCGGTGCTGGTCCACACCGCGTGGGCGGTGGTCAGCGGCGTCGCCGTCTGCGTCGCGGAGCTGGCCGTACCGGACTTCCCGCCGGCCCGGCAACTGCTGTCCCTGCTGGGCGCCGACCATCCGGCGCACCTGGCCGGATCGATCGCATTGACGGCTGCGCAGGCCGTCGCCCTGGCGGTGGTGACGGTCGCCGGCGCGCAGCGGATCGCCCGTACCCGGGTCTGATCACTTGACCCTGCCCCTGGGGCAGGCGGCACGGTGTGCGGAGACGAACGGGAGAGGAGCACGGACATGCTGACAGAACCACAGGTCACACCGCGCGGCGAGCAGCCATACGTGGCTATCCGGACCACGGCGACGATGGACAACCTGGGCGAGGTGGCCCCGCCGTTGCACCCGGAGGTGTTCGGGTGGCTTGGTGCGCACGGCATCGAGCCGGCCGGTGAGCCGTTCTGGAAATACAACGTCATCGACATGGCGCGGAGCCTGGAGATCGAGGTCGGTGTGCCCATCTCCGCGGCCGTTGACGGCGACGACCGGGTGCTGGCCGGCGTGCTGCCCGCCGGCAGGTACGCGACGGTCGAGCACACCGGCCACCCGGCCGACCTGATCAACGCCACCGCGACCCTGCTGGACTGGGCGGCGAATCAGGGCCTGAAATGGGACAGGACCGAGACCGCCGAGGGTGAGAAATGGCGTTCGCGGCTGGAGATCTACCACACCGATCCCCGGGAAGAGCCGGACATGAACAAATGGCAGACCCAGCTGGCTTTCCGGCTCGCCGACTGATCAACCGATCTTGCGGTAGGACTCGACGTCGACGAGATCGGCGATGGTGACGGCCTGGCCGGAGCCGAACGACGTGTTGGCCGCCGCACCGACGAGCAGCGCGTAGGCGCCGTCGCGTGCGGTGGCGAGCTTGGCCAGATCCTCGGCCGGTGCCAGCTCCGGGTTGAAAAGCGCCTGGAGCAGGCGTTCGTCGGCGCCGCCGTGTCCACCGTGGCTGTACTCCACCGGCACGTCGTACGGTTCCTTCCACAGTGGACGGACCTGGATCCGTGGCTCGCCGGCGTGGGTGGCGGCCTTCGTACCGTGCAGTCCGTAACCCTCCTGCTGCGGCGTCGGGGGCGAGAGCCAGACGCTCTCCTCCATATCCAATTCGAGCCGGCCGGTCGAGCCGTTGAACATGACCCGGCAGCCCTCCCACGGCGAATACGCGGTGAGGTGGTAACTCATGGATGCGCCACTGGCGAACGTGGCGAGCACCGCCATGTCGTCCTCGATCGTCACGCCGTCACCGAAGACGTTCTGGTCGCGGATGTAGCCGTCCTCGCCCTCGGCGTCGAGATAGAGCGCCCGCAGGGTGTCGTCGCCGGCCATGTCCAGGGCGAACGGGTCGCCGACGGCCGCGGGCGCGCCGTGCGCCCGTACGTAGTCGCGGGCCAGGCCGTTGCGTTGGCCGGATTCCGAGCCGTAGAAGGAAAGTTGGCCCGCACCGAAGACTGTCCGGGGAGCGCTGTCCAGCCACCAGTTGACCAGGTCGAAATGGTGGCTCGCCTTGTGCACCATCAGGCCGCCGCTGTTGCGCTTCTCCCGGTGCCAGCGGCGGAAATAGTCGGCGCCGTGCCGGACGTCCAGCACCCATTCGAAATGCACCGAGGTGATCGAACCGATCGTGCCCTCGCGCAGCAGTCGGTGCACGGTGGCGAAAGCGCTGTTGAAACGGTAGTTGAAGGTGACCGAGAGCCGGCCGGTGGTGCGTTCGGCGGCCTCGAGGATGCGGCGGCATTTCACCGGGTCGGTCGTCATGGGCTTTTCGGTGATCGTCCAGCAGCCCGCATCCAGGGCCTTGACGATGTACTCGTCGTGATACTGGTCCACGGTCGTCACGACGACGGTGTCGATCCGCTCGGTGGCGAGCATCTTCTCGAATTCCTCCGGCGGCCATTCCGAGGGCGCCGGCTGACCGAACTGCTCGGTGAGCAGGCGGCTGTGAATGCCGCGCCGGACCGGGTTGGGATCGCACAGCGCGGCCACCGTCGTGCCGGGCCGCTGCCCCAACGCGCGGGTGTACATGGTGGCCCGCCCGCCGGTGCCGACGATCGCCGCACGGCTGGGCCGTTCACTGGACTGGCTCATGGATGATCCCTCCGGCGCAAAATGATGGAGGATCATTACGCTTTCATTCATTGCGGCGACCGGGGACGACCGTGGCCGGAACTGGACAAGAATAAGACTTGAATGCCGGCGTTTGTGCGTGTGTCATGGCCAGGTTGACCTCGAATGACACCGCATTCATTGATGCGTCATCGGGCCGACCTTCGTACGACTGGAGCCCGATGCCGATGGTCACCATTGCCGAGGTCGCCGCCGCTGCCGGCGTGTCGCCCTCGACCGTGTCCCGGACCTTCGCGGCGCCCGATCTGGTGAAGCCGCCGACCCGGGAGCGGGTGCTGGCCGTCGGTGAGCGGCTCGGCTATGCCCCCAATCCGATCGCCCGGTCACTGGCGTTGGGCCGTACCGCGTCGATCGGTGTCATCGTCCCTGACATCGCCAATCCGTTCTTCGCCGAAATCGTGAAGGCGACCCAGGCCAGGTCCGCCCGGAAGGGTTACACGGCGCTGCTCGCCGACACCGACGAGAACGAGACGGAGGAATACGAGATCGCCGAGGCGGTGCTGCGCCAGGTGGACGGACTGGTGCTGGTCGCGCCGCGGATGGCGGACGCCCACGTGCTTGCGATTGCCGCGCGGATCCCCACTGTGCTGGTCAATCGCGTCGTACCAGGGCTTCCGGCGGTGACAGTGCCGGCCCGCGACGGCATGGGTCAGGCGGTGGCGCACGCCGCCGCGCTGGGGCACCGGCACTGCTCCTACGTCGCCGGGCCGGAACACTCGTGGTCCAATCACCAGCGCCAGTTGGCGATGCGGGCCGCCTGCAAAGAGAGCGAGGTACGGCTCACCGAATTCGGCCCATTCGAGGCGCGGTTCGAGTCCGGTGTCCATGCCGCCGATCTGGTCCGGGCGGCCGGCGCGACCTGCGTGGTGGCGCACAACGACATGGTGGCGCTCGGCCTGCTGGCCAGATTCACCGACCGCGGAATCGCTGTGCCACAGGACATCAGCGTCATCGGCGTGGATGACACCCTGCTGGCCCGCAGCTCCAATCCATTGTTGACCAGCGTCCGGCTGCCGCTGCGGGACATGGGGCGGCAGGCGGTCGATCTGATCGTCGACTCGCTCGGTGCCGGCGATGGCGAAGAACCGGCTGTGATCGAGCTCGACAGTCAATTGCGGGTGCGCCGGTCGACGGGCCCAGCGCCGCGCTGACCGGCCGCCGCGAGGAGAGGAATACGCAGATGGTGCAGATCACGGAATTGAGCCGGCGGCAGATGCTTCGCGGCGCGGCGGCCGGATCGGCCGCCGCAGCGGGCATTCCACTCGTGGCCGGCTGCGGGCATAGCGGCGGCCACGACACCGCGGCGGCCAACAGCAAGGTGAAACTGCCGGCGTACAAACCGTTTCACGGAGGCCCCAGGCCCGATCTGGTGGGCACCGAGGCGGGTGTCCTGGACGGCTTCCTGGCCTATCCGGCCGCGCCGCCCAGCGTTACGCACGGGAAGCCGGGACACGGTGGAACGGTGAACGTCTTCACTCAGAGCTCGTCGCCGATTCCGCCCGGAGTGGGGAGCAACGAGTTCTGGCAGGCGCTGAACAAGCGGCTCGGTGTCGACCTGAAGCTGAGCATCTCGCCGGCCAGCGACTATCCGGCCCGATTCGCCACCACCGTGGCCGGTGGCGATCTTCCGGATCTTTTCCAGGTGCACAACCTGCCGGCACACCTTCCCGCCCTGTTGCAGGCGAAATGCCAGGACCTCACGGAGTTCCTGTCCGGAGCTGCGGTCACGGACTATCCCTTTCTCGCCAACCTGCCCACCCAGGGCTGGAAGTCCTGCATCTTCAACGGCGGCATCTACGGGATTCCGATTCCCCGGAGCATTCTGGGCGCCTTCATGTTCCGCCGGAACGACACTCTGCGAGCCAAGGGGCTAGATCCGGATCCGAGCAGCTTCGCCGAATTCCGGAAGCTGTGTCAGGATCTGACCGACACCCGGAAGAACACCTGGGCACTGGCCGGTGCGCCGACCGCGTTCGTCCAGGAGATGCTGCACGTCGGGCCGGGCTGGCGCAACGACGGCGGAAAACTCACCAGCGTGTACGAACTGCCAGGCACCAAGCAGGCGCTCGGCGCGACCGCCCAACTGGTCAAGGACGGCTCGGTGCATCCGGACTCCTTCGGTGCCGCCAACACGAGTTCGAAACAGTGGTTCAACAGCGGCAAGGCGGCGCTGATCTGGGACACGCTCGCCGCGTGGCCGCAGTACTACCAGGAGAATGTCGCCGGTCCGGATTTCGATATCGACGGCATCGTGCCGCCCGGCTACGACAGCGGCCGGGGTGTGCAGTGGACCGGCTCGGGAATCATCAGCTTCACGGCGTCCAAAAGGCCGGCAAGGACCGGATCAGGGAGTTGCTGACCATCTGCAATTGGCTGGCGGCGCCGTTCGGCACGCAGGAATACCTGTTTCGCAAGTACGGCACCAAGAATGTGGACTACCAGCTGCAGCATGGCGAGCCAACCCTGACACAGAAGGGAAATGTCGAGACCGTCCTCGGTCTCCAGTACGTCGCGGATGCGCCGCAGATCATGTACTGCCCGGGCATGCCACGGGTCACCCGGACCGAATATGCATTCCAGCAGAAGGTCGTGCCACTCGCCGTGGGCGACCCGACCATCGGTCACTTCTCGGACACCGCCGCCACGAAGGGCGGCCAGCTGGACACCAAGATGACCGACGTGCAGAACGCGATCCTGCAGGGCCGCCAGCCGCTGTCCAGCTGGGACGACGCGGTGGTCACCTGGCGCAAGACCGGCGGCGACCAGATCCGGCGCGAGTTTGCGGAGTCGCTGCACCGGTCCTGACCCTCGCGGCGCGATCGACCGGGCGGCGTTCGGCCGCGCCTGGGTACGCCGTATGCGTCTTGCGTTCACGTCGCCGCAGTGGTTATCTACCGGCTAGGCGAACCTTCGCCTAAATGTGACCGACAGGTTTCGAACGGATCCGTGTCAGCTGATGGAGGGCGGCGTGTACGCCTCGCTGAAGGACGTTGCGGCCCATGCTGGAGTGAGCTTCCAGACGGTGAGCAAGGTCCTGAAGGGCGCGCCGGTAGCCGTGTCGGAGGCCACCAGGGCGCGGATTCACGCCGCGGCCGAGGAGCTCGGATATGTTCCGAATGCCCTGGCCCGGGGACTGTTGAGCAAATCCACCTATTCCATTGGCATCATCGCCGACGATCTGGACGATTGGGCGCTGGCACAGTTCGTGGTCGGGGCCGAGCAGGAGGCGCGCAGCAACGGTCACGCCGTGATGATCGGCACCGCGCTCGGCAGCGACGGGCTGGCATATCTGCGCCAGCTCATCGAGCGGCGGGTGGACGGGATCCTGTCCGCCGCGCCCCGGTTGGAGAAGGACGCCGGGATCGGCGCCCTGCTGAAGGAACGGGTCCCGGCCGTGGGCCTGCACCACTTTCCTGGCGGCGGCGTGCCCGTCGTCGGATCCAGCCACAGCGGTACGGGTCGGGTGGTCGCCAACCACCTGCTCGATCTGGGTCACGAGTCGCCCGGCATGGTCGTCGGGCCGCGCAGTCGTCTGGTGGTGGCGACCCGGGCCCGGGGATTCCGCGCCGCACTGGCCGATCGGGACGTCGAGTTGCCCCCGGACCGGGTGGAGGAGGCGGACTGGAGTGCCGCGGGAGGGTCGGCCGCGGCGCACACCCTGCTCGACCGTTCACCGGATGTGTCCGCGATCTTCGCGCACAACGACCTGATCGCGCTGGGGGTCCTGTCCGCGCTGCATCAACGTGGAATGCGGGTGCCGGAGGACTGTGCCGTGGTCGGCTGCGACGACATGCCGTTCGCCGAATATCTGACCCCGTCGCTGACCACCGTTCGAATTCCGATGAAACAGACCGGGCAGCGCGCGATGTCGCTGCTGCTCGACCGTATTCGTGGTGAGGAGGTCGAATCTCGAGTGAATCTGCCGATCGAGCTGATCGTACGTGAGTCGACAGCTGGCTCTTCTGAAGAGAAACGGAACAGCAGATGAGCATCAACAATTCGGAGTTCAGTCGCCGTTCGTTGTTGCGCGGTGCCGGGCTGATCGGTGTCGGCGCGACGGCCACCGCCTGCGGCACATCGGTCGGCGCCGGGGTCGCAGGCACCGGTATCGGCGAGAGCTCGCTGTCCTACTGGAACCTGCTGGGCGGCGGCGACGGCGTCCGCATGGTGGCGATGCAGCAGGGCTATGCGAAGAAATATCCCAACATCGACCTGAAATCGGTGACGCTCGCCTGGGGAAATCCGTACTACACGAAGGTGACGCTCGCGACCCTCGGCGACCAACCGCCGGACGTCGCGATCGCCCACCTGACCCGGGCCTCGATTCTCGCCCAGTCCGACCTGCTCGAGCCGCTCAACGAGTCCGAGCTCGAGCCGTTCGGACTGACGGAGCAGAACTTCACTCCGGCGGCCTGGAAAAAGGCGCACACCAACGGAAAGCTCTATGCGATCCCATTGGACACCCACCCGTTCGTGATGTACTACAACACGGACGTGTGCAAGAAGGCCGGTCTACTCAACAAGGACGGCACTCTCAAGGACATGGACGGTCCGGATGCGCTCGTCTCGGCCATGGCCGCCGCGAAGAAGGTCACCGGCGCCTACGGCGGCGTCGCTGCCGTCAGCGATTTCGCCACCCAGTGGCGGATATTCTCCTCGCTCTATTGGCAGCAGAATGCCTCCGTGCTGTCCGATGACGGCCGGCAGATCGTGCTGGACGACGACAAGGCTGAAAAGGCGCTCGGCTATCTCACCGACCTGACCTCGAAGCGGAAGTTGATGCCGACCAATGTGGATTACGGCGGGGCGACGACGCTCTTCGCCAGCGGAAAAGCGGGCTTCTATTTCGAGGGTGACTGGGAAGTAACGACCTTCATCACCTCCAAGACGCCGTTCAGCATGACGCGCTTTCCCAATGTCTTCGGCGGCCGCTATGCGGTCCAGGCCGACTCGCACAGTTTCGTCCTACCGAAGGATTCCAAGCGGGACAGCGCGAAGCGCAAGGTCATCTTCCAGTTCATCCGTTCCATGATGGATCAGAGCGCCACCTGGGCGGCCGGTGGTCACATTCCGGCCTGGCTGCCTTTTCAGAAGAGCCCGGACTACGACAAGATCAAACCGCAGTCCGACTACAAGGGCGTCGCCGATTTCGCCCACTACGACGACGCGGGCTGGTATTCCGGATCGGGATCTGATTTCGAGAACATCACCGGCTCGGCGATCGGCGCCGTCTCCGCTGGGCAGCTCAGCCCGGCGGCCGCGGTTGCCGAGATGCGCACCAAACTCACCCGGTACGCCAAGACACCGACGCCGGTATAACAGCGCTTTTCACGTCCACGGAGGTACGCGATGGCTATACAGACGCTGCCCCTCGAGACCGGTGCGCCGGCCCGGGTAGCCGCTGGCAGCAGTCGGCGGCGCGAGGACACGCGCGCCGGCTGGGGGCTGGCCACACCATTCCTGGTTCTCTACGGTCTGTTCCTGGTGGTGCCGATGATCTACGGCATCATCATGAGCTTCTACAACAGCAGCCTGGTCCACAACGGACTCGGCGGCTTCTCCGGCCCGAACAACTACATGGAGGCCTTGAAGAGCTCCGACTTCTGGTCGTCGATGTGGCACACGGTGCTCTTCACCCTCATGTCGACGCCGCCGCTGGTGGTTGTGGCCCTGGTGCTGGCCATGTTCACCGACCGGCTCAAGCACGGTCGGTGGTTCTACCGCCTGGTCTTCTTTGCGCCGTTCGTCATCCCATCCGCGTCGGCCGCATTGATCTGGACCTGGCTCTACACGGCGCAGATCGGGTTGTGGGACAAGTGGCTGACGGATATCGGAATCACGCCGCCGAACTGGCTGGCCGATCCGAACTGGGCGATGGCCTCGGTCGCGCTAATGACCGTCTGGTGGACGCTCGGCTTCAATTTCGTACTGTATCTCGCGGGGCTGCAGGAAATCCCGCGTGAGCTGTACGAGGCGGCCTCCGTCGACGGCGCAAGTCCGCTGACGCAGTTGCGGCACATCACCATTCCGCTGTTGCGGCGGACGACACTGTTGGTGCTGGTGTTGCAGATCATCGCCTCGTTGAAGATCTTCGACCAGATCTATCTGATGACCGGCGGCGGTCCCAACTTTGCCACCCGGCCGGTGCTGGAATACATCTACGATATCGGCTTCACCGATTTCCGGACCGGTTACGGTGCCGCCGCCTCGATGCTCTATTTCATCGTCATTCTCGCGGTGTCGCTGGCGTGGTACGTCGTCAACCGCCGCCAGCAGAAGGAGGCCTGACATGGCTGCCACCACCGTCGCCAGCCGGGTCCGGGTCCGCTCGGCGACCGCCTCACGCACCACCGACTGGCGGGTCAGGTATTTCAACTGGTTCTGCGTGGTCGTGCTGGTCGTCTTTGCCGCAATCTGGATCATCCCGCTGATCTGGGCGGTCGACACCTCGCTCAAGCCGGACGGCGAGATCGCCACCAATCCGACCACTTGGTGGAGCGGGCATTTCACCTTCGCGGCGTACCGGACGGTCGTCAACGGCGGCAATATCGGGACCTGGTACCTGAACAGCTTCATCGTCGCGATCGCCGCTGCCGTCCTGGCGGTCGTGGTCTGCTCGATGGCCGGATTCGCGATGTCGCAGACGAGGTTTCGTGGGCGCCAGGTCGTTTTCGGGTTGATCGCGGCCGGTCTGCTCATTCCGAGCCAGGTGCTGATCGTCCCGCTGTTCAAGGAATTCAATCTGGTGCATCTACTCAACACCTACTGGGCGCTCGTCCTGCCGTCCATTGCGGTGCCGATCTGTGTATTGATCTTCGCCGCCTTCTTCAACGGCATCCCGTCCGAGCTGGCCGAGTCCGCCCATGTCGACGGTGCGAGCTGGTTCCACATCTACCGCAAGATCTACATGCCGCTGACCAGGCCGGCCATCTCCGCGGTCTTCATCTTCACCTTCGTCTGGAAATGGAACGACTTCCTCTGGCCGTTGCTGGTGATGACCAATCCGCGCACGATGACGTTGCCGGTCGGCCTCTCGCAGGTGTCGTCCTCGTACGGCATCCAGTACGCGGAGATCATGGCCTCGGCCGTGCTCGGCGCGCTCCCGCTGCTCGTCGTATTCCTGCTGTTCCAGCGCCGCATCGTCGAGGGCGTTGCCACCACCGGAATCAAGTAACCGACTAGAAAAGGAAGACACGTGTCGCAAGCTCGTATCACCCTCGATCCAGCATTCCGCGTCGGCGAGGTCGACCCGAGGTTGTACGGATCGTTCGTCGAGCATCTCGGTCGCTGCGTCTACACCGGAATCTACGAGCCGGGTCATCCAACCGCTGACCCAGACGGTTTCCGGCAGGACGTGGCCGAATTGACCCGCGAGCTGAACGTGCCGGTGGTCCGCTATCCCGGCGGCAATTTCGTCTCCGGATTCAACTGGGAGGACGCGATCGGTCCGCGGTCCGAACGCCCGTCCCGGTTGGATCTGGCCTGGAAATCAACCGAGACCAACGAGGTCGGCACCGACGAATTCTGCCGCTGGACACGCAGCGTCGGCTCGGAGCCGATGATGGCGGTCAACCTGGGCACCCGCGGTGTCGACGCCGCGGTGGCCCAGCTGGAATACTGCAACCATCCGGGTGGCACCTACTGGTCGGATCAGCGGCGCAAGAACGGCTCGCTGGACCCGCACAACGTGAATCTCTGGTGTCTGGGCAACGAGATGGACGGCCCATGGCAGATCGGGCACAAGACCGCCGAAGAGTATGGCCGGCTCGCCGCCGAGACGGCGAAGGCGATGCGACTGGTCGATCCGTCGATCGAGCTGGTGGCGTGTGGCTCGTCGAATTCCCGAATGCCGACCTTTGGCTCGTGGGAGGCGTCTGTGCTGGAGCACACCTACGAGCACGTCGACTACGTCTCGATGCACACCTATTACGAGGAACGGAAAGGTGACCGGGGCAGCTTCCTGGCCTGCTCCACGGACATGGACCGGTTCATCGACGCAGTCGTTTCCACAGTGGACTTCGTGAAAGCGAAGGGCCGGCACAAGAAGCAGGTCAATATCTCGTTTGACGAGTGGAACGTCTGGTACATGAGGAAGGACCGGGATGTCGAGGGCTGGCCGCAGGCGCCGCGGCTGCTGGAGAACGCCTACAACGTCGTGGATGCGGTGGTGGTCGGCAACCTGCTGATCAGCCTGCTGCGGCACGCGGACCGGGTGAAGATCGGCTGCCTCGCCCAATTGGTGAACGTCATCGCGCCGATCTTCACCGAGCCCGGTGGCGCGGCGTGGCGGCAGACCACGTTCTACCCGTTCTCACTGACCAGCACATACGGGCGGGGCACGGTGTTGCAGAGCGCGGTGACGACGCCAACCTACGAGACCTCCTGGTTCGGCGAGGTGCCGGTGCTCGACAGCGTGGCGGTGGAGTCCGAGGACGGCAGTGGGGTGACGATATTTGCGGTCAACCGCGACCAGCATGAGGCGTTGCCGCTGCAGGTCGACCTACGCGGATATCCCGAGCTGCGTACGGCCCGGCACACCTACGTGACCGGCGACGATCCGGAGGCGACGAACACCATGGACAATCCCAACCGGGTGACACCGCAGGAGGCCGCTCCATCTGCAGTGGATGGTGGCACGCTCAACGTGTCGCTGCCGCCACTGTCGTGGAGCATGATCCGGGTCGGTCGGTAGCCATGAAACTCCGGGCGCTGGCGGCTGCGGTTGGGTTGGTGTGTGCCGGGCTCTTTCCGGTAACGGGTGCCGACGCGGCCGCGCCGCCGGCGCCGGCAGTCGCGCCGCCGGCGCCGCGACAACTCTTCGGCGACATCGGTGTGCATGACCCGTCCATGGTCCGGGCGCGCAACGGCGTCTATTACGTCTACGGAACGCACAACGGGCTGGGCGCGCTCGCGTCCCGGGATCTCGTGCATTTCCGTGCGGCCGGGGCGGCGTTTCCGGACGGCGTGGCCTGGGCGACGGACTATTCGGGTGATCCGCGGGAGCTGTGGGCGCCGGACGTGTCGTTCCACAATGGACAATATTGGCTCTATTACGCGGCCTCGTCCTTCGGGTCCAATCACTCGGCGATCGGGCTGGCCACCAGCCGGACCGGTGAGCCCGGGCAGTGGCGCGACCACGGGATCATCTACAGCTCGACCAGCACGGATGATTTCAACGCGATCGATCCGGGGTTGACCGTAGACCGGTCCGGCCGGTGGTGGCTGTCGCTCGGCTCCTTCTGGAGTGGGATCCGGATGATCGAGCTCGATCCACGCACCGGCACGCCGGCGCAGTGGAATTCGACGCTCTATTCGATCGCGCAACGTCCGGCGCCTGACGCGGTGGAGGGCGCGTACATCATTCAGCACGGCGGCTATTACTACGCGTTCGCGTCGTACGATTTCTGTTGCCGCGGCGTCGACAGCACGTACAACATCAAGGTGGGCCGCTCGCGGAGTATCACCGGGCCCTATGTGGATCAGGATGGTGTGTCGTTGTTGAACGACGGCGGTACGCCGGTGCTGGCGACGCACGGCTCGGTGATCGGACCGGGTGGCCAGACCGTGCTGCGGGTGGGCGGCCGGGACCTGCTCGTCTATCACTATTACGACGGAAACGACCAGGGAAATCCCAAGCTCGGACTCAATCGGCTGATCTGGGACCGGGGTTGGCCGCGGGTCTCGTGATTCTGAGTCGCGGTCCTTGTGTTCGTTTCTCCATCGTTCCGTGAGCGGCACTGGCTTCAGGGATGAGCGCCGGTCTCGTGCTCGGTATGGCCGGTCGGCTCCAGTTGGAAGGTCGAATGCTCGACGTCGAAATGGCCGCCGAGACAGGCCTGCAGGCGGTCCAGCACCCGGGGCGCATGGCCGGCGGTGAAGCAGTCGTCATTGACGACGATGTGGGCGGAGAGGGCCGGGAGGTCGGAGGTGACCGTCCAGATGTGCAGGTCGTGCACCTCGGAAACCTCGGGCAATTCCAGCAGGTGCTCCCGTACCGAAGGGAGATCGACGGTTTCCGGTGCCGCCTCGAGCAACACCCGGCCGGACGATTTCAACAGTTTCCAGGCCGCGCGCAGCATTAATGCCACGACGAGAAGTGACGCGATCGGGTCGGCTCGATTGAATCCCGTTGCCAGGATGACGATTCCGGCGATGACGGTGCCGATAAAGGCGTACAGGTCGGTGAGAATGTGCTGGAATGCGCCCTCGATATTGATGGAGGAACGGTTGGCTTTTGCCAGAATCCAGGTGGCGGCGACGTTGACCGCGACCCCGACGAGCGCCACCACCAGGAGCGGGAGGCCGGAAACGTCGGGGGCGGTGATCAGCCGCCGGATCGCCTCGGCTCCGATGAGTACGGCGACCACCAGCAGGGTCACGCCGTTGACGGCGGCCGAGAGCACCTCGGCCCGCTTGAAGCCGAAGGTCCAGGCCCCGGACGCGGGTTTCGCGGCCAACCGGATCGCCCACAGGGAGGCGGCGATGGCACCGGCATCGGTGAGCATGTGGCCGGCGTCGGCGAGCAGGGCCAGCGATCCGGAGACCACGGCGACGATGACCTCGACGACCATGAAGGCGACAATCAGGCCGAGGGCCGCGGCGAGGTAACGGGTGTCTGCGTCGGCATTGACGGCGTGTTCGTGGTTGTGTTCGTGGCTCTCTTGGTGGTCGTCAGCCATCATCGTCGCTCTCCGGGTGGGGCGCGGTGGTGTGTCGAGTGTGGGCGATCGCGATGTCCAGGAGCATGCGTACGTGGGAATCGGCGAGCCGGTAGTAGCTCATCCGGCCGGACCGGCGGACCTGTACGACCCGGTGGGCGCGGAGCAGACGGAGTGCGTGGCTGACTGCGGATTCGCTCTGCCCGGTGGCGGCGGCGAGGTCGCAGACGCAGAGCTCACCGACCTCGAGGAGGCTGGCCAGTAGGCGGACCCGGCCGGCGTCGGCGAGCAGGCCGAACATGTCCGCGAGATCGAAAACGTCCTCATCCGGCGGAAGCGCCGCCTGTACCGCCAGGACCTTCTCCGCGTCCACGACTCGTACCGCGCAACTGTCGATCCGGGTGACCACGGCGACTCCATATCTGTACGTCTGTTCAGATATCACGCTAGCGGTGGGCTGGGTGCTCTTCAAGGCAAGTACGGATTCCGGCCACCGTTCGATCTCTGCTG
Organism: Mycobacteriales bacterium; assembly: GCA_036267955.1. GTDB lineage: Bacteria > Actinomycetota > Actinomycetes > Mycobacteriales > QHCD01 > DATAVB01. The sequence goes on along the minus strand of DATAVB010000024.1, from coordinate 1,678 downwards.
TCCCGGCGCTCGCCGTGCTCTCGCGGCGTTTGCCGTGCCTTCGGGCCCGACGTCCGTTCGGGTCTGGCTCTCTCGTTCCCACCTTGCCTTGTGTCCGGCCCCGTCGTGGCGGCGTTTGCCGTGCCTTCGGGCCCGACATCCGTTTAGGTCTCGTCCTGCCCTCGGAAGTTGTCGTGGGCCGTGCTGATCGTTCTCGCGCCCGCGCCCGACGCTGCCTACTTTCCGCGCCGTTGCGGTTCCCGTCCGGACTCCGCCGTGTCGCGTCGACATCGGCTCTCGCCTCGCGTCTGCCCAGCCAGCACATTCCTGCCCTCTTCGCTCGCTCCCATCGCCGCGCTTGGTTCCCCTGGCTGCGGTGTGCCCTCCGTGCCTTCGTCGCTCTCCGTCCGCTCTCGCGCTGCCCTCGTTCCCGCCCTGATCGGAAGGTCGATCCCCTCCGCCGCATCCTTCCCGCCGGCCGCCGCGCATGTCGAAGCCAGCCCGCCTTAGCTCGGCGGTTGTCTGTTCTTGAGCGCTTGCGTCCGTTACCGGTTCGTTATATAGTCGAATGTATGTTCGATAGCGACGTGGCGGGATGCATGGTGGTGGAGGACGGCCGCGTGTTGTCGGGTGCTGCCCTGACAGCGCGTCTGGCCGGGTGTGCGGATGCCCCGGATCTGGATGATCGCTGGGTGCCGTCGGATGGGGACGCGCCACCGGTGGAGGTGTTCCCGGATGTCATCGAGTCCCCGGCCCGGGTGTTGGATCGGGTGGTCGGTCTGGAGGGGTTGGTGTGTCGGGCGCAGGCGGAGCAGGCCGAGGCGTTGGTGGAGTTCGCGTCGCAGTGTCCGGTGACGGGTCCGCAGGATCGTGGGTTCGCCGGCCGTGCGGATATTTCCGAGTTTGTGGTCGATGAGCTCTCGTGTGCCCTGTCGTTGACCCGGCGTGCGGTGGATATGCGGCTGTCGTTGGCGTTGCGGTTGACCGAGTGCCTACCGGCAACCTTCGCGGCGTGGAAGGCCGGGGATCTGGACCTACGCCGGGTGCGGGTGATCGCCGATCGGACGATGGTCCTGACCCCCGAACAAGCCACTGTGGTGGAATCCCGGATCCTCCCCAAGGCGGCCGGGAAAACCACCGCCCAACTACAACGCCTGGTCGATAAGGCCGTGATCGCGGTCGACCCGGCTGCGGCGAACGCCCGGCACGAGCAGGCCCGACACGACCGACATGTTGCGCTGCGGCCGAGTCAGGACGGGATGAGCACCCTACGGGCGGAACTGTCCGCCGAAGACGCCGCCACCCTCTACGCCACCCTCTCCCTCATCGCCCGCACCTACCCGGCCACCGATCCCCGCACGATGAACCAACGCCGCTCCGACTCACTGCTCGACTTGGTCACCGGCCACACCACCCCACCCACCATCCCCACCGGACCCGGACCCGGCGGCGACACTCCGGCCGACGCACCCGCGGAACCCGCAGGCGAGCCGGCCGATACCTCCGCCGCAGCCTCGCCCGGACGCGCCACCGGACCCACCGGACCCGGCGGCGACACTCTGGCCGTCGCACCAGCCGACACATCCACAGCCGGCAAACCGGCACCCGGTGCAGGCCAGTCCGAGTCGGGCGGAACCGCTTCTCGCCCTGCCGCCAGCCTCCCGGGCGGCGAGGCGACCGAACGCACCAAGAACCCCAC
>DATAVB010000023.1:0-13471 GCA_036267955.1 Mycobacteriales bacterium | reverse complement strand
CTCGTTTCACGGTCCGGATCTCCTTGTCCCGCCCCGGCCGGAGGGCGCGTGACGTCTGCGGCCGGTGATGGGACGGGCCCGGCGGCGAGGTGTGACGCGGCAATACGAATTTTTCTCAGCAAGTTCTGAAGAACTTCGCGCTGCCGGGCAAAACGGGCGTTATTCGTACGATCGCGGTGTCGGGTCGAACACGTTCGGTGAGTGTGGCGGCACGCTCGGCGATCACGATTTCGGGAAAGCGCTATCCCTCGCCGATCTTGACGTTATGGCTGCCTCGCATCCGATTTGTCCAGCCACTGTCAAGATCGACAAAATTGGGCGACGTCCGGGCCGGCCACGGGCCGCCCCTTTCGTCGATCTTGAAGATAAAGCCCCCAATACCGGGCATTGACGGGCGATAACTTCAAGATCGGCGAGCCACGGATGGCCGATGGCGATCGGAGTGCGCGTTAGCCGGCGCCGCGGTCGGTACGGCCGGGTAAGGCGCACTTCGATCGGGAGAGGGCGGGCGGTGAGGAGAGGTCGGGCGGTGAGCGGACGTGCGGCGGTGAGGAGAGGGCGGGCGGTGAGGAGAGGGCGGGCGGTGAGGAGAGGTCGGGCGGGAGTGGAGGTGCGGCGGCGAGTGGAGGTGCGGCGGCGAGGAGACGTGCGGGACCGCGCTAGAGCCAGTCGCGCTTCTTGAAACCGGAGTAGAGCGCGATCGCCAACACCACGATGACGATCGAGCTGACCCAGAAGCCCCAATGGCTGCCATCGCCGGGATACGGCACGTTCTGCCCGTAGAAACCGGTTACCGCGGTCGGCACCGCGATGATCGCGGCCCAGCTGGTGAGCTTCTTCATGATGTTGTTCAGCCGGGCATCCTGCAGCGACAGGTTGGTCTCGAAGACGGTCGAGACCATGTCCCGCAGGCTCTCGGTCCACTCGCTCGCCCGCAGCACGTGGTCGTACACATCCTGGTAGTACGGGAGCAGGTCCACGTCCAGCAGGTGGTGGTCGCGGCGCATCATCGTGTTGACCACCTCGCGCATCGGCAGCACGACCCGGCGCAGCCGGACCAGACTCTTGCGCAACGCGAAGGTCCGCAGCTGGATCTCCCGGCCGTGTGCCTTGTCATCGAAGAGCAGGTCCTCCAGGCCGTCGATCTCCTCGTCCAGCGCCTGCACCGCGTCGAAATGGCTGTCCACCACCACATCGACCAGGCCGTGCAGCAGCCCGGCCACCCCGTACTCCAGCAACTCGGGCGCCGAATCCCACCGGTCGAGCAGATCGAGCGAGTCGAGGATCGGCTGATGGTGCACGGTGATCAGAGCGTGCTCGGTGATGAACGCCGAGATCTTCCTAACGTCGACCGTGCCCTTCGCCCGATCGAACCGGACCGCGTGCGTATTGAGGAACAGGTACCCGTCGTACCGGTCGATCTTCGGCCGCTCGTGCGCACTGACCGCGTCCTCCACCGCGTGCGGATCCAGGCCGAGTTCATCGGCGATCCGACCGAGCGTCTCGTGATCATCGCCCACGACGTCCGCCCAGACGACACAGCCGTCGTGGGTGAGCTGATCCGAGACCCGATCGAGCGGGAAGTCCTCGGCGGTCAACTTGCCGTGCTGCCACACCCTGGTCCGTACAGTGCGCTCGGCGTCGCCGCCCGGCTCCTGCTCACCCATGGCCTCACGCCTTCCTCGGTACCCGGCCGTCGGTAGGCTCCACGTTATGCGAGCGACGATGGATCCCGATGCACCGGACAGCCAGGTCGTCCTGGTGGTCGACTATGGCGCGCAGTATGCCCAGCTGATCGCCCGGCGGGTGCGGGAGGCCCGGATCTACTCCGAGATCGTGCCGCACACGATCACCGTGGCAGATCTGGTCGCGCGCAAACCTGCAGCGATCATCCTGTCCGGTGGCCCGGCGAGTGTTTACGCGCCCGGTGCGCCGGCCCTCGACGCGGAGATCTTCGCCGCCGGGGTGCCCGTCTTCGGGATCTGTTACGGCTTCCAGTTGATGGCCCAGGGTCTGGGCGGCACGGTGAGCCGGACCGGCCGGTCGGAGTACGGCGCCACGATGCTGACAGTGTCCACACCGGACAATCGGCTGTTCGGCGACGCGCCGAACGCCCACCAGGTGTGGATGTCTCACGGCGACGCGGTCACCGGCGCACCGGACGGTTTCACGGTGACGGCGACCAGCGATGACGCTCCGGTGGCCGCATTCGAGTCAGCCGACCGCGGTCTGGCCGGGGTGCAGTTCCACCCCGAGGTCGTGCACTCCCCGTACGGCCAGAAGGTGCTCGAACATTTCCTGTACGACATCGCCGGCATCAAACCGACCTGGACACCTGAGTCCATTGTGGAGGATCAGGTCGCGGCGATCCGGGCGCAGGTCGGCGATAAAGAGGTCATCTGCGGGCTGTCCGGCGGCGTCGACTCCGCGGTCGCGGCCGCGCTGGTGCACCGCGCGGTCGGCGACCAACTCACCTGCGTGTACGTCGACCCGGGCCTGATGCGAGCGGGCGAGTCCGAGCAGGTGGAGACGGACTACGTGGCCGCCACCGGCATCAAGCTCAAGGTCGTCGACGCGGCTACCCAGTTCCTCTCCGCGCTGGGCGGCGTGATCGATCCGGAGCAGAAGCGCAAGATCATCGGCCGGGAGTACATCCGTACGTTCGAACAGGCCGCCCGCGAGATCGCCTCGGCCGGCGACGTCGAGTTTCTGGTGCAGGGCACGCTCTACCCCGACGTGGTGGAGTCCGGCGGCGGCACGGGCACGGCGAACATCAAGTCGCACCACAACGTCGGCGGGCTCCCGGACGACCTGCAGTTCGCTCTGGTGGAGCCGCTGCGGGCGCTCTTCAAGGACGAGGTGCGCAGGGTCGGCCTGCAGCTGGGACTGCCCGAGGCGATGGTGTGGCGGCAGCCGTTCCCCGGGCCGGGCCTGGGCATCCGGATCATCGGCGCCGTCACCGCCGAGCGGCTGCGCATCCTGCGTACCGCCGACGCGATTGCACGCGCCGAGCTGACCGCGGCCGGCCTCGACCGGGAGATCTGGCAATGCCCGGTGGTGCTGCTGGCCGACGTGCGGTCGGTCGGCGTGCAGGGTGACGGCCGGACGTACGGACATCCGATCGTGCTGCGGCCGGTCTCCAGCGAGGACGCCATGACGGCCGACTGGTCCCGGCTGCCGTACGACGTGCTGGCCCGGATCTCCTCCCGGATCACCAATGAGGTGCCCGAGGTCAACCGGGTCACGCTGGACATCACCAGCAAGCCGCCCGGCACCATCGAGTGGGAGTAGCTACGTAACTGTTCGAATCCCGCTTTCGCTTCGCGGCCGTTCCCGTTTCGGCTTGCGGCGCTGGCGTGGGTTTTGCTTTCGACTTCCTGATCCCGATGATCAGGGTGCGGGCTGGCTCAGGGAGCCGCAGTCCGAGTTGTTCTTGAGCGCCGTGCCCAGGTTGCCGGGCGCCTTGGCGAGCACCGTCTGCAGTTGGCTCACCGGTTGCTGCGGATCGTGAATGATCACCTGCAGGCCCGAGGCGAAGCTGCTCGCCGAGGTCTCCAGCTCACCGGTCTGCTGGGCCGAACTCTTGAATGCCGCGGACGCGGTCCGGGCCGCCGATTGCAGCTGGTCGGCGAAGGCCCTGCCGGACTTCGGTGTGCCGTCGCCGCCCAGCGCCGTGACGAGCTGATCGGTGCGGGTACCGGCCGCGTGGAAGTAGTTCTGGGCGGCCTTCTGCTTGCCCCTCGAGTCGGTGGCACTGTTGACCGCCGCGGTCATTGCGCCGCCCGATTTGCCGATGTCGCCCTTCCAGGAAGCCAGATCGGGGCAGACCGCGCTCGCGTACTTCGCCGGGGTCACCGAGCCGTCACCGCGGAATCCGAAGAACCAGGTGCCGAGAACGGCGAGTAGCACCACGGCGGTGATGCCGCCGGCCAGCAGCGGGACCCTGAGGTTGTTCGGTCGCGCCGTTGCCGATTGCGCTGTATTCGGTGGCGCTGTATTCGGCTGCACGGCGTTCGGCGGCGGATTGTGCTGCAGCTGACGGTTCTGTGCCTGCGGGCGACTCTGGAGCGGCGGGCCGTGCTGCGGCTGCGGTCCGTTCTGGGCGGGTGGGCGCTGCGGCGGCGGTCCGCCCGGACGGCCCGGCTGACTGCGCTGCACCGGCTGGTTCTGTTGGACGGGTTGGTTCTGTTGGACGGGCTGGCGCTGCGGCGGCTGATTGCGAGGCGGCTGGTTGGGCCGGACAGCTTGGCCGGGCGGCGGACCGGTACGGGCTCCCGGCAATGGCCGTCCCCGCAGCTGCGGGCTGAACGTCGCCGGCGGCGCGGCCTGGCTAGAGGGTTCGCCGGCCGGCCCGGGTCGGGCCGAGGGCAGCGTCGGGCTGAATTTCCGCGGTGCGGCCGGGCTTGGCGTGGGAGGCCGGACCGGCTCCGGGAGGTCGAGTGACTCGGGCAGTTCCGGCTCGGGCGCGGCCGGCGATTCGGGATCGGCGGCCACCGCCTCGAGCACCGGATTCGATTCACCCAGCTCCGCTTCCAGGTGCGCCGGCAACGGGGTGCCCCACAGCACGTGCCGGCGCAGCGCCTCGTACTGCTCTTCGGTGATCTCGCCGTCTTTGCGAAGTTGGTTCAGCAGCGCGATGTCGTCGGTCGGCACCGGCACCACTCTCCTCAACGCCCGGACTTGTGCGCGTCAAGTATGTACGAACGGTGCCGGACCGCCGTCAGGCGTCCTTGTTGCGCCGGCGTGCCGCGCCGGCGAGGGTGGCCAGCAGGCCGATCACCCCGACTCCGACGAGCAGCGTGGGCAGTGCCCAGTTGCCGCTGAAGGAGAAGCGGTGGCCGGAAAACCCCCAGATGCCGGCGACTCCGAGGAAGAACAGGCCCGCCACCAGCGACACCACGTCCAGACCCTTACGCGACACGGGACACCTCCACCTGACCGACTCCGACGTTGAGGTCGAGCTCCAGCGTGCCGCCACCCGGCCCGTCCGGACCCAGGTCGCGGTAGGTGCCACCCGGCCGCGGGCCGCTGGAATTGGAGCTCAGCACCTCCACGTCACCCAGGTTGCCGTGTGCGTGCACCGTGATGTCCACATTGCGGGGGAGCACCACGTCGATCTGGCCGGTGCCGAGCTCGACGGTGCTGCGTACGTGGTGCCCGGTGAAGTCGACCTTGCTCAGATCGAGGCGCTCCTCGCCGGCGTTGGCCCGGTAGTGCGGCTGGATGTCGGCGACGGTGGCCGGCTGGTAGTCCCGGCCGTACCCGACGTGCCGGTGCCACGGCATCAGGCTGGCCACCACGACCGCCACCGCCAGCGGGATGCCCGGCAGGATCAGCCAGCGCGCCCCGCCCCGGAACGCCCCGATGACCAGGCCCACGCCGACGACGGCCAGAGCCGTTGCCAGGTAGGCGATCGGCGGCAGATCCAGGTCGGCGAGCTGGTTCACGGCGCCGAGCGCACCGAGCACGACGGCCATGGCGCTGAGGGTGAGCGCCCCGACGAACGACCGCCGGCGTTTCGGCTCGGGCGGCGTCGGCTCGTCCGAGCGAGCGGGCCACGGTCCGTGCAGCGCCCGGTCGTCGGCCGCCAGCTGTTCGGCGGCGAGCTTCTCGGCGGCGCGGTTGATCGCCTCCATCGACTGTCCGGCGATGTTGGTCGCGTACGGGCTGGTCAGCGGTGAGGACAGCAGGGGCATCGTGTCGACCGGCTGGTCATCACCAACCGCTGGTGGCGGTGTCTCCGAGCGGGTCACGCCGCGGCCGTTGAGGTGCCGGTAGATCAGCACACCACCGACGATCGACAGCACGACCAGGGCGAGGTCGGTGCCACGCCGGTGCAGCGTGATGCCGGTGGAGATGACCACCACGGCGGTCAGCCCGATCGCCGTCAGCACCGAGCCGCCGCGGCGGCCGCGGCCAAGGAGCGACTCGGCCAGCGAATGCTCCTGATCGGCGGCCGGCAGCAACAACCAGCCCAGGGCGTACAGCAGGATGCCGGCGCCGCCGAAGACGGTGAGCACACCGAGCAACACCCGGACCAGCAGCGGATCGACGTTGGCGTACTCGGCGATACCACCGGCGACGCCGGCGATCATCTTGTTTCCCGGGCTGCGTTGCAGCCGCCGGGTGCTCGGGTCGGCGGTGGGACGCTGGTCAATCGGCGGTATCGACATGATTCGATCCTGCTTCCTCGACCGGTCCGGCGGCATCGGGGACAACCCTGGCCGTCCCCTGATTCTGGCCGGTCGCGCTCCCGGGACGGCCGCCACCCGTGTGACGATGGCAGACAGCAACGCCAGAAAGCGGCAGACACAACCCGACACGATCGAACATGAGGTACGGGAGGCGCACCATCGGCACAGCGGAGCAGGCCGGCGGCGAGCCGGTACGCGCGCCCGCGGCGCGTACCGCCGCGCCGCCTGCCGTCGTGCCGGTCCGCCGGCTCACCCGACCCAAGAACGGGCGGGTGCTCGGTGGTGTCGCCCACGGACTGGCCGACCATCTGCTGCTGAAACCGGTGCACGTCCGCCTCGTCTTCGTGGCACTGTGCGTGCTCGGCGGCTTCGGCGCGGTCCTGTACATCGCACTGTGGGTGCTCGTCCGGCAGCCGACCGGCGCCGACCGCGACGGCGGGAGCCGCGGGCTCAGCGACCGGGGCCGGATGGTGGCTCTCGCCGCCATTGGTCTGGGTGTCCTGATTTTCGGCAGTCAGTCCGGCTATCTGCCGTCAAACAACCTGATCTGGCCGATTGCGCTCGTCGTCGTGGGCGCCGCGCTGCTCTGGCGTCAGGTCGACGAGGCGCAACGCGACCGCGCGTCGGCCGGCCGGACGACCGATGGAGCTCCCGACTTCCGGCGTACCTCGATGCTGCGGATCGCCGGCGGCGGCGTTCTCGTCCTCGGTGGCGTCGCGGCCTTCCTCGTCGTCTCCGGCCAGGCCACGGCGGCCCGGCGTGGCATCGTCGGCATCGTCGTCGTACTGCTGGCGCTCGCGGTCATTACCGGCCCGTGGTGGTGGCGGCTGGTCAGCGATCTGGCCTCGGAGCGGGCCGAGCGGATCCGGTCCCAGGAACGGGCCGAGCTGGCTGCGCACCTGCATGACTCGGTGCTGCAGACCCTGGCTCTCATCCAGCGGCAGGCCGACTCGCCGCGGGAGGTGGTCCGGCTGGCCCGCGGCCAGGAACGGGAGTTGCGCACCTGGCTCTACCGGCCCGCCGACGGGGCCGATACCCGGTTCGCGGCGGCGATCCAGTCCGCCGCGGCGGAGGTGGAGGACGCCTACGGAATCGCCGTCGAGGCCGTGGTCGTCGGTGACGCCGACCTGCAGCCGCCGTTGGAGGCGGTACGGCAGGCGGCTCGCGAGGCGCTGGTCAACGCGGCCAAGCACGCCGGGGTGGAGACGGTGTCGCTGTATGCCGAGATCGGGCCGGACGAGGCGACGGTCTTCGTCCGCGACCGCGGCGTCGGCTTCGATCCGGAACAGGTGCCGGACGACCGGCACGGACTGTCCGGATCGGTGGTTGGCAGGATGCAGCGACACGGCGGCACCGCCCGCGTGACGAGTAGGCCCGGTGAGGGAACGGAAGTGGAACTGACGATGAAGCTGGCCAAGGTGACCTCATGACCGACACGCCGTTGACCGTGCTGCTGGTCGACGACCACGCGATGTTCCGCACCGGGGTGCGGGCCGAGCTGAGCCGGGTCGCCGCCGAGGAGGTACGGGTGGTTGGCGACGTCGGCAGCGTCGCGGAGGCGGTGGCGGCGATCGAGCGGTTGCGGCCGGACGTCGTGCTGCTGGACGTGCACATGCCCGACGGTGGCGGCCGCGCCGTCCTGGACCGGATGAAAGCCGCCGGGAACGACCACACGAAGGTGCTCGCTCTCTCGGTTAGCGATGCGGCCGAGGACGTGATCGCGGTGATCCGGGCCGGCGCCCGCGGCTACGTCACCAAGACCATCTCCGGCCCCGACCTGGCCGACGCGATCCGCCGGGTGGCCGAGGACGACGCCGTCTTCTCCCCGCGGCTGGCCGGATTCGTCCTGGACGCGTTCACCAACCGGGTCGACATCCCGGTCAACGACCCCGAGCTCGACCAGCTCACGGCCCGGGAACGCGAGGTGTTGCAGCACCTGGCTCGCGGTTATGCGTACAAGGAGATCGCCAGCCGGCTGTTCATCTCGATCAAGACGGTGGAGACGCACGTCTCCTCGGTGCTGCGCAAGCTGCAACTGTCCAACCGGCACGAGCTGTCCCGCTGGGCGACCGACCGCCGGATCGTCTGACCGTTCTCCTCGAAAGGCTTGTCATGAGCGGCATTGCGCGTTTCAGCCTGGTCGCCCTGGATACCGCCGATCCGGTGCTGCTGGCCCGTTTCTACGCAGCAGTCACCGGATGGGAGATCGAACCGTACGACGAACCGGACTGGATCCGGCTCCGTTCCGGCGGCGGCGCCACGATCGCGTTCCAGCTCGCGCCCGGACACGTTCCGCCGCAGTGGCCGGGCGATGAGCATCCGCAGCAGGTTCACCTTGATTTCGACGTCGAGGACCTCGACCGGGGCGAGCACGACGTCGTGGCGATCGGCGCGCGAAAGGCGGAAACCCAGCCGGGTCAGTCGTTCCGGGTGTTCCTTGATCCGGCCGGCCACCCGTTCTGCCTGGTCCGGGCCTGATCCGGTAATAGCGCCGATGAGCGCGGATCCGTTGTTGAGCATCGGCGTGTTCGCCCGCCGATCGTGGTTGTCGATGAAGGCGCTGCGGCTGTACGACCGGTTGGGGCTGCTGACTCCGGCGCACGTGGATCCGGTCACCGGGCGCCGCGGATACCGGGAGAGTCAGCTGTTCACCGCCCGGCTGATCGGCATGCTGCGCCGGCTGGATATGCCGCTGGCGCAGGTCGCGGCGATCGTCACGGCCTCCGGCCCGGCCGGCGCGGACCTGCTGGCCGACTACTGGGCGGCGCTGGAACGGCGCCGTGCCGCGCAGGCGGAATTGGTGTCGATGCTGCGGCTGAGTCTGGCCGGCGGCGATGGGCGCTTCGACGCCTTCACGGTGCGCGAGCGAGACGTCCCCGAGCACCTGGTCCTGACCGCACGGCGCCACCTGCGGCCGGCAGACCTGTCCTGCTGGCTTCGCGAGACCAGGGCGGAGCTGGTACGGGCGGCGGCCGCTTGTGGCGGGGTGGTGGCCGAGGTCTTCGTCATCTTCCACGGCGCGGTGACGGCTGACAGCGACGGTCCGGTCGAGGTCTGCGTACCGGTCGCGCGGGTCGGCGGGACGGAGCCGCCCAGCCGGATCGAACCGGCGCATCGCGAGGCCTACGTCCGGGTGACCAAGGCACAGTTCGAGCTGCCGCAGATCCTCTCCGCGTACGACGCGGTCGAGCGGTGGATCGGCGAAAACGGGCTCCGGGCCGCTGGTTCTCCGCGCGAGATCTACCGTTCCGGGGTCGACGTGCCGACAGCCGAACTCGCCGAGGAAATATGCGACGTCGCCTATCCCATTCAATAAACGAACCGATCGGCGGACGACAGCTGCATGAATTCGCTTTCGTCGAGCCAGACACGGTCAATACCGTCCGCGGCACCGTACATTCCGTACGTGTCACGCAATTCCGCGCTGAGTTCGCCGGTCGATGCGGGAATGCCCATCCGGTCCCGCTCGGCTTCCGTTATCAGAAGGGCTGTACGGCAGGCGCGAACCATGTCACCCAACGAGCGAACAATTCGTCCGGAACGACGATACGCAATACCTCCATATCGCATTCCGCCTAGCGCGGATCGCCAATTCTGTCGCGTCGGGCGAGTGCCGTGACATAAGCCTGGACGTCGCGCAGCTCCACCGCCTCGCCGGCCTCGCGCAGCCGCTCGATGACCGGCACGACCTCCTCGGTCCACCAGGCGTGCGCGAATTCGCCGCGGTCGCGCAGCTCGCGGCCCGCCAACACGTTACGGAATGCCCAGGCCTCGGCGGCGTCGGCCAGCCGCAGCCACTGCGCCGGCTCGTCCAGCCACAGATCGGTGCGGATGTCGTCAGGCAGCGGCACCCGTTCCAGGAAGAGCCGCTCGGCGGCCTTGCTGGGCAGATTGGCCAGGGTGAGGCAGCCCATCGCGTACGCGATAGTGCAGATCCGCTGCACCCGGGCGGCGACGGTCGGCCGCCCCAGCGCGCGGGCCACCGAGACGCGGTGGTGGCCATCGCGGACGAAGTACATCTCACCGAGCAGGATCACGTCGACCGGTGGCAGCTCGATGCCGGCGGCGGCGGCCTGCGCGACCCGCTGCCAGCGGTCCCGGGACTGGGCGTGCAATGGCCGGAACTGGCGGTCGAACTCCCCGGTCCGCCCGACCGTCCCGACGATCTGCTCGACCGGGATGGTGCACAGCCCCTGGTCGGTCACGCCGTTGTCGCCGAGCGCCGTGAGCGCGTCGGAGAGGGTCATGATGCTCAGCGGGTCGTCGGCCCGGTCGCCGAGGCTGGTGCGGACCCGACGCAGTACGGATCGCAGGCGTGGTGCGGTGAAGTCCGGCGCTGGACCAGCGGTGACCGGGATCATGTTCTAACCAACCCGTCGGCGGTGGCTGGGATTCCGGATCAACTGACGAAAATGACCCGGAATCGTTCGGCCACGTGTCCCGCCGGCAGGCCGGCCGCGGTGGCTGAACGCTCGCCCCAGCCGCGCAGCCGGGTCTCCAGATCGTCGAGATGACCGGTCTGGCTGACGTGCTCGCGCAGCGCCGAGACCTTCCGGTCGAAGGTCGCCGTGGTGTCCACATAGCTGTTGGCGTCCGGGCCGCCCGCGATCCACACCTGGCCGACCGTCCAGGCCTCAAGGCCCTCGTCGGCGAGTAGCTCCGGATGCGCGAACGGGTTGCGCGCGTCCGGATAGACGGCGTCCAGCGCCGCACCGCCGGCCACCCGGTGATCGGGATGGCTGCGGGCCATCGCCTCGTAGTCCCGCTCCGGTGACTGGCACAGCACCCGCTGCGGCCGGACCCGCCGGATCTGCCGGGTGACCGCGCGCCGCAGCTCGTGGGTGAGATACAGCGCCCCGTCCGGGAAGCCGAGGAAGGTCACGTCCGTGACCCCGACGACCGCGGCAGCGGCACGCTGCTCCTTCTCCCGCAGGGTGCGCATCTGGTCGCGCGGGGTGTCGTCGAACCCGCCGGCGTCGCCGCTGGTGAGCAGGCAGTACGACACCTCGACGCCGGCATCGGTCCAGGTGGCGACCGTGCCGGCGGCACCGAAGTCGACGTCGTCGGGATGAGCCATCACGACCAGGGCCCGCTCGATACCGTCCGGGCCGGGAGCTTCTTCGAAGGTCACCCGCCCGATCCTACGGTGATCATGCTGCTCACAACGTTCCACTCACAGCGCGCCGCGGCAGGTGCGCAGCACGGCGTCGGCCAGCGAGGTGCCGGGCTCGCCGAGAGCGGTCGCGTACGTGCGCAGGATGGCCCGTTCGCGGTCGAGCTCCAGGCGCAGGCCGCCGCCGGCGATGCGTTGTTCCTGGACCTGCCGGGACAACTCGGCCCGCCGCGACACGAGTTCGATGATGCGGGCGTCCAGGTCGTCGATCTGGCTGCGCAACGAGGGGATCAGGTCGGTGGTCATCGTGGTGCTCCCTGGTGGGTGGGTGACCACCGCCGACCGACATGAAAAAGCCCCGGTCCGCTGTGGCCGGGGCGTCGAAGGTCTGGACTCAGACGATGACGGGCACCGGACTGCGGCACCCATAAAAAAATCGGCTGGCATGTGTCTGAGTCACAAGACGGGATTCTGCCACACGACCGGTGTGCGGCGCACTGTCAGGGGTGCGCCGTAAGGTGGCTGACACGATGAGTGCGCTATTCGACATCCCCGATTCCGACAGTCGCCCGGCCGAGAGTGGCCGGGCGGAGGGCGCCCGATCTGAGAGTTCCCGATCAGAGCGCCCGCGATCCGACGGTCGCCCGCGGCCCACGCGGGTGGATCCGGCCGACCTGCTGGCCAGCCTGAATCCGTCCCAGCGCCAGGCTGTCGAGCACGCTGGCGGCCCGCTGCTGATCGTCGCCGGAGCCGGCTCGGGCAAGACCCGGGTGCTGACGTACCGGATCGCCTACCTGCTCGCGGCCCGCGGGGTCCAGCCGGGCCAGATCTGCGCCATCACGTTCACCAACAAGGCCGCCGGCGAGATGAAGGAACGGGTCTCCGCGCTGGTCGGCCCGCGGGCCCGGGCGATGTGGGTCTCCACCTTCCACTCCATGTGCGTACGGATCCTGCGCAACGAGGCCAGGACGGTCGGCCTGCGCAGCACGTTCTCGATCTACGACGCGGACGACTCCCGGCGGCTGATCGGGCTGGTGGTGCGCGACCTGGACCTCGACCCGAAACGGCATGTCCCGCGGGCCCTCGCTGTTGCGATCAGCAATCTGAAGAACGAGCTGGTCGATCCGGAGACCTGGTCGGCCCGGGCCACCACCAGCATGGACAAGATGCTGGCCGAGATCTATTCGCTCTACCAGCAGCGGTTGCAACAGGCCAACGCACTCGATTTCGACGACCTGATCATGACCACGACCCATATGCTGCAGGCATTTCCGGCCGTCGCCGAGCATTACCGGCGCAGATTCCGGCACGTGCTGGTCGATGAATACCAGGACACCAACCACGCGCAGTACGCGTTGGTCCGCGAGCTGGTCGGCACCCCGCAGAAGCGCACCGTGGAAGGGGATCTGGTCTCCGGCGCCGAATCGACAACGGATACCGACAATGAGCCGGTGCCGCCGGGCGAGCTCTGCGTGGTGGGTGACGCCGATCAGTCGATCTACGCGTTCCGCGGCGCCACAATTCGCAACATCATCGAATTCGAGCGCGATTATCCCAGCGCCACAACGGTATTGCTGGAACAGAATTACCGCTCCACCCAGACGATCCTGTCCGCCGCCAATGCGGTCATCGCGCGCAACACCGGCCGGCGGGCGAAGAACCTCTGGTCCGAGTCCGGTGCCGGTGAGCCGGCGCACGGCTACGTCGCGGACAACGAGCACGACGAGGCGGCCTGGGTCGCCGGCGAGATCGACCGGCTCTCGGACAACGAGGACGTGCATCCGTCCGACGTCGCCGTGTTCTACCGGACCAACGCGCAGTCCCGGGTCTTCGAAGAGATCTTCATCCGGGTCGGCCTGCCCTACCGCGTGGTCGGCGGGGTGCGTTTCTACGAGCGCCGCGAGGTCCGTGACCTGATTGCGTACCTGCGGGTGATCGCCAACCCGACCGACGTGGTGAGCCTGCGCCGCATCCTGAACACCCCGCGTCGCGGTATCGGCGATCGCGCTCAGGCCTGCGTCGAGGCGCTGGCCGACCGGCAGCGGATCTCCTTCGCCGAGGCGCTGGACCGGGCCAATGAGGCGCCGGGCATCAATCCCCGTTCGGTGAAGGCGATCGAGGGATTCAGCCGGCTGATGACCGAGCTGCGCGGGGTCGCCGCCGG
>DATAVB010000022.1:0-31788 GCA_036267955.1 Mycobacteriales bacterium | reverse complement strand
GCCCCCTAGTCTGCCTCAAGCCATCCTGGACTAGGCCGCTGACACTCTGCCCGACTTGGCCACCAGGCAGGCGTGTAGACCGTCGGCGCGTCGCCTGGCAGCCCAACCGCCCGCACGGGCCGATAATGGACGTGCCCGGGCGGGGCCACCTCCCGTGTCTGCGTGCTGTCTGCGTGCTGTAAGTGGCGGTCGTTCACGGTCAACGCCGGTCAGATACGGCGAGCCGACCACAACGCCCGATCGTCATCGCGCGGGCGTTGTGTCGGATTCCCAAGCTGACGATGTCAGGCACCACCGGTCGGCACAGTCAGCGGAAAGTCAGCAAGCTGCCTGCTCCCGAGTGACAACGACTCACACGGAGCCTCGTTGACCACGCCCACGACCGCACTCAACGCCACTGGACGACACATGACCGTCAGCCGGACCCGCGTTCGGGACGAAGAGGCCGTGGGTTCGAATCCCGCCACCCCGACACACCAAAACCGCAGGTCAAGACCCCTCCACCGAGGGGTCTTCCTCATTTCCAGGGCCCGGCGATCAGTCTCGCCGCTGCCAGGTGGTCACGCAGGCCTCGTTACCTTCGACATCGGCGAGCACCCAAAACGCCGGCGCCCGGCCCGCCGACACCATCACACCACCGGCGGCCAACGCGGCGGCGATCCGGCGACCGGCCTCATCGTGTGGCACCGAGACATCGAAATGGATGCGGTTGCGCTGCGGACGCGGCATATCCATCTGCTGGAACCAGACCGCCGGACCCTGGCCGCCCGGATCCACAAGTGGATCGGTCGGACCGGACCTGTCACCCTCGTCGGCGTAGCCCATCACGGCCTTCCAGAACGGCCGGATCGCGGCGATATCCATGGCGTCAATTGCTAGCTCCAACAGCTGTACGGACCGCGATGCCGGCGTGCCAACTCCCGGCTCGGTCCGCAATCCCCGCTCATCGAGCACGGTCGAGATCTGGCCAGCCAGCTCGGTCTCGCGCTCGGTGACCGAATCTGTAGCCGGATCTCGGAGGGTGATCAACACACGATCCACGCGCAGATCGATCCGGACATCCACCTCGGCGGTGCCCAGGGCGGCCACCCACTCGGCGACCGCGGCCGCCTGAGCCAGCGACTCCACTCGCACCTCGGTAACCACCGTGCCCAGGACGAAGCGCCAGCCCATGCCGGTCACCGCGTCGGAGGCCTGCTGCCGACTCAATTGCCGGCTACCCACCGGCAGGTCCCGTACTCACGTTCGCCATCCTCGCAGATCACGCTGGCGCACGAGACCGACCTGGCCACGCTGCTTTTGGGGCTGCAACATCCCACCGGTGCCCCGCGTATTTACGCCTCGCCACGTCCGAACGAATCCCAAGCCTTACAACCGATAGCGTCACAATTCTGCTGGAGGGAATCATCGAAGATGCTGCGTGGACGAGCTGGCAAGGGACACTGGTGGGGCATCGTTCTGGACGCCCCGGAGCCGAGAGCCTTGGGCATGTTCTACGCCGAGATGCTCGGCTGGGAGATCTTCAAGAACGAGCCGAACGAGTTCGTGCTGGTGGTGCCGGGCGGTGCAGAGGCGTACATGTCGTTTCAACCACAGAGATCGGCCGAATGGATACGCCCGATCTGGCCGGCCCGAGACGGCCATCAACAGATGATGATGCATCTCGACGTCGAGGTGGGTCAGCTTGAGACCGCTGTTGCGCACGCGATCGAGTTGGGCGCTACCGTCGCCGACCATCAACCTCAGGACAACGTCCGCGTGCTCCTCGGCCCGGCCGGACATCCGTTCTGCCTCTACGTCGACGAATAGATCGAATGCCAACGACCGGCATCCGCCCGGCACCGCGCTCGCCGCGGTCAAGGTCCGGTCAGCCCAAAGCGGCTCCGAGATTTCGCGCTTGGCTCGTCAATTCGTCGTCCGACTCTGGCACATCCGATCTTCGCGGGTACCCGTCATCAGGTCGGCGCGGCACGACATGGAAATGCAGGTGCGGGACGGACTGGCCGGGCGGTCCGTTGTTCAGCAGCACCGTCGTGCCGGTCGTACCGAACACCTCCTGAACAGCGACTGAGGTACGACGGACCATCTGGAGCGTCGGGCCGTGATCCTGCTCGGGCAGGGTGTGCAGGTCGTTGATGTGAGAGTAGGGAACGACCAGGGCATATCCAGGTCCGGTCGGCTGATATCGACCAAGGAACACAACAAACTGCCCGTCGTCGAACGCTCGGGGCTCACCAGGTTTCCGGCCTCGCAATGCGTCGCAGAAGTGGCAGCCTAGGACATCAACATAGTTCATTCCTACACCGTCCAAATGGTGCCCTCCGAAAGGACTTCCGAACAAGCCGTCTAGGTCACGGCGATGCGGCCAACAACGACTTCAGGGCAGCGACGTCGGCCAGCCATTCCGCTTCGGGACGATCCACGTTGGGCCCGGCCGGAAGCGGTTTGCCGGGGGCAACGTCATCCCGATAGCGCGCCGTCACATGTGTGTGCAGGTGCGGCGACCAGTTGCCGAGTGTCTGATAATTCATCTTCATCGGCCGGCAATGCAGCTGTATCGCCCGCCCCACCTGGAGAACTTCGGCGTTGTATATCGCGGCCTCGGCCGCCGAGAGATCGGTCGGCTCGACCAGATGCCGGCCGCGCCAGACAACGATCGCGTATCCGCATACGAGGCCGCGGCGCGCCAGGTATGCGTCAGACAACTCGCCGACGGCGATGCGCCGGCCGTACTTCGTGTCATCCGGTCGACCTTCCGCGCAGAGGCTGTACACCGTTCCGGCAACGCGCTCATCCCAGTCCGTCGGCCACGCCATTCCGGAATGATGACACGGCTGGGCCCATTCCGAGCCCCGAGCCGGGTGACGCGGGCACCGATTTGTTAGGCGGGCCCGAAAACCTGTGGTGAATCCCCGACGGATCACCCAGTATCTGCAGGCATGTCCAGCAGTCGAAAGTTCCCTGACATGTGGGTCGACCCCGAGGACGATCCGCGGGAGGGCGGGACGACCCTTGGCGACGAACGCGCCACGCTGGTCGAATATCTGCGTACCCAGCGCCTGACGCTGGAAATGAAGTGTGCGGATCTCGACGCAGATCAGCTTGCCCGGCGTTCCGTCGAGCCGTCCACCATGTCGCTGCTGGGGCTGGTACGCCATATGGCCGAGGTGGAGCGCAGCTGGTTCCGGCGGGTGATGGACAAGCAGAACGTGCCGAAGATCTTCTGCACTGCGAGCGACCGGGACGGAGACTTCAACGGCGCCGTGCCCGATCCCGATGTGGTCGCCGAGGCCTGGAACGCCTGGCGCGCCGAAATTTCGTTCGCCGAACGGTTCGTGGCCGGCGCGCCCGATCTCGGCATCGTCGGCAACACCCGCGACCAGGGCCCGATCTCGCTGCGCGAGGTGCTGGTGCACATGATCGAGGAGTACGCCCGGCACATCGGCCACGCCGACCCGCTGCGGGAACGGATCGACGGACGGGTGGGGCAGTAACTCCGCCGGGCCCTTCGGATTCGTCAGGTGCCCGGGATAGCCGCGGCAACCGGGATCGTGATCGCACCGAGCACCGTGCCGTTCGCGGTTTCGGTCAATGTCCAGCGGCCGGCGCTGGGAACGTCAGGGATGCTGGGAAACTGCCCGTCACCGAGACCGTCCGCCCGTTGGCTGAAGGACCGCCCGGAGGCCAGCTCGCGGCCATGGATGACCAGCGGATCGCCCGCACCACCAGGAGCCCACCAGAGGATCTTCGTACTCTTGGCCCGGGTCATCATCCCGCCCGCGCGCATCAGCGGGTCGTACCTGCTCGCGTAGAAGAGCACCGCGCCGAACCCGCCATCGCCCATCCACGGTATGCCACCGGTCCGCCGGACCTCCGGGGAAAAGCCGGGCATCGCGGACGGGGGCGGTCCGGTATGCAGGAACGTCGTCGGGCAGTGCCGCGTCGAGGAAGTCGGTGGGACGGAGCCAGCGGTGCTGTGTCCGCGTATGTGTCCGGTGCAGCCCGTGATCATGAGCGGCGCCGCAACGAGGAAAGCCCCTGCCTTTCGGGCGAGCACCATTGCATACTCCGCCACCGGGAGTCGCACCACAACCCACCAGTTCGGACCGTTCCGTTCCCTAGAACCCTGGTTCTAGGGAACGCTGAGTCGCCGAAATCTCGGATTCCAGTTGATAAGCTCTACGGGCGCCGGACACGCACGCCCGTTGGGAGGTCGAGGGACGATGCCAGCAGATGAGAATGGCCAGCTCTCTCCCCACGATCCGGGCCGCGCGTCAGTGAGTCCATTCGCGGATACCTCGCCGCACGGCGAGTTACATCCCATCCACGGCGACAAACCCGTCACCGAATGGTCGTATCTGGAGTGGGAGTCCTACAGATTGCGGTGCGAAAACGAAGAATTACGCGCCAAGCTTGACGAAACCACCAGCCCACGAGAGGCCCAGCTGCATGCCATCCGGTGGGCGCTCATCATCGGGTCCGTCGGAGTTGAATTCGCGCTCGCCATCGCGCTGAGCGCAACGCTGAGCATCGTTTTCTGGACCCTTTTCGCAGCCGAGACTCTCGGCCTGATGGCGTACGGCCTGGTCATGGATGAATACCGGAGTTCGAGGAAGCGGTCGCGCTGACATCGCCGCCCCTCCGGCGTCCTGATGTCTGCGTTATGCCGGCCCTGACCGGCATAACGCGATCACGATCAAGAAAGAGACGGCGCCGTCGTACCTGTAGGGTCGCGAATATGGACATTGATGTTCAACGGCTTGATGCGGCGACGGCGGAGACAGTCGGGGCGCTCGGTCGGCTGGTCCGGCAGTTGTCGACGTCGGCCGAGCCGCTCAATCACCGGACGCTCACGCAGGTCATCGAATGCTCGACGAATTCAGTCCTGGTGGCGCGGCTCGAGGACGAGATTGTCGGCATGCTGATTCTGGTCACTTTTCCGCTTCCCACCGGAATTCGTGCCTGGATCGAAGACGTCGTGGTGGACTCCGCCGTCCGCGGCCGCGGCGTCGGAGCGGCGCTGACGCAGCACGCCGTCGCCATCGCGCGCGCGGCCGGCGCCCGGACCGTCGATCTCACCTCACGCCCGACCCGCGCCGCGGCGAATCGGCTGTACGAAAGGCTCGGCTTCGAACTGCGCGACTCGAAGGTCTACCGGCTGCGGGCTGACGCTTAGCTTCGGCGATTCGGCCGCCGCGTCGCACCTACACGCGAGCGCTCACCTGCCATGATCGGCGCATGACCGATAGCCTCCACCGGCAGCCTGGCTCCGCTCCCGAGTCGCTCCGCAGGGAATGCTGGCTGACCGACATGGACGGCGTACTCGTCGACGAGGGCCGGCCGATCCCCGGCGCCGCCGACTTCATCGAGCGACTCGAACACTCCGGCAAGCGGTACCTCGTACTCACCAACAATTCGATCTACACGCCGCGGGACCTGCATGCGCGCCTGCAGCGGGCCGGCATCGAGGTTCCCGAGCACGCCATCTGGACCTCGGCCCTGGCCACCGCGCAATTCCTCGATCACCAGCGACCGCACGGAACCGCCTATGTCATCGGCGAAGCCGGTCTCACCACGGCGTTGCACAACATCGGCTACGTACTGACCGACACCGCGCCGGACTACGTCATTCTCGGTGAGACCCGCACGTACTCGTTCCAGGCCATCACCCAGGCGATCCGGCTGATCAACGACGGCGCCCGCTTCATCGCCACGAACCCCGATCCCACCGGCCCCTCGGCCGAGGGCGCGCTGCCGGCCACCGGATCCGTCGCTGCGCTGATCACCAAGGCCACCGGCATCGACCCCTATTTTGTCGGCAAGCCCAACCCGCTGATGATGCGCAGCGCGCTCAATGCGGTGAAGGGACACAGCGAGTCGACCATCATGATCGGCGACCGGATGGACACCGACGTCATCGCCGGCATGGAGGCCGGGCTGGAGACCGTCCTCGTGCTGACCGGCGTCACGCACGAGGCCGACATCGAGCGCTACCCGTACCGGCCGTCCCGGGTCGTGGCCTCCATCGCAGACCTCATCGGCGAAATCTGAGCCCCTCGCACCGACTCCGCCACCCCCGAGGTGCGCCGCACCTCTCCGATCGAAGTGCGCTTTACCCGGTCTCCGGGCACTCTGGACCAGGTAGAGCGCACTTTGATCGGAACGCGGGCGCACGAGCAGCCGACACTCGGCGGAACAAAGAGCGACAGCTCGAACCAGACATTCATGCCCAGAACAGCGCGCCTGCGTACCTAGCTGACCAGTATCGGACGTGCCGGGCTTCGAATAGTTCGATACACTAATAGTGTGTCTAACCAAGCGTACGGCTACGGCCGCACACTCACGCGGATGGCACGGCAGGTCGAGATCGCCCTCGGCGCCGTAGCTCTGTCGCTGCCGCAGTACCGCATTCTGGGCATTCTGGGCGACGGGTCGACCGGAGCCTCCGCCCTCGCCGAGAAGCTGACCGTCAGCCGTCCGACAGTCACCGCGGCAGTCGACGGACTGGTCAGCAAGGGCCTGGTGTTGCGCTCGCACGACGCCCGCGACCGGCGCCGGATCCACCACACCCTCACCCCCGAGGGTGAGCTCACGCTCAGCGAGGCCGACCGCGTGGTGGCTGAGCGCCTGTCCGAGATCGCCGATTACCTGCCCGAGGAGCAGGCACCACTGGCTTTCGGCGGTCTGGAGCTGTGGCGGATCGCCATGGACACCCGCCGCGATGCACGAATAGCGGCACGCGCATGACCTATTCCCACATCCGCCGACGATCACTCCGTCCACTCCCGACAACACCGCAGGCTGGCTCTATGACTAAACGCTCCACTGCCCAGAATTCCGCCGCGCAGGTCGCCTCATGACGGCAGCCACCGACCTGAAGGTCGACACCGACCCGTTCTCCCCGGCCGGAGTCAACGGCCGCTATGACCCACCAAAAGCGAAGATCTCCTCCGACACCAGTCTGTCCTGGCTCCGGCGCGCACTTCCCCTGGTCAAGGCGCACCGCAAGATCTTCAGCATTTCGCTGATCATGTCGTTTCTCGCCCTGGTCATGCAGGTGCAGATCCCCAACCTGGTCAAGCACGCCATCGACAACTCGATCACCACACACGCGGCGCCACTCGCGCCGTACGTCTGGTGGATCATCGGTCTGGCTCTGGTGCGCGGCGTCTTCAGCTACATCTCCCGCCGGCTCCTCCTGGAGACCGGCTACGCGATCGAATTCGATCTGCGAAACGGCATCTATCAGCACTTCACGAGAATGTCGTTCTCGTTCTTCGACCGGGTGCAGTCCGGTCAGTTGATCTCCCGGGCCAACTCCGACATCCGTCAGGTGCAGATGTACCTGACCTTCGCGCCGTCGATCATCGTGCAGTGCGCGATCGCGGTTGTGGCGTTCGTCGAGATGCTCACCATCAACCCGCTGCTGGCGCTGGTCGCGATGGTCACGATGCCGTTCATCTATATCGTCGGCCTGCACATGCGTAAGGTCATTTTCCCGGTGTCCTGGCTCATCCAGGCCCGGCTGGCCGACATCGCGACGATCGTCGACGAAAACATCAACGGCGTACGGGTGGTGAAATCGTTCGCCGCCGAGCAGAGTCAGTTGACCCAGCTCGAGTCGGCCGCCGACAAGCTGCAGTGGACCTACGTCAAGGACGCCGATATCCGCGCGACCTGGTCGCCGACGATGGAAAACCTGCCCCGCATCGGGCTCGCGCTCGTACTGCTGTTGGGCGGCTGGATGGCGTTGAACGGACACGCCACGGTCGGCACGATCGTCGCCTTCAACTCCTACGTCCTGATGCTGCAGCCGCCGTTCCGGCAGCTGGGAATGCTGATCATGATGGGCCAGCGGGCGTCCGCCTCGGCGCAGCGGATCTACGAGATCCTTGACGAGGAGCCGGACATCGCCGACAAGCCTGACGCGGTCGTCCTGCAACACGTCGACGGCGACGTTCGTTTCGATCACGTCGATTTCGACTACCCGAACGGCACCCACGCGCTGCGCGATTTCGACCTGCACGTCAAGTCGGGGCAGACCGTCGCCATCGTCGGCCGCACCGGCTCCGGAAAGTCCACCGTCGGCCGCCTGGTCACCCGCTTTTATGACGCCACCGAGGGATCGGTGCTCGTCGACGGCCACGACGTACGGGACGTGTCGGTCGCAAGCCTGCGGCACCACGTCGGCATGGTGCTCGACGAGCCGTTCCTGTTCTCGGTGTCGATCCGGGACAACATCGCTTACGGGCGGCCGGACGCCGATATCGAGGATGTCATCCGGGCCGCGAAGGCGGCCGCCGCGCACCAGTTCATCACCGGGCTCGAACACGGTTATGACACGGTTGTCGGTGAACGCGGATACACCCTGTCCGGCGGACAGCGTCAGCGGATAGCGATTGCCCGCACGCTGTTGATGAATCCGCCGGTACTGATTCTGGACGACGCCACCAGTGCCATCGACGTGCATGTCGAGCAGCGGATCCACTCCGCGCTGCACGACCTCATGACCGATCGCACGACAATTATCATCGCGCACCGGCTTTCCACGATCAGCCTGGCTGACCGGGTGTTGCTGATGGAGAACGGGACGATCATCGCCGACGGCACCCACGAGGAACTGTTGCAACGCGAGCCCCGGTACGCGGAAGTGCTTGCCCAGGGCGACGAGGACGGAGACGACAACTGATGGCGTTCATGGGCGGCGGCGGTATGGGCGGCGGCATGTTCGGCCCGGGCGGTGGTCCGCGGGCAGCCGCAAACCCGGGCAACGGTCTCCCGTTTGCCGGTATCGCACCGGAAATGCAACCTGCGATTGAAAAGCTGCTGGCGGTCGAGCCGGAGCATCCCGAGCCGGACGCCATATTCCACCACCGGCCGCCGAACCGGCCGAAGCTGAGCCTGCGCTGGCTGCTCGCCCGGCAGAAGAAACCACTGCTCCTGTCCCTCGTTCTGGTGATGCTGGAGACGGTGGCACTGCAGTCGGGCCCGTACCTGACCCAGCTCGGGATCGACCGCGGAATCGTCAACCACGACACCGCATGGCTGGTCATTCCGGCCGTGCTGTTCCTGGCGACGGTGTTCCTCACCGCGCTGGCCTCCCGTTTCCGGGTGCGCTGGACCGGTCGGCTCGCCGCGTGGGTGATGAACGACCTGCGGGTGCAGGTGTTCGCGCAGTTGCAGCGGTTCTCGCTGCACTTCTATTCGGAGGAAAAAGCCGGCGTCATCATGACCCGGATGACCAGCGACATCGAGGTCCTGCAGCAGCTGTTGCAGGACGGTCTAGCGCAGTTCGCGATTCAGGGCCTGACGATGGTCATCGTCACCGTGGTGCTGTTCACCTACAACGTCGAGCTCGCGGTCATCACGGTCCTGCTGATCGTGCCCATCGTGACGATCTTCTCGCTGTGGTTCCGTAAGGCCTCCGACAACGGTTATCAGCGGGTCCGCGACGGAATCGCCGGCGTGCTCTCGGACCTCTCCGAGAGCCTGCAGGGTGTGCGCGTCGTCGCCGCTCACAACCGGGCCCGGCACAACATCGTCCACCACCGCAACACGGTCGGTGTCTACCGGGACGCCAACAACTACACCGCGCACATCAGCGCCGTTTACGGCCCCGGCACGGACATGATCGGCATTCTCGGCCAGGCCGCGCTGCTGCTCATCGGTGGCCACATGGTGTTGAAGCACCAGCTCACGGTCGGTGAGTTGACCGCGTACATCCTCTATCTCAACGCGTTCTTCCAGCCGATCCAGCAGCTGGTCCAGTTCTACAACACCTATCAGCAGGGTCAGGCCGCGATCTACAAGCTGCGCGGGCTCTTGGGCACCGAGCCCGAGGTGAGCGAGGCGGTGGACGCGGTGGAGCTGCCGAAGGCCAGCGGCGACATCGTCTTCGACAACGTGACCTTCGGCTACTACCCGGATACGCCAGTATTGCGAGATATCAATTTACATATCTCACCGGGTGAAACGATCTCCTTTGTCGGTGCGACCGGGGCGGGTAAATCCACCATCGCCAAACTGGTCACCCGTTTCTACGATCCGACCGACGGTCGGGTGTTGATCGACGGGCACGACCTGCGCGAGGTCACACTCAAGTCGCTGCGCCGTCAACTGGGCGTCGTACCGCAGGAGCCGTTCCTGTTCGCCGGGTCCATCCGGGACAACATCGCGTTCTCCCGACCGGACGCGACCGAGGCCGAGATCGACGAGGCCGTACGGTTGGTCGGCCTCAGCGGGCTGGTGGAACGTTCGCCCGATGGCGTCGACACGCTGGTCCACGAACGTGGACAGTCGTTGTCCTCGGGTGAGCGGCAGCTGATCGCGTTGGCCCGGGCGTTCCTGGCCCGGCCGCGGATTCTGGTTCTGGACGAGGCGACGTCCAACCTGGACCTGCAGTCGGAGACGGCTATCGAGTCGGCGCTCGACATATTGCTCGAACAGCGCACCGCGATCCTGATCGCGCACCGGCTCTCCACGGCCATGCGCGCCGACCGTATCGTCGTCGTCGACGACGGCCGCATCGTCGAGCTCGGCTCGCACGAGGAACTCGTGAACGCGGGCGGCCAGTACGCCGCGATGTTCGAGACGTGGATGCGCCGGGCCGATACCGCCGAGGTGCACTGAGTCTGCTGGGCCCTGAGGCGGATCCCGCACCCGTTTTTGGGGGTGCGGGATTCGTCTTTTCGGGGCGTACATTGGATAGCGGAGGCCGTCGTGGTTGCACTGTGGGCGATCGTCGGAGTTGTCGTCGTATTGTTGCTGTTCGCGGGTTTTTACGACCGGCGAGTGCGATCCCGCGGTCGAGCGTTGCGGGACAGCAGGGACATGTCCATCGCGGACCGTGAGATCAGGCGGTCGATCCGCGCGACCCGATTCGGGGCAGCTCCCGATATGAATACCTGGAAGCGACCTGACCGACCTTAAAGATTCCAGCCAAGGGTCACGAGGGTCTTTCCCGACAACACAGCGTCGAGCGCGATGGCGATGTAGTCGGCGATGCCTTTCGGCAGGTCCGTGAGCTCGGCGAGTACCAGCTCGGTGCATTTATCCGGCTCTCCGATGGACGGCGTCCCAGTCCATCGGGCGACCCGGAAGAACAGGTCAAGCTATTCGTCGTCATCCTCGTTTTCGCGGCGCCGGTGCATCACGGTCGCCAGCTCACAGTCGGTGCGGTCGACCTCGATCACGACCTCTTCGCGGAGCTCCCGGATGAGCCCGTCGACGGCATCCTCGTCACCGTCCAGATGCCCGGCCGGAAAACTCAGCTGGCCGTCTCGGTATCCCGATCCGGCCCTGCGCATCAGGAGAACGCGTCCGCTCTCGACAAGGACACCGTACACGGCCACGCACGCCCGAAAGCGTTCCGTTGTCACGGCGCGATGCGCCTGGCCGCTACCGCCAGTACGGACGGAATCGGTGCGTCGCCAGGCTCCGTCACTTCGTCGATATGCAGGCCGCTGGCCGCAATTGCCTGCAGGAACTCGGCCAGTGGCAGATGTCGCACGCCGCGAATCGCGTCGAAGTAGTGACCGGTGCCGCAACCTACATCGAGGCATAGCCCGTCGCCTGATCCAAGAAGCGCCGGTCGCTTCCGATCCTCCGCAAACCTGCCGTCGTTACGGCCCGCAGCCATTGCTGCCGCTGTCGCCGCGCGACGATTCAACCAGCTCTCGCCGGTCTACGGTACGAGAGCCGAAATCGGTGGCCACCGAACGACAGTCGCCGGTACGGTTCCGCATTGTGCCCTTCCCGGATGAGATGCAACACGGCGTCGTTGTCTCCGACTACCAGCTGCAGTGGCCGGTCGAGTTCACCGAAATAGCTGCCACTCTCCAGACGACTCTCGGCAATCTCGCTCTGACGAT
Organism: Mycobacteriales bacterium; assembly: GCA_036267955.1. Classification (GTDB taxonomy): domain Bacteria; phylum Actinomycetota; class Actinomycetes; order Mycobacteriales; family QHCD01; genus DATAVB01. Next base: position 19,918 of record DATAVB010000022.1, on the reverse strand, counting down.
CGACCACATCGGCTCGACCTCCGTCCCCAGCCTCCCGGCCAAGGACTGCATCGACATCATGGTCCGGGTCCGTTCCGCGGCGGACGGGAGACTGACCGAACGAATGGCCGAGATCGGATTCCGGCTGCGCCCGGAGACGTGGAACAGAATTGAGATCTCCAACGGCGTGGAATGCCGGAAGTTGGTGTTCGCCCCGCCGGTGGGTGCGCGCACCTGCAACGTCCACGTCCGGGAGGCCGGCGCCGCCAACATGCGATACTGCCTGCTGTTCCGCGACTACCTCCGTGCGGACGAACGGGCCCGAACCGGCTGGGGCAATTTCAAACAACGGCTGGCGCAGACAGTCACCGATATCTTCGATTACGGGCAGATCAAGGCGCCGGCAACCGAGGTGCTCATGACCGGCGCCGAACGGTGGGCAACCACCACGGCTTGGGCCGGAGATAGCCTTCCGGCATGACCAGCCGTCGCACCGTCCTCGTCACCGGAGCGTCGCGAGGCGTCGGCCGGGCGGTTGCGCTCGCCTTCGCGGCGACCGGTGACCGCATCGCGGTCCATCACCGCGCGTCGCCCGAGGACGCCGCCACCGTCGTCGCGGAGCTGGCCGGATCTGGCCACACCTCGGTCCAGGCCGATCTCGCCGATCCCGCCGCGGTACACACCATGGTCGATCAGGCTGCGGGCATCCTCGGCAGCATCGACGTGCTGGTCAACAACGCCGCCGCAATCATCCGGAGCCCGATCCTTGACTCCGGCTACGAGGAGTGGCAACAGGCCTGGCGTGAATCCCTCGACGTCAATCTGATCGGCGCCGCCAACGCGACCTGGTGCGCGGTTCGGCACATGCCTGCTGGCGGTCGGGTGATCAACGTGTCCTCCCGTGGCGCGTTCCGCGGCGAGCCCGAACACCCCGCGTACGGCGCGAGCAAGGCCGGCCTCAATTCGTTCGGCCAGTCGATGGCCGTCGCGTTGGCGCCACGGAACATCTCGGTCACCGGGGTGGCGCCGGGATTCATCGAGCCGGATGCCTCCAACACGGACCGTAAGATCCCACGCGGCGACGAGATCCGCCGGCAGAGTCCGTTCGGCCGCATCGTGACGGCCGATGAAGTCGCGGCTGCTGTGGTCTATCTCGCCTCACCGACAGCGGAATTCGCCAGCGGCACGATCATCGATCTCAATGGCGCGTCGTACCTGCGAACCTGACAATTCCGCCAACCGGCCGAATTGTCGCCGGCGATTTCGGTAAACGTGTCGACCACTCGTATTGTGCGTGGGATGACAACGGACGAACCCGGGTGGGCGGCACGTTTTCGAGCCCCGCGCATCACGTTGCCCAGCTGGGCGCTGGACGCACCCCAGCGCTGCATGTACGCCTCGACCGCCACCGGCGTCGTCGAGCTGTACACCTGGGACCGGGACACCGACACGCACCGTCAGGCCACCGATCGGGAGGGCGGCACCTATCTCGGGGCCCTCGACCCGAGCGGCGAGCAACTCTGGTGGTTCGCCGACGATCACGGTGACGGCTGGGGCGTCTGGATGCATCAACCGTTCGCCGGTGGCGCGGCCGAGCCGGCGCTGCCGGGCCTGGCCGCCGCGTACCCGGCCGGACTCGCGATCGGCAGCGGCGTGGTGGTCGCCGGCCGGTCCACCGATACGAGCACAACCGTGCACCTGGTACGTGAAGGGTACGAATTCACCCTGTACGAGAATGCACAGCCGGCGTTCGTCGGCGGCATGTCGCGGGACGAGTCGCTGCTGTGCCTGTCTCACTCCGAGCATGGCGACCCGTGGCACCGGGCATTGCGGGTGGTCGGGATCGAGGATGGCTCGCGCGTCGCCGACCTGTGGGACGGCCCGGGCAAGGACCTCGTGCCGTCCGGCTTCAGCCCGGTGAAGGGTGACAGCCGGCTGCTGGTCACGCACGAGCGGCACGGCCGTTCCGCACTGCTGATCTGGGATCCGACCAGCGGCGCCTGCGACGAACTGTCGATCGACCTGCCCGGCGAAATCGACGCCGACTGGTTTCCGGACGGCACCGCGCTGCTGATCTGTCACGACCATGCCGCCCGCACCGAGCTACACCGCTTCGACCTCACCAGCCAGAAACTGACCCTCTTGGAGTCTCCGGCCGGGGTGATTTCCAGCGCGACCGCGCGCCCGGACGGAACGGTGGAATTCTCGTGGTCCTCGTCGGCTTCGCCACAGACAATCCGCAGCACCAGTGGCTCACTCGTGCTTCCCGCTCCCGACGGGATCCCGGAGTCCGAGCGGGTCGAGGATTTCTGGATCGACGGACCCGGCGGCCCGATCCATGCGTTGATCGCCCGGCCCAATCATCTGCTGCCGCCGTTCTCGACGATTTTCCTGCTGCATCGCGGCGCCGATCTCACCGACGACGACACTTTCCAGCCCCGGCGAGCGGCCTGGGTCGACGCCGGCTATTGCGTGGTGCAGGTCAATCACCGGGGGTCCGCCGGCTATGGCCCTGACTGGCACGATGCGGTGGCCGAGAATCCCGGCCTTGTTCAGTTGGAGGACCTCGCCGCGGTCCGGGAGTGGGTGGTGGCACGCCATCTCGCTCATCCCGAACGCTGCCTTGTCGTCGGCGGCTCCCTCGCTCTGCTGAGCCTCGGCGCGCAACCGGACCTGTGGGCTGCAGGAGTCGCCATCGCCCCGATCGCCGATCACCTCGTGACGTACGAGGACGAGGTCGAGCCGCTGCGCGCCATCGATCGGGCGCTGTTCGGCGGCTCGCCGGAGGAGGCGCCGGAACGCTACGCCCGTGCCTCCGCGATCAGCTACGCCGACAAGCTCAGCGCGCCAGTGCTGATCCTGGCGGCCGACGGCGATCCGCGCTGCCCCACCCGTCAGCTCGACGGCTACCTCGCGCGCCTCCGCGAACTCGGCAAGGATCACGAGGTCTACCGCCACGATGCGCCGCCAGGCGGCATCATCATCGACGACCAGATCCGTCAGATGGACGTCGAGCTGGACTTTGCGCTGCGCCACGTCCGCCCCTGACCGAGCGCGCGCCCGCCCCGCCTCCGATCAGGCTCGGAGCAACCCGCACCTCCACAACCCGTCAGCGCCCGGACCCGCAACCAGTCCGTCCGCCAACAAGCCGCCGCATCCGCCCCTCCGCCGCCGAGCCGACCCCATGCCCGCGGCCCTACGACCTTGCTCCACCCTTCGGAGCAAGGTCGTAGCCAACTTGTCTGACAGTCCCACTACGACATTGCCCCGAGGGGTGGAGCAGTGTCGTAGGTGCGGAGCGGTACCCCGGTCGGCAGCGAGGCGGCTGCGACCCTGCGCACGGAAATTGTCGTAGGGCGGCGGCAGGATCTGCTCATGACAGATCCGACTGCGATGTTCGATGCCTGCGGGTTGCTGCGGCGGGCCCGCCGCACCGCCGATCTCAGTCAGCGCGCTCTGGCGGCCCGCGCCGGCGTCAGTCCGAGCACCGTCGCGCGGGCGGAATTACCCGGCTGCGAGGTGTCCTTCCAGACGATGATCCTGCTCTTCGCGGCCGCCGGCATGCAGTTCGCCGTCTGTGACAGCGCCGGCGACAAGATCGCCCCGATGCGGGATGACGGCGTACGGGACAGCGTCGGGCGGCGCTATCCCGCGCACCTCGATCCCGAGCCGATGGCGCGCAACGGCTGGCTGCGTGGGCCGGCGTCCCGGGCCGGCCGTCCCGACCCGGTCGCCGCGATCGAGCTGCGCGACATGCGGGATGCCACCCGGCGTCGAGAAGGCACTCCCGACGACCATCCCGGGCCAGAATCGCTGCACCGCAAACGCCTCATCTGGCATCCGCCGCCCGGCTACCTTCCGCCGCCGCCGTGCGAATGCGGGATCGAATGCGAGCGGGAATGCGTTCCCGAATGTCGATGTCAGTGTGAACCGTGGCGTCCCGAGCTGGGTGCGCGGCACCGACCGAGGGCCGCCTAGCGATCAGCCTTTCGCGCCGCCACCAGCTCCGCGATCTGGATCGTGTTCAGCGCCGCGCCCTTGCGAAGGTTGTCGTTGGACACGAAGAGCGCCAGCCCGCGGCCGCCGGGCACTCCCTGGTCCACCCGGATCCGGCCGACGTAGCAGGGGTCGTTCCCCGCCGCCTGCAACGGAGTTGGCACTTCGGACAGCTCAACGCCCGGCGCCTGTTCCAGCAACTCGGCCGCCCGGGCCACCGACAACGGCCTGGCGAATTCGGCATTGATCGACAACGAGTGACCAGTGAAGACCGGCACCCGGACACAGGTGCCCGACACTGCCAGCTCCGGGATGTCCAGGATCTTGCGGCTCTCGTTGCGGAGCTTCTGCTCCTCGTTCGTCTCCTCGCTGCCGTCGTCGACCAGATCGCCGGCGAAGGGCAGCACGTTGAACGCGATCGGCCGCACATACTGGGTCGGCGTCGGGAACTCCACGGCACTGCCGTCGTGCGTGAGCTCGGCAGCGCGCCCCGCGACCTGGTGGAGCTGCTTGTCCAACTCCTCGACGCCGGACAGCCCGCTGCCTGACACCGCCTGATAAGTGCTGATCACGAGACGGGTCAGCCCGGCCTCGTCGTGCAACGCCTTCAGAACCGGCATCGCGGCCATTGTCGTACAGTTCGGGTTGGCGATGATCCCCTTACGAGCCAGGGCAATTGCGTCCGGGTTGACCTCGCTGACCACGAGCGGGACATCCGGGTCCATCCGCCAGGCCGAGGAATTGTCGACCACGGTCGCGCCGGCAGCGGCGAAGCGAGGAGCCTGTACGCGCGATGTCCCGGCGCCGGCCGAGAACAGCGCGATGTCCACTCCGGACAGATCGGCCTCGGCCACGTCCTCGACCACGACGTCCGCGCCACGCCACGGCAGCACCCGACCGGCGGACCGGGCGGAGGCGAAGTACCGCATGCTGCCGACCGGGAACGAGCGCTCCTCCAGCAGCCGCCGCAGCACGCCGCCGACCTGCCCGGTGGCCCCGACAACCGCAACCTGCAGACCACTCATCGCCCGGTCCCTCCGTAAACCACAGCCTCGACATCGCCGCCGAGCTCGAACGAGTCGTGCAGCGCATGCACCGCATTGTCCAGATCGGTATCCCGGACCACCACTGAAATACGGATCTCCGAGGTGGAAATCAGCTCGATGTTGATGCCGCCGTCAGCCAGCGCACCGAAGAACTTCGCCGAGACGCCCGGGTGGGAGCGCATTCCGGCGCCGATCAGCGACACCTTGCCGACGTGGTCGTCGTAGAGCAGCTCGGTGAATCCGACCTTCTCCTTGATCCGCTGCAGCGTCATCATCGCCGCCTGGCCGTCGTCGGTCGGCAGCGTGAAGGAGATATCGGTTTTCGACGTCGCCGCCGCCGACACGTTCTGCACGATCATGTCGATGTTGATCTCCGCGTCGGCCAACGCCCGGAAGATGGCCGCCGCCTCGCCCGGTCGGTCCGGAACGCCGACCACCGTGATCTTCGATTCGCTGCGGTCGTGTGCGACACCGGAAATGATCGCCTGCTCCACGGAAAGATCCTCCATCGAACCGGTCACCAGGGTGCCCGGAAGTTGTGAGTACGACGAGCGCACGTGCACCTTCACGCCGTACCGGCGGCCGTACTCAACGCACCTCAGGTGCAACACCTTGGTGCCGCAGGCCGCCATCTCAAGCATTTCCTCGTACGTCACCGTCTCCAGCCGCCGAGCGGTCGGGACGATGCGCGGGTCGGCGGTGAAGACGCCATCCACGTCGGTGTAGATCTCGCACACGTCCGCGCCGAGCGCAGCGGCAAGCGCCACCGCGGTCGTGTCCGACGCGCCGCGGCCGAGTGTCGTGATGTCCTTCGTGTCCTGGCTCACACCCTGAAAGCCCGCCACAATAGCGATCGAGCCCTCGGCGATGGCCTGCTGGATCCGGCCCGGCGTGATGTCGATGATCCGTGCCTTGCCGTGCGTCGAGGTGGTGATGACGCCTGCCTGCGAACCGGTGAACGACCGCGCCTCGTGTCCCAGCGAGGAAATGGCCATCGCCAGCAGCGCCATCGATATCCGCTCGCCGGCGGTCAGCAGCATGTCCAGTTCACGCCCCGCGGGTAGCGGGGAGACCTGTTCGGCAAGATCACGCAGCTCGTCGGTCGTGTCGCCCATGGCAGAGACCACGACGACGACATCATTGTCGCCCTCACGCCGGGTCGCGACGATGCGCTCGGCGACCCTCTTGATCCGTTCGGCGTCAGCGACCGAGGAGCCGCCGTATTTCTGTACGACGAGCCCCACGGACGTTTTCCTCTCTCAACTACCGGTGAATATCTCGGCACCAGCGTACCTGGGCAGGTCGCCGTCATAGGGCTATGGCGGCAAGCTCGGACAAATCCCGCCCAATCGCCGGGCCGGGTTCCGCAGTGGATGACCGTCGAGTTAGCCGTCGACCGCCGGGTCGGTTACGCTTGCCGACGTGTTGCATCGCATGGCCGTTCCCGGCCTGCTCCTTACCTGCCGCGGCGGGGGCCGATAAAGGCTGGCTCCCTCGTCGCGGGTTTCGTGCGTGCGTCGGCCGCGCCACCCGAGGTAGCCCGTCAACCGGGCACACGAAGGAGCACCACCGCAATGAGCAATCTGAGTTCGAATTATCAGCACTCCAGCGGCATGCCGATCGGCAAGTACCAGCCGTTCAACACCGTCGCCCTCCCCGACCGCCGCTGGCCCGAGGCCCGTATCGAGCGCGCGCCGCGCTGGCTGTCCACCGACCTGCGGGACGGCAACCAGGCATTGGTCGACCCGATGACCCGGGCGCGTAAACACCGGATGTTCGACCTCCTGGTACGCATGGGCTACAAGGAGATCGAGGTCGGGTTCCCGTCCGCCAGCCAGACCGAGTTCGACTTCGTCCGCGAGCTGATCGAGGGCGACAAGATCCCCGACGACGTCACGATCTCGGTGCTGACGCAGGCCCGGGACGAGTTGATCGAGCGGACCGCGCAGAGCCTCGCCGGCGCCCGCCGGCCGACCATTCACGTGTACAACGCCGCGGCACCGGTTTTTCGCCGGGTCGTCTTCGGCTGGCCCGGTGATGGCCGCGAGGAGTGCAAGGCGGTCGCGGTCGACGGCACCCGTTCGGTCATGAAGCACGCCGAGACCTATCTCAGCGACTCTGATTTCGGGTACGAGTATTCGCCGGAAATCTTCATGGACACCGAGCTGGATTTCGTGCTCGACCTCTGCGAATCGGTAATGGACGTCTGGCAGCCCAGCGCCGACCGGGAAATCATCCTGAACCTGCCCTGCACGGTGGAACGCTCGACGCCGAACGTGTACGCCGACCAGATCGAATGGATGAGCCGAAATCTGTCGAGGCGCGAATTCATCGGCCTGTCCGTACACACTCACAACGACCGCGGAACCGCTGTCGCCGACGCCGAGTTGGCCGTGTTGGCCGGAGCGGACCGAATCGAGGGCTGCCTTTTCGGAAATGGTGAACGCACCGGAAATGTCGACCTGGTGACGCTGGGACTCAACCTGTACAGCCAGGGTATCGACCCGCAGATCGACTTCTCCGATATCGACGACATTCGCCGCACCGCCGAATACTGCAATCAGATCGGCGTGCACGAACGCCACCCCTATGCGGGTGATCTCGTTTACACCGCCTTCTCCGGCTCGCACCAGGACGCGATCAACAAGGGCTTCGCGGCACTGGAGCGGGACGCCAAGGCGGCCGGAAAGCCGACCGGAGAAATGCCCTGGGAGGTGCCATACCTGCCGGTCGACCCGCACGACGTCGGCCGCAGCTACGAGGCCGTCATCCGGGTCAATTCGCAGTCCGGCAAGGGCGGCGTCGCGTACGTCATGAAGACCGAGCACCAGCTCGAGCTGCCGCGCCGGCTGCAGATCGAGTTCAGCCAGGTCGTGCAGCGGGTGACCGACTCCGACGGCGGCGAGGTGGCGCCGGACCGGATGTGGGAGATCTTCTCGGCCGAGTATCTGGAGCAGAACGGCCCCCTGAAGCTGGTGCGGCACCAGACCTCCTCGACTCAGGACGACCTGGACCAGCTTTCGGTCGAGGTCGACATCGACGGCGAGACCCGGACCCTGACCGGCGCTGGCAACGGACCGATCGCGGCGTTCGTCACCGCGTTGGCCGGCGCCGGGATCAATCTGCGCTTCCTCGACTACGCCGAGCACGCCCTCTCGGCTGGCGACGACGCCAAGGCGGCGGCCTACGTCGAGGCGGAGATGGGTGCCGGCTCGAATAGCAGGGTGCTCTGGGGGGTCGGGATCGACGCCAACATCGTGACGGCTTCACTGCGTGCGGTGCTGAGCGTGGTGAATCGGACCCGCTAGCCAGAATCGGACGGCAAATCTCGGATCACCCCTAGTGCAGATCGCACTCGTATGACTACACTGCGTCACGATGTGGTCTAGCGCTTGGTCCGGGGCAGCGCGGCCCGCTCGCCTGCCCCGGACCTGGCACACAAGCCGGACGCTCTTCGTTCCATTTTTGAATCCGGAACAAGGTACGAAAGTCTGAGGGTGTGGGACACGAACTGCGCGAGCTCTACGGCGGCTGCTACCGGCGGCTGGCCGGGTCCGCCTTTGCGCTGACCGGCGAGGTCGCCGCGGCCGAGGAGTGCGTGCAGGCAGCGTTCGTCGAGGCTCTCGGCAGCCGGATCCGGTTCGGCCGGCAGGACGATCCCGAGGCCTGGCTGCGGACGGCGGCGCTCACCACGGCGCTGCGCCTACACCGTGGCAGCCGGAACGGTCCGCGCCCGCCGGTCGAGACCCCGAACTCGACCGCCACCGCCCTGCTCAACGCGATCCGGACGCTCGGCCACGGCGACCAGGACATCACCGCGCTCGGCGTGCTCGCGGGTCTACAGCCGACCGAGATCGCCCGGCTCGTCTCCAGCTCGCCGGCCCGCGTCGAGACGCGACTGACCCGCGGCCGCAAACATCTCGACGAGATCGACTTCGGATTGCCGTTGGCCGCCGCGGCCCGGGAAACCCGGATCTGGGTCGAGCAGGCGGTCGACGCTCCCCCGTTCGAGCAGCTCCAGCTGATCGCCCGGCGCCGGCGCCGGCGCCATGTCCTGACCGGCGCGGCGGCCGTGGTCGTACTCGTCGCCGCGGCCGTCAGCGTCCCGGCGGTGGTACGGGAGCACCGGCCCGGACCGCTCGTGCCGGTCACCCAAATCAAGTTCACTGACCGTAACCATGGCTATGCCCTCATCCAACCATGCAGTCACGGCTCGTGCGCGCTACGGATCGCGCGCACCGTCGACGGTGGTGAGCACTGGTCCCAGATCAACATCCCGCACGGCCCGTTGAAGGGAATGAGCAACGGCATCGCGCTCGGCGTGTGCTGCGGCAACCGGCTGTCGGTGAGCTATTCCCGGCTGGCCACGGCCGCCGAGCGCAACCGGCACGAGGCCGCCAGCAACGGCACGATCCGGATCCACGCCGTCAGCCACGACAACGGCAAGCACTGGACAAGCGCCCGGGACACCAGCGACGGCCTGCAGGTCGGCGACCAGACGACGACCATCCCGACCGGCTGGCTGCCGTTGACCGACTACGGCCTGGACGCGCCGACCGTGGTGGCGGTGAACGCGGTCGACGACCTGGAACGGCCGCTGCAGCATCAACCCAATCTGGTCACGCCCGACGTCTCCGTACCGTTCCGGCAGAACGAGCGGATCTGGGCCACCGGCGGTCCGACCCGGGACCAGTTGATGTTCTCCGACGACGAGGGCCGCTCCTGGCACCACATGAACGCGCCGCGGCTGGCGCAGGGCCAGTCGATCGCGGCACTGTTCCCGCGGCCGCAAGGCTCGGTCTATGTGCAGACCCGGCTGGACGGCGGCACGATCACGGGACCAACCTACCGGCTGGACCAGCGTGGCAAATGGACCCGGCTGCCTGGGTTCGGACTCGATCCGGACGCCGTGGTCAGCCAGACGCTCCCGGACGGCGAGCTGTGGATCTCCGACTCGCAGGCCTCGATCTGGCGGACGCAGGGCGCCGGCACCAAGGTGGTCGCGGTACACGGACCGAAGCTGGACGGGAAGACCGCGCGACTGACGCTGGCCGGAGTGACGCCGGACGGGACGATCTACGCACAGGAGCCGCCGGGCGGACGGCAGGACGTGGTCTTCAGTTCGCGCGACGACGGCCGGACCTGGAGCGTGCACGACATCCGACTGCCCCGCTCGGCCGATCCGTAAAGATCAGACGTCGATGAGCCGGCGGCCCTCGAAGGCCCGGCCGAGCGTGACCTCGTCGGCATATTCCAGGTCGCCGCCGACCGGCAGGCCGCTGGCCAGCCGCGTCACCCGCAGCCCCATCGGCTTGATCAACCGGGCCAGATAGGTCGCGGTCGCCTCGCCCTCGAGGTTGGGGTCCGTGGCCAGAATCAGCTCGGTGACCACACCGTTCTGCAGCCGGATCATCAATTCGCGGACCCGCAGGTCATCCGGCCCAATCCCCTCGATGGGGCTGATCGCGCCGCCCAGCACGTGATAGCGACCGCGGAATTCGCGCGTCCGCTCGATGGCGACGACATCTTTGGATTCCTCGACGACGCAGATGACCGCCTCGTCCCGGCGTGGGTCGCGGCAGATCTTGCATTCGTCGGCCTCGGCGACATTGCCGCAGATCGAGCAGAACTTGACCTCGTCCTTCACCCGGATCAGCGTCGCGGCCAGCCGGGCCACGTCGGCCGGGTCGGCGGCGAGGAGATGGAAGGCGATCCGTTGCGCGCTCTTCGGACCGACCCCCGGGAGTCGGCCGAGCTCGTCGATCAGGTCCTGGACAGCGCCTTCATACACCGGCCAATCCTAGGGGACGGCAGAACAAATCCCTACTCGACGGGCTGTCCCGAGCTAGAACGGCAGGCCGGGAATTCCGCCACCAAGACCGCCGGCGAGGGGACCCATCTTCTGCTGGGCCAGTTCGCTGCAGGCCCGGTTGGCATCGCGCACCGCGGCGACGACGAGATCCTGCAGGGTCTCCAGGTCATCCGGGTCGACCGCCGTACGGTCGATGGTCAGCGCGGTCAGCTCACCCGACCCGGTCATCCGGGCGGTGACCAGGCCACCGCCGGCGCTGCCGGTGACCTCGGCGTCGGCCAACTCCTGCTGGGCCGAGACAAGCTGCTCCTGCATTTTCTGAGCCTGCTGCATCAACTGCTGCATATCGGGCTGGCCACCGGGTTGCACCATTGCACTCCTCTGGTCGGGACACTCCTGAGCTGTTTCTCAAAGTAGGTCGGTCCCCAGCCTAGGACACGCTCTGACCCGTCTGCCACGGTGCATGCGCCTGGGCGGCAGGCGTGGCAGGGTGGGCGCCGTGCCTCGACCGCCCGCCCTCGCCGTCCTGCTGATAGGCGGTCTGCTCGCGGCCGGCTGCACCACCGCGCGCGGCGCCACGGGAGACGCCGGGCCGACCGAGCCGGTAAAGCAGACCGTCGCCACGCCGCCCCCACCGGCGACCAGCACACCAACGCCGGACCGCACACCGAGTCACACCGCGCCGCGTACGACCAGACCGCCGGTAACGCATCCGCGGATGTCCCCCCCTCGTACGACTCATCCGCCGGCGCCAACCCCGCACCCGACGCCACAGTCGACGTCGCCCGCCCCGCGACACACCGCAGCACCCGCCGGGCGGGTCGTCGTTCTGGACCCGGGCCACAACGGCGAGAACGCCAGTCATCCGGAGATCATCAACCAGCAGGTGCCGGATGGGAACGGGACCACAAAGGCCTGCAACACCACCGGTACGGCCACCAACGCCGGCTATCCGGAGCACGCGTTCAACTGGGACGTCGCCAATCGGGTCGCCGCGACCTTGCGCGCCGACGGAATTACGGTCGTGTTCACCCGCCCGAACGACGACGGGGTCGGGCCCTGCGTCGACAAGCGAGCCGAGATCGGCAACGCCGCCCACGCCACCGCCGTGGTCTCGATCCACGGTGACGGATCCCTTTCCGGGCACGGCTTTCACGTGATCCGGGCGCAGCGGGACGCCGGCACCGCGGCGACCGACGCGGCATCGCTCCGGCTGGCCACCGACGTACACCAACCGATGGTGGCCGATTCCGGAATGACGACCGCGACCTACATCGGTTCCGACGGCTACGACACCCGGTCCGACCTCGCCGGCCTGACCCTCTCGGACCGGCCCACGATCATGATCGAGTGCGGAAATATGCGCGACGCCGGCGATGCAGCGCGGATGTCGAGCCCGGACGGTCGCGCTCGAATTGCCGGCGCTATTTCTTCCGGGATTTCCGCGTTTCTCGACGGGCGCTGAGAGGTCGGCGACAAAACCGTGATTGGGGCAGACGTGGACCGCCGGCCATGCCAGGATCTGCCTTATGCCAGTTGATATTGCGACTCTGCTCAAGGCACGGGCCACAATTGCGTACGACATCGATGCGACCGGCCGGGTGTTGGTCGGCGACGACCAGACCGGGTCGATGCAGCTTTACGAGATCACGCCCGGCGGCGACTGGACCCAACTGACCAAATTGGACGATCGCTGCTCCGGCCGGTATCTGCCCGGCGAACGCACGGTCGTCGTCGAGCACGATCTCGGCGGCAACGAACGCGGCCAGCTCTCGCTCCTGCGACTGGACGACCCGACCGCCGAATTGACGCCGCTGGTGCACGACGAGCGGTTCATCCACAACATTCTCGACACCCTTCCCGGGCGGGTCGTCTACGCGACGAACCGGCGCAACGGCGTGGATTTCGATGTCGTGGTGCGGGAAATCGCCTCGGGCGCCGACCGGGTGCTCTACGACGGCGGCGGCTGGATCATGCGGGTGGCGGTCGCTCCGGACGAGGCGCACGTCGTGCTCAACCGGCCCGGTGGCGCGCCGAACTCTCAGCAACTGCTGCTGGTCGAGACGCGGACCGGCCAGGTCGACGAACTGGCGGCCTTCGACGAGCCGGCGCGGAACGGATTCCCGCAGTGGCTGCCGGACAGCACCGGATTCGTCTTCACCACCAACTCGGGGCGCGACTTCTCCGGAGTGGCCCGATACGAACTGGCGAACCGCAGCTGGGACTACATCGTCACCGGCACGGACGACATCACCGGTTGGCTCGCTCCGGATGGCTCCCGGCTGCTCTATTCGGTCCGGAACGACGGCGCCGACGCCCTCTGGATCGAGCCGAACGGCACCGGCGACATTCCCAGCCGCCCGTCACCGGTGGAGATTCCGGCCGGGTCGCTGGCGACCTGGCTGCATGCTCCGATCTGGTCGCCGGGCGCGGAATTCCTCGCCCTGACGGTCGGCAATCCGACCGAGCCCGGCGACGTCTACGTCTGGGACGGCGGATCCGTACGCCGGATCACGGATTCCTCGCCGGAGCTGGACAAGGCATCGTTCGTGACCCCGGAGTCGCACCGTATCCCCACTCCGGACGGCGAGCAGATCCCGTGTTTCCTCTACCGGCCGGCGGATGGCGGCGGATCGGTGGTGCTGCTGATCCACGGCGGCCCGGAGAGCGAATCCGTACGGTCCTGGAGCCCGGTCGTACAGGCGCTGGTCAGCGCCGGGCACACCGTGGCGGTGCCGAACGTGCGCGGCTCCACCGGGTACGGAAAGCGCTGGGCCTCGCTGGACGACGTACGGCTGCGGCTGGATTCGGTGGCCGATCTGTCGGCGGTGCATTCCTGGCTGCCCTCGGTCGGGTTGGACGCCGACCGGGCCGCGCTGTACGGCGGTTCGTACGGCGGCTACATGGTGCTGGCCGGACTGACGATGCAGCCCGAGCTCTGGGCGGCGGGCGTCGACATCGTGGGCATGTCGTCGCTGGTGACCTTCCTGGAGAACACGTCGAGTTACCGGCGGGCGGCCCGGGAGCGCGAGTACGGCACGCTGGCCGAGGACCGGGACTTCCTGCGGGAGGCCTCGCCGCTGACCCACATCGACGCCGTCCGCGCACCGCTGCTGATCCTGCACGGCGCCAACGACCCGCGGGTGCCGCTGTCGGAGGCCGAGCAGCTCGCCGACGCCGTACGGTCGGCCGGTGTCGAGTGCGAGATGTGCGTCTACGACGACGAGGGCCACGGGCTGAGCAAGCTGCGCAACAAGCTCGACGCGTACCCGCGGGTGATCGAATTCCTCAATCGTCAGCTCGGTCGTGATTGACCGACCAGGCTGACCAGGCCAGCCGCCAGGCGTCGGAATCGCCTGCGCGCCAGGCCTGTTGAGCTCGGCGGCTCGATACTTCCGCGCCACAGCAGGTGTGCCGCAGGGTCTCCTCGATCGCGGCCTGGCGCAGCGACCGTTCGACGAACCACGGCTCGGAGCGCATTGCGGCGACGTGGTTGACGAGATCGCGGAGCGTGCTGACGGCGGCATTGCGGTCGCCGCCGGAGAGCGGCTGCTGCGCCTTCACCGCCCGCAGCCACTGTCGGAAATGCCGGTGCGGCAGGGATTCCGGCGTCACGGGTGCCCGTTGAATGGTGTCCAGGAGCACCCGGTGCGGGTCCAGGCCGGGCAGCCACGGCGGCTCCTGTGGGCGTCGATAGAGCGAGAGGTCGTCGACCGGCACGAGCCAGACACTGTCCGGCCGGACCGCGTTACCCAGCACGGTCAGCCGGACGTCGGCCACCGCGAGGGTGGCCGCCCACCGATCGCCGCCGGCCAGCAACTCGAGTTGACGGGGCCCGCCGGCGACGACGAGCCGGCCGATCGTCTTGGCGTACGGCGGATCCAGTGCGGAACGCAGATCGGGCCGGTGCCGGCGGCCCAGGTCAAGGCTGGACCGGACGGAGATCGCGGCGCCGGCATGCGGGTTTCCGTAACCGAGGGTCATCGCCCGCCAGCCGGTGCCGTCGCGCTCGCAGCGGCGGACCGCGCACGGATAGAGCGCCGGCGAGCTAATCCCCCAGACCGTGAAGGGCGGCACGTCGTGCAACTCCGCGCGCTGCCGCCGCATCTCGTCGCGGACGGCAGCCATCCAGTCATCCTGATCGGCCCCTGTCACACGATCGAGGATGAGCCCGGATTCCCGGGACGGCAATCGGATTCGCTCCCTTTATCCGCTCGATGTTCCGCGACCGTGGCTCCTTTGCCCGCCGAACTCGGCCCATTCCCCGCCGAACTCGGCCCCATTCGCGCGCGGAACTCGGCCCCATTCCCCCGCGGAACTCGGCCCCATTCCCCCGCCGATCTTGACCTTGTGGTCGCCTCGTGCCGGATTTGTCCAGCCATAAAGTCAAGATCGGCGCGAATGGGAGCGGGGATCGGGGGTCGGGGCCGGGGGTCGGGGGTCGGGGGTCGGGGCCGGCTAGGAATTGCCGAACCAGCCGGGTACGTCGAGCCGGAATGAGTCGGCCGGGGTGACCGTACGCAGATCCTCCTCGAAGCCCCGCATCCGGCGCGTCCCCAGAATCTGCTCCCAGCGAGCCCGCAGGTCCTCGAAGATCCGCGCCGACTGGTGCAGGCAGTCCATCCCCCGGTCAGTCAGCTGGACGGTCTTTCGGCGAGCGTCAGCCGGGTCCGCGGCCCGGTGCAGGTAGCCGAGCCGTTCCAGGCCGTCGATCGTCTTGCCGGCGGCCTGTTTGGAGATCCCCAGCCGGCGGCCGAGCTCGGCGGCCGTGGTGCCCTGCGCACCGACCGCCTGGAAGACGAAGCCGTGCATCGGACGCAGCCCGGTGTGTCCGCGCCGGGCCAATTCCACATGCAATTCGTCGATAAGCACCCGGAAGCCGCCGAAGAGCCGCAGCGCCAGCTCGAAGGCCGGCATCTCACTTGACACGATCGACAACCTGGTTCACTATTTCGACAACCATGTTGTCGACTATAGGAGAAGTCATCATGTCTTTGGTCAGCCACGCCGACAATCGCCGGACCGAAACGCCCGCCGGCGTCATGACCACCCTCGCCTCCCCGACCCTGGGCGGCGCCGAAAGCTCGATTTGGCGGGTCGAGATGGCCGCCGGGAAGTCCGGGCCGGCACACGTCTTCGACGTCGAGCAGGTCTGGACCGTGCTGGACGGCGGCGCCACGGTCGAACTGGCCGGCGAGCCACTCGTCATCGGACCGGGCGACACCGTCGTCATGCCGGCGGCGGCACCACGCCAGGTGACCGCCGACCCGGATCAGGGTTTCGCGGCGATTGTCACCGCGCCGGCCGGCGCCCGGGCCAGCCTCACCGACGGCACCGACAAGGGCGTGCCGCCCTGGATCGCCTGAATCGTTGGTGGTGCTCACTGCCGGCGTTGGTGGCCCCACTGCGTCGCCGGCCGTGGCGCGAATTCGTACCGTGCGGGAAAGGCGGCCCGACTCTTCGATCGGCTGCGGCGCAGCGATTCCTGGCAGGTGCCGACTTGACCATGCAGTAGCGGCTGGACCGGCCGGGCGACGCCGACGACCCGCGGCTGAAATACGTACCAGCCGGCGACGCCGAATTCTGGCAGCAGTGGGCGGATGCGCGGAATACCGAGCGCACGGCCGCGTGAAAAGGCGCGGCACCGGACTCTCTTCCGGCTGCGGCTCCGGCTGGTCCACCACCGTAACGATGCCGGGTGCCGATCCTCGCCGGGACCATACCGGGACGACGTACATTTTCCCCGGCTTCAGCCGGCACGACGAGCTGGAACTGCTGGTACAGGCCGGATTGAGCCCGCTGCAGGCTTTACGTTCAGCGACATTCGAGCCGGCGTGGGCGCTCGGGTTACAGCGGACGCAGGGCACGATCGGCACCGGCGAGCGGGCCGACCTGGTGGTGTTGGACGCCAATCCGCTGGCCGATATCCGTAACACGCAGCGAATTCACGCGGTGCTCGTCGGCGGGCAGTTGATTACGTCGGAACGGCGGCAACGGTTGCTGGACGTCGCGGCGCTGGCCGCCAATCCACCTGGCGCGGCGCCGACTGCCGGGCGGACAATGGCCGGCTGCGGTTGCCACGCGCATTCCGCCTGACCCGCGCGGCCAATTTCCATGATCGTGATCGGCGGTTGGGGCTATAGCAACCGTAAACCGATCACGATCATGAAAATCGGGAGCCAGAACGGGGTGGGCGCGCATCGGGACAGGGCTGGATCGGGACAGGGCCGGATCAGGGCAGGGCCGGATCGGGACGGGGCTAGATCAGGACAGAGCTGGATCAGGGTGCCGGCGGAACGAGGGAGGTTGAATTCAGTTGCCGGAATCCAGGGCCCGGGCGCCGAGGGACGACTGCAGCAGCGAGATCGCCAGGTCCTCGGAGCTCGGCCGGGCGGCGACGGTCGGCCCGGCGACGACTTCGCCCGGACCGTACGGATCGTCGCGCGGGTCGGGCTCGGGTGGCTCGTCGTCGCCGGAATCCCCGGGGTCGCCGCCGGCCGCCGACGCGTCATGGTGCGCCCGGGATCCCTGCGGGCTGGTCGAGCCGACCGAACTCGCGGCCTCCGTGCGGGCGGCCGGCGCCGCGGGCGGCTGGGCGGCCGGCGCCGGTGGCCCACCACCGCCGGGGCCGGAACCACCGACCTCACCCTCCGGGACGGCGCGGACCTTCCAGTCGACGCCGAGCACCTCGTGCAGCGCGGAGCCGACCAGCGAGACGTTGGACTGTTCGGAAAGCATGCGGGCCAACGGCGCCGAGCTGACCGAGAGAACGAGGGTGTCGCCGTCGAGCTCGGCAACATTGGTGTTGAGCAGCAGCGCGTGGGTCCGTTTGCGCTCCCGCTTGACGACCTCCAGGACCTCCGGCCAGATCTGCCGTACCGCCGCCGCATCGACGCCACCAGCCGGCGGCGCGGGCGTCGTCGCAACGGGCGCCGCGACAGCCTCGACCGGCTCGGGCGCGGCGCTCGCCGGCTGCGGAACAGCGGCCGGCGGCGCCGGGACAACGGCCTCCGGCTGCGGTCTGGCCGGCGGGGTGGCCGGCGCTGCCGTGGGTGCCGTGGGTGCAGGAGTCTCAGCCTGCGCTCGGGGCGGCGGCTCGACCCGCGGGCTGGGAGCGGGCTGGGTTTCCGTTCGTCCCGCGGGCTCAGCGGTCGCAGTGGCGGTCGGCGCGCTGATCGCCTGCCGCCGCTCCAGCCGTTCCACCCGCTGCAACAGCGCACTGAGATCGGATGAGGCGGCGGGCAGCAGCATCCGGGCGCAGACCAGCTCCAGCAGCAGCCGGGGCGCCGTGGTGCCGCGCATGTCGGTGAGCCCGGCGTGCACCACGTCGGCGAACCGGGACAGGGTCGCGGTGCCGAGCGATCTGGCCTGGTCGGTCATCCGCTCGAGCTGGTCGGTCGGCCCGTCCAGCAGGCCCTTGGCCACGGCGTCCGGGACCGAGTCGAGCAGGACGAGGTCGCGCAGCCGTTCCAGCAGGTCGGAGGCGAACCGTCGCGGGTCGTGTCCGGCCTCGACGACCCGGTCGACGGCCTGGAAAACCGAGGCCCGGTCGGCCGCAGCGAGCGCGGCGATCATGTCGTCGAGCAACGAGGCGTCGGTGACCCCGAGCAGCGCGACGGCCCGCTGATAGGTGACGCCGCCTTCGCCGGCGCCGGCGAGCAACTGGTCGAGCACCGACAGCGAGTCACGGGCCGAACCACCGCCGGCCCGCATCACCAGGGGCAGCACCGCAGGCTCCACCGGAACGCCCTCGGCGGCACAGATCTGCTCCAGCAGCCCGCGCATCACGCCGGGCGGCAGCAGCCGGAACGGGTAGTGGTGGGTGCGCGACCGGATGGTCTGCAGCACCTTCTCCGGCTCGGTCGTGGCGAAGATGAAGACCAGGAAATCCGGCGGCTCCTCGACCAGTTTGAGCAGCGCGTTGAATCCCTGCGTCGAGACCATGTGGGCCTCGTCGACGATGTAGACCTTGTAGCGGGAACTGACCGGCGCGAAGTGGGCCCGCTCCCGCAGGTCGCGCGCGTCGTCCACGCCACCGTGGGACGCGGCGTCGATCTCGATGACATCGAGGCTGCCGGGGCCGTCCGGAGCCAGCGCGACGCAGGAGTCGCAGACCCCGCACGGGGTCGGCGTCGGGCCCTGCACGCAGTTGAGTGAGCGGGCCAGGATCCGCGCGCTGGAGGTCTTGCCGCAGCCGCGCGGACCGGAGAACAGGTACGCGTGATTGATCCGGCCGCTGGACAGGGCCTGCATCAGCGGCTCGGTGACATGCTCCTGGCCGACGAGCTCGGCGAACGTGGCCGGACGATATTTCCGGTACAGCGCGAGCGCCACGACACACCTCCACCCACCGACCCGGCACTGCCGACCAAGCCATCGAGCCCTGACCCTAGGACACAGCACCGACAGGGTGGGCGGCGGCCAATAAGGGACCCCTCGCGCACCCGCCAGAGCCTGCTTATCCTTGCTGCCTTCCGGCCCTGGGGAGGTTCACAGGATGGGCGCCGCACGAGGGGCCTGCCGCCAGTCTAACCAGCCGCCGGCGAACCGAGAGCAGCACGTACGGTGAGACCCGTGCGTACCCTCCCGGCCCGGCTGCTCGACCTGGTGAGCGTCCTTGCCTTCGTCGCGATCGGACGCTCGAACCACGGGGAGTCCGAGAGCCTCGGCGGGCTGGCGAACACGCTCTGGCCGTTCCTCGGCGGGTTGCTGATCGGGTGGCTGATCGTCGTACGGCTGCGGCGGCCGCTCGCGTCCCGTGCCGCCGGCGCGATGGTGGGCCTCAGCGTTCTGGGCGGCGGGGTCATCCTGCGGGCAGTTTCCGGGCAGGGGCTCGCGGTGTCGTTCGTACTGGTCATCGCGGTCTTCTTCGCGGTGGTCCTGCTGGGCTGGCGGAGCCTGGCGCCGCTGGTGGTTCGCCGGCTGGACCGGGTACGCGGCTGAGTCCATCGACCGGTTGCGTTGGCCGGTGGGGCGATCCCGTATCCTCTCCGACGGAGGATTCGCATAGTGGCCTAGTGCGCACGCTTGGAAAGCGTGTTGGGGGAGACCCCTCAGGGGTTCGAATCCCCTATCCTCCGCCCTT
>DATAVB010000021.1:0-21233 GCA_036267955.1 Mycobacteriales bacterium | reverse complement strand
GACGGGCCACCCTCGATGAGGTAGCTGGCGAGCGTGAACGGTGCTCCGGCGAAGCCGATGAGCGGCGTCGCACCGAGCTCGGCGGTCAGCAGCCGGATCGCCTGGACCGCGAAGTCGACGGCGGCCGGATCCAGCTCCGGCAGCCGGTCCAGATCGGCGGCGGTACGGATCGGGTCAGCGATAACCGGACCGACGCCGGCCACGATCTCGATGTCCAGCCCGGCGGCCACCAACGGCACGACGATGTCGGAGAACAGGATCGCCGCATCGACGCCGTGCCGGCGCACCGGCTGCAGCGTGATCTCCGCGATGAGGTCCGGACGCCGGAGCGCCTCCAACATGGGCACATCGGCACGCAGGGCCCGGTACTCCGGCAGGGAGCGTCCGGCCTGCCGCATGAACCAGACCGGCGTGTACGGCACATCCGCACCGCGGGCGGCCCGGAGTAATGGCGCGTCGACGCCGGCAACCGGCGCTGGAAGGGGAGACATCTCCCCCATCGTTGCACGTCGCCGACGACACGCCGCACGGCCTCCACCGGACTGTCAGCGTCTCGTGTCAACGTCGTTGCAGGAGGCGGTTGTGATGTCGGCAGATCAGCTCGAATGGCGCTACTGCGCTGAATGTGCCCAAGATCGGGCATTTGAGGAGCCCGACTGTACGGACGGTCCCGGAGACGCCTGCACGGAGCTTGCCTGTACGGCGTGCGGCACCGGTCTGACGTTCGCTCAGCAGCCGACCCGCCTGGCCCGTTTCGTGGCGGATGCCGCGGCGTGATACGAGCGTTCGGCGAGGCGTCTCGGTATGGCGTCCGCGCGCACCTAGGCTGACGACGTGACCGAGCCTCATCCCCAGCTCGCTGCACCGCCTGAGTTCGTCCGGGCGGTGGACAGCCTGACCCGCTGCCGGATACGTCCGGATGTCGTGGTCGAGACGGTCAAGGCGCCGCGCCGGCCGGCTCGATGGTCACACGCGCTCAGCGCCGAGGTCGTCGGTGACGACGAGACGGTTGCCACCGGCCGCCTGATCCTGCTCGGCGACCCGGACAGCGCCGACGCATGGGACGGCACCCTCCGGCTGGTGACCTACGCCAGCGCGGAGCTGGATGCCGACATGGCCGGCGATCCGATGCTTGCCGAGGTGGGCTGGAGCTGGCTGATCGAGTCCCTGGAACACCGGGCCGCGTCGCACACAGCGATCGGCGGCACGGTGACGCAGACCTCGTCGGCCCGCTTCGGCGATCTCGCCGGGCCCCCGCACGTCGTCGAGCTGGAGTTGCGCGCATCCTGGACTCCGCTGGACGACGACATGGGCCCGCACCTGCTGGCCTGGGTCGATCTGCTCTGCACCGCCGCCGGTGTGCCGCCGGCCGGAATCACCGCCCTGTCGGCCCGAGCCCGCGACCACTGACCCATCTCGCCCGGCTCAGCCGCCCGGGGCTCGTGGCCCTGCCGGCAGCCGCAAGGTGAGCGTCGTTCCGTTGCCCGGCCCGGTCTCGATGTCGACCGTCCCCCCGGCAAGTCGGGCGCGCTCCCGGAGCAGGCCGAGGCCGACGTGCCGGCCGCCCACCGATTCGATCTTGTCCGGTTCGAAGCCCGGACCGCTGTCGTGCACGGTCGCCACCAGGACGTCCTGATGGATCGCCAGCGTCGCCTCCGCCTCGTCGACATCGGCGTGCTTGACGACATTGAGCAACGCTTCCTGGAAGAACCGGTAGATGGTCACCGCGGACACCAGTGGCACCGGGTGCGGTTCGACCGGCCAGCCGAGCTTGACCTCCAGGAGATACCGGGCCGCCATCTCCCGCCGCAGCGCGGCAACCGCGGAGGCGAGGTCACCGTCCCGCAACTCCGGCGGCCTGGTGCGGGCCATGGCGGCACGCAACTCCTCCTCGGCGTCCTCGACCAGTTCCCGTACCCGCTCCCAGGCTCCGGCCTGTCCTTCGGGGTTGGCAAGGATCGATCGGGCGCTGGACAACGTCTGGGCCGCGGTGTCGTGCAGGTCGGCCGAGAGTTGGCCCCTGGTCGCCTCTTCGGCTGCGACGAGGCCGGAAAGAAGTTCGAACATGCCCGCGCTGGCGGTATGGGAGTTGCGCTGCGCCTGCTCGGCGACCTCCTCCGCCACTCGGGCCCGCAGCTGCAACGCGTCGAGCAGTCGAGCCATCTGGTTGAGCTCGCGCATCCGGTCGGTGATCGGGCGCAGCTGAGGCGAAAAGCTGGGATCGCGGGCGCGGCGGGTCGCGTCGATGGTCAGCCGCCGCACATCGCTCCCGACCCGGTGAGCCAGATACGCGATACCCGCGACGGCGATCAGTCCGATCCCGAGCCCGCTCAGCAGGGCGGGAAGGTGCATTCGGTGGGTCTCGGTGTTCAGCACCAGTCCGACCACGGCGAGCAGCACCACGATGGTGACCGCGACGAGCAGACCAGCCCATAACGCCAGGGGCAAAGGCCGCTGCTGTCTGGCTGGGGTCACCTGATCTCGGAGGCTTCGAGCCGCCCTGTCGTGGTCCATTCGGAGTCCGCACGTAGCCCGCTCGGCTCACCGGAGCCGGCGACGAATTCAGGTTCGGTGGCAAGCGCGACGGCTCCGAGGAGCGAGGCGACCGCACGCTCGGCGGAGTGCAGTTCGTCCACGATGCCGCGGACCGGGTCCGGGCCGGCGAAGCTGTACGCCAATCGGGACAGGCGGTCGGCCGACTCCCGCAGCACAACCAGCGACGGCACCGTATCCGCACCCAGGTCGCCCAGCGCGCGGGACACGTCGCCGTACGCCTCAACCTGGTCGACCGCCGCCCCGTGTCGGGCGGTCAGATCGGCCACGGAAAGCCAGGTCTCAGCCTGGCCGACCAGCACCTGGGCGAGCCGCTGGTCCAGACGCGCGAACGAACTGGACTTACGCTGCCGGCGGGCGATCAGCACGGCCAGCGGGCGCTCGAGATCACCGAGCACCGCTGAACAAAATGGTCGCTCGTCCTCGGTGCCGATCCGGACACCGCGCGCGCCCATCGCTCGAAGCACCCAGGGCTCGGCGAACGAGTCGATGTCCACCCGCTCGCGGACATTCACCCCTTTTTCGTCGCCGAGATAGCGCAACAGACCCTCGGGATGGCGGAGCAACATCTCGACCTCGGCACCACCGAACAGCCGCGCCGCGGCAGTAAGGATGACCCGCGCCGAGCTGTCCAGCGACCGGCTCGAGGCCTGCTCCTGCCCGCGCGCCAGCTCCCTGAACAGCCGGGCTTCGCTCGCTCGCTCGGTCTGCTGTTGATAGGACCACCACAGCAGAATCAGCGGTGCGACGAGACCGAGCAGACCGAGCGGCGCGTGCTGCGCCAACCAGGCGGCGAGAAGGCCGAGAGAAAGGTTTCCAAGAAGGTGAATGACGGCGAGCCTGCTGGCCTGCGCCGCCACTTTGACGTAGCTGTCCTGGGTGATCCAGGAGATGGGCAGCGCCACCACCAGAAAGTTCAGCAGGCCGAAGACGACCAGGCCCGCGGCGGACGCCGCCAGGCCACCGCCGAGCGCTCGGGTGACGAGCAACCCGGCGCAGATGGTCCCGGCGTACTGCGCCGCGTTGAAGGCGATCTTCGTCGCCGAGGAACGGGAGATGTTGGCCAGCGACACCGCCACCAGAACGCCGACGGCCACCCACGCACCGGGCGCCACCACGAATCCGATGGCGACGACGGCGTCGGTCAGTGCGACACCGAGGCCACCCTGGCTGTTGAACGTCAAGGTGGCGGTCGCGAGCTCCGACACCGCAACAGCCGCAATGAGAGCCGGGAGCGCCCACCATCTGGGCGCCCCCCACCCCAACACGGCGCACGCCGCAATAGTGGCGGCGAACAAAGCCACCACCAGGACGTGGATGCGCCGCTGTGGACCCACTAGAGCGCCGTCACGCCCGAGTCATCCGATACTGATTGTCCAGCCGTCCACGTGAGACCGCTGGGCTTAACCACATGATGATGAGTGCCAGAGCTGATCCAGGTCAGGCCGTCATTTGGTCTGACGACCTCAGCTGACCCAGCCACCGCACCCAGAACTACCGCGCCTACTCCGACGGTCGCGGCGATTGTCTTCAATCGACGCATCGAGCCACCCTTCTATTGATTGGCAGCCACGACTCAGCCCCCACGGAGCGTGGACCTCACAAGCATCTCGCGTCTACCCCGCAATGGGTGGGGTTTCCCCGCGTTTCGCCTCCAAAATACCCCGAACGGAGTAGCATCGCGATGCGGGGTCGGCCGAGCCGATCCCATTCTCACATCGTCTGGAGACCTGCGCCACCAGGCGCCAAGATACGCGTCCGCCGCCGGCCGACCGGTGGATGTCAGGAAGGAACAAGCGTGGCAGGCGAGAACAACGTTGGGGGCTTCGGGGCCGCGGCAACGCTTCCGGCAACGGCTGCTCCATTCTCTGGTGACCAGTTCACCGCTCTGGTTGTGGACGACCACCCGCTGCTCCGCGAGTCGATCATCACTCGGCTGCGCGCAATGGGCGCTTCCAAAGTCTACGAGGCAGCAAGCATCTCCGAGGCTCGCGCGCGGGCCCATTCCAGTGGTCCACTCGACCTCTGCGTTCTTGACCTGGGGCTGCCTGACGGCAACGGCCTGGATCTGTTGAGCGAGTTGCGCGAGTCCGGCTGGGAGCGGCTGGTCGTGCTGTCGGCGGCCGACGATCCCTACTCCGTACGCGCCGCGTTTGTCGCTGGCGCCCAGGGCTATCTGCTCAAGTCGGCCTCGGCCTCGATCGTCGCCGACGGCGTGCGCCGGGTGCTCGACGGCGGTGTCTACGCCGACCCGTCGGTGGCATCGCTGCTGGCTGCCGGCCTGCGCGGCGGGCGCAACGACTCGGGGGTCTCCGATCTGTCGGCCCGCGAGATCGAGGTGCTCCGACTCGTCGCGGACGGCAAGTCCAACAAGGAGATCGGTGACGCGCTGAGCCTCTCCGCGCTGACCGTGAAGAGCCACCTGGCCAGGATCGCCCGCAAGCTCGGTACCGGTGACCGGGCCGAAATGGTCGCGCTCGTCATGCGCGCCGGGGTGATTCGCTGACGGTGTCTGCCAGCGCATCGCTGCCCGACGAAGACGTCGAGGTAGCAGACCTACCCGTCCTCCGCATGCCGCAGGACGGGGTGCCGGCACCCATCGCGTCGGCGTCGGCATTGGCCGAGTTCGTCGCGCGCGTCGCGGCGGGCGCCGGCCCGGTCGCGTTGGACGCCGAACGGGCGTCCGGCTACCGGTACAGCCAGCGGGCCTACCTGGTGCAATTGCGTCGGGAAGGTGTCGGTACGGCGCTCATCGATCCGATCGCGTGTCCCGATCTGACCGAGCTCGGCGTTGCGCTGGCCGATGCTGAGTGGATCCTGCACGCCGCGTCCCAGGACCTGCCGTGCCTGGCCGAGCTGGGGATGCGGCCACAGCGACTTTTCGACACCGAGCTCGCCGGTCGGCTGCTGGGTCATCCGCGGGTCGCGCTGGCCTCGATGACCGAGCGTGTGCTGGGCGTATCGCTGGAGAAGGGGCACGGGGCGGCGGACTGGAGCACCCGCCCGCTGCCGCACGACTGGCTGGTCTACGCGGCGCTGGACGTCGAGCTGCTGATCGAGCTCCGGACAGCGTTGGCGGCCGAGCTTGAGAAGGCCGGCAAATTGGAGTGGGCGCTGCAGGAGTTCGCGGCCCTCGCGGCCGCACCGCCCGCGGCGCCGCGGACCGATCCCTGGCGGCGTACGTCAGGGATTCACCGGGTACGGACCCGTCCCCAGTTGGCCGCGCTACGTGGCCTGTGGAGCGCCCGGGACGAGCTCGCCCGGCGCCGCGACATCGCGCCGGGTCGGGTGCTGCGGGACAAGACGATGGTGGATATCGTGCTCGCCGCGCCGGCGACGCCGGAGGCGCTTCGCCGGCTGCCGTCGGTGGCCGGTCGCAGCGCCGGGCAGCAGGCCGGTCGTTGGTGGTCCGCGCTGCGTAAGGCGACCGAGTTGGACGACGCCGAGTTGCCCGAGACGTCGCTGTCGACCAACGCTCCCCCGCCGACCAACCGGTGGGCCGGCAAGGACGCCGACGCCGCTGCCCGGCTGGCACGGGTGCGGGCGGCGCTGACGAAGGTGTCGGAGCAGGTCAACGTGCCGACCGAAAACCTGGTCCCGCCGGACGCGGTCCGACGCATCTCCTGGCAGCCGCCGGCCGTCATCGACGCCGAAACGATCCGGGGATTTCTCGCCAACCACGGTGCCCGGCGCTGGCAGGTCGAGCTGGTGAGCTCGGTGCTCGGTGATGCACTCGTCGATCCGTCGCCCGCGTAGTCGGCCCCTCGTAGTTGGCGGATCCCTTCGTAGTTGGCAGATCCCTTCGTAGTTGGCAGATCTACGGCGCCTGGTTGATTCCCTCGACCTGGACGCGCCAGCCGACGGTTGGAAATCCCGGGGCCGGCCGCGCCGGCGCACCGTCCCAGCCGGCGGCCATCATTGCGACGGCGAACAGCAGGCCGCCATTCCCGGGCAGATACAGCGGCAGCTCGGGCAGCTGCTGGAAATTGTGTCCGTTGGCCAGGTACGTGTTCTTCGTCGCCGCGAGCAGGAGCGCCTCCACCGCAGTCTCCGGCTGATCGAGCCGGCACGCCGTCATCGCCAGCAGCGGATAATCCCAGCCCCAGGTGCTGTCCCGGTCCCAGGAATCCAATACCGCCCGGACCGTCGCAGACATGACGTCGTGGTCGACCAGGCCGGTGTCCGGCACGAACCCGAGGGCTCCCACCATGGTCGGGTGACCCTCGCGTCGGGTCACGGGCTGCTGCAACTCCACGTACTGCCCGTCGCGGATCGGCAGTGCGGCCAGCGAGTCGGCCACCGTGTCCCACCTGGCCTCCCGGTCGAGACCGAGCCGCTCACGCCACAACTGCGCGGTTTTCAACCCCCAGGCCCAGTACGACAGCTCGAACGTGGGATTGCGGGACTCGGCGCGATCCCGGAACGCATTCTCCTGGGCCGAGACAATGGGTGGCCCGAGGGCCAGCTGATCGCCATCCCGCACCGGATAGGACGCCATGAATTCGGCGGTGTCGAAGACAATGTCCGCGTATTCCTGCAACGTCTCGCGGTCGCCTCGCTGGCGCCACAGCAGTTCGGCGTAATAGATCGGATGCGGTTGCTGCCACACCAGAAAAGGGCCGATGTCGCCCGGCCGCTCGCGCGCCTCCGGGCCGAGTTCCTTGGGCCAGCGCACGCCTCGATATCCCTGCCGGTTGGCATATTCACGGGCTGTGGGGCGAATGCGCTCATACCAGCCGAGGCTGCGTTCCAACCGCTCGGCCCGACCCCACAACGCGAAATGCGCCGCGTGCCACCAATGCATTTCCAGATGAAATTTGCCGCACCAACTGTTGGTCACCAGGCCCGTCTCGGCCGGCGGGATTGATCCGGCGGAATTCAGTGCGGTGACGTATTGGGAGAGCACAATTCGACGTTCCAGCTCCGGCGCCCGCGCATCCGTACTGCCGGCGAGGTCGACCGCCCCGCCGGACCGCCAGAACTGCGACCAGTGGCGGGCCGCGGCGGCGAGCGTCTCATCCACCGAAGGCAGCCTCGCAGCGATCGGCGACTCGGCGAAGGCGATCACCGCCTCCAGTTGCGACCCGCCGGCGGTGAGAGTCAATGCGTGCGGCGCCGGCCGGGCCAGCCGCACTCCATCGGACCATTCCAGACCCACGTAATGCGTATCGGCATCCAGTGATCGGCGGACAGCGGACCGGTGGTCGAACTCCTCAACCTCCGTCCGATGTGCGGTCGGACTGTCCCAGTCACACGGGTCACGCCAATCGCCCACCGCATAAGGGAATTCGATACCGATCAGCAACCGTCCGGACGCCAGCAGGCTGGACTCCACCCTGATGCTCACCGCATCAAGACCGGGGTGACACGCGGTCGTCACCCGCACCTCGGCGCCATCCAGCGAAAATCTGCTGGTGAGGACGCCACGCCACAGATCCAATTGCTGATCGACCGACCGGATCTCGTCCACACCGATTCGGCCACCGTCGTCCCGAATGAAACCGATCCGGCCCAGATCGAGCCGATGTGGGTTCGACTGCAACCAGGCCTGGGCCCGCGCCGCGCGATCCGACGACGCGGCCGCATCTCGGTCCTCGTCGAAATACGGAACGATGCGCCCGTCGCTGGTCCGATAATCCACACTGGACTCTTCCAGCGTGAATCCGTCCGGATTTGGCGCGGTGTGCCACGACCAGTGCGCATGCGTGCCAAGGCGCATGCCGTCGGCATGAAACTCACGGAGCGTCTGCAGGCCCGTGACGTCGGCGGTAAAAGCGAACTCGCCGTTTCCGACCGACAATGGCTCGAGCGGATCCGCGGCCGTCAGTCGTACGTTGTGCCGGGTAACCAGCGCACGCCGGTCGATAACCATCAACCGGCCTGCTTGGTGACGCTTTCGATCATGGCCTGGATATAGCCGTTGGCGAAGGCCCGGCCGCGGTGCCCCCACTGGGTGTCGCCATGGGTGTGCGGGACGTGGTCGTCGATGAAGAACCCGTCGAACCCGACCTCGTGGTAGATCTTCATGGCGCGGTACATGTCGACATGTCCGGTGTTGATGAATTCCTCGTGGAACGTCGGCACTGGTCCCGAGACATTTCTGAAGTGCACGTAGAGAATCTTCTGCCGCGAACCGAAGTAGCGGATCATCTCGTAGATGTCGTCGGTCATCTCCGAGAAAGTGCCCTGACAGAACTCAATGGCGTTGGAGTCGCTCGGGTAGATCTCGATCAGCCGCTTGTAGGCCTCGAAACTCCGTAGCAGCTGGGGAACACCGCCGAGCTGGGCGACCGGCGGATCGCATGGGTGGATGCCCAGCCGGATTCCCTCCTCCTCGGCCACCGGCGTGATGATTCTGATCCAGTGCTCGAGGTTCGCCCACATCTCCTCCTCGCTGTACTCGCGACCGTGGGTCAGCGGCATCGTCTTGGCGAGGTCATAATCGAACGCGGTCGCGATGGCGGCGCCACGAATCGCCTTTGGTGGGGTCCGCCAGACGTGCGAGGGCATCCAGTTGTAGCCGAAGATCGGAATTCCGGCGCGGGCGATGTTGCGCACCGTGGCGATCATGTTCTCGATCTGCTCGTCGCGCCGCGGCCCGTTCAGCATGATCTGGTCGTAGAAGCTGGTCGGCACATTCTCCAGCGCGGAGAGCGTGAGCCCCCACTGCTCGACCGCCAGCCGGAGCTTCACCAGGTCGGACAATTCCCAACGTCCGTTGCCGCCCGGCAGGTTGGGGGTGTTGAGCAGAATGTCGGTCGCCCCGAACTGAGCCGCGAACTGCAGATATTCGGGAGTGGCGTCCTTGAACTGACCAAATCCAGCGCGCATCGCAACCCTCTCTCGTAAATCCCTGTCCCGCAAGTAAACCACCGCCGCAGCGTGCTGCCGTCTTATCGAGCCACCCAGCGACCGTATGCGGCCAGAGCAAAAGACACAGTGATGCCCTCAGCCCACACGCACGCCCACCGGCCCCGATCAAAGCGCGCTTTACCCGTGCACCGAGCCGCCAGACCGGATGAAAGCGCAGTCCGATCGGTTGGTGCGGGCCCGAATCAGCAATCCTTCACTCGGCGAGCTCGACGGCATCAGCCGGCACCGTAATATTGTCCCCTTCGCCGTTAACAACCACATCAAGCCCGTATCCGACCGGATTGGTGTATATGTCCACAACAACTCCAGTAGTGCCGGCTGGCACGGTCAATGACCCCCGCCAGGCAGCAACATCACGGACCAGCCGCACCAGGTCATACTGCTTGATTGCCATCCTGACCTCTCTCGGTATGAATGCGCAGCCACGCCGTCACCAGACGATAGTCTTCCGCGCCATGGTCACGCTGCCACGCCACGCGCACCGTTGCTTCCCGGTCGTTAGGTCCAGTGAATGCGGTTTCTGCGTTCAGTCTGTGGCCGTACGGGCTATCGTCGGTGCGGACAATCGGGGAATCCGACAGTTTCCGGCGTAGCTGCCTTATTACTTCGGCGGACGACTCCGCACGCGCCGCATCGGTGCTGACGTCATAGCCGAGCCGCGGCCAGGATTCTGCCTTACCCCCGATTGTGCGGGTGATGAGGATTCATCAAATAGGCCGTGAAGCGGCGTTGATCGAAATCCACGCGATCCGAATGAGGAAGCCGGTCCCCAACTGCTGGCGTCTTCGCGTCTGGCTCACTCTGCTGATCGGACTGTGCCTTGCGAATTCTGCCTACCAGATCGAGCAACTGTTCTTGAGTCAATCGATCCGGGCGCCGCTCGGCTGTACGTTCTGGCTGATCAGGCTGTGCCGGTGTGTCATGATGGCGGGGCCGGTCGCGCATTTCATGATGCTACCGCGCAGCCAGCTGCTGGACGCTCGCGACGCACAACGCTGTCATTCGGATGACTCCGTTATGGCCTTCAGACGCGTGACGATGTCCCGTAGCTCAACAGCATCTGGATGACGCTCGCCACCAAGCGGCGCTCAATCTTCCGGGGGAGACCACGAGATTCATGAGTGCGCCGAACGAAATCGATCCAAGGTGGGCAGCGGACGAGCTGGATTGCCTTTGGCACGTCGCATCACCTGGCGTACGTCGCCAGACAGCAAGCGAATGAGGACATCGCAGCATAGTGGGATTCCGCTCAATGGTGACGAGTTCCTTCGTCAGTAAGGTGGACCGCACGGCGGTAACTGGCGTGGATTGAGATTGCGTGATGCGGTGAGCAGCGGCGTGTAGTTGGCGATCGGCTCTGGCTGGTCGTTGGATGGCTCGATCCAGGCGTGGAATCGGACAGGGTCGGTCGCTACGCCCAGGTGCCAGTCAACGGCGCGACCCCGCAGGGCCAGTAACGCTACAGCGCCGATCGAGGTTTCCAGGCAGGCTGCGCGGCCTGGGACGGCGCCGCTGGCGGCGCGGATCGCCTGCAGGATAAGCGTTGCCTGTGCCGGGTTGGCCTGGCGCCGGCCGATTCGGCAGGCCATCTGGACGGCCGCGATGAGGGTCGTCAATGGGAGAACGCGCACCGCGATGGTCACTGCTGCGAGTGTCAGCCACGCCGATAGCCGTAACCCCAGTGGCGTCGCTGCTAGTCGTTCCAGCGCGGCGGCGCTGTCGGTGGTTCCCAGACTTGATCCTCTGGTGCGTGGCGCGGCGATGAGCGCACGCGGTGGCCACGGTGTCGGCGGGCCGGCGCGAAGAATTCCCAGGTGACGCAGTTCGGCGAGTATCGCCTGCTGGGCGGGGGTGAGGGCATCGGTGTCGCCGTGTGCGCATTCCAGGGTCCGCCACACGGTGGCGGCCTCCTCGGGCATCGCGTGTAGTTGGTCGTGGTTGAGGCGCAGCACGATGATGGTGTGGCCGAAGTCGACCGCGTAGATGTCCGGCGCGGGATGGTAGGCGTTCATCGGATGGCGGCCGGCGTTGCATGCTGCCAGCGGGGTCGCGACTCATGCGCGATCGTGGTGAGCCAGGTTTCGGTTGCTACCAATGCATCGAAGGCTGGCAGATCGAAGGGCAGGCCGGCTACCGCCCGTTCGATGACGTCGCAGATCGCGGCTGGTTCGGTCAGCCCGAGGTCAGCGAGTCGGGGCCGGTCGAAGAGCTCACGCAGCGCCACATGATTGGCCCGGATACCAAGGTATTCGTCGGGAGTGAAGTCGCCTTTCGTTCGCCGGTCGAGTACGGCATCCGGGACGATGCCGTGCAATGCGGCGCGTAGCAGGGGTTTTGCCGCGAACGGTGACGTGCGATGCTCCGCTGGCACACTCAGGCATGCGTGAATGACGGCGCTATCGAGAAAGGGATTATGTAATGGCACGCCGAAGTGCTCGGTCAATTGTGCTTCCGAGCGGTCGCAGCGACCGATCATGGTGATTCCCGCCAGCGCCGCGACATCACCGACAGCTGTCGTCATGTCATCGCATCGGTTCTCTCGGATGAGATTCGCTGCGATGCAGCGAGCCTCTGGAGTGAGCCACAGTGCGGGCGGCCCGGTTTGCCATCGGTCGATAAGGTCGCCCGCATCGCCGGGTTCTGCGCCATCACCGGACAGAAGCTGGGCGCTGCGAGCGTGGGCGGCGGCTTCGTGGCTGGTGCGGCCCGATCGAAGGGCAGCGCGCAGTAGAGCGGTGGAGGAACGGTTGTAGAGCCGCGCCCATCCGGTGGCATGCCGGATCAGCGTGCTGAACTTCCGGCTACGGGCAAGGTCCGCCAGATATGTCAGTGGTGCGGTCAGGACGGCGTCACCGCCGTCGCCGGTGAGATGGCAGTCCGAGCCGAACTCCTTCAGCAGGCACAGTTGCGTCCGAAACCGGGCGACGGTGACCGTCGACGCGGCGGGCTCATCCGTCGCCGGAACAGCAGCCAGGTCGGTGTAGGGCAACGCCTCGCGGCCGAGCGGCAGCAGGACATGCTGGATCCGTGGTTCGAGTCCGGCCACCCGGCGTGCGGCATCGAGATCGCCGCCACCGGTGACGCCGGCAGGATGCAGTGTCACTGCATGCACCCTCCCCGCAGACATTGCGGCAGCGGCCAACATGGTGACGGAGCCCGAATCCAATCCGCCGGACAGGTCGCTAGTCACCGCCCCAGCCGCAAGCGTGCGAGCCTCGATCCCACCCACCAGCGCATCACACAACAGACCAGCGCCCTCACGTACCGAGGTGGTCGCGGGCCGCCAGACCGAGCGGGTCTGGCGGCGACCGTCCCGGAGCAGGGTCAAGACCGTGGCGGGTGGTGTCGTCGCAACCTCCCGAAACGGTGACCGCCCATACATCAGAGACGGCTGTTCCGGACAGACCAGACGTGCCACCAGCCATTCCGGGTCGATATGCCAGCCCGTCAGTGCCGCCAACGGCAACGCACTGGACCCAAATACCGTGCCGCCGCCGTGGCGGATGGTGTAGATCGGCGACGCCCAGCCGAGATCGGTGCAGATATGGGTCCCATCCCGGTCTTGATGGATAACCGTGTAGCTACCCGGCCATCGATATGCCAGATCATCGGTCAGTGGCGCCGTGACCACAGCTGCCAATTCCTGCTCGGTTGCACTGCAGACACCCAGGACCGCTAGCCGCCGCTCCCCGCGGGAAGCGGTACGAACCTCATGCGTGGGCCATTCGTCGACTGTCCATAGTGGCCGCTGATCGTCCCAGATCAGTCGCGCGCCCACCGGGTACGGCACCTGAGCGGCCGGAATACCGTCCGCGCCACCGAACCATCTCATGAGGTACGTCCTTTGCTGCTATAGGTGGGTGGCCACCACCAGAGACTGGTGGTGGCCACCTGCCTGCCGGGTTTACTTGGTGTAGAAGTACTTGCCGTCCTTGTTCTTTTTCCCGGGCTTGCCGAGCGTCAATGCGGTGGCGCTGCCGAGCCAGATCACGGACGATTGCGACCCATCCGAATGGGTCACAGTCTCGGGAACGATCCTGGAATCGCGCGCGAACGTGAATTTCTTGAACATGGAATTCTCCTCAGCTACAAGGTGATGGATGCGGGTACTCTCAGACGCTGCCGCTACCAGGCGGCGCACGAGCCCAGCGTCCGACGACAACAGGGAGGCAGTCATGGTCGACACCGACGAGCCAGTGCTGGTGCTGATCGGTGACCGGGTAGCGCTTGGCACCCTGCGCGTCGACCTGGTGCCGCTGTATCACCGGTGGGAACAACAGCTGGCCGTTCTCGCTGGCTACGGCCAGACCACCCCAGAACCGCTCGAGGCCCGACAGTCCTCCTACGACGCGGCCGCACAGGCCGGAGACGACGGCGCGTACTTCACCATCTACGCCAAGACCGGCGACGGCCGGTGGGAGCCGATCGGGACGACCACCCTGCACATCGACAGCCGCAAACAGATCGCCGACTACGTGATCATGCTCGGTGCGCGCCGCGGTGAAGGCCTGGGCACCGAGGCGACCCGGCTGACCCTGGACTGGGCGTTCAACGTCGCCGGCCTCCGCAACGTCAAACTGGAGGTCTGGGCGCCGAACAAGAGCGCCATCCGCGCGTATGAGAAAGCCGGGTTCCACCATGTCGGCGTACGCCGCAACGGCGCGCGCTGGCTGGGCGGGCCGTGCGATGAAATCATCATGGACGCGATACCCGAGGACTTCTCCGGCTCGGTTGTGCAGGGCCAGCTCTAGCGCGGTCCGCCTCACCGGGGGGCGCCGCACCGGCTCATCCCCACCGCCGCGACCGTGCCTGCCTGTCATGGGTATCAGCACACCGCGGCTCGAGCCCGACGGACAGGCATCAACCCGTCAAGACCGTCAACTCGGCCGGCACGCTGCGTTATCGTTCGTTCACGGCACCTCAACGACGGCCGCCAGCGAGAGGGGGCGCGGGTGAACGAGCAGGGCAATGTCGTGCTCGCGGGCCTGCTCGCCGAGCTGGACTGGTCACCACGCACGCTCACGCGCCGGATCAACCGCCTCTTCGGCCCCGGCACGGTCGGCGAAACTGCCGCCTATCACTGGCGCGACGAAGGCCGAGTGCCGCGCCCACCGCTACCCGCGCTGGTGGCCTGGGTGCTCACCCGCGAGTTGGGCCGTCCTGTCACGGCGACGCAGCTATGGCAGGGCCGGGCAGCTGACTCCCCACTCACCGTGCCGGCCACCGCCGACCTCGACGCCGAATGGTCCCGACCCGCCACGATGAACGTGTTGGCCCAGTGGCTGCACGCCGGCCTGGTCGACCGACGCCGGTTCCTTGCCGTGTCCGGGACAGCACTGACCACCTTCGCAGCCAGCTGGCGCGCCGAGCCCGCTCGCCTGGCCGCCGCGGTCGCCGGCGGACAGGTCGATCAGGCGTTGCTGACGCAGATCGAGACCAGCGTCCCACTGCTGCAGCGCCTCGACGACGCCAACGGCGGGGGCGCACACATGGCCTACGTTGGAGCACAATTCCGTGCCGTCGCCCTGCTCCTGCATCAGGGCGGGCACCGCACCCAAACCGAGCAACGGCTCTTCGCCGCGCTCGCCGAAATCGGGCAGCTCGCCGGCTGGATGGCCTTCGACGCCGGCGATCACGGCCTGGCGCAACGGTACTTCTTCACCGCGCTCCGCGCCGCCCGCGAGGCCCGCTACGAGGCGATGGCCGCACACATCCTCGCCGATCTCGCCTTTCAGTTAGCGACCTGCGAGCAACCCGGCGATGCCATCACGCTGGGCCACGCCGCCGTCCAGGCAGCGCGCCGGGCCTCGCCCGGGGTGCAGGCATCCGTGCGGACCCGGCTGGCCTACGGATACGCCGTCGCCGGACGGCTCGATGACTTCGACACCACCTACAGCGACGCCTTCGACCTGCTCGCCAGCCCCGGCCGGCCCGAGCCGGCGTGGATGTATTACCTCACGCCCAGCCACCTGGAGACCCAGGCCGGATACGCCCTCGTCCATGCCGCGACACGCGCCGACCCGGCCGACCGCCGCACCCTTCTGCACCGCGGCGAAAACCTCCTCCGCGGCCGTGCCCACGATTTTCCGATCGGTGACCCGTCGGATCGCCGGGCGCTGTTCGAAGGCGCCTGGCTCGCCGTCGCCACCGCCTACCAGGGCGACCTCGAACAAGCCTGCATGATCGCCCGCACCGCCGTGACCCGCGCGACGACAGTGAAATCGGCCCGCAGCATGGACGTGCTCCGGCTCTTGTCGACTCGGTTACACCGCGCGCACCGCAACGAGTACGTCCGCGATTTCCTGCCCCAACTCGACCAGGCACTCGCCTCCTGATGGCCCCCGACGTCCTCGTCATCGGAGCAGGCGTGATCGGTCTGACCACCGCCATCACCCTCGCTGAGACCGGTGCCCGCGTCACGATCCGGGCCGCCGAACCACCCGAGCAGACCACCTCCGCCGTCGCCGCGGCGACATGGGGACCCTGGATGGTCGAACCCGCCGACCGGGTGCTGCCCTGGGCCAGCCACACCCTCACCACGCTCCGCGCCCTCGCCGCCATCCCTGATACCGGCGTGCGTCTGGCGACCGGACGAGAAATCGCCACCACCGTCCACGATCCACCCGCGTGGGCGACCCTCCTGCCCGACCGCCGCCCCTGTCCACCCGAGGAACTCCCCGACGGCTACACGCGCGGCGTCCGATACACCGCACCGATCATCGACATGCCCATCTACCTGCGGTACCTGACACAACGACTCCGCACCGCCGGCGGCCACATTGAAATCGGCGCCGTCACCGCCATTGCCGACATCCTCGACGAGGCGTCAATCATCGTCTGCTGCGCCGGCATCGGCGCACGCACCCTCGCCCAGGACGACTCGCTCTACCCCATCCGCGGACAACACCTTGTCGTCACCAACCCCGGACTCACCGACTTCCTCGAAGCCGACACCGGCGACTCCCCCGAGCTCACCGCGATTTACCCGCACCCCACCCACGTCATCCTCGCCGGCACCGCCGAACCGAACGCCTGGAGCAGGCAACCCGACCAAGCCAGCGCAGAGCGCATCCGGCAACGCTGCACGGCCATCGAACCCCGCCTCGCCGACACCCGAATCCTCGAACACCGCGTCGGACTCCGCCCCACGCGCCCACACATCCGCCTCACCGCCGAACACCACGACAACGGCATCCTCATCCACAACTACGGTCACGGCGGCGCCGGAGTCAGCCTGTCCTGGGGCTGCGCCGCAGAAGTACGCCAACTCGCCGACCCTGGATAGTTCCCGCTGGGGCTGCTTCACAAACGGTGATTCCGGTCTGGCCGTTTCGGTCGTAGCGCGGGCAAAATCTACCCGACGTTTTATCTCAGGGCAGTTTGCTGAGGAGCTCTCCGATCTTTCTCGCATCGGGATAACAGCCGCCGCTCATCGTCCAGGCGCCCGCGCAACTTCCGAAGTGCCAGGCGCGCTGAGCGACGCGACGGTGCGCCCGTCCGCCTCCACCGCTCCGATCGGGGCGCCTGCACGCCCACCGGTCCCGATCAAAGCACGCTTTACCCGCGCGTCGGGCCGCCAGACCGGATGAAAGCGCACTCCGATCGGTTGGTGCGGGCCGGAATCAGCAATCCTTCACTCGGCGAGCTCGACGGCATCAGCCGGGACCGTAATATTGTTCTCTTCGCCGTTAACGACCACATCAAGTGCGTATCCGACCGGATTGGTGTACACGTCCACAACAACTCCAGTAGTGCCTGCCGGCACGGTCAGCGTTCCCCGCCAGGCAGCAACATCGCGGACCAGCCGCACCAGGTCATACTGGTGGCTTCCTGGTCGTTGGGTCCAGTGAACGGGGTCTCTGTGTTCAGCCTATGGCCATACGGGCTATCGTCGGTGCGGACAATTGGTGAATCCGACAGTTTCCGGCGTAGCTGCCTTATTACATCGGCAGACGACTCCTCACGCGCTGCATCGGTGCTGACGTCATAGCCGATCCGCTGCCATCCTTCTGCCTTACCTCGATTGTGCGGGTGATCGGGATTCATCAGGTAGGCCGTGAAGCGCCCTTGGTCGAAATCCACTCGATCCGAATGAGGCACCCGGTCCGCAACCGCTGGCGGCTTCGTGTCCGGCACATTCTCCTGGTCGGATTGCGCCTTGCGGATTCTGCCTACCAGATCGAGTAACGGGAGCGTGGCCGGTCGCGCATTTTATGATGCTACCGTGCAGCCAGCTGGACGCTCGCGACGCACAACGCTGTCATTCGGATGACTCCGTTATGGTCTTCAGCCGCGCCACTATGCCCTGCAACTCGACAGCATCTGGATGACGCTCGCCACTAAGCTGCACCACATCCGAGTGCTGGTAGCTGAGCGTACGCACGGCGCCTCAGTACGGTCGCTACGTGTCGATTCTCATTCGTTTCAAGGTGACGACAGGATCGATGGACTACAACGATTTCGATTACCAGTGGCAGAATGCCGCCGGACAGGTGTTCGACGCCAGCAATGGGAATGCCACCGACTCCGGATATGACTCGGACAAGACGCTGAACTCTGGCACGTTGCGCGCCGGCCAGGAGGCGGTCGGCTACGTCTGGTTCGATGTGGCACCGGGCACCGGCTATATCAACTATGTTCCGGGCGCGCAGGCCGCACTCGCCGGCTGGAAAGTAGCCGTGAAATGAAATCGTCCGCGCTGCGAAAGGCTCCGCCATTGAGCCGGCGCCCGGCAATCTTCGCTATCGCACACCTGCTCACCGACCAGGACGAGTTCGTCGGCCGGGTGCAGGGCAGTGTCGGCGAGGTCTGGATCATGGATCGACTCTCCGTGCGATCGGACGACCCGGAAGCGCTGCGCCGGCTCGGGCTCGCGTGCTTGGAGACCGCCGACGCGCTGTCCCGACTCCGTTAGCCACACCGGCGTTCACCCCCGATCGAAGTACGCTTTCAACGGCCCAGAGGCGCGCGGAGCGGATGAAAGCGCACTTCGATCGGACCGGGCGGCCAGCTAACCGGATCAAAGCGCACTTCGCTCGGAGCAGACAGAACTGGGTCTGACCCGACGCCAACCAGACGCATCGTCACCCGGCGTGTGGGCGGCGTCACCGCACAGGAGATGCGACCTCTATCGTGACGTGTCTAGAGTCTTGGTTACCTGCCAGTAACATGTCTACAGGAGGCGTGCATGACCGCACCCGCCACCACAGCCGCCCGAGGCCGATCCCGTCGGCGGCACTCAGCAGTACGGGACGTGGCATTCGTCGACGGGGTACGCACCCCGTTCGGCAAGGCCGGCAGCCTCTACGCCGAGACCCGGGCCGACGACCTCGTCGTCCGGGTGAT
Organism: Mycobacteriales bacterium; assembly: GCA_036267955.1. Lineage (GTDB taxonomy): Bacteria > Actinomycetota > Actinomycetes > Mycobacteriales > QHCD01 > DATAVB01. The sequence continues at coordinate 2,462 of DATAVB010000021.1, read as the reverse complement.
CCGCGAGCTGCTGCGCCGCAACCCGGGCCTGCCGCCGGAGAAGATCGACGAGGTGGCGATCGCCGCCACCACCCAGACCGGCGACCAGGGCCTGACCATCGGCCGCACCGCCGCGCTCCTGGCCGGGCTGCCGAAATCCGTCCCCGGCTTTGCCATCGACCGGATGTGCGCCGGCGCCATGACCGCCGTGACAACCGTGGCCAGTGGCATCGGAATCGGCGCCTATGACATCGCCATCGCCGGCGGCGTCGAGCACATGGGACATCACCCGATGGGCGATGGCGTCGACCCCAATCCGCGATTCCTGGCCGAGAAGCTGGTCGACCCGGACGCGCTCGTGATGGGCAAGACGGCCGAGAATCTGCACGACCGGCTGCCGAACATCACCCGGGACCGCGCCGACGCCTTCGCCGCCGCCAGCCAAGCCAAGCTCGCCAAGGCCTACGCGGACGGCAAGATCACCGACGACCTCGTCACCGTCGCCACCCGCTCGGTCGAGCAGGGTTGGGGGTTGGCCACGGCCGACGAGCCACCCCGTCCGGGCACGACCGTCGAGGACCTGGCCCGACTCAAGACGCCGTTCCGGCCGCACGGCAAGGTGACCGCCGGCAACTCCGCCGGCCTCAACGACGGCGCCACCGGTGCGATCATCGCCAACGCCGACATCGCCGAGGAGCTCGGCCTGCCGGTGAAGATGCGCCTGGTCGGATACGCCTTCGCCGGGGTCGAGCCGGAGGTGATGGGCATCGGCCCCATCCCGGCCACGGAGAAGCTGCTCGCCCGCACCGAGATGTCCATCGAGGACATCGGGCTCTTCGAGCTGAACGAGGCCTTTGCCGTCCAGGTGCTGGCCTTCCTCGACCACTTCGGCATCGCCGAGGACGATCCCCGGGTCAACGAGTACGGCGGGGCGATCGCGGTCGGTCACCCGCTCGCCTCCTCCGGCGTACGGCTGATGACCCAGCTCGCCCGCCAGTTCGCCGACCACACCGACGTCCGCTACGGCCTGACCGCGATGTGTGTCGGCATCGGCATGGGCGGCAGCGTGATCTGGGAAAACCCGCACTGGGACGGAGCCGCGGAATGAGCGCACCCGAATTTACTGACGAGGTCGTCACCAGGGCGCTCGTCCGCTACGCCGAGCTGCCCGGCCTTTCCGGCCCGATCGCCCTGATCACGCTGGAAAACGCCAAGGACCACACCCGGCCCTCCACCTTCGGCCCGGCCGGGCTGTCCTCATTGGACAGCGCATTGGACGACATCGCCGCGCACTCCCCCGCGGTGTCGGCGATCGCGGTGACCGGCAAGCCGTTCATCTTCGCTGTCGGCGCCGACCTCACCGGCATTCCGCACATTGCCAGCCGGGAACAGGCCCGGCAGATCGGGCAACTCGGGCAGCGGGTGTTCCGCCGGCTGTACGAGAGCCCGGTCCCCACCTTCGCGTTCGTCAACGGCGCCGCGCTGGGCGGCGGGCTGGAGCTGGCCCTGTCCTGCCAGTACCGCTCGCTGTCCTCCAGCGCCGCGGCACTGGCATTCCCGGAGTGCTTCCTCGGCATCGTGCCGGCCTGGGGCGGAGCCTGGCTGCTGCCCAACCTGCTCGGCGCCGACACCGCGGTGAAGGTGATCATCGAGAACGCGCTGGCCAACAACCGGATGATGCGGGCCCACGAGGCCTACGCGCTCGGGCTGGCCGACGTCATGTTCGAGCCGGCCGATTTCCTGGAACGGTCGCTGGACTGGGCCGCGTCGATCGTCCGCCACGAAACCACGGTGGACCGGCCGACGATCGACCGTGGCGAGGCGTGGGACAACGCGATCGCCCGAGGCGTGGCGGTCGCGGATGCCAAACTGCACCGCGCGGCCCCGGCGCCATACAAGGCGCTGGAGCTGATCAACGCGGCCAAGATCGCCGACCTGGACGACGCCTACCAGGCCCAGGCCGACACACTCGCCGACCTCCTGATGAGCGACGAGCTGCGGGCCGGGCTCTACGCGTTCGATCTCGTCCAGAAACGGGCCAACCACCCCGCCGGCGCGCCGGACCCGAAACTCGCCCGGCCGGTCGGCAAGGTCGGCATCGTCGGTGCGGGCCTGATGGCCAGCCAGCTCGCGCTGCTGTTCGTACGGCGGCTGCAGGTGCCGGTCGTGCTCACCGACGTCGATCAGGAGCGGGTCGACCGCGGGGTCGCCTACGTGCGCGGCGAAATCGACAAGTTGGCGGGGAAGAACCGGCTCAGCGCCGATGCGGCGGCCCGGCTCAAGGCCGCGGTCACCGGCTCGCTGTCCAAGGATGCCTTTGCCGACGCCGATTTCGTGATCGAGGCGGTCTTCGAGGACCTCAAGGTCAAGCAGCAGGTGTTCGCCGAGGTGGAGGCGGTGGTCTCCCCCGAGTGCGTGCTGGCGACCAACACCTCGAGTCTCTCCATCAGCGAGATGGCCGCCGGTCTGGCGCGCCCGGAACG
>DATAVB010000020.1:0-3363 GCA_036267955.1 Mycobacteriales bacterium | reverse complement strand
GTCAAGATCGGCGAAGAATGGGGCGGCGCCGGAGCGTCAGCCGGATACCGGCAGGACCACCCGGCGGTCGTATCTGACGTGAATGCTGTTGCCCAACCGCAGAATGTCCGCGCCGTAGACGTGCAGCGAGATGGCGCGGTGTCCACTGTGGCAGCGCACCTCGTGGATGTCGTGGCCCGGTGGCAGCACCGACACCGCGCCGAACTCGTTGACCGCTGAATCGCTTCTGCGCAGCGCAAATCGGTGGCATCCGGTGGCGACTTCGAAGCGCTGCTCCAACTCGCATCCCTCCAGCACCCCGGTGGCGCACCACGCGACATGGTCATGGATCGGGGTGCCCTGACCGGGCAGCCAGACCAGTGCCACCACCGAGAATCGGCCGGCCGGGTCGACATGCAGGATGTGTTGGCGGTAGTGCCGCGGATCGGGCTCACGCTCGGCGGGGCCGAGCAGGTGCTCCAGGCACAACACCTCACGGAGCAGGTCGGCCGCGTCCGCCGCGAGCCGCTCGACTCCGCGGTCCCGGTCGGCCAGCGCGGTGAGGCGATCGGCGAAACGAGACATGGCGAGGCTGGTCATGGCGGCTCCCTCCGCATGCTCACCTGCTTGTCAGTGTGCGCCCGGTGTCTAGGGATCCGCTGTGCATGGATTCGGTAACGCTTCTGGGTCCGCCGACTGCGTCCATGGCTACTATCGTCTCGTTGACAGTGGGCAATGAGGGAGCGACGTGGCGAATCAGCGCTCGCTGGCACCGTCCCGTGCGGTGATCCGCGATCTGTACGTACCGGTGCTGACCCCGTTTGACGAGCGCGGCGCCATTTCCGGTAGGGCCCTGGCCAGGCACTGCGAATGGATCATGGGCAACGGCGCCCGCGGCGTCATGCTGTTCGGCACGACCGGCGAGGGTCCGTCCATCGGGGTGGCGGAGAAGCTCGACGCGATCCGGGCGCTGTCGGTGGCGCAGCCCGATCTCCCGGTGATCGCCGCGGTGATGCAGGCGGCGCTGCCCGAGGCGATCGCCTGCATTCGCGGCTACAACGAATTTCCCCTGGTCGGAATTCTGGTGCTCCCGCCATTCTTCTTCCGGGACGCCGATCCGGCCGGCATCACCGACTTTCTCGCGACGGCCGCCGCGGCGAGCGATCACCCCGTGCTGGCCTACCACATTCCCAGCCTGGCCCCGGAGGTCCCGCTGGATGTCGCGGCGATCCCGGGCGTATGGGGGGTCAAGGACTCCGGCGGCGACCTCGGTTATACGAAGGCGGCGCTGGCGGCCGGTAACGCGGTGATGGTCGGCGCCGAGAACACCATTCCGGCGGCAATGCTGGCCGGTGCCGCGGGCACGATCGCCGGAATGGCCAACCTGATGCCGGTCGAGCTGGCCGCCGTCTGCGCGGCGGCGCGCGCCGGCGATCTTGCCGATGCCGAGGCTCGGCTCAAGCCGGTGCTGCAGCTGCGTGACCAGATGATGGCCGGTGCGCCGGGAATGGAGTGGATCGCCGCGATGAAGGCGATCGCGACCCACCGGCACGGCATCGACCTGGGCGGGGTGCGGACGCCGCTGCGCGGCACTGACGACTACCTCACCGCCGAGATCCGACGTTCGGTCGGTGCCGCCTCGGAATAGGTGGTCACGTCTGCGCCGGGATCCGCCACGACGTCGAGCCGCGCAGGTCCAGCCAGAGGTCGGTCGGCGTCCGCACGACGCGCACCAGGATCTCGGCGCAGTCCGGGCAGCGCAGCACCGCGCCAGGTCCGTCGTCGTAGAGGCGGCCACGGGCGAATGGGCCGCTCCCACCGCACCCCGTACAGGTGAGCACGGTGGTGGACACGTCCATGCCGAGGACCTCGGCGAACACTCCGCTCAGGGCGTTCCCGTCGCGGTACCGCAATTCCTCAGGAGTGCTCATCTCAACCTCCGCTCGGCCCGAACCGCTCGGTCCGGATGGTGGCTGCCTCGTGTCCCTGCGCCAGTAACAACTGCGCCACCGTCTCGACGAAACCGGTGGGGCCACAGATGTAACTCCGGGCGTCGAAGTCGGCGGGCCAGCCGGCGCTGCTCAGCTCGACCGGAGTGATCCGGCCGGGCGGCCGGCTGGTGCCTTCCGCGGCCGACCGGGTGAAGAGCACCGACACGTCCAGCCCGTGGTCGTCCCGTACCCGCCGGTGCAGTTCGTCGGCGTAGTAGACGTCGCCGGGAGTTCGTACGGAATAGATCAACCGGAACGGGACCCGGCTGCGGACGCGGGCGCGCTCACGCACCATCGCCATCAGCGGGACGATGCCCGAGCCGCCGCCGACGAGCAGCACCGGCGCGGTCTCCTCCGGTCGCCAGACGAACCAACCACCCACCGGACCCCGCATTTCGACCAGGTCGCCGATCGCCAGCTCCTCGACCAGGAACGGTGACACCTCGCCGTCCGGCACCTGCTGCACGGTCAGCTCCACCCGCTCGCCGTCCGACGGAGCGGCGATGGAATAGCTGCGTTGCGTGCTGTAGCCGTCCTCGGCGGTCAACCGGAGGTCGACATGCTGACCGGGAAGATGACCCGGCCAACCGGGCACCTCGAAGACGACGGTCCGGGCGGCCGCCGTCTCCGCTCGCGCCGTCACGACCCGGGCCACCAGCCAGCGCAGGCGTTGCACCGCCGCCACCGTCAATCGCCCGAATAGCGCTGCTCACGCCACGGATCGCCGTAATTGTGATAGCCCAGGCTCTCCCAGAAACCGGGCTCGTCCTCGTGCATCAGCTCGATGCCGCGCACCCATTTCGCCGACTTCCAGAAATACAGGTGTGGCACCAGCAGCCGGGCCGGGCCACCGTGGTCGGCGGGCAGGTCCGCACCGGCATACCGGTGGGCGATCCAGGCCTTGCCGTCGAGCAGGTCCTCCAGCGGAAGATTGGTGGTATATCCGCCGTAGGAATGCACCAGTGCGTAGTCCGCCGTGGTCTCGACCGACTCGAAAAGGGTGTCCAGCGAAACGCCCTCCCAGTCGGTTCCGAATTTCGACCACTTGGTGACGCAGTGGATGTCGACCCTCGGTTGATCCGTGGGGAGAGCCTGCAACTCCCGCCAGTTCCAGGAGTGCCTGGCGCCGGCCTCGGTGGAGATCGTGAACTCCCATTCGTCCAGATCGATCCGCGGCGTCGGACCGGCCGAGAGCACTGGGAAATCGTGGGTCAGATACTGCCCGGGCGGCAGGTCGGCAGCGGCGTCCCGGCGTCCTCGGAATCCGCGGGTCACGATGCTCACGGGGTCACCTCTTCGCCGGTCGTACGGGGGCAACGACCTGCCGATTGTGTCCCCTGCGGCCGGTCCAGCCAATAGCCATGACGTGGTACGGGTGCCTTAGCCGCCCGTT